>NZ_JACVOV010000007.1 GCF_018882245.1 Polynucleobacter sp. AP-Capit-er-40B-B4 | reverse complement strand
ATTACTCCGGTTAACGACATCTTCACTGATGCCCCTGAAACCGTAACAACACCAGAAGATACCGCTAAGAGCGGTAACTTGTTAACGGGAACCACCAGTGTTGATGGCCCGGTAACGGTAAGTACCTTCACAGTTGCTGGCGTGGTCGATGGTAGCGGTAACCCGGTTGTCTTTACCGTAGGCGCTACAGCGCAAACAATCCCAGGTGTTGGCACTATCACTATTGCCGCCAATGGCGATTACACCTTTACGCCAGCAGCCAACTATCACGGCACTGTTCCAACAATTAGCTACGCGCTGACCGATGGTTTAGGTGCGGATGTTGTCTCCACTCTTGATATTACGGTTAGTCCGGTAGTTGACTTAACTGCTGCTAATGACACTAATACCACCCCTGAAGATACGCCCGTCAATGGTACGGTTGTTGCCAATGACAGCACCACTTCAGGTGGTACCTTGGCTTATGCCAAGGCAACA
>NZ_JACVOV010000006.1 GCF_018882245.1 Polynucleobacter sp. AP-Capit-er-40B-B4 | reverse complement strand
AGCAACCTCCTAGAGGCAGACTCTGGCTCTCCGATGGCAGCTGTATGAGATTGCGAGCTACTCATACCAATCATGTTTGGAGTTATGACTTTGTCTTTATCAGGGACGCTTATGGTGGCAAGATCCGGATGCTGACCATGATTGATGAGTTCAGTAGAAAGTGTTTAACGATCTTCTGCGCTAGACGAATTGGCTCAATCCAAGTGATTGAACAACTGGCCAACGCCATGATTACTCACGGCATCCCCGAGCACATCCGAAGTGATAATGGCCCAGAATTTATTGCTAAAGAGCTACGGGGTTGGTTATCTGGCATTGGAGTAAAGACAGCCTACATTGAACCGGGCAGCCCTTGGGAGAATGGCTTTTGTGAAAGCTTTAACGGCACCTTTAGAGACAACCTTTTGGATGGGGAGATCTTCTATAGCTTAAAAGAAGCCCAGATCATCGTGGGGGAGTGGGTTAAGCATTACAACCATGTCAGGCCGCATAGTGCATTGGGTTACAGACCTCCAGCACCCCAAACCCAAGTACCCAAACTATTGCAGAATCAACCCATGTTGCTGCAATGATTTACTATAGAAAAACTCTCTTTGGTAGTGGACCTAAATTGACAGCAGTTCA
>NZ_JACVOV010000005.1 GCF_018882245.1 Polynucleobacter sp. AP-Capit-er-40B-B4 | reverse complement strand
AAGAGAGGATTTTTGATAATCTTCACCTTAAAGGAGTGCTAAATATGGCAAAAGGCCAACGTCTTAAACCCGAGCAAATCGTCACCTTATTGCGTCAAATCGATGTCCTGACAACGAACGGCAAAACCCTAGCCCAGGCCTGTAAAGAAGTGGGAACGGTAGAGCAAAGCTACTATCGTTGGCGCAAGATTTATGGCGGCATGAAGGTCGATCAAGCTCGTAAGTACAAAGATCTAGAACTGGAAAATACCCGGCTTAAGAAGCTCGTAGCGGACTTATCGCTACGAGAAGTCATGCTTAAGGAAGTCATTAAGGGAAACTTCTAAGCCCTACTAGGCGTAAAAATGCAGCGCAGCTGCTCATGGACCAGCATTCTATCTCTGAGCGGACTGCCTGCAGTTTAGTGGGGCTATCGAGAGCCGCTTATCGCTATATGCCATTGCCTAGAGATGACGAAGAGCCCCTGCGAGCTGAAGTCATCCGCATGGCGAGCACCTATGGCCGGTATGGCTATAGATTTATTGCGGGCATGATGCGTAACGCTGGTTGGGGGCAAGCGACTACTGCAAAGGTCGCTCGCATCTGGCGGCAAGAAGGCCTAAAGATCCCACAAAAGCAACCTCCTAGAGGCAGACTCTGGCTCTCCGATGGCAGCTGTATGAGATTGCGAGCTACTCATACCAATCATGTTTGGAGTTATGACTTTGTCTTTATCAGGGACGCTTATGGTGGCAAGATCCG
>NZ_JACVOV010000004.1 GCF_018882245.1 Polynucleobacter sp. AP-Capit-er-40B-B4 | reverse complement strand
ACGCAATAAGGTGACGATTTGCTCGGGTTTAAGACGTTGGCCTTTTGCCATATTTAGCACTCCTTTAAGGTGAAGATTATCAAAAATCCTCTCTTTGGGAGTGGTACTAAAAATCAGGTCAGTTCAATCATTAATTACATTTGAGGTATTTGTTCTTCTTTGCATCCAGAAGGTGCCCATCAAATACCAACAATGGATCAAATTGTTTTTCGCCCAAAATGGCAAATAGAAAACCCTTAGGTATTGCTTGGTTTGAGCCAAACCATGAATAAGCAGTCATATAGCGCGCTGTCTTGCCATTGACCGTTAAATCAACATCAGATGCAGTGCCATTCTTCTCTGGATTAATTAGGCGATATTCCACCACAGTCTTACCGTGGCAGTACACAACACCTTCAGGCTTCTCTAAAGCGCTACTCAGACTAGGCTGAAGTGCAAGTAATAGCGCTACGTACAGATACATTAAATTCTTCATCAATCTATTTCCTAAGATTAATTTGTAAGCTGGGCTTAATGCCATCTAAGCATGCTTGCGCATTGGCGTTATTCATGACGGCATTTCGATATCCCACATAGTAGAGCGACCAAATTGCATAACAACGCGCCTCGATTTCATCATATTCAAAGTGAGTTAAGGCATCCGCAATGGGTTGAATCATTTGCATCACTTGTCCAAAGATCAACGCTTCATACTTCCCTGACCAAAGCCAACCAAATGCAGCACCTTCTTTGCGAATAGTCTTAATGGCTACATCTTGTTTGTATAGATCCAATAAATAGCTCTCGATAAAAGTTACTGGGTCCTTATGTTTTGTAGCTGTAAATGGCTTTATCTTGCTAATGACTTCCTCGTTGACTTGGTAAATCACTTCAGCCAATAGATCTTGTTTATCTAGACCAAGTCGATATACCTGCATCGGACTCATGGAGGCCGCTTCAGCTATTTCACGCATCCCAACTTTTTCGAAGCCGCGGCTTTCAAACAGGCGATGAGCTACACCTACCACTTGTTTAAGTCGTAGCTGATTCTTTTCGCTTCTCGAAGTGCTGGAGTCTGTCATTTCACCTAAAAGAGTAAGGTTGGTATGTCATAATTATGCCTATAATTGATAACATGTTAACAAAATGAAGAACTTGAAGAGCATATTCTTTGGCCTGGCGGCATTGATCGCCTTAGCTTCCTGTACCACCTATCGCTACGAATACATTGCACCACCAACAGAGCATGGCAAAACCTGCGCAATGCAATGTATGTCCACTAAGCAGGTTTGTTACAACAGCATGCAGCAACAAGCTCAGAACAGTGTAAATAGCTGCCAACAGCAGAACCATTTGAACTATCAGGCTTGCGTCAATCGAGCGCAAAGTCATGATGATGTAAAGAAGTGCAATCCCAACGGCATGTATTGTCAAGCGCATGCCAATAATTGGCAGTGCGACGAATCCTATAGACAGTGTTTTGCCGCTTGTGGTGGAACGGTTAATGTATTTAAAAACGAGTAATCAATGCCATCAAAAATTACCCCATTTGTTATTAAGTTTTGTATTTTTCTTGTAGGGGTAGGTGCATTTAATGCTGCCTTTGCACAATGCTCTACCAGTGGTGACCCGGTTTCTATCACAGGAACAAATTGCCCAAACGTAGTCATTTCTTCCAATAAATCTGAGGTAGCTATTCAGTCTGGAGCTTATGTCGGAACTACTGCTTGGCTGACAAACCCTGCGCTATTAATTCAGAATGCGACAGTTGAAAATCTAAACAACTCAAGCCTAATTCAGGGTCAAACCACTAATACAAGCGGTATTCAGGTGGATGGAACAGCAGTTGTAAAAAATCTCAATAATGCGTCTCAAATCAATGGAGCTCTATATGCCATTCAACTTACCGGCTCTGGAAGTATTACAACAATAAATAACACCGGCTCCATTTACAACAATGGGAATAATGCGATCGCCCAAGGTATCTTTATGTCAACGGCCGGCGGATCGACATCCATTGGCACTATCAATAATTCTGGTGCTATTAATGGTTCCGCTGGCGCAATTTATCTTGATACGGCATCTGGTTCAAATACTGCATCGATAGGAACTATTAGCAATAGCGGCTCGATAAATGGCGGACAGGATGCCGGCATCCTTGTTGGCACAGGCAGTACTGTCAATGTTATTAACAATAATTCTGGTGGAGATATTCGGACTGGCGCCTGTAATGGACTTACTTGCTATAACTCAATTCGTAACTGGGGCACGATATCGACTATTAACAACTTAGGAAATATTGCTGGCAGCACAGGCTTTGGATTTACAGGTTATGGAATTGAAAATAATGGCCTCATTAAGACGCTCAATAATGCGCAGTCAAACCTGACTTATGTTGGCGCACTGCCAACTAATTACAACATTATCATTACTGATGCCACTTCCTATGGCAAGTTATCAGTTGCCAGTCTAGGGAGTGGTGTAACAAACTTCGGCATTGATCCTAGATCATCTCTTGCTCCGTCCACAACAAAAATCTATGTCGATGTTTTAAGTGGTATTCCAACTGCAAATATTTCCAAAAAAAGCGGTACTTATGGAGGGGCATTTGTTACAACTAGTTGGAATTTAGGAAAGCAGGCGGGTGTAGACAAGTGGGACTTGTTAGCCAGAACCTCGGCAGTAGCTACGCCTGTAGTTAATGGCAGTTCCGGTCAAAATTTAGCCAAATCTATTACTGCGGCCTATACAGGCTCCAAAGATTTTATGGTGAATCTCAGTGCGGCTGGAGCTGCAATGTTTGGCGCAAATCAGGCACTATTCAGTCAAATTATTCCAACCCTTACACCAGAACAGGCTGCAACCCTTGCGCAAGTTCATGCCGAGGGTTACTCCTCCAATATGACCATTGGTCTTGAGCAGATGGCACACATCATCAATACAGTGATGGATCGGATTCATGCGCCGGTGAGTGCCTCTCCTTCAACTAAGGTTTATCAGGATGATGAAGGCAGATACGTCTGGGCAGATGCGGCGGCAGTAAAGGGCACTGTAAATAACAATAACAACCTCTCTGGTTTTGGTTACAACCTTTATGATCTGATTATTGGCGGCGATATTAGTCGTAGCAAAGAAGGGGGTTATGGTGTCTTTGCTGGAACTGGCACAACCTCAATGACCGAGAGTCAGCAGGTCACTCAAAATTTCAACACCACCAACTTTTATGCCGGTCTGTACGGCGCTAGAAATTTTGATGCGCAAGTTAAGCTCTCCGGTGCCTTAGGTTATATGTATGGCGATACCAATGCAAACCGTAGCATGCCTGATGTAGGGGTGATTGCAGGTAGTAATGCTACGAGCTCCTATAAATCAAATGGTGTATATGGTGCTGCGAAGTTGGCTAAGGCTTATCAGGCGCAAGATTTCACGCTCTCTCCATTTGTTGGCGTATCTTATTCTCAGTTATGGATGGGTGGAGCAACAGAACAAAACGGAAACTCAATTTTTAATTACGGCATTTCTTCAGCAACTGCATACACAGCAGTGACTTTTGCTGGATTGGATTTTATTTACCCCTTACTCAAGGGTGCCAATGACCCACTCTCCCTAATTGGTTTCTATAAGCTGGGCTACGATTGGTTTGCCAACAGCAATGCCGCTCATTCGATTACCGCTACTGGCCCAACTGGCTCCTTTTCTCAAGTTGGCGCCAATATGGGCCCGGTTTCCAATATGGTGGGTTTGGGTATTCAGGGTGGCATTACCAAGGATGTCTCTGCCCGTATTGGTGCTGTTGCTTCTTTTAATACCTACGGTCAAGAATACGGTGGCGGTGCAGAGCTTAGATTTAAGTTTTAAGTCTTAAGTCTTAAGTATTAGGGGTTAAATTTGAGCGCTTAGGATTGCTCTGAGCGCCTATTTTTCTTGCTCCTGGTTGCTGGGCATTTTGCATGATTTCTCCGGGTGTTTTTGCATCCCAATGCAGTTTAGATTGCCATAGACCTCGAAAAATGGGGGTTTTAGGACTGTCATATAACCGTCATATTCCCGCCGTATCGTTCTTATATCGCGCCGTTGCGCATATTTAATGTAAGGACTGACCAAATGAAATCTTTTCTAAAAAAAGCCCTAGTAATAGGCGCAATTTCACTTGCACCAGCGGCATTTGCAGTGGATATGACCGGTGCTGGCGCAACCTTCCCATATCCAATTTATGCAAAATGGGCAGAAGCTTATAAAGCTAAGACAGGCTCTAATTTAAATTACCAATCCATTGGATCTTCCGGTGGCATCAAACAGATCAAAGCTAAAACAGTAGATTTTGGCGCGACCGATAATCCAGTGAAGTTTGACGACTTAGAAAAAGATGGTTTAGTTCAGTTCCCAGTAATTATTGGCGGTGTAGTGCCAGTGATTAACGTTGACGGTGTAAAGCCAGGCGAGATCAAGTTAGATGGCCCAACTTTGGCAGACATCTTCCAGGGTGTAATTTCTGATTGGGGTGATAAGCGTATCGCTATCATGAATCCTGGTGTCAAGATTCCTAGCGGTCCCATTACTGTAGTTGTACGTGCTGACGGTTCAGGTACAACAGCAATCTTTACTGATTACTTGGCTAAAACAAGCTCTTTATTTAAAGACTCAGTGGGTGCCGGCGCTTCTGTTAAGTGGCCTGCCGCTTCTACGGTAGGTGGCAAAGGTAACGAAGGTGTAGCAGCAAACGTAACCCGTGTAAAAAACTCAGTTGGATATGTTGAGTATGCCTACGCAAAGAAAAACAAAATGACCTTCATTTCCATGAAGAACAAAGATGGTCAATTTGTGGCTCCAGATGACCTGACCTTTGCTGCGGCTGCTGCAAGTACAGATTGGGCTGCGATTCCAGGAATGGGTACATTTATTACGAATGCTCCTGGTGCTAAATCATGGCCAATCACAGGCGCCTCTTTTATCTTGATCTACAAGAACCCAGAAAATAAAGCTAACGTAGCGGAAGTTATTAAGTTCTTTGACTTTGCCTTTAAAGATGGCAAGAAGATGGCTGAAGATTTAGACTACGTTCCAATGCCAGACAAAACTACTGACTTCATTCGTAAGAATGTGTTTACCAAGATTGCAACTAAGTAAATTTTGCTAATCTGCCAGTTTTTACCAAAAACAAACAGCTCCACTAAGGTGGGGCTGTTTGGCTGTTTAAATATGTGCGAATTATGATAGATAACGCCCAGTCTCATTCCGCCCCAACGCCTCAGGCGCTCAGGATCGCCAAGATCCAGCGTGTGCAGGATTTCTTGTTTCATGGCATTACCCAGTTTTTTGCTTGCAGCGTCTTAATTGCCCTCTTGGGAATCATCATCTCTCTCGTGATTAATGCGTGGCCAGCCCTACATACTTTTGGTATTGGTTTTTTCTTTACCCAAGAGTGGGATATCGTAAATGGTGAGTTTGGTGGCTTGATTGCGATCTACGGAACCTTGGTTACATCCATCATCGCTTTGGTCATTGCCGTTCCCTTAAGCTTTGGTATTGCCGTCTTTTTGACCGAACTTTGCCCGGGTCCTTTACGCAGACCCCTTGGTACAGCGGTAGAGTTGTTGGCTGCAGTGCCTTCTATTATTTATGGAATGTTTGGCCTATTTATTTTTGCACCGTTGTTTGCTGACTATGTTCAGCCAGCACTTGCAGCTACTTTGGGTAAGGTTCCTGGATTGGGAATCCTATTCTCTGGCGCGTTCAATGGTATTGGTGTCCTCTGTGCCGGACTCATTTTGGCAATGATGATTCTTCCATTCATCGCTTCAGTGATGCGCGACGTGTTTGAGATTGTCCCGCCGGTTCTAAAGGAGTCTGCATACGGGATTGGTTGTACAACCTGGGAAGTCGTTAAGAATGTTGTATTGCCATATACCAAGGCAGGGGTTATTGGTGGCGTAATGCTGGGTTTGGGTCGTGCCCTGGGTGAAACCATGGCTGTGACCTTTGTTATCGGCAATGCACAGCGCCTGTCACCATCTTTATTCGCTCCGGGCACATCGATTGCATCTACATTAGCAAACGAATTCGGTGAAGCTGAAGCAGGTAATCATCTTTCATCTTTATTTGCCCTCGGTCTTGCGCTATTCATCATCACCTTCATTGTTTTGGCCTGTGCTAAGTGGATGCTAAGCAATATGGAGAAGAAGCAGGGCCTGAAATCATGAACAAGGCAACCAATATCAATCCAGAAATTTTTGCCCGTCGAAAACGTGCAAACAAAATTGGCTTAACTTTGTCGATGGCTGCGATGGCCTTGGGGATGGTTTTTTTATTTTGGATCCTTAGTGTTTTGGTCATCAAAGGTTTTTCTTCAATTAACTTAGACCTCTTTACTCATAGCACTCCGGCGCCAGGCTCTGATGGTGGCGGTCTTGCTAACGCGATTGTGGGTAGTTTGATGTTGATTGGTTGCTGCACACTCATCAGCACGCCAGTAGGTGTATTGGCTGGCTTGTATCTTTCAGAATACGGCGATCGCAGCAAGGTTGCCGCAGTCACTCGCTTTGTAACTGACATTATGTTGTCCGCACCATCTATTGTCATTGGTCTGTTTGTATACGCATTCGTAGTTGCGCAAGTTCGTCACTTCTCTGGTTGGGCTGGCACGATTGCGTTGGCTTTAATTGCTATTCCTGTGGTCGTTAGAACCACGGAAAATATGCTGCGTTTGGTTCCGGGTAGCTTGCGTGAAGCAGCTTATGCGCTTGGTACGCCAAAATGGAAAGTGGCATTCATGATTACGTTGCGCGCAGCTCAGAGCGGCGTGATGACGGGTATCTTGCTTGCGCTTGCTCGTGTGAGTGGTGAGACGGCACCTTTACTCTTTACGGCGCTGAATAACCAATTCTTCTCAACGAATATGAATGCGCCAATGGCAAATTTGCCGGTTGTTATTTTCCAGTTTGCGATGAGCCCCTATGACAACTGGGTTGATCTTGCCTGGGGCGGCGCTTTACTGATTACATTTGCAGTGCTTGGGTTAAATATCCTGGCTCGCGTGGTGTTCCGAGACAAGGTGCAGGGATGATGAGTAATATGAAAACTATGTTTGACTTAAATCAGGTTGATGGTCAAGGGGGTAGAGTGGATACGTTAAACCAGGAACCGCAACAAGCGGCCATTAACGCTATTGAAGTGCGCAATTTGAATTTTTACTACGGCGCATTCCAGGGCTTAAAGAAAATCAATTTAGATATTGAGCAGGGTAAGGTTACAGCCTTTATTGGCCCATCTGGCTGTGGTAAATCGACACTTCTGAGAACGTTAAACCGTATGTATGATCTATATCCAGGCCAGCGTGCAGAGGGTGAGATTAACTTTTATGGACAAAATATTCTTGAGCCGGGCCAGGATTTGAATCTGCTCCGTTCAAGAATTGGTATGGTTTTCCAGAAGCCAACGCCATTCCCAATGTCGATCTATGAAAATATCGCCTTTGGCGTGCGTCTTTACGAAAAACTTTCTCGCTCTGAGATGGATGAGCGCGTAGAGTGGGCATTAAATAAAGCGGCCCTGTGGAATGAAGTAAAGGATAAATTAAATCAAAGTGGTTTATCTCTCTCTGGCGGCCAGCAACAGCGTTTGTGTATTGCTCGCGGAGTTGCAGTCAAGCCTTCAGTCATTTTGTTGGATGAGCCAACTTCAGCTTTGGATCCTATCTCAACCGGCAAGGTGGAAGAGTTAATTCATGAATTGAAGAAGGATTACACCATCGCGATTGTGACCCATAATATGCAACAAGCAGCCCGTGTATCCGACTACACAGCCTATATGTATTTGGGTAGCCTTATTGAGTACGGTAAAACAGACGAAATATTTATTAAGCCTAAGCGCAAAGAAACAGAAGATTACATAACCGGCCGCTTCGGTTAATTGGAGACATATATGCCAGATAAACATCTATCATCACAATTCGACGCAGATCTTAATTCGCTCTCAAGCCGCTTGCTTGAAATGGGTGGGTTAGTGGAGTCACAAATTGCAACAGCCATGCGCGCTTTTACGCAAATGGATGCTGAAACCTGCAATGTTGTGATCGAAAATGAAAAGCTAGTAAATGATCTTGAGATCCAGATCGACTTAGCCTGTACAGAATTGATTGCACGTAGACAGCCTACAGCACGCGACTTACGTCTCGTGATGGCGGTATCCAAAGCGATAACCAATTTAGAGCGTGCGGGCGATGAAGCAGAGCGCGTTGCTAAGCGCACTAAGCGTTTAATTGAGTCTGGCCTACCGCATAACATTAACGTTGCTGAGATTCGGTTATCAGGCCAGATGGCTATCTCTCTACTACGCCGCAGTCTTGATGCATTTGCCCGCCTAGATACTATTGCGGCAGCTGAGGTAGTGCAAGAGGATCGACAGATTGATGAAGAATTTAGAGGCTTTGTTCGTAAGCTCATTACTTACATGTCTGAAGACCCTCATATGATTAGCACTGGCCTAGATATGCTGACTATTGCTAAGGCAATCGAGCGTATTGGCGACCACGCTAAAAATATCGCAGAGTTCGTAATTTACATTGCCAAGGGATCTGACGTTCGTCATATTCCCCATGAAGATTTAGTTCGCGAAGCAAATAGACAATAATTAGGACCTCGAATAATGACTCACCGCATACTCATAGTTGAGGATGAGCCATCAATTGCAGAATTGATTGCGATTAATCTGTCACATGCTGGATATGAAGTGGAAAAAGCCATGCAAACAGATCTTGCGTTGGCGATGATGAAAGATCAATTGCCTAGTCTGATTATCTTGGATTGGATGATGCCAGGAAAGTCTGGGGTGCAGTTTGCTAAGGAGCTCCGTGCCACTGAGCGCACTAAAGGCTTGCCTATCCTGATGCTCACCGCCAAAAGCGAGGAGTCGGATAAGGTTCTTGGACTGGATTCTGGTGCGGATGACTATGTGACCAAGCCATTTTCTCCTAAAGAGCTGGTGGCAAGAGTAAGGGCAATATTAAGAAGGCAGACGCCTATTGAAGACACGGGCCCATTGACTGTAGGTCCATTAAAGCTGGATCCAAGCTCTCACCGCGTATTAGCAGTCTGGCCAAATCAAGAGCCTAAGTCAATTGCTTTGGGTCCAACAGAGTTTCGCTTGCTGCAGTTTTTTATGGCCAATCCTGAGCGGGTTCACTCCCGTGCTAGCTTGCTGGATAAGGTTTGGGGTAGTGAAGTCTATATTGAGGAAAGAACGGTTGACGTCCACATCAAGCGCCTAAGAGCAGCTCTGGTGCCATTTGATTGCGACCGCTATGTTGAGACTGTCCGGGGTAGTGGTTACCGCATTACCAAGACTCCAACTGAAACTTAAGGCTTTTTAAGTATTTTTCTAGAATTTTCTAGGGGCCTCTAGAGATGCTCTAATATTGCAGCATGCTCTCTGTATTAACCCGTTTCTTTGTCATCATTTGTGTCGCATTTATTGCGGCATTTATCGTTCTGCCTTTCTGGGGCGCAGAGTGGGCTATTGCTGCAGGAGTTGCAGTACTTTCTATCCCCCTTGTTTATGCGTATATTAATTTAGCGCGTCTGAGGAAATACATCCTTGCTGATTCTGTTGAAAATATGCCCTTGCCAAGTGGTTTTTGGGAGGAGGTATTTTTTAGGCTTCAACGACTTGTCAGAAATCTAAAGCAGCGCATTCGCAGTATTGAGCAACAACACGATCATTTTATTGAGGCATTTCAGGCCTCACCTAATGGCATTGTTATGCTTGATGAAAATGATCAAATTGAATGGTGTAACAGTATTGCCGAGAGATTTTTTGGGTTGATCTTTAAGCGCGATGTGATGCAGCGCGTAAATTTTTTAATTAGACGACCTGAATTCATACAGTATCTGAATAGGCGTATTTTTGAAGAGCCCCTATTGATGGAGCGCATGGGGCCAGATGGCAGTCTCAGTTTGATGCTGCAGGCCTTCCCATTTGGTCAAAAACGCCATCTTCTTTTGATTCAGGACGTTACTGACTTGCAAAAAGCGGATGCCATGCGGCGTGATTTCGTGGCCAATGTTTCTCATGAAATGCGGACGCCAATCACCGTCTTAATGGGCTTTCTGGAGACCGTTCAATCCTTGGAGCTTAAAAAGGATCAGCAGGATCAGTACTTAGACATGATGATGTCGCAGGCACAAAGAATGAAGAGCTTAGTTGAGGATCTATTAACCTTAGCCAATCTAGAGTCTAATGCATTGCCAGCTACAACTACTGTGGTGAAGATCGAAACCTTAATGGCGCTAATTAAAAATGATGCCGAAGCGCTTTCACAAGGAAAGCATTCAATAAGTTTTGATGTGAACTCAACGCAAAACTTATTGGGTGATGAAAGGGAGATCCTCTCTGCTTTTAGCAATTTAGTGTCCAATGCAATTCGTTATACCCCAGATGTGGGCGCTATTTCTGTGGAGTGGAAGGTTAACGAACAGGGGCAGGGTGAATTTTCAGTAACGGATACTGGCCCAGGCATTGCATCTGAGCATCTCTCTCGATTAACGGAGCGCTTTTATCGTGTTGACCGGAGTCGATCAAGGGATACTGGCGGAACCGGACTGGGGCTCGCTATTGTTAAGCATATCGCCAACCGCCATCAAGCTCAGCTCGTGATTGAAAGTACGCCCGGTAGAGGTAGTAAATTCATGCTTCGCTTCCCTAAAGACCGAGTCGCGGTTTAGTCCTCACTCCTTCTTTTTCTTTTTCTTCTTTTTAGATTCTTTAGGTAGCTTTTCAGCTTTGCCGTTGGCATAAAGGCACCAAACCTTAATCTCTTCCAGTAGCTCTACAAGATCTTCGTGCGGAAGATTTTTTAGGTCTGCCAGTCCAATGCAGCCAGACTCTTGCAATTGCTTTACAGCATCTTCATATTGATATTTACTCATAATCATTCAATCCATGGATTAAGTAAGGTCTAATCCTAGCAAAGTAATATGACAGTCATAATTCATTGTTTTAATGGGTTTAGTTTCCGCCCCTTTATAGTCAACTGACATATTCTTGTCATAATTCTGGTTCAGTATGGCATTGTGAATAAAACCATCCAATACCCGCAAGCCATTGTTACTTGCCCCCATTGTCAGAACTCTGAGATCGTTAGCTCGGACGAAGGTTCTCAACATTTTTATCGCTGCCGTTCTTGTAGTGCAATTTTGAAGCCAAAGTCTGGTGATTGCTGTATTTTGTGTAGCTTTGGTAATCGAGATTGCTTTAGCTCTGAGCAGAACTTAGCCGCCTAAAATTCCCTTTACTCCCCTAGCCAGATAGGCTTGGCATTGATTTCATCAATATGTCATGGTTTGTACATAAAATAGACATAATTGATGCTGCATTCCATTTTTGGGGAACATTTTGTCCAGCAATCCGGTAGATCCTTTAGCGATATCAGCAGACCTCGTAGCTGCGGTTGACTTAGGCTCTAATAGTTTTCGCATGCTGGTGGCTCAGGTCGTCAATACTCCTTCAGGAACGCAGCTTCGTCCTATAGATACCTTGCGCGAGACAGTTCGTTTGGCTGCAGGACTAACGGAAAATAAATTACTTGGTAATGATGCCTATCAACGAGGCTTAATTGCTATTAGACGTTTTGGTGAACGCATTCGTGGATTTGATCCTGCCAATGTTCGCGCGGTTGCTACCAATACATTACGTGTTGCTAAAAATGCACAGCAGTTTGTTGAGGATGCGCAAGAGGCTTTAGGTTTTCCGATTGAGGTTATTGCTGGCGTAGAAGAGGCCCGTCTCATTTACATTGGGGCGGCGCATGAGGTGCAGGCTATTCAAGGTAATAGGCTTGTCATTGATATTGGTGGCGGTTCTACCGAATTCATTATTGGCAAAGGTTACGAGCCAAAGTTGATGGAAAGTCTTTACATAGGCTGCGTCTCACATAGTTTGCGTTTTTTCCCCAAAGGAAATATTGATGCTCACGCTTTTAAGGAGGCCGAGCTAGCTGCCCGCCGTGAAATACAGGTAATCTCCGGGGTTTATTTAAAAAGTGGATGGAAACAAGTCATCGGTTCCTCTGGAACTGCTAGAGCCTTGGCTGAATTAATCGCTAGCAATAATTTCAATGGGAATAGCGATGGATTAACAATGGGTCGCGTCAATGGGGCAAGTGGCCTCATTACCCGTGAAGGCCTAAAGAATCTCAAAAAGCATCTTCTCAAATATGATCACGTCAATCAAGTTGAGTTGATTGGTCTCAAGGATGATAGAAGGGCTGTATGGCCTGGAGGCTTAGCGATTATGCTGGCTGCATTCGATGAATTGGGTATTGAGGAAATGGAAGTGACGGATGCCGCATTACGTAGCGGCGTTCTTTATGACTTACTTGGTCGATCTCAGCATCACGATATGCGCTATGTCACCGTAGAGCAATTCATGCAACGTTATGCCGTGGATCGTGATCAGGCTGCTAGGGTAGGTAAATTGGCGGCAGATTTTTTACAGCAACTTCCTAAGCCTGAGTCAGAGAGTAGGGCAGATAACGTCGCATTATTGCAGTGGGCTGCTAACCTTCATGAAATTGGTTTATCTATTTCCCATAATGGGTATCACAAGCATTCAGCTTATATTGCTGGTAATGCCGATATGCCGGGATTCTCTAAGAATGACCAGGCAAGACTTGCTGCTTTATTGATTGGCCATACCGGAAAACTTGGTAAGTTAGCCAATAACCACGGCTTTGAAGACTGGCGTATGCTCTTTTGTTTGAGGCTTGCTCAAGTTCTTTGTCGCGGTCGAAATGACAATAGCATTCCAAAGGTAAAAGTTTCAGAGCATGAAGGCTCCTACCTGGTGAGCCTATCTAAAGAATGGGCCACCGAACACCCTTTGACAGAATTTAGTCTTTTAAAAGAGGCCGCAGAGTGGGAAAGAGTTGGCCGCTCTTATCAAATCAGCTTTAAGTAACTCAAGCTAAATATAAAAATCCACCTCATACTGAAGCGGCTTTTTACTAAGAAATTCATTCCTTAAAATTAGAGACCCAAGAAATGCTTTGCGTAACGCGGATTAATTTCTGATAGTCTCATCATTGTTAATAAGTCAGCAGTATTAAAGTCTGGATCCCACGCTGGAGCGCTGCAAATTTTGGCTCCAAGCTTTAAGTAGCCCTTAATCAAAGGGGGAGGCTGTACATCCAGGCCACCATTCAGCTTATCCAATGGCAATGGCAAGCGTGGGAAGGCGTGGAACTCTGTAGGCGCCATTTGATCATTGCCAAGTGAGTTATAAAGGCTCGCTGCAAAGTGTCCGCCATCAGCCATAGGGATGCTGGCGCATCCCAACATGATTTCATAGCCATTCTTTTGCATATACTGTGCCAGGCCACTCCACAGCGCCATGATCACCGCGCCTGAGCGATAGTCTTGGTGAACGCAAGATCTACCCAATTCAACTAATTTAGGGCGCAGGTGGTCAAGGCGGGATAAGTCAAACTCAGAATCAGAATAAAGGCGTCCGATTTCTTTAGCTCTATGAGGGGGGAGAACGCGATAGGTGCCCACGACCTTGAGGCTGTCTTGATCACGAATTAATAAGTGGTCGCAATAGGCATCGAATTCATCAATATCAAGACCTTCTGCATTCATCGGTAGCTTCGCCCCCATCTCCTCGGCAAATACTTTGTATCGCAATCTCTGAGCTTCTTTAATTTCACCTGGAGTACTTGCCCAAACAATCTGAAAGGCCGGTTTTTTGGGTTTTATTTGAACGGAAGGAGTTATCTCCACTTCCCTAAGTTCAGCTCTTGTTTTTGTAACAAATTTCTTTCCAAATAGTTTTTTAGCTAACTTTTTAGAGAGCTTTTGAAAGGTATTTGACTGCTTCTTTTTCAGCGGCTTTACTTTTTTAGGGGAAAAAATTTCAAATGAACCAATTGGATTGGGAATGTCAGACATGGTTAGCCTTCGTAAGTGAATGGTTGGGTAAATGGCTTATTTAGAGTGTGAGAATCAAGGGGGCGCAGACTGCGGCCCAAAGTAGTACTGCTATAACGAGGGCTAGCATGACGGCGGCACTGCCAAAATCTTTTGCGCGCTTGGAGAGATCGTGATGCTCAAATGAAATTCGATCAATTGCTGCCTCTACACTAGAATTCAGTAGTTCAATGACGAGCACCATTACCAGAGACGAGACTAGTAGCACCTTTTCTAAAGGTGTTATAGGTAATGCAAGTGCTGTAGGTGCTAACAATACAAGCAGGGTAAGCTCTTGTCGAAAAGCGCTTTCTTCTCGAAAGGCATATACCAATCCACACCAGGAGTTCTTGGTCGCATGCCATGCCCTAGTAAGGCCTCGGTTGCCCTTATGTGGGTTCTGGTCAACATGGTAAGGGAAGCTCACGAGTATCTTGCCTTAAGCTAATGCAGCGACGTGAACTTCTGTCGTTGGCACAGGCTTCAAATGTTGAGCAAACTGCTCTGTAGCTGCACGCCAAGAAAATTTCTCAGCATGGGCACGTGCAATTTCACGAGGAATTTTAAGTGCTTGCATACAGGCTTCTCGCAGATCCTCATTCATTGCCCCTGAGTTTGAATTCCCCAGTACATCAATAGGACCAGTTACTGGATACGCTGCTACGGGGGTGCCGCATGCCATTGCTTCCAATAAAACTAGTCCAAATGTGTCGGTCTTACTTGGAAATACAAATACATCTGCAGCTGCATACACTTTAGCCAACTCATGTTGCTGTAATACACCCAGATAGTTCACTTCTGGATATTTTTCTTTTATTCCAGCCAAGGCCGGACCGTCTCCTACCACCCACTTGGAACCTGGCAGATCAATCTCTAAAAAAGCATTGATATTTTTTTCAACAGCCACACGCCCTACATATAAAAAGATGGGATGAGCGGTATTCAGTGCCTTTGAATCCTGCATCTTAAAAATGTCGAGATCTACACCTCTTGACCACAGAACCACATTCTTCAGGCCAAATTTTTCTAGATCGTCCTTAACCACAATGGTTGGCGCCATGACTGCCATAGATGGACCATGAAACCACCGAATAAATGCATAGGTAATGCCCAATGGAATGCCGGTACGTGCCTTGACGTACTCTGGGAAGCGTGTGTGATATGCGGTAGAAAAGGGTAGGCGATTTTTTACTGCATAGGCGCGAGCAGATAGCCCCAATGGACCCTCGGTAGCGATATGCATGGCATCAGGTGCAAACTCTTTAATTCGACGTGCTACTTCTTTGGCCGGGAACAGGGATAAGGCGATATCAGGATAGGTTGGACATGGAATTGATTTAAAACCAGTGGGGGTGATCATCTCCACCTCATGACCCAAGGCAATTAATTCTGCACGGGTTTGTTTGAGGGTGCGGACAACGCCGTTCACCTGTGGGTCCCATGCATCGGTAATGATCATAATTTTCATAGAGCAACCTCTTTAATAAGTGATTCAATAGCGGGTGGAAGGGAGGCTTGAGTGGCTTCAACGGGCTCGCCCTTAATATTTGTCCAGTGAATAATTTTGAGTTCACCGGTTTGTGTTTCAACCAAGGCGGTCAGGCTTTCGACCCAATCGCCATCGTTGCAATACAGCAAGCCATCGATCTCACGGATTTCTGCCTTGTGAATATGCCCGCAAACAACCCCATCACAACCTCTTAGACGCGCTTCCCTGGCCATAATGTGTTCAAAATCTGCGATATAGCTGACGGCGTTTTTTACCTGGTGCTTGAGGTATTGAGATAGAGACCAATATTGCAAGCCCATCTTGGCGCGGAGCATATTGAAGTAGCGGTTCACGTAAAGAATGAACGAATACATGGTGTCGCCAACATAGGCAAGCCACTTAGCGTATTGCATTACCCCATCAAATTGATCGCCATGGGTTACCCATAGTTTTCTGCCATCTACGGTTGTATGGATTACCTCTTCAACAACCTTGACATCACCAAACGAAAGGCCAAAGAATTGTCTAGCGCTTTCATCATGATTGCCGGGAACATAGATGACTTCGCTGCCTTTACGAGCCTTGCGCAATAGTTTTTGCACTACGTCATTATGTGATTGTGGCCAGTAGAAAGATTTCTTTAGTCTCCAACCGTCAATAATGTCGCCCACCAGATAGAATTTCTCAGCTTCGTTATGCTTTAGAAAATCGAGAAGGTAGTTTGCCTGACACCCTGATGTCCCCAGGTGTACGTCTGAAATCCAGATGGCTTTGTAATGCATCATGAAACAGTATTAAGCCAACAAAGTATGAAAGCAGCGTGACAGTTCTGAGGCAGTTTTGTGACTATGCAAATATTTTCTGAATTTGATTTATATTGCTAATCCATATGAGTAAGAAACATTCCCTAAATCTATCGAGAAACACATCAGTAGCTTGGTGCTGGGTTCTCGTATGGGTTCACGTGATCGCTGGTTTGGCTACTTTATCTTTTCAATTTCCTTTTGCGGATCAAAAAAAGAAAAATCAACTGATTCAGGCTTGGTCAAAAAGATTGCTAAATATTTTTGGAATTGAATTAAGGTTGAAGAATCAAGAAATTCTTCCAAGCACTCCATTCCTTCTTGCTTCAAACCATATTTCTTGGATGGATATCCACGCTATCAATGCTTTTAACCCCATTCTCTTTGTTGCAAAGTCGGATGTAGAGGGGTGGCCAATATTTGGCTGGATGGCAAAGCAATTGGGCACCGTTTTTATTAAGCGAGACAAAATTCGCCATGGGAAGAAGGTTGCTGAAGATGTAGGCAGAGTTCTTGCATCTCATTCTGTCTGTATCTTTCCTGAGGGCACCTCCACGCTAGGAGAGACTGTACTGCCGTTCAAACCTAATTTGTTTGAATCTGCCGTGATTGCTGGCGTATCGGTCTACTCCCTAGCAATTTCCTATCAGTCTGCTGCGTCTGGCGAGAGAAGTGATGTTGCTGCCTTTGTTGGCGAGATGGGATTGCTTGAATCTATGGCTAAGATATTGCATGATCGTCAATTGATCGTCGAATTAACCTTTTTATCCCCTTCTGGTGCTACTCCAGAAGCCTCTAGAGATCGCAAGTGGTTAGCCTTGCATAGCCAGGAGGTTATTTCTAATCGCTTAAACGGTCATCAGCCCTTTATGTAATAAAAGTGTCATCTTTCCTGGCTATAAAGGTATTCTAGGAGTGGAATGAAAATGACATCGAAGCATAAAGAGATGGCCGAGTGGTATCGACGTGCTCAAGAAGAAATTCTTGATAGCATGGATGAAGAGCTTGAGATGGAGCTTGATGATGATCGTCTTTCCCCTGATGGCGATAGCAAATCTCAGATTCCACGCAATGTTTATTTCCGCGAATTATTTAGACTGCAGGGCGAGCTAGTAAAGCTCCAAGATTGGGTAGTGGCAAATAAGCTTAAGGTTGCAGTTCTATTTGAGGGTCGTGATTCAGCGGGTAAGGGTGGTGCTATTAAGCGTATTACCCAGCGCCTCAATCCTCGTGTTTGTAAAGTAGTCGCTTTACCGGCACCCAACGAACGCGAAAAGACTCAATGGTATTTTCAAAGATATATTTCCCATTTGCCTGCTGGTGGTGAGATCGCTCTATTTGATCGTAGCTGGTACAACCGTGCCGGCGTAGAGAGGGTGATGGGGTTTTGTAATGATGAAGAATACGAAGAGTTCCTAAGAACAGTTCCTGATCTTGAGCGAATGATGATTAGCTCGGGCATTATCTTAATTAAGTATTGGTTCTCTATTTCTGATGATGAACAGTACAACCGCTTCATGATGCGCATTCATGATCCACTCAAGCAGTGGAAATTAAGTCCAATGGATCTTGAAGCCAGAAGACTCTGGGAGGCCTATACCAAGGCAAAAGAAACGATGCTGGAGCGTACTCATATTCCAGAGGCGCCGTGGTGGGTAGTTGCTGCCAATGATAAGAAAAAAGCTCGTCTCAACTGCATCACCCATTTACTCAGTCAAATCCCATATCAAGAAATCGATCATCCGGTAATTACTTTGCCTAAGCGTGTGCATAACCCAGACTATCTTCGTGGTCCAGTGCCGCAGAAGATGTACGTCCCTGAAGTCTTCTAAAGATTTTATTTCTCGAGTTTAGATAGTTTGCCATCCCACTTAAAGGCAATATCTTTATCCGCCCTGAGTAGTGACTTATCTTTTCCTGGGTAGGACACTCTAGAGAGTAAATCTCGAATTAAATTTAAGTGAGCCAGCTTCTTGTCGTTAGCCATAACAATTGTCCAAGGCGCATCTTTAGGGCTGGTTCTTTCTAGCATTTCATTTCTACATTTACTATACGCATTCCAATTTTTCTGCGCTTGCTGATCAATAGGGCTGATCTTCCACTGCTTTAGTGGATCATTCTCCCTATCTTCAAGACGCAACGCCTGCTCTTTCTTGGAAATGTCTAAATAGTATTTCAAGATAGTAATGTCTGAGCGCACTAGGATGGATTCAAAGTCATTTACGGTTTCCATGAAATTAACGTATTGAGCTTTAGTGCAGAAATTCATGACGCGTTCAACGCCAGCTCGGTTATACCAACTACGATTGAATAGGACGAACTCACCTTGCTTGGGTAGCTGCGCAACATACCTCTGAAAGTACCACTCTGTAGATTCGGTATCTGAGGGTTTGCCAAGTGCAACAATACGTGTTTCACGTGGACTTAGATGTTCCGTGATAGCTTTAATGGTTCCGTCTTTGCCTGCAGTATCTCGACCCTCTAATATGACCAGGATCTGATCACCATTTTTGATGAGGCTATTTTGGAGCTTCACCAACTCAATTTGTAATAAGCGAAGTGCAGCGTCGTAACTAGATTCCTCCAGCTTATCTTTGTTTTTATGACTCATTAGCTTACTTCGTTGGCGCTGACAGCTTTCTTGGCGGCCGTCTTTTTTGCAGGCGCCTTTTTAGTAGGGGTCTTTTTTACAGCAACTTTCTTTACTGGGACCTTTTTAGCAGGTGCTTTTTTAGCCGCTACTTTTTTCGTGGGGACCTTCTTATCCGTCACCTTTTTTTCTAGCTTATCTAATGCTTTTGCCAGCTTATTGATGAGCTTTTCTCTATCGGACTCTAATTTATCGAGCTTTTTTAACAGCTGCTTCACTAGTTTCTTTTGGCTCATGATTTTCCTTATTTTTTATTCATAGGTTATAGGTAAATTTTTACTCTTTGGACCATCCTACGTTTTAAATCTATCAATTTCAAGCGTATATGACACTTTTGTGACGATTACCGAATCTTTACTTTGGAGTGTCCTAGAATAGGGTTACCTTTAAACCCTTAGACATTCTTTAAAATGAATCGTTACTTAGTTGCTCTTCTTGGCCTCCTATTGGCGGCTTGCTCAACGCCTCAGAGTGAATTCGGCGTCTATCAACAATCAGATGGAACGATTGGAGTGCATGCCCCCAAGACAGCGAAAGAGACTGAGGCTCAGGAAGCGGCTCTTGTGGAGTGCAAAAAGCAGGGCAAAAGAACAGTGACGATTCTAGAAAGCAGAAAAACGGTCAATGACCGTTTTCCCATAACTTACATCTATCTTTGCAGATAGTGGCGGATAGTTAGTCCGCCATTTGCTGTCGCTCAATTAGCTAAGAAGCCATTTCTTAATCGACTTATTCACACACATGGCATCTAAAGCAAGACCGAAGAACTCGGATCCATTAGTAACCATGCTTTCAATAGCCTCCACTTTGCCTGACTTAATGCCACGCAAATAGGTTGCCGCACGATAGCGCAAGAAATGCTCTGTTTCGCCTTCTTCGTTCTCGGTGGAGCAGAGCTCTAAGCTGCCATAGCGGGTTTCTGGGTTGATATTCAGGATAGCTAGACTTACAGCGCCGACTAATTTCTCAGGAACCGGAATAGGTACATAAGAGTAAAGGGAGATCATCATTTCTTCTTCATCCACTTCAATGATGTGATCAATATCCAATACATCTTTTTCGGTTAATTCAGTTTCACCAGAGTCACCACCGCCAAAAGTAGATTCAAACTGCAGCATCGCAGTATTGCTCCCTTTGGAGATCTCGATCATGTCAGGGTAGCCAAGCAAGCCTTTCCACCAGTACATCAATGAGAAGGTACAAGGTTTTACTTCAACCAAACCCTTTTTTGTAGACTTCGCAAAATACAAGCCGTAAAACTCATCATCTTGCTCCAGACCATATTGATCTACCTTAGATGCTTTAGATGAAGCTTGTTTTACAGCTTTCTTGGCAACTTTTTTTGCTGCTGGCTTTTTGGCCGCAGGTTTCTTTGCCGTTGTTTTCTTAGCTGCTGGCTTTTTGGCCGCAGGTTTCTTTGCAGCAACTTTCTTTGCTGCTGGTTTTTTCACTACCTTTTTCACTGTCTTTTTGGCTGCTACTTTTTTAGCGGCAACTTTCTGGACAGCTTTTTTTGCAGGGGCTTTTGTTACCACCTTGGTAGCTACTTTCTTTTTTGCTGGAGACTTCTTTGTAGCCATGGTCTATTACCCTTCTTTTGGTAGTTATTGTGCTTAGTGCACTAGCTGATATTACTGCAATTTCCTTGGGGAATTTGCCTTTCCTATATGGGGTTTTTCTGGCAGATTACAAGGGGAGGGGGCAAAACAAAAAGATCGCCTTGGGCATTGTTCTTGTAATACGGGATTGCTAAACTAATCTCAAGCAGTTTTCCATAACCCTTATATCAAGAGGATCTATGTTTCCTGAATATCGTGAACTCATTACCAAGTTGAAAACGTCAGATCGTCACTTCTTGCATCTATTTGATAAACACAATAATTTGGATCAGAAGATCCAAAGAATGGAGGCTCATACGGAGCCAAGCACCCAAGAAGAGATTGAGGTTTTGAAGAAGGAGAAGCTTTTGCTAAAGGACCAGATCTACGCAGTCCTTAAAAAGGCGAGTACTTAAGTCTGTTAGCGGAGCAAGCCTAGAATTTGATTGGATCTAGGCTTTCTTCAAAAAGCAGGCTTTGAGGAGCATATTGCCAGCTTCTGTTTTGCAATCTACCTCGTGGTCGCCCGGGACCAGTCGAATGCCTTTAATCTTGGTGCCAACCTTGAGGGTTGTAGATGAGCCCTTCACCTTTAAATCTTTAATGAGGGTCACGGTATCGCCATCTGCCAATAGATTGCCGTTGGCGTCTTTGACGATCAATCCCGCCTCTATTTCTTCTGCGGCTGCAGCCATAGGCCATTCATGGCCACATTGGGCGCAAACATAATTATCCCCATCGGGGTAGGTCATATCTTCCTGGCAGGCGGGGCACTTCGGTAAATTATCTGTACTCATAGGCATATTTTAGTCTAGGGGTAGTTGGCGGCGTCTAATTGCCAGGTATCGCTTTAGAATGGTTGGGTGAACAAAGTCCTGAAGATTTCCCTGCTTGCTTTTGTTGCTTTCCTTTTGGTGGCGGGCTTAGGTGCATGGTATGCGGCTTCTTTTATTAATCCGACGCAATTAACTAAACTCCTGAGTTCATCAGTCAAGGATGCTACAGGCAGGGATCTTAAGATTGCTGGGCCAGTCAGCCTAAATCTTTTCCCATCCATCAGCGTGAAGGCCGAACAGGTTTCTTTGAGTAATGCCTCTTGGGCAAGTAACCCCAACATGCTGACATTCAAACAAATTGAGTTGGATATTCGGTTGTTCCCATTACTCAAGGGTAGTGTTGAAATTAGCAGAATAGGTATAACCGGCTTAGAAGCCAATCTGCAAACCAATAAGAGTGGTGAGGGTAATTGGAATCTGACTCCGCCAGTCTTGGCTAGAAATGGTTCGACAACCACAACTCCAGCCAATGCAGCCAGTAATGATTCTTCAGATAGTACATTTGTTTCTATTAAGACGATGGACATTATTGATGCCATCATCAGCTATCAAGACGGTAATCAAGCTGCAAAAGTCATTCATCTTCCGAGGCTAACTTTGGGTAGTAGAGAAGGAAGATCGACGATTCTGTTGGATGTTCAGTACGAAAAATATAGCCTGAATCTAAAAGGTTCAACAGGATCCTTGCGTAATGCTTACTTCGCCTGGAATCAGTCTCCAGTAAACATGAATCTGGATTTGGATCTCACCTTAAATGGAAAATCACTTGCCATTAAGGGTGACATTGACAAGAAGCCCCAGGTTTTGCCGACATTCAATATTCAGTTGAATTCCAAATCCTTTGATTTGGCGCCATTGGCTGGTTCCGCCGCCATTGCCGGCAAGGCTGGCAGTGTTCCAGCTGCAACTTCCCATAAACCTCAAGGGAATTATTTCTTTTCAGACGAGAAATTGCCTTTCGATTTATTACCTTTGGCAGATGGAGTAATTAGCGTCAACGTTGCTGAGCTGGGTGTTCCAGGGCAGGCTCCATTTGCTAACTTCAAAACGACACTGCAATTTAAGAAAAATAATATTGATGCAAATGATTTGAGTTTTAATGTTGGCAAAGGAAGCGCGCAGGCGCAAATTTCTGTTACCAGTTTTGATGGGCCAGCTCCCAAAGTATCTATCAAGGGTTTTGCTAAAGACTTCAGCTTGGAGCAAATAGTCGCAAGTGCTGACTCGAATGCCAAAGTTTCTGGCGGCGCTACTCGTATAGCCTGGAGTCTTCAAGGAAGCGGAGTAAGCCCACATCAACTAGCTAGTCGCGCCAATGGCGCCATTCAGATTTCAGTTGGGCAGGGAAAATTAGATTCGAAGTTTATTAACAAGGGTGGAGACTTTATTGTTACGGTGTTCGATGCAATCAATCCAATGCGAAAACAATCTAGTCAAACTATTTTGGAATGTGCGGTTGCCTATTTACCAGTAAACAATGGCATGATTAATATTCAGGATTCCGTAGGTGCGGAAACAGATCGTTTGGACATTACGCTAGCTGGATCAGTCAATCTCGCTAATGAAGCTCTGAATATCAGCATTAATCCAAGAGAAAAATCGGGTCTTACAACTGGCTTGGATCTTGGGGGCTTGGTAAAAATTGAGGGCACCTTGCAAAATCCAAAAGCTGGAGTCAATAAGGCAGGGGTAGTAAATAGTGCCGTATCGATTGGATTAGGCTTTTTGACTGGTGGCATCAGCATTGCTGCTGAGAATGCGAAATCCTTAGCGACCAAGTCGCAGCCCTGTAAGACGGCGCTGCATTCTTGGTCTGATATTTATTCGGTGAGCAAATAAGAGAAACGAAGCTCGGAAAAATATTTCTTAGAAAACTAAGCCGCTAACAAAGAGGCTAAATAAAGAAATAAAGATGCTGGCAAAAAACGCAGTCCAGAAACTGGAAATCGTAAAGCCACTCACTACAGCAGAGACAAGCATCAACACTAAGGCATTAATCACGAGTAGGAAGAGGCCCATCGTGACTACGGTTAACGGAAGTGTGAAAAGAACCAATAATGGCTTAACAATTGCGTTGGCAAAACCCAGAAGTAGGGCGGCAATGATTAAAGAGCCACCATCTGCAAAGCGTAAGCCACTAAAAATATAGCTAGCAACCCATAAAGATAAAGAAGTTAAGCCCCATTGGACTAAAAATAGTGTTAAGTTACTCACGGAGGGTTCCTTTATCGATGTTGTAAGGGGTTTGCGCCTAATGACTATATTAGCAGCTGATTAATAGTGTGGAGGAATTTCATCCTTCAAGCTGCCGCCCCCACCACCACTGCTGCTAGCCTGCTCCTTAATGGCTTTGAGTTCGCGATACAGAAATTCAATTTGCTGCTGCTGTTTATAAACCGTCTCATTGAGTTTTTCGATGAGATCCTCGGTAAAGCTCAGCTTGATCTCGAGATTGGTGATTCGTTCTTCAGACATGTGTATGTGACTTTCTTATTTGGAGATGAGTTCAAAGCGCCCATCTTCCATTTCTGTTTTAGGTCTAATCCAGAAATCATGAGATTGCATCGATTCATAAACATAGGCGGGCTCGAGAGTAGCTTCTACATTGGCAAGAAAGACAACTCTATAAAAGCCACCGGTCTTAATATGCCGAAGTTTGCTGCCTGGTTTAAATAGGCCGTCATCAGGATCAGCCATTTTTGGTTTGCTCATGTCAATAATGCACTTTCTCGGTATGATCTAGCGATGGCAAATTCCATCCCATACTCCATTCTAGATATATCTCCGATTCCACAGGGGTTTACTGCTGCGGATGCGCTTCGAAACTCGCTAGATGTGGCGCAACATGCCGAAAAATGGGGCTATACCCGCTATTGGGTTGCAGAACATCACAACATGACCGGTAATGCGAGTTCAGCAACTGCGGTTCTGGTTAGCTATATCGCTGGTGGCACCAAGCATATTCGTGTGGGCTCTGGAGGGGTGATGCTACCGAATCATGCCCCGCTAGTGATTGCTGAGCAATTTGGCACGCTAGAGTCTTTGTATCCAGGCAGGATTGAGCTTGGCTTGGGTAGGGCGCCTGGAACTGATCAATTGACTGCCAGGGCGTTGAGACGGGATTTATTGGGCAGCGATGATCGCTTTCCACAAGACGTGAGAGAGCTTCAGCATTACTTTGGCCCACTGCAGGAAGGCCAATCAGTGAAAGCGATCCCCGGTATGAATACCAACGTGCCCATTTGGATTTTGGGATCCAGTCTGTATGGCGCCCAATTGGCTGCACACTTTGGTTTGCCTTATGCCTTTGCTTCTCACTTTGCCCCTGAGCAACTGCTAGAAGCTATGAAGATTTATCGTGAGCTTTTTAAACCATCGGTCCAACAGGCCAAACCTTATAGCGCTTTTGTAATGAATGTAGTGGCTGCAGATACCGATGAAGAAGCTCGGCATCTATTTACTACTTTGCAACAGAATGTCGTGAGGATGCGTAGGAATACCAGAGGTCAGTTGCCACCCCCAATTGCAGATATGAATGAATTTTGCGAGCCTCATGAGAGAGCTGCTGCAGACCAAGCCCTACAAGTCTCGGTTGTGGGGTCGCTAGAAACTGTGAAGAAGGGTATGCGTCATTGGTTGGATGCCAGCGGTGCAGATGAAATTGTTTGTACTGGGCAAATATTTGATCATCAGGCTCGCCTCAAGTCATTTGAGATCGCCGCTCAGGCAGCGCAAAGTCTATAGGTCGATTGCCGTGTAGTCTGCGGTAATCAGGATCTGCTCTACAACCGCTTTATTTGCAAATCGAAGCACTTCATTGTCCTTGCTAATAAGGGTGCAGGGCTTTGCGGTAAAGGCAAGATCTAAAAAGACTTGATCATCTGGGTCTTGGCACACCCAGGGTGACTTTATCAGGTCCTTGCCGTCAATCACCCTTGCGAAATTCCGCCATTCAAGAGAGATTTGCTCTTGCTGTGCCTGGTCTAGGGAAAATAAAGGACGTGCAATGACGTCTTCAAATTCCTCCAAGGTTGCTGAAGTTGCTAAAGCATCTATCTTGCCCTCGATGAGCGCTTGCTTTAAGTGCAGTGCTCTAAAGTCATTAAAGACAAATAGATCTAATAAGACATTGGTATCAAAAACCACTACCTTCATTTTTGATGCCTATTGGTTATTGCGCCAAATCTCTGTGGTAATGGTCACTTGGCCGTGGTCAGAAGAAACATATACTTCGCCATCTTGAATGTTGACATGGATGACCATGCTACGCTCAACCAATTTATTTAAATCTTCAGCTTGTTCAGCTGGAATAGAAATCACCTGTAAGTTACGAGCGCGGGTTAACTTATTAGCGATGCCATCCCACCAGATTTTGCTCGTTTGGCCGCCATAGCAATAGACCACGACTTGATCTGCTCGACCACAGGCTTTCAGAATCCGTCGCTCGTCGGGTTGGCCAATCTCAATCCAAAGCTTAATGGCGTCAGTGAGGTCCTTGATCCAGAGATCGGGTTCGTCGGTATCGCTCAAGCCTTTTGTAAAAACAAGGTCTTCGTGTGCCTGTAATGCAAAAGCGATGATCCGGATCATCATCCGCTGCTCAGTTTCTGAGGGGTGCTTAGCGATGGTTAAAGAGTGACTGCCGTAGTAATGACGGTCAGAATCTGCGACATGTAGGTCGGCTTTGTGGATAGTTGCGCGTAGGGCCATAACGCATTATCGCCTTTATGTACGATCTCCTGGCCGCAGTGAGTCCATAACCAGTATTATTTGGTCTATGGCTTCTTCGGGGGCTAAAAAGGCCTTAAATCACTGTGTATCGTAAAACTCCATGATCCATATTACTGAATTGCGTTTACCTATTGACCATGCTCCTGAAGCCGTGGAGCAGGCGATTCTAAAACGCTTGGATTTGAATGCTAAAGACTTAATAAGCTTTGAGGTTTTTAAGCGAAGTTACGATGCTCGAAAAAACGTTGCCTTATCTTTTATCTACACCGTAGATTTATCCGTAAAGAATGAAGATGCCCTGCTGAAAAAATTTGCAGGTGATATTCATATTAGGCCATCCCCAGATACGAGCTACCACTTTGTAGCAAAAGCGCCTGAATCGATCGACTCCGGAAAAGTACTGCGCCCAGTAGTAATCGGTTTTGGACCCTGTGGAATTTTTGCCGCTTTGCTGCTGGCGCAAATGGGCTTTAAACCCATTGTTTTGGAGCGCGGCAAAAAAGTGCGTGAACGCACCCAAGATACATGGGGCTTATGGCGCAAAAATAAACTTAATCCAGAGTCCAATGTCCAATTTGGTGAGGGTGGGGCTGGTACGTTCTCAGACGGTAAGTTGTATAGCCAAATCAAAGACCCCAAGTTTTACGGACGCAAAGTCATTCATGAGTTTGTGAAAGCGGGGGCGCCAGAAGAAATTACTTATGTAGCCAAACCGCACATTGGCACCTTCCGTTTAGTTGGCGTAGTAGAAAAAATGCGCCAAGAAATTATTGGGCTAGGCGGTGAGATACGGTTTACCCAAAAGGTGATTGGTTTTGACATTCAGAATGAACAGATTACTGGGGTCAAGATAGAAGGGCAGCCAGATCTGCCTGCGAGCCATGTGATTTTGGCTTTAGGGCATAGTGCGCGCGATACTTTTGAAGCCTTGCATCATGCTGGTGTCTATATGGAAGCTAAACCATTCTCGGTAGGCTTTCGAATTGAGCATCCGCAGTCACTGATTGATCGGGCGCGCCTTGGTCCTCATGCAGGTAATGAGCTGATTGGCGCCGCGGATTACAAGTTAGTGCATCACGCTAAAAATGGCCGATCGGTCTATAGCTTTTGCATGTGCCCTGGGGGCACAGTTGTTGCTGCAACCTCAGAGCCTAATAGAGTTGTTACCAATGGTATGAGTCAATACTCGCGCAATGAACGTAATGCCAATGCTGGCATCGTTGTGGGCATTACTCCGGAAGATTACCCGGGTGGTCCACTTGCGGGTATTGAGTTTCAGAGGTCGATTGAGTCCAAGGCCTTTGAGTTGGGGGGTGGTACTTATGAAGCACCAGGTCAATTGATCGGCGATTTTTTAGAAGGCAAACCATCCACCGAGTTCGGCAGTGTTTTGCCATCCTACAAGCCTGGTGTTCATCTAACGGATCTTGCTGATAGTTTGCCTGCTTATGCCATTGAGGCCATTCGAGAGGCGATACCGGCATTTGAGAAACAAATCAAAGGCTTCTCCATGAAGGATGCCGTATTGACAGGGGTCGAGACGCGCACTTCCTCTCCTTTGCGAATTACACGTGGCGCTAATTATCAAAGCCTCAACGTCAAAGGGCTTTATCCAGCAGGTGAGGGCGCTGGCTATGCTGGTGGAATCTTGTCTGCGGGTGTTGACGGGATTAAAGTGGCAGAAGCGGTAGCGCTAGACTATCTATCAAAGTAACCCCCTATAAGCGCTCCATGACCTCTGTAGCAAATCCCTCTTCAGCCCAAGAAAATGAAGTTTTATTTCATCCTGAACTGTTGAAAAAGTTTGACATCAATGGACCACGCTATACGTCTTATCCTAGTGCCGATCGCTTTCATAATGAATTCTCCGAAGCAGATTATTTAGGTGCGCTAGAGCGGGTAGCGAAAGTGGACGAACCACTCTCTCTGTATTTCCATTTGCCGTTCTGTCCTAATATTTGTTACTACTGTGGCTGTAACAAAATCATCACCAAGGATCATGGGCGTAGCGCCAAGTACATTAAGTACCTTGCTAAAGAAATGGCGATGGTCACCAAGGCAATGGGTGCAAAAAAGCAGATTCCCATCACGCAATTACATTGGGGTGGTGGTACACCCACATTCCTCTCTCATGAAGAAATGATTGAGCTGATGCAACACACTCGCGAGCATTTTGAGTTATTGCCTGGCGGTGAGTATTCTATTGAGATTGATCCAAGGCGCGTTACTGAAAAAGATATCGCACTTCTGGCTGAGTTGGGCTTTAACCGTATTAGTTTGGGTGTGCAGGATTTCAACTTGGCGGTACAAGAAGCCGTTCATCGCGTACAAACAATTGAAGAAACTCAAGCAGTCATGGACTGGTCCAGAAAGTATGGCTTTAAATCGCGTAGTGTGGATTTAATCTATGGACTTCCTAAGCAAACGCCTGCGACCTTTAAAGAAACCGTAGATGCAGTATTGGCGATGAATCCTGATCGCCTATCCGTCTATAACTATGCTCATCTGCCACACATTTTTAAGCCTCAGCGTCGAATTGCTGAAGCAGATTTGCCGCCTGCCGCAGATAAGTTAGACATTCTTTCTAATACGATTGAGCGTCTTGGTGAAGCTGGCTACGTCTTTATTGGGATGGACCATTTTGCTAAGCCTGATGATGAGTTAGCGATCGCTCAAAAAGAGGGCAAGCTTCATCGTAATTTTCAGGGTTACTCAACCCAAGCAGAGTGCGATCTATTAGCTTTTGGTATTTCTTCTATTGGCAAGGTGGATGATTGCTATTCTCAAAACGTTCGAACCTTAGATGAGTATTACGAAGCACTAGATCATGGACATTTGCCAGTGCTTCGTGGTCTTAGACTTGATCAAGATGACTTACTGCGGCGCGAGTTAATCGGTGAACTTATGTGCCAATTTGAGTTGGATACCCAGTCTTTTGCGAAATCACATCAAATTGATTTCCAGTCGTACTTTAAAACCGAGATTGAGGAATTAAAACATCTCGGCGAAGCTGGTCTTCTGGCTTGGGAAGGCGAAACGATATTGGTTCCGACCAAGGGGCGCTTATTGGCTAGACGAGTAGCTATGACTTTTGATCGGCATCTCAGAGAGTCTCAAGCAAAGGGAACTTACTCCAAGGTTCTATAGGGTAATTTTCTAGTCATTTGATCTAGATCAAATAAGCTTTAAAAGCATGTTGCTTTTTAGCAAACAAAAAATTCCCTAGTGCTTTTCATTTGATTTACATCAAATTCTCACATTGGTATCAATTCGAAAATAGTTTCATCGAAATTGATAACAAAAAGGGAAACCATCATGCGTATTAAGTCTCTCGTAGCAGCAATGGCTGCAGTAGCATCCTTAGCTCCAATCGTAGCTCAAGCTCAAGCCCAAGAAAATCCTTGGATGCTGCGTGTGCGTGCTGTTGATTTACTTTGGCAGAATGGCCAAACTGGTATCGCCCAATCCGCAAATATTAAGACGAAGGACCAATGGATTCCTGAATTTGATGTTTCTTATTTCTTTACCAAAAATATCGCTGCTGAGTTGGTGCTGACTTGGCCTCAGCAAGTGAACATTACTGCTAACGGCGCTGATGCAGGTAAGATTAGCGCGCTTCCACCATCGCTTTTGGCTCAGTATCACTTCACAGACTTAGGTGCATTTAAGCCTTATGTTGGCGCAGGTGTTAACTACACTATTTTTGGCAATCGTCAAAACTTCTACGGCCCTGGTGCTGGATTGCAAGTTGAGCCATCAAGCTTTGGCTTTGTTGGTCAGGTTGGTATGGACTACATGCTTGATAAAAACTGGGGCTTAAACGTTGACGTGAAATACGCAACAATGGCAACCAATGTTCAGGCTGTAGCTGGCGGTGCAAATCTCGGCAAGTTGACCTTAAACCCATGGATGCCTGCTGTAGGTGTGGCTTACAAGTTCTAATAATTCAGTACTTAGATCTTGAGATGGGGCTCCTTAGGAGCCCTATTTTTTTTATCTTGTATTTACAGAGTGATGTCATCGATAAGCTTCTCAAAAGAAGCTTCATTAAAAACAGTGTTATTGAATCGATGTAATAAAGCATGGGTAGGCGGCTCTGTCCTGCGTTTGGCGTATTGCTCCCAATGTGCTAGCTTCCACTCATCTCGAGGGTCGGCACGTTTCTCCATGCGTTTTTCTGCTTCAGCCTCATCTAAATCTATCCAGGCAATCTGAATGCTGGTTTGTGGTGGCACGCTAAGGGCTTGTGGATCAAACATTCTGCCGCTCTGAATTTCTCTCGAGAATGGCCCAACTAGAATAACATTCACCCCAAGGAGTAAATTTTCTCTTGCAATATCAATGAGCCCTTGGTATTCCCAATCTCGGAGATTTTCAAGATAGTAGGGGCTATCGCGATCATTGGGGTTTTGAGTGGTGAGTTGCATGACATGGGCGCTAAAGGCGCCATAGGCAGTGTCTTTGTCGAGAAAGAAAAAATCTTCCCCAGTTTTCTCAATAATCAAAGGCAGAGCTTTTTTTGCCAAAGTAGACTTACCTGTGCCCGCATGACCGGCGAACAGGATAAGGCGGGGTGCAGAAGGGGTTAATTTGCAGACCATATGGAGCTAGTCTCGCAGAAATTGACGGAAATATCTCGTCTTTTGGGGAAGTGACGATAATGTCGCCATGGCTTTAATCGTACTTACTGATGCAAAACTGGCTTTTGGCCACGTTGACCTCCTCGCAAACACTGCTTTTTCACTGGAATCTGGTGAGCGTGTTGGCTTAATTGGCCGTAATGGCACCGGCAAATCTTCTCTATTGAAGATCTTGGCTGGCATCGAAAAAATGGATGGTGGCCTGCTGCAGTATCAACAGGGTCTACGCATTGCATATGTTCCTCAGGAACCTATTTTTGAGGCTGAAGAAACGGTGTTTGATGCGGTATCCAAAGGTGTGGCGCAAGCGAAAGCCCTGCGAGAAGAGTATGAGGCACTGAGCGTTGGCGAATGGGATGATGCATCTCATCACCGCTTAGATGAAGTGCAGTCTCAATTAGAAGCACTGAGCGGTTGGAATTGGGAGCAGCGCGTTCATGAAACTTTAGATCGTCTTCATCTAGAAGCTGACCTCAAAATCAATACACTTTCCGGCGGCACGAAGAAGCGGGTAGCCTTAGCGCGCGCTTTGGTAGAGATGCCTGACGTGCTCTTATTAGATGAGCCAACCAACCATTTGGATTTAGATTCAATAGCATGGTTGGAGGAGTTACTTAGGGAATATCAAGGCTCAGTCATCTTGATTACCCATGATCGCGCCTTCTTGGATAACGTCTGCACGCAAATTGTTGAGCTTGATCGCGGCATTCTGCGCAGCTACCCTGGCAACTTCACGCAATATGAAGTTTTAAAAGAGCAGGAACTGAACGCAGAGTCTTTGGCAAATGCTCGGGCAGATAAATTATTGGCTCAAGAAGAGGTTTGGATTCGTAAAGGGGTGGAAGCACGTCGTACGCGCAGTGTGGCTCGTATCGCCCGCTTGGAAAAGTTGCGCACCAGTCGCGCCGAACGCAGAGATGCTATGGGGCAGGTGAAGTTAGCCGTCTCTTCTGGCGACCGTAGCGGGAAGATTGTGGCGGATCTGCAAAACGTTAGCAAGACCTATGATCGTCCGATTGTGAAGGACTTCACAGCTACGATTTTGCGCGGCGATAAGGTTGGTCTATTAGGTCCTAATGGAGCGGGTAAGACAACCTTGCTTAAATTGATTTTAGGAACTATTGCGCCCGATTCAGGTACCGCAACGATGGGCACCCGTATTGAGGTTGCTTATTTTGATCAAATGCGCGAAGGTCTTGATCTCAATGCTTCGCTAGAAGATTACATCAGCCCAGGTAGCGAGTGGATTGAAATCAATGGCAATAAAAAACACGTTAAGAGCTACTTAAGTGATTTCTTATTCGCGCCAGAGAGAACGAATTCACCAGTGAGTACATTATCTGGTGGTGAGCGTAACCGCTTATTGCTAGCGCGCCTGTTTGCTAGGCCGGCCAATGTGTTGGTTCTGGACGAGCCAACCAATGACTTAGATATTGATACTCTAGATTTGCTTGAGCAACTCTTGCAGGATTACAAGGGCACCGTTTTCTTGGTAAGTCATGATCGCTATTTTTTGGATAACGTAGTGACAAGCATCATTGCGAATGAAGGCGATGGCTTCTGGCGTGAATACGAAGGCGGCTATGAAGACTGGAAGATTCAAAAAGCGCGTTCAGACAAGATCCGCGCCTCTAACGTTAATGCGAAATCAGTAGAGAAGACAGAGACCAAGCCTGAGGTAAAGGCGGAGGCCAAGACAGAGGCTAAGCCGGCAGCCAAAAGTGGCGTTCAAAAGCTCAATGGCAAAGAACGCCAAGAGTTGGAGTCATTGCCATTGCTGATCGAAACATTGGAAACTGAGCAGGCAGATATAGGCGTTGCTATGAGTAATCCAGATTTGTATAAGAACGAACCTGAGCTGGCAGCCAGCATGCAAGCTCGTCTGAGTGAAATTACTGCTGATTTAGATCAAAAGCTGCAGCGTTGGGAGCAACTCTTAAGTCGCTCGGAATCGTAAGTTACTGCGAACTTAGCTGTCTTATTTTAAGCGTGCACGCAGCTTGGCGATTTCGTCAAGCAGGTCAAGTGCTAGGGCAACCCCAGGTACATTCAACTCAAGATCGTGTGTGAGATGAGCTGCAGTTTTAGCTCTTCTTAATGAGTCACCGCTGAAGCGCCAATCCTCCGGCGAGGATCCTATTGGGCTGAGTACGCCTTCAGAAACCCAAGTCATGATGAGATCTTCTGGTGTGCGTGAGGCATGTGAGAGCTCAACAATCGTCATATGAACTTCGTTCTCAACGACTTCGCCTTCAATCCAAGTGATATTAGTTTGTGTCATATCTATCATCCCTTCAAGTGAGATCTAGGGTTGAAATCAAAAGCCTTCTCAAAGTTTTGATAGGCCTCTTTTTGAGCATCTGTTTGTGCAGGTGGCAAGGCAATCGTAGGAACAACATATAAATCACCGGGTTCTGAACTGGGGATGCCTTTGCCTTTAAGGCGCATCTTGCGTCCTGCAACTGTTCCGGCTGGAATTTTTAATTCCAGAGTGCTGCCTGCTGGAGTGGGCACATTGACTGTTGTGCCCAAGGCCGTCTCCCATGGCGCCAAAGGAATGTCAATCAATACATCCTTACCATCTACACGATAGATTGGGTTTGGATGAAAGTCGATCTCGAGATACAAGTCACCGGCAGGGCCTTCGCCCATGCCAGGGCCACCTTGGCCAGAAAGCCGTAGGTTTTGTCCGGCTTTAATGCCTTTAGGAATACTGACGTCTAACTTGCGCTCTTGTGTACTCACATGACCACTCGCATCTTGTGTGGGCATATGCAAAGCAATGGTACGTTTGGCGCCGTTGTAAGCGTCTGCGAGATCAATCAAGATTTTGGCGTGGTGATCTTGGCCTTTGAAGTTCATGCCCTGACGACTATTGCCGCTGCGTCCGCCTTGACGATGTTTGCCTCTACCAAATAGAGATTCAAAGAATTCACTTTGATCGCCTTCAAAACCACCGCCATATCCGGGATGACCTCCGCCAAATCCGGCATCAGAATATTCAAACCCTTCGTTCCAATTGGGGGGAGGTGTGAAGTCTTGACCATTCTTCCAGTTTTCACCAAAGCGATCATAGGCTGCACGTTTTTCGGTGTCTTTTAAAACAGCATAGGCTTCACCGATTTGCTTGAACTGTTCCTCAGCGCCAGCCTCTTTATTGACGTCTGGATGGTACTTGCGTGCTAGTTTGCGATAGGCTGATTTGATTTCAGCCTCGGTGGCGCTGCGAGCAACGCCAAGAGTTTCATAGTAATCCCTAAATTTCATAAGCCTGTTTCAGTTTCGTTTCTATCTGGGTTGAGCTAATAGGATTAATTCTACAGTTCTCTTAGCTCATTACCCCAATTTGCCATGGGACAAATTCATAGTCGCCTAAACCGAGCAACTCGCTCTTGGAGGCCTCACCAGAGGCGGTCTTCAGAAATAACTCAAATATCTGTTGCCCCATCTCTTGGACGGAGACGGTGCCATCTAAAATCTCACCGCAGTTAATGTCCATATCCTCGGTAAGGCGCTGATACATTGGAGTATTCGTAGCCAATTTGATACAGGGGGCTGGCTTAGAGCCAAACATTGAGCCGCGGCCCGTGGTGAAGGCAATTAGGTTGGCACCGCCAGCAATTTGCCCAGTCGCGGAAACTGGATCAAATCCAGGGGTGTCCATAAATACGAAGCCTTTGGCTGTGACTGGCTCGGCGTACTTATAGACTTCCATCAGCGGACCCGCTCCACCTTTCATGGAGGAGCCTAGTGATTTTTCAAAGATATTGGCTAGGCCACCAATTTGATTACCGGGGCTTACTTGCCCGTTAATTTGTACATCTCTACCAACCGAGTATTCATCTTTCCACCAACGAATGCGTCGAATCAGTTTTTCGCCTACCTCTTTACTTGCTGCGCGACGGGTGAGAGTGTGTTCAACACCATAAATCTCTGGTGTCTCTGAAAGAATGCCGGTGCCACCGTGACGAGACAAGATGTCAATTGCTGCGCCTAGGGCTGGATTGGCCGTGATGGAGGAGAAGCCATCTGATCCGCCACATTGCAGACCTACGCACAAATGACTTGCTGAAACAGTTTCACGTTTCGCTTTATTTGCTTCTGGTAATAAGGCTTTCACTGCTTCAATTCCTGCTTCGATCGTTTTACGAGTGCCACCGGTTTCTTGCATGATGAATGTGTGCAAGTTGGCATTCTCAGTCAGGTCTTCCTGTTCCATCAAGCCCTTGAGCTGATTACGCTCACAACCAAGACCCACAATGAGTGCAGCCGCGAGGTTAGGGTGGCGCGCATAGCCAGCCATCGTGCGGCGTAGTAACTCCATTGGTTCGCCGCTCATCTCCATTCCGCAGCCAATGTCATGGCTAAATGCGACTACGCCATCTACATTAGGAAATTCTTTGAGTCGCTCCGGCGTAAACCAATCTGCAATCTTATTAACTACTGTTGCAGAGCAATTTACCGTAGAAAGGATGCCGATGAAGTTACGTGTTCCTACTTTGCCATTGGGTCTGACATAACCCTGAAAAGTAGCACGTTCAGATTCTGGCAAGAGGGTTGTAGGCTTGTATTCGCTTGCGTAAGCATAGTCACGATCAAACTCCCGAAACTCAGTATTGTGGCTATGGACCATCGTACCGGCTTCAATATCAGTATTAGCAAACCCTACGGTGACGTTGTACTTGAGAATGGGCTCGCCCTTAAGTATTTTCTGGGACGCGATTTTGTAACCTGCGGGCACTTGGCTACGACTTGTGAAATACTCGCTCGGTACTTCGGTGCCAATCCCAACATCTACTCGTGCAACCACAATATTATCATTGGGATGCAGGCGAATAATTGGGCCAGCCAGTTTCTTTCCAGAGGTTTCAATCATGATCTTTTAGTTTTCCAGGTATTGAGCTGATCGTATATCCAGCAAGCCAAATATTTAATGACTCAAGTCAAATATCAGCACTTCTGCATCAACACCATCGCTGATTACCAGGGAAGATTCATCCTCAATAAATAGGGCATCGCCACTGACTAATTTTTGGCCGCTAATGGTGAGCATTCCACGGATGAGATGAACATAAGCTTTTCTCTTAGGGTCTAGCTTGAGGGTTGCTGATTGAGGGCTGTTGAAAAGTCCAGCATATATCGTGGCATCAGCATGAATTTTAACGGCACCATCATTTCCTGTAGGGGAGGCGATGATGCGCAGCTTGCCATCTTTTTCAATTGCTGGAATGGTTTTTTGTTCATAACTAGGCTCAATCTCTGAAACATTGGGCTCTATCCAGATTTGTAGAAAGTGGGTAGTTTGATCTTTGGCATGATTGAACTCGCTATGGGTCACGCCGCTACCGGCACTCATGCGCTGCACATCACCTGGGGGTATAGATTCGATGTTTCCCATACTGTCTTGATGGGCTAATTCGCCAGAGAGAACGTAGCTAATAATCTCCATATTGCGATGACCATGTTTGCCAAAGCCCATGCCGGCAGCAACACGATCTTCGTTAATCACACGCAGGTTTCCCCAGCCCATAAATTGAGGGTCATGGTAGCCAGCAAATGAAAAGGAGTGAAAGCTCTTTAGCCAGCCATGGTCGGCGTAGCCACGATCTTGGGATTTTCTGATTTTTATCATAGTTTTAGGGTATTCAAAAGCAAATTGAAAGAATCTGTATAAGAACATTATCATTAGCTTTAATGAATTTTGCAGATTGGTAGCTCATGGGAAGTTTTAAACAAGACATAAAAGATACCTACTTAGGTCTTTCTGAGAGCCTTCAGGAGAAATGGGGTGACTTCACCCAATTTCTGCAAGAGACTTGGCCCTTGCTAATTCTGCTGCTCGTCATCTTGATGGGTGTTTGGTGGTATGCAGATCCTCCACCCCCAAGACACGTCCTCATGGCTACCGGATCTCCGGGTGGGTCATATGAAGACCTTGGCAAAAAGTATGCTGATTTTTTTGCCAAGAAGGGAATTACTCTTGAGCTAGTGCCCACCTTAGGCGCACAGGAAAATATTGATCGCTTAGCTGACCGTGATGATCCCATACAGGCTGGCTTTGTTCAGGCAGGTGTAGCGCATGCAAAAGATGTCAAAGGAATTGAATCACTTGGTGCAATTGCCTACGATCCAATATGGTTTTTTTATCGTGGATCAGAAATTAAGAATGGTGACTTAGAGGCCCATACCGGACATTTCAAATATTTTTCCTCCAAAACGATTTCTATTGGAGTTAAAGGTGGCGGGACTTATGCACAAGCCTCTAAGATTCTTCAGGTTTCAGGGTTCGAGCACCTTCCAAAGTTTGTTTATTTATCTGGTGAAGATGCTGTCAAGGCTTTAAAAGCAGGGAAAATTGATGGCGCTTTTATTGTAGATTCCTTTGAGGCTCCGAATGTTCAGGAGCTGCTAAATGATCCTAGCTTGCATTTAGTCACCTTTACGCGTGCTGAGGCATACGTCAAAGTTATTCCGCACCTTCATATATTGAATGTACCCCAGGGATCCTTTGATTTATCGCGTAACTTTCCACCGTCTGATATGAAGCTGTTGGCTACAACAACTAATCTTCTCATTGATGATCGCATGCATCCAGCAATTCAATTTTTATTTTTAGAGGCTGCTAGAGAGATTAACGGAAAGGAATCTTTCTTCTCTGAACGCGGAGAGTTTCCATCGTTCAAGGACTCAATGTTGCCCGAAAGTCCCGTTGCAGTTCATTACGAGAAAAATAATTACCCTTTATTGATGGCTTATTTTCCGTTTTGGATTGCTGAGCTTATTAACCGTCTCATTTTTGTTTTGTTGCCTTTCTGCGTTTTAGGTTACCCACTTTTACAAGCCCTGCCTGGGTACCGCGCTAAGCGGATGCAAAATAAGATCAATCGTTTGTATGGTTCATTGAAAGCCTTGGAGCAAGAGCTACTGAATGGCTTTAATGATGAGCAGCGCGACGAGTATCTGAAGAGGTTAAATTTACTGGAGTATCAAGCGCTCAGAATCAAAGTCTCTAAGCGGCTGTCGAGCGATTACTACACCTTGCGAACTAGCATCGATTACGTCCGCAATTGCTTAAATAGGGGTGAGCATCCCTATGGGTATGAGGATTTTGATAGCAATAGTCAGCCCATATAGATGCAAAGGTATGTTTGATATAGCTTGGGTATATGATCTAAAGAAATAAAAAATTACATAAGCTATGAGAGCATACGATCACCCATCTAGAGCGCTGTTGCATGAAGAGGTACATGCTCGACCTCCTATTCCATTGTGGCCAAACGAGAGAGTGATTTCACAATCCTTCTTGCTGGATGCAGCCTCTCGCCAACAACAGATAGCTTGGGTACAAAAGCTAAGCCATGCTTTAGGGTGCGCCCCCAGTAGGGATGATCACTCGTTTATGACGCTGCATTTGGCGCCAGAGCCTGAAAGAGTTTTAGTGAAGTGGGAGTTGCATGGTGAATTTGCGACCATTGCGGTCATTGTTCACAATAAGACTAAGGTGAAAGAGCCTTTACTCAAGTCAAGACTGGAAATTGAGCGCGATCTAGATTTGCTTTTTAAGGGGTTGGGTTGCCCAACTATTTCTGAGTCTGGCGGACAAAGAATTTCCGCCTTAGATTTAGTATTCGAACATCGCCCTTTGTTTGCTGAGGCGCTAGAAGTATCCGAAATCTTTAGTGGCAATACTGTGCTGGGCAGTTTTATTCTCTCAAGTAAAAAAGCGCAGCTGTGGACCGACTTACAGCTTGATCAAGATGGATTTATTTCTTTCTTTATTCCACATGATGTATTGGGCTCTAGACAGCTAGGTCGCATAGCAAGGGGTTTAGCAGAAGCTGAAACTTACCGTATGGTTGCTATGGTCTCTTTTCCAGTGGCCAAAAGCCTGTCACTCCCTTTAAGAGAGGCGGAGTCGGAGCTTGCTGCGATATCTGAAAAAATCTCCAAACTGCAAGCAGAGTCGGGTGTAAATACCGAAAACGATGGAATTTTTCTGGAGGAACTTTCTCGTTTAGCCTCTCGTATTGAGCAATGGATCTCCGGGTATGGACTTCGCTTTACTGCAGCCGAAGCCTATAGCCAGCTGCTATCAAAAAATTTACTGGAATTAAACGAAACATCTCTTCCAGGAGTGCAAACGTTGTCAGAGTTTATGGATCGACGTTTTCAGCCGGCCATGGGCACTTGTATCTGGACTCAACGTCGCTTGCGCGAATTATCTGACCGTATTGCTAGGACAACGCAAACCCTGAGAACTCGTATTGAGTTTGTAAATGAGCAGCAAACGCAAAAATTATTGGCTAGTATGGATCAGCGCGCAAGACTGCAACTCAGACTTCAAGAAACGGTGGAAAGTTTGTCAGTGTTGGTGCTGACGTATTACGCAGTTGGTTTATTGGCTTATATCGTTAAGGGCGGCAAAGAAGCTGGACTTGCCATACATCCCGAGATCATTGCTGCAATTGCCGCCCCAATCATTGCTATTACCTTCTTGGTCATCAGTAGGCGTAGGCGGCGCAGGCAGCAGTAATAGCGGGCCAATGAAATAAAAAAGAGACCCAAAGGTCTCTTTTTTATTAACAGCGAAGGTATTAAAGGTATTAACCCAGGCTATCAGCCCAGATATTATGAGCCCAGCCCCAAGCATAGACCCCTTCAAGGGTAGATGGAGCAGGGGATAGACCGCCAGATCCAGGAACCGTTTTAAAAGTCTTTTCTGCTGCGTTGTATTGGTGGACGCTAGCGACGTGAACAACTTCCTTGGAATTAACAAAGCTATAGCAAGTATTTGTTAATACCGGTGCTGGGTTCACTTCCCAGCCGCTGAGTTCCGCGACGATCGCTGCAGCAGCTACTTTGGCATGTTGGTTGGCCATATGTCCAGACTTAGGCATTGCTGGCGCAATTTGAATCGCATCGCCTAAGACGTGAATATCTTTGCGTGCAGTAGATTCAAAATTGAGGAAGTTCACATTCGCCCAGCGACCATTAGAATTTGCTAAACCAGTCTTGATGGCAATTTCACCTGCGGCCATTTGTGGCAACACGTTGAGCACATCTGCCTTCACATCATCTTCAACTTCGAGTTTGAGCGTTTTAGTTTTGGCATCTACTCCAATCACATTGCTCTTTGGTCGGTATTCGATAATTCCGGCGTACTGCTCAGCCCAAACTTTCTTGAACAAAGCGCCCTTAGAAGTAACGTCTTGGTTCGCATCCAAGATCAGCACCTTACCTCGAGGATTGTTTTGTTTTAAGTAGTTGGCTACCTGGCAGGCGCGTTCGTAAGGTCCAGGAGGGCAGCGATAAGGAGCTTCTGGAATACTGATCGCAAAAGTACCACCTTCACGCATTGCAGCAATTTGCTTATGGAGTGCAACAGTTTCTGGTCCAGCCTTCCAAGCTTGCAGAGTCACACCATCTTTATTGGCCTGTGCAAGACCTTCAATGCTCTTGAAGTTGAGTGATACGCCTGGAGATACAACGGCTTTGTCGTAGCGCAAAGTTTTGCCTGAGGCTAGTTTTACGATTTTCTTGTCTGGATCAATACTGCTCACGCTATCTTGAATAATCTTGATGCCATGACGTTTGCTGAGCGTGTCATAAGGTGAGGTGATTTCAGCCAGAGTGCGAGAACCACCAATCACTAGGTTAGACATTGGGCAAGAAATGAAAGAGGTATTAGGCTCGATCAAAGTGACCTTGGCCGTGTTATTGGAAAACAAGCGTAAATATTTAGCGGCAGTAGCGCCGCCATATCCGCCACCAATCACCAAAATTTCTGCTTTTTGTAAATTAGCGTTAGCTTGTCCAGAGAAGCCAGCCAGTAAGCCAATTGCTGCTGCGCCTTGGCCAATAAAGTGTCGACGATCCATGATGGGCTTCCTTATTATTTCTTGCCAAGTTGATTGGCGATGGTTTCGAGTTGCTCGTCAGAGTAGCCTTTGGCTAGCTGCGGCATGATGGTGCCTTCACGTGCGCCTGACTTAAATGCTTTCATTTGGGTCAGAATTTGTTCGCTAGTGAGGGTGTTAATAAGGGGCATCCCGCCATCAACTACACCCTTGCCATCGGTTCCGTGACAATTTGCGCAAGTGGCTGCTAAGCCACGTTTGTATAGATTGCTAGCGTCTGCATTTTGGGCAAGGGCAGTGCCACTCCAGTAGCTAATACCAATATAAATAGTTGCTAGGATTGCGGGTTTTAAATACCTTGCTCGCATATGTTGGGTCTCCGTTCGGATTACTTCTTGGTAATAAATTGAAAATTAGTTCATTGATATCTTAATCAAGAAAATCTAGAAAATGGATATTCACATTAGACTCATTTTTCATAAGCTCATTCAAAAATATAGCCATCAGCCGTTTTCCAGGGAATTCTTATAAGCCCTATAAACTATAGCTATGCGTGGCTCATTTTCTTACCGTTCTGCCGTATTAATCCTCCTTTTAGGTGTATTTACCTATCTTTACGGTCTGGATAGTCGTTTTGCCCCTAAAAACGGTGACGAGTATCCCTACATGCATATCGTGCGCATGACGGCAGATTCAGGGCAGTGGCTGCCTTTGCAGTCTGAGATGGATGGCATCAAAAACACCAAGCCCCCGCTTATTTTTTGGCAGGGTATTGCCAGTACTTATTGGGCATCTGATTGGACTTTAGCGAATTTGCGCTGGCCCAGTGTTTTATATACCGCTTTAACTGCTTTCTTCTTATTTTTAGCGGTACGTCGGTTTAGTGGCAAAACGCAAACGGGATTATTAGCTGCGTTAGTCTGGCTATCTTTTTTTGCGACGTATCGCTATGGTCGTCCATTCTTGGCTGACCCTCCTGAGGTCTTCTGCATATCGCTGCCTTTTTTTGCAATCTTGTATTGGGGGAAGAGTGCATTTGAATCCAAATTCTTCTTTCCGCTCGTTGCCGGAGTCTGTTTTGGCTTTGCGCTATTTGCAAAATCCTTTGCATATATCGTGCCCGCTTCCTTTGCCTTGGGTCTTTTTTATTGGCGTTGGCGGCAGTGGAGTATTCCGCAGGTATTGATAAAAGATCTCTATAAGTTAATCCTCATTGCCGTGCTTGCCTTGGGCGTATTTGCTTTATGGTTTGCCTTGGATCCCTATCCTGAGGCGGTTTGGAAGGAGTTTGTTCTCGGCGAGAATGCCGGCAAATTCGCTGCACGCCAATCTAGTTACATCATGGACTTACTGCGCGGTGGCGATAGCATTTGGTTGTTATTGATAACCACGATTACAAATGCTGGTTTATTTAGTTTCGTACTGATATCTACTTTGATGCAATGTTGGCGTGCACGTCGTTTTCTGACTCTAGAAGAAGTGTTGTTATTGCTTTTGATCGCAGCATTCTTGATTGTCTTCAGTTTTCCTAGTCAGCGATCAGGGCGCTACTTGCTCCCAGCCATGCCTGCGTTTGCCGCATTGATTGCTTTTTATTGGGATAGGCTACCTTTGTGGGGATTCCGAATTGCTCTACTCCTGCAGCTGCTGGTGATATCGCTATTAACATGGATTGGTAGCAATCTGCAGTTTTCCCAGTTCATGGGCGATGCGGGTCAGTGGGCTTATTCCTATCACCACTGGATATTGATGGCAGCAAGCTTGCTGGTAGTGTTGGTCGGTTTATTCAGGTCTAACCAAACCAAAGTACTGGCATTGACTGCTTGCTTTATGGTCTATTGCGCCTTAACGAGCAGTCTAGCGCCCTTGGAGGGACGTTTGGGGCGCTACTCCACTGAGACAATTGCCCGGATGCAAGGTAAAGACATTTGGATTCCTTGTGACTACCGTGCTAAAGATGAGGAGTATCGTCTACTGCTGCCGGGGGCAAAGTTGCATGGCTATTTATCCAAAGACGCTGCCGATATCAATGGCTTGACTGCTAACTATCCTCTAGTGGCAATACATTCACCTCTTGGTGTTGCGCCTACCTTATGTGAATCTTGTCGGATTGTGGGGCAAAGAATGGAGATGCGTGCACGCCACTCTAATGAAGAAATTGCGGAGATGTTGGCAGGACAAATTGGCAAACACTTATTTGTAAATGAGTATTTAATTGCTACTCCAGCTGCTATGCCAGATTTATCAAACCTGAAGGATGTTTGTAGATGAGTCGTATTGTTGCACTCTGTTTTTTATTGCTTGCTGCTGTATTGGGCTTTCTACATATTGATAGTCGTCCTGTTTGGGCGCCATTTGTAGTGTCCGCCTTTCTTCAAGCAGAGGAAGCGGTGGATGAGACAGTGACTGCAACGGCTAAGACTAAGACCCCGTCTAAGGTTGCTGCGCCAGCATCACAAGCGAATTGGTTGCCTGATGCCGGATCTCCCTCGGTTCATGCAGCCTCGCTCATTGCCTTAAAAGATGGTGCAGTGAGGGCATTCTGGTTTGCAGGCAGTCGCGAGGGTGCTGCCGATGTCTCGATTTATAGCTCGGTATTTGATTCGCATTCCGCTAACTGGAGTGCCCCTACTGTTGTTATGGATCGTATTAGCGCCGAAAAGGGTTTATCGCGCTATATTGCTAAATTAGGCAACCCCGTACCAAGTAGGTTGCCCGATGGAGGGTTGCAACTATTTTTCGTGACCGTTTCTATTGGCGGTTGGGCAGGCAGCTCAATCTCTGCAATTACATCGGATGATGAAGGGTTGACATGGAGTAATCCGCAGCGCCTCATCAGCTCACCATTATTGAATTTAAGTACCCTTGTTAAATCCCCAGGCGTCATGTACACCGATGGCTTATTGGGTTTACCTGCCTATCACGAGTGGATAGGGCGCTTTGGCGAGTTTTTGAGGGTGGATGCAGGACGCGTCATCGATAAACGTCGCATGAGCTCTGGTCGCAGTGCAATTCAGCCATTGGTATTTGTGAGCGATGCTCAGGATGCTAATGCTTATTTTCGACAAACGCGTAGTTCTGGATTGCCAAAGCAAATACCGGTTAGTAGCACTCAGAACGCAGGCCAAAGCTGGCAGCAGTCGGAAGATTTGGAAATTGCCAATCCTAATTCTGCAGTAGCAGGCATCACCCTTAAGAACGGTACCCGTATATTGGCTTTAAATAATATTGAACACGGTCGCTATCGATTGGTCTTAATGATGAACGGCCCTAAGTCAGACCAATGGCAACCCATCGAAGTGTTGGAAGATGATGGGGCATTGCCAGATACTCAGCGTAAAGAGTTTTCCTATCCATACATGATTACTGTAGATGGTGATGATGCCCATTTGGTATATACCTGGGACCGTAAAAGAATTCGCCATCGTTATTTCTCTGGTGCTTGGCTAAAACATGCTTTTAGTAAGTTGCAAACACAAGAAGTAGAAGTGCAGCGTCAGGAGGTTCAATAATGAATTCATTCATGCAAACCTTAGCTTTAATTGAGCTGTCTATCTCATGCTCGGTCATTGGTGTTTGGGCATTGCAAAAATTCTCCCCAAATCCTTTGCCATTTGCCGCAAAGATTTTTTTAGTGCTGTTGATCGGCAATGTATTTTTCTGGCCGCTTGGCTTGGGCATGGAATTGCCCTTAGCGGCTTATGTTCGCGGCGTTACTGGCGATCTCAGCATTGTCTTAACCTTATTTTTATGGAGTTCTTTGCTGCCATCCAGTAAACCAACGCCTCTAGCTTTTAAATTCGCTATTGCTATTGTTTCATTCTGCTTTTATCCCTTTGCTTTGGGCCTGGGGATGATTGATCCTTACGCATGGGGATATGGATCTATTTCATTCTTCATCTCAGTTCTAGTCTGCGCGCTAGTTTGTGGATTAGCTAATTGGACTAAGGGTGTTTGGATTATTGCAATTGCCATCATTGCTTGGGCGGCCCATTGGCATGAGTCGAGCAATCTTTGGGATTACTTGCTCGATCCTTTCTTGGCGATTTGGGCTTTGATTGCTTTTGTTGGAAAGCTTTATAGAAGGCGCCGCGATAAAGCTCGCTCTGGATATTTATTTAGACCGGGTTAATGAACATTTAAACGGAAAGTAGTCATTTCAAATAAATAAAGCGATCTATTTACTAAGATCAATGCCGAGGCAGATATGAAACAGATAAGCCAACAAAATATTTCTATATTGAGTAAAAAAGTAGGAATACTAGCCTTAGTAACAATCACTTGCGGCTCCTTGCTTAATGGATGTGTGATGAATCCAGATCCATATCAATCTAATGGGGGTTATTACCCCCAGGCTTATGGACAGACTCAAAGCTATGCTCAAGATGCAAGTTCTAACGCTGGCCCACAAACCCTTTCATCAGAGCAATTACAGTCATTAGTCTCAACCATAGCCCTGTATCCCGATTCGTTACTCTCGCTGATGCTTTTGGCCTCCACCTATCCGCTGGAAGTTGCGGAAGCATATAACTGGCGAACTGACAATGCTGCGCTAAAGGGCGATGATCTACAAAATGCATTGAAGGCGCAATCTTGGAACGACAGTGTGAAATCTTTAATGTCGTTTCCTAAAGTATTCAATATGATGGGTAGAAAATTACAGTGGACGCAAAACCTAGGAAACGCTTATAAACTACAGGCTGCGGACACCATGAAAGCAGTCCAAGTCCTCAGAAAAATGGCTGTTAAAGCTGGTACCCTGAAATCTAATCAGCAAATTACTGTCACCACCGATGCAGACGGTAACATTTTGATTGGCCCAGCAAATACAAAAGTGGTTTATATCCCCAGTTATAACCCCACAGTGGTTTATGGACCATGGCCTTATCCTGACTATCCTCCATACCCCATCTATAACCCTGCTTGGGGTTTGATGACATTTGGTTTAGGTTTTATGGTTGGTGATGATTTTTGGACCTATTCCAATTGGAGTAATGGCACGATTAACTCTACAACCATCAATCCATCCGGGCGCGTACCTTCCCGTCCTATTATTGGGCCAGCAAATATTGCTAACCAGCAACGTTTGCTGAACGATTGGAAAAATAATGCAACCCCAGGGGAAAGACAGGCGGCAAGAATAGATGGTCAGCGCGCTAATAATGCTTTTCAGAGAGACGCAACCCCCCAGGAAAGAAATCAAGCGGCACGCCTAAATCAAGAAGCACGCAATGATACTCAGACGGACAGAGCAAATCCCAATATGTATCGAGAGGCAGCTCAAGAAAACGCCCTGCGGGATCAAGCGCGCTATGACAGCAATCAAGATCGCTCACGCAGCTATGGAGCAAGCCGCTCAGGTGGGTTTGGCGGTGGCGGCGGTTCTCATATGGGTGGATTTGGTGGCGGCCATATGGGCGGGTTTAGACGTTAATCTTTATTCAAAGAAGAGAATCATGAAAACATTGGCAGTCACATTTCTATTAATTGCATCTACTCTTTCTTTTGCACCCAGTGTATTTGCGCAAAAGGACCTTCCAGCAGATGATGCTAGTACCGCTGCATTTGTTGAGCTATGCAAAAACCCCAACGATGAGCAAGGCCGCAGTTTTTGTTTTGGCTTTGGAGAGGGCGTCTATCAAGGGTACTTAGCGAATCGTCCTCTTGATGCGAAGTCGGCCATCTGCTTTGCGGATAAGAGCGAAACTCGGAACGTGATCCTGCAAAAGTTCTTGGTGTGGACTAATGCAAACCCCCAGTTCAATCAAGATCGAGCCGCCAAAACCTTAATGCGCTTCTTTACCGATAAGTACCCATGTAAATAAGTATTTAGCACAAACAAAAAGCCAGCATTGTGCTGGCTTTTTGTTTGTTGCAATTAATGCTTAGTCTGGAATATTAGACTTGCGAATGATTGGACCCCATTTATTAATTTCTGCATCAAGATGTGTCTTGAGGCCATTAGGAGTCATCTTCTCTTGAGAGACAATGTCGATATTGGCATCTGCTAGACGTTTTTGTACATCGGGAGTGTTGAGCGCTTTTTTCAAAGCAGCATTTAACTTATCCAAGATAGGCTTAGGAACGCCTTTTGGTGTGTACATACCGTGCCAAACTTTCACTTCGAAGCCTTTGAGGCCTTGTTCATCCAAAGTTGGAACGTTCGGAATAGCTGGTAAACGCTTAAGGGTAGTTGTGCCGTAAGCTTTTACACGACCATCTTTAATATAGGGAATAGTTTGAGTGGTCTGATCGCATAGAAGATCTACTTGACCGCCTAATAAATCAGTGAGGGCAGGACCAGTTCCTTTGTAGGGAATGTTAGTTAACTTCACACCCATACGGCTCTGAAATAACAATCCACATAACTGGGATACCGCACCTGGGCCAGCATTCGCCATAGTGATTTTGGATCCATTGGCGCGAATATAAGCCTCAAGCTCTTTAAAGTTATTTGCTGGTAAATCTTTCTTACCCAACAACACCATTGGTACGTCAGCAACTTGACCGATATATTCAAAGCTGGTCATTGGATCATATGGGAGCTTGTCGTACAGGGCATTTGCTGTTGCCATACCCATGTGATGCAAGTAGATGGTATAGCCATCTGGAGCTGCACGCGCTACTTTAGTGCTAGCAATCGTTCCGCCTGCACCAGGTACGTTCTCAACAACCACAGTTTGGCCAAGCGCTTGACCCATTGGCACTGCAATCAAACGTGCCACAGAGTCAGTTGGACCGCCAGCTGCAAATGGAACAATCAGGTTGATCGATTTAGTAGGCCAGTCTTTTTGCGCAAGAGCGCTAGTACTTAGAAGTGCGCCAGCTGTTAATGCTGCTGCAATTCCTGAAAATAAAAATTTCTTCACTTTCATTTGATCTCCATGTTGTTGTTATGTGGATCGATTTTGCCAGTTTTAAAACTATTTTGTCTTGAATAACCCTAGTGTTTACCAGTAATTGCCAGTGTTCTTTGAGCTAATAACACTACTGGCCTATCAATCATCCTGCCATCGAGTTTTACAGCGCCGCCTTTAGATGCCTTGTCTGCATCAATCACTCGCTGGGCCCATGCTAGCTCTTCTTCGGTTGGCGTAAATGCGGCAACAACAATGCTCACTTGTTTAGGATGAATGCACAGCTTTCCGCCAAAGCCCATGCGCTTTGCGCGCTCAGCATCGTCAGCAATGCGCTCAATATCATCGGTAGAGGGTGTAACCCCATCAATAGGAGGGGCAATCTGTGCGAGGCGAGAGGCTAAAACAATTTGATATCGAGCAGTTTGCAGTTCAGTTTCTTGACGATCGCAAACCATACCAAGGTCAGCTTGTAAATCCAAGTTACCTAAAGCAAGGCGAATCACCTGATTGGAGTTAGCAATTTCTTTAAGTTGATCCAAGCCGATTGCAGTCTCAATCATCGGAATGATTGCGGTATTGGGCAATATCAGAGCGGCGCCATTAATTTGATCGAGCGATTCGCTTTTTGGAATCAGTAGACAGGCTACCTGTAATTCTTGCGCAAGGATGAGATCAGCTGCATAAAACTTGCTACCTGGTGAGTTCGTACGTATTACCAAACGTTTCTTTTGCTCAGCGCTAAAGCTTGGCCAAGCAGTGCGAATGGCATCGCGTGCGCTGACTTTATCTTCCTCAGCAACAGCATCCTCAAGATCCAACACAACACCACTGGCACCACTGTCAAGGGCTTTTACAAAACGCTCAGGGCGAGTGCCTGGAACAAATAAAAAGTTGGTGCTAAATCCTAAAGGTGTATCAAGTGGGTTCATAGATGGGTATGTGCTTAATTCGATGGAAGTAGAAAGCCTATCTTGGCTTGTTTGCGGATATTCCACAAGAGATCAATTGCTGTATTCATCTCGGCTGGGTTGGCGCCACCGCTGAAGGCAGCTAGACGCATCGCTTTGTCTGTAATTTCTGCGCGAGACAGGGTATTGCCAGGATCGCCCTTAGGCTCATCTACACGACCATCCAATATTTGCCCATTCTTTAAATGCACTTTGACTTTACCAATCCAGCGCTGTGGGTAGGCGCCATCTACTTCAGGATCCAGCGTCATCGAAACGCGCTCGCGGAATGCGCAGATTTCATCATCATGAAAGTGCTTGTCAAACTCTTGAAGGCCAGCAAATTGGTAGTGAGCAACTAATGCTAATACCGTGCCCATAGAAAACTTAGATTGATGCACGGTGACCGGATCAGTTACCGGCCCCAAAACATCGATGGCACCCTGATGAACCAAAGTCTCTACCTTTGAAATATCGTTAGGAGATAACTTATGAGCCAGCATCACTTGCAGCAAGGCGTCAGCAGCAGGGTGGGTATGGCGGCATGAGGCGTAATACTTAAAACTGGTTTCTGCTAAAGCCCAGCGACTGCCCAAACGATCTACCAGCTTGCTTGGATCGCTATCGCTAGACATGCCAGCTGCAAGACCTTGCTTACCCTCCAGAATATGCTGCGCACCAGTAAATCCAGCTTGTGCAATATACGCAGACATCAGTCCGGTAGATGCAGCATGCGCTGTATGGAGTTGTTTAGAGTCAGCGGCATCACGCAGAAATTCCCAAAGACCGGCTGACTGTGTGCCCGCAGAACCAAAGGCGTTAAGCATTTGCTCTGGAGAAAGCTTCAGAAGTCTCCCAACTGCTGCAGCCGCCGCTAGAGTGCCAGCAGTACCAGTGGTGTGAAACACTTTGTAATGAGAGCGACCTAAAAATTCACCAACACGGATGCCTACTTCATAGCCCGCTACTGCAGCTACCAATAATTCTTCGCCAGATGCACCAAGTGCTTGTGCGCAAGCAAGCACTGGCGGAAATACTACCGTTGCCGGATGAAAGACTGAACCATTATGAACATCGTCTTGCTCTGCAACATGGGATGCTGCAGCATTTGCCATTGCTGCCAAAAAGGGGCTAGAGGTTTTGCGGGAGACAAGAACCTCTGATGGACCAGCGTTGCTTGCATCAAACCCACCCATATTCTGTGTAAATTGGGTAATCAATTCAACCGGGCGCGAACCCTTACCCGCAATTGCTGAGCCAAACCAATCTACGAATAAATCTTCGGCACGGTTCATGACATCGTTGGGGATGTCTGCAGCCTTGAGGTTGGCTGCAAAGCTGGCGAGCTCACGGGAGAGGTGTTGAGTGGTCATAAATAAATAGTGTTTGATTAAGCTAGTACGGCAGTGGCTTGCATCGTGAGCCAACCTTCATGATCTTGCGCCCAAATCGAAATCGTTTTTCCACTAGGATCTTTTTCCAAATCAGGCTTGGCATTCACTTTAAAAATATTGATATCAAAAGTAGGGCGAATGGCGCGGAATTCAAAACTCTTGAGCTTGCAGTCTGGAATACTCTGGCGCACCAGATCAACCAGTAACGTTGCAATTAAAGGGCCGTGCACGATTAAACCTGGATAGCCTTCAACCTCAGTGACATATTTACGATCGTAGTGAATGCGATGACCGTTAAAAGTCAGCGCTGAGTAGCGAAACAGCAATACATCATCTGGCGTAATCGTTTTACTCCACTGTGCGTCTGTCGGTGCTGGAGTAGGGGCTACAGGCTTGTCGTCCGGTCCAGGAGCATCGCGATACACGATGTCATGTTCTTCAATGATTGCTAAGCCATTTTGATTAGAGATCTTGTGATTAACCAAAACAAAAATCAAATCACCAGTGCGACCCGCTTTATGAGTGACAGACTCAATTGTGGAAACTCTTTCAATTTCATCGCCAACAGCTAATGGTTTTATCCATTCAATACGACTGCCTGCCCACATGCGGCGTGGCAAGGGAACCGGGGGTAAAAAGCCGCCGCGTTTTGGATGGCCATCAGGACCAATTTCAGATTCGCGGGCATGAGGTAGAAAGTACAGCCAGTGCCACAACTCTGGCAAAAAAGTACCCTTACTTGGCGCCGGATCTTCATGATCCAAAGTGGCTGAGAGGGCGCGGACTGGCGCAGCTGTAACTGTGTCCTGTAATGACTCTGTTTTGCCGAGCCATTCTTGAAGATGGGTGATGGTTTGAGGTTCGATTCGCATAACTTCCATTATGCCAATCTTGGGAAAACTCACCCTATCAGGATGGAGATGTAATGGAAGAGCAATCCAGCTAAGGCTGACCCACCCAAGACCGTAAGAACACTCTTTTGGAATTTAAATAAGGCCAATCCAGCCAAGGCACAGATCAAGATCGAGATCCAAGAAATCGACCCACCAAAGCCCCTCGGCAAAAAGACGTGATAAGCAAAAAAGAGGCCTAGATTGGCAATGACACCAACAACGGCTGCGGTGATAGCGGTCAGTGGCGCTGTAAAGCCAAGTTTGCCGTGAGTCGATTCAATCAGCGGCCCGCCAACCAGGATGAAAAAGAAGGAAGGCAAGAAAGTAAACCAAGTTGCAACACATGCGCCGAGCACGCCAAACCAAAATGGATTGCTAGCACCAATCAAGTGCTGAATATGACCAGCAAGGTAGCCCACAAAAGCGACCACCATGATGAGTGGGCCAGGCGTAGTTTCACCAAGCGCCAAACCATCAATCATTTGATTGGCGCTGAGCCAATGGAAGTGATCAACGGCGCCTTGATAAACGTAAGGAAGTACTGCATACGCACCACCAAAGGTGAGGAAGGCAGCTTTAGAAAAAAACCAGGCAATCTGTGGATACAAATTCTTCCAACCAAAGAGCGCAATCAATGCACCCATCGGCAGCAACCAAAAACTCAGGGCAATCAAAGAGTGGCGAATTGTTTTTTGATGGCCAAATTGAGCGTGCAAAGGAGTGGGGGTGTGATCATCAATGATTGCACTGCCATAAGCACCAGATTCTTTGCTGCCATGCGTATTTTTTTGTTGAAAATATTCTGGATATTTTTTGCCACCCCAATAGCCAATCGCTGCAGCAATCGCCACGATGATCGGAAAGGCAAGATTCAGAATGAAGATAGCCAAGAAAGAGCCCAAAGCAATCCATTGCAACGCTTGGTTATGAATGGTGCGTTTACCAATACGTACTGCAGCGTGCAAGACTATTGCCGTAACAGCGGGCTTGATGCCAAAAAAGATTGCGGCAATCCAAGGAACTTGTCCATAGGTGAGGTAGACCCAGGATAGGCCAATCAATATGAATAAAGAAGGTAGTACAAAGAGTGTTCCTGCTAGAATGCCGCCCCAACTGCGGTGCATCAGCCAGCCTATATAGGTCACCAGCTGTTGAGCCTCAGGCCCGGGAAGGAGCATGCAATAGTTGAGCGCATGTAAAAAGCGCCGCTCAGAAATCCAGCGACGCTTTTCAACTAACTCTTGGTGCAGAACAGCGATTTGTCCTGCAGGGCCTCCAAAACTAATGAAGCCCAGCTTAGCCCAAAACTTCAGGGCCTCGCGTAGTGGAACGCTCAAACTTCATCCATTCCGCCAACTACTTGGCTAAAGCCGTTATCGACATAAATGATTTCAGCAGTAATGCCGTTTGCTAAATCAGACAACAAGAAGGCTGCAGTGTTACCCACATCATCAATGGTGACGTTGCGACGTAGTGGCGCAGTTTGTTCAACCGCTTCCAAAATCTTGCCAAAGCCTTTGATGCCAGATGCTGCCAAAGTTTTAATAGGGCCAGCAGAAATTCCATTGGCACGAATGCCTTTAGGACCAACTGAGCCGGCGAGGTAGCGTACGGAAGCTTCAAGAGATGCTTTAGCTAAACCCATGGTGTTGTAGTTGGGAACATTCTTCATCGAACCCAAATAAGTCAGGGTGAGCAAAGAGGATTTGTCACGTAACATTGGCAAAGCTTCTTTTGCCATTGCTGGGAAGCTATACGCAGAAATATCATGGGCAATCTTGAAGCCTTCACGAGAGAGGCCATCCAAGAAATCACCGGCAATGGCTTCGCGCGGTGCAAAGCCAATAGCATGAACAAAACCATCAAACTGAGGCCAGGATTTAGCCAAATCCTTAAAAAGGGCGCTAATTTGCTCGTCACTGCCTACATCACAGTCAAATATCAGGTCGGTATTGAATTCTTTTGCAAAATCAACGATGCGACCCTTAAAGCGTTCACCCACGTAGGTAAAGGCAAGTTCAGCGCCTTCGCGGTGGCAGGCCTTGGCAATGCCATAGGCGATAGAGCGGTTTGAGAGGAGGCCGGTAATGAGGATTTTTTTGCCGGAGAGAAAGCCCATGTTGTGTCCTTTGCTTCAAATATGATTAGCTATCTACAATTGTTGCATATATGCCCACCCTAAAACCCATTCGCCAAATTGCCCATTTCCTGCTGCTAGCGCTGCTAGTGGTGCTGGGCGCCGATACGGCTATGGCAGGACAGGGTATTGCGCAATACGGCAAGCCTAAGTATCCCGACGGATTTACCCATTTTGATTATGTGAATCCAAATGCTCCCCGTGGGGGAACCCTGGTCTTGCCAAATCCAGGCCAAAGAACCAGTTTCGATAAATTTAATCCTTTTACCCTACGCGGAATTACAGCCCCGGGTATCGATTTGATGTTTGAATCTTTGGCCGAGGGAAGTGCTGATGAGGTATCTAGTATTTACGGGTTATTAGCTGATGATATTCAGGTCGCTAAAGATCACAAGTCAGTGACATTCCATATTCGTTCAGAAGCGAAGTTTTCTGATGGTAGTCCCGTATTGGCGGCTGATGTTAAATACAGCTTTGATACTTTAATGAGTGGTAAGGCTCACCCACGTTACAAGACAACTTTTGCCGATATTAAAGAAGCGGTGGTTTTATCTGATCGCTCCATTCGCTTTGACTTTAAAAATGACAATGCAGAGTTACCAATCTTGGCGGGAACCTTTCCGGTGTTCTCACGTAACTGGGGTAAGCGACCTGATGGGTCAATGATCCCATTTGAGAAGCTTGCCTTTGAGGCGCCGATTGCAAGTGGCCCTTATTTGATTGAGTCTTTTAAAGCTGGCAAGTCGATTGTCTATAAAAAGAACCCAAACTATTGGGCTGACCAACTCAGTAAGCCACTCAACGTGCGCGTTGGTTTTTATAACTTTGATCGAGTGCTGTACAAGCTCTACAGTGATGATGCTGTCAGGTTGGAGGCCTTTAAAGCAGGGGAGTTTGATGCTTTAGTCGAGTATCGCGCCAAGATTTGGGCTAAGGGTTATGTCGGCTCAAAGTTTGATAAAGGTATTTTGCTGAAAAAGGCATTCCTCAATCACAACGGTGCTGGGATGCAAGGTTTTGCAATGAATGTACGCCGCCCAATTTTTAACGATGCGCGTGTTCGTGAAGCATTGGGATATGCGCTAGATTTTGAGTGGCTCAATCGCCAGATATTTTTTGATCAATACAGTCGCATAAATAGCTATTTTACGAATAGCGACTTAAGTGCTAATTTTGATGGCCCCCGCAAACCCACTGAAGCGGAGTTGAAATTACTTAAGCCTTTGAAAGCAAAATATCCACAGTGGGTTCCAGACGCTGTCTTTGGCCCAATGCCAGCAGCTCCCTCAACTAAGTCTCCTGGAAGTTTGCGTCAGAACTTAAAAAAAGCGCGTGAACTCCTCATGCATGCTGGCTGGCAATATCGTGATGGCGCATTACGCAATGAAAAGGGCGAGCCATTTCGGTTTGAGATTGTGGAAGATGGCGGCTTTTTCTTAAGAGTGATTTCTGCGTATGTCCGTAACTTGGAAAAGTTAGGGGTGCAGGTCGATATTCGTACGAGCGACTTTGCCTTGCACCAAAAGCGTATGAATGAATATGACTTTGATATGACCACCGTACGATTCCAGGATTCTCAAAATCCAGGTAACGAGCTCTGGGATCGCTTTGGTAGCCAAGCCGCCAAAGAAAAGGGTTCCGATAACGTGATTGGTGTGCAGTCACCTGTAGTCGATGCCTTAATTGATGAAATTACCAAGGCGCAAAATCGTGAGCAGTTAAGAACCGCGACTAGAGCACTTGATCGTGTCTTGTGGAATAGTTATTACGTAGTTCCTCAGTGGTACAACCCAACCCATCGCGTTGCCTTCCGTCACGAGATGCGCTATCCAGAACCACCTTTGTACTATTCGGCAGAACTGTGGATCATGCAAAATTGGTGGAAAGAGGAGTCTAAATAATGCAGGGTCAAATGCGCGCCTACATCTTCAAGCGTTTGCTTCTGATGATCCCAACGATCTTGGGTGTATTAACTCTGACCTTTGCCGTAGTGCAATTTGTTCCTGGTGGTCCAGTAGAGCAGATGGTGTTGGAGTTAAAAGGCAAAGGTAGTGCAGCCACAGGGGGCTCAGAGTCATCGGGCTCTGGTGCAACCTATCGTGGTCGTCAAGGCGTGGATGCGCAACGCCTAGAGGAAGTAAAAGCTTTATATGGTTTTGATAAGCCGCCTCTTGAGCGTTATTTCATGATGTTGGGCCGCTTTGCCAGATTCGATTTAGGTCAAAGTTATTACCAGCACGAAAGTGTTTGGCGTTTAGTGGTTTCTAAATTACCGGTATCGATCAGCATCGGTTTGTGGACTTTCTTTATTACCTATCTAGTTTCTATTCCTTTGGGTATTGCTAAAGCGGTACGAGACGGCTCACGCTTTGACGCCATCACTAGCAGCATGATCCTTGTGGGTTATGCGATTCCGGGATTTGTGTTGGGCGTCCTATTGCTAGTGGTCTTTGGTGGAGGAAGTTTCTTACAGATCTTCCCGCTACGAGGCTTAACTTCTGATAACTGGAGTGATCTCAGCCTCATTGGTAAGGTCATGGATTACTTGTGGCATTTGGTATTGCCAATTACCGCATCCGTTCTGGGAAGCTTTGCAGTAGTGACCATGTTGACCAAGAATTCATTTCTAGAAGAGATTCGTAAACAATACGTTCTGACTGCACGAGCAAAAGGACTTACAGAAAAACAAGTTCTCTGGAAGCACGTCTTCCGTAATGCGCTCTTGCCATTGGTAACAGGTTTCCCTGCAGCGTTTATTGGCGCATTCTTTACAGGCTCCTTATTGATAGAGACTTTGTTCTCTTTGGATGGGCTTGGCTTGCTTTCTTACGAGTCAGTGATGCGCCGAGACTATCCAGTCGTATTTGGCACCCTGTACTTATTCACCTTAATTGGTTTATTTACGAAGTTGATTTCTGATCTTTGCTATGTCTACATAGACCCACGCATTCAGTTCGGTGCGGGAGGGGGCTCATGAATCGTTGGCAACGTTTTAAAAATAGTCGCATGGGCTATGCCAGCCTGTGGATCTTCATGGTGCTCTTCGGTTTATCGATGTGTGCCGAGTTGATTGCCAATGACAAGCCTTTGGTGGTTCGCTATGAAGGCCATTTCTATTTTCCGATCGTGAAGAGCCAGCCAGAAACGGTTTTTGGCGGAGACTTTGCTACGCCAACTGATTTCTTAGATCCAGATATTCGTCAAAATATTACGAGCAACGGCAACTGGGCAATCTATCCACCGATTCACTATAGCTATGAGACGCTTAATTACTTCTCTAAAGTACCCAATCCGGCACCACCGTCTTTGGAGAACTGGTTGGGGACGGATGATCGCGGGCGCGATGTGCTGGCGCGTTTGATCTACGGCTTTCGCTTATCCATTCTTTTTGGTTTAGCGCTCACCATTGTTGGTGTCAGCGTGGGCATCATTACTGGATCCCTGATGGGATTCTTTGGTGGTAAGTTTGATTTAATTTCTCAGCGACTGATTGAGATTTGGTCAGCTATGCCAGAGTTGTACTTGCTCATTATTTTTGCTTCGATCTTTAACCCTAGCGTTTCCTTACTCATTATTTTGTTGGCTGCTTTTGGGTGGATGGGTTTATCGGACTATGTTCGTGCTGAGTTTTTCCGTAATCGCGCACTTGAGTATGTCCGTGCGGCGCGTGCATTAGGTCTGACTAATGTGCAGATTATGTGGCGCCATATTTTGCCTAATAGCTTGACGCCGGTAATTACCTTTTTGCCATTCCGCATGAGTGCGGCCATCCTCTCTTTGACAAGCTTGGATTTCTTGGGCTTAGGAGTGCCTCCAGGCACACCAAGCTTGGGTGAGTTGTTGTCTCAGGGTAAGAGCAATCTAGATGCTTGGTGGATTTCTTTATCCACCTTTGTGGTCTTGGTGGCAACCTTACTGTTATTGACTTTTATGGGCGAGGCATTGCGTAACGCATTTGATTCTCGTAAAGCAGGGTTGATGAGTGGAGGTCGCTCATGAGTTTGCTGCGCTATGAAGATCTATGTATTTCTTTTGGAACAGGTCGCCGCGAAAAATTTGCCGTTAATCATCTTGATTTAGAAATCGGCATAGGTGAACGTGTTGCCCTCGTTGGTGAGTCAGGTTCTGGCAAGACTCTGACTGCGCTAGCGCCATTGAGGCTTGAGCCGGAAGGTGCAAAAGTTTCTGGAAAGATTCTCTGGAATAGAAAAGATGGAAAGGGCGAAGTCGATTTGCTATCCATGTCTATTCAGGATATTCGAGAGATTCGTGGCCGCGAAATTGCCATGGTTTTTCAGGAGCCGATGACGGCTTTGAATCCATTGTTTACTGTGGGCAATCAAATTATTGAAGCAGTACAGATTTATCAGCCATTAATCTCGAAAGCAGATGCGATGGATGCTGCGGTTGATTTGCTGCGCAAGACAGGCATTCCCGAACCTGAGCGCCGTTTTCACTCTTATCCACATCAACTCTCTGGCGGTCAGCGACAGCGCGCGATGATTGCCATGGCTTTGGCATGCAAGCCGCGCCTTCTTATTGCGGACGAACCAACAACAGCACTGGATGTCAGTTTGCGTTTGCAGATTTTGGATTTGCTCAAAGAGTTGCAAGAAGAATCTAAAGATGATGGCGGCATGGGAATTTTATTAATTACCCATGATCTCAATCTGGTGAAACACTTTGCACAGCGTGTGGCTGTCTTGAACCAGGGTAATCTGATGGAGTCTGGTTCAACGAAGCAGGTGTTCGAACATCCCGAAGATCCATATACCCGCGCTTTGGTAAATAGCGAGCCTGTGCGTGACTTGGCGCCACTGATGCCTTTGGCGCCAGTCCTGCTAAAAACAGAAGACCTATCGGTAGCCTACCCAAGCTCCGAATCGGTGTCTTGGTTTAAAAAAGCGCCACCACATAAGGTTCTGAAAAAAGTCAGCTTCTCGCTAAAGCAGGGCCAAACCATTGGCGTGATTGGTGAATCTGGTTCTGGAAAGACAACCTTGGGTATGGCCGTCCTGGGGCTATTGGGCGACTCAGCAGCAGAAGTATCTGGCGATGTGGATGTGCTCGGCAATGATTGGCAGAAACTCAAACCAGTGGAGAGAAGAGCGCTACGCTCCAGCTTGCAAGTGATCTTTCAGGATCCTTTTGGCTCTCTATCACCACGCATGAATGTGCTGCAAATCGTTTCCGAAGGTTTGGATGTCCATTTTCCAAAACTGTCGACAGCAGAACGTGAAGCTCGCGTGGTGGATATGCTTAAAGAGGTTGGGTTAGATCGATCTGCGCTGCTGCGTTATCCCCATGAATTCTCTGGTGGTCAGCGCCAACGTATTGCGATTGCACGAGCACTCATCCTGCGCCCCCAAATTTTGGTTCTAGATGAGCCCACCTCCGCGCTAGATGTTTCTATTCAGAAACAGGTACTCGCCTTATTGACCGAGCTGCAGAAAAAGTACAACTTGGCCTACCTGATGATTAGCCATGATTTGGCGGTGATTAGAGCTATGTCACATGAGGTCATGGTTCTTAAGGGTGGCAAAGTGGTGGAGTTCGGTGATACTGAAACCCTTATTAAGCACCCCCGCCAAACCTATACCAAAGAACTTTTTGCAGCTGCCGAGCTGACTTAGTAGGATTAAGAGGGGGGTCAAACTCTTGTTAAATGGGCTAAATTGGTGCATTTGCCCTCATTTAGTGAAAATTAATCTTTATAAACAAGGACTTGGGTCTAAATTGAAGGCTTGGTAAATTAAGGGTTCTTTGTTAAACTGATCTGATGTCATTGAAAAAAACAATGCTTTCTAAACTCCTAGGCTTTGGCCTAGGCGCATTCATTTGCGTATCCGCTTATGCGGTAGACCCTGTGGTCGAGGCAAATGCAGATGCGGCTGTGCCCAAAGAAAGCATGTTCCAAGCAGGACGCTCATACATTGCGCGCGTTTCTGATCGATTGGCTGATACCGTTACAGGTAAATCTGAAGAGTTAATCAACCGCGCCATGGAAGTGATTGGCGTGCGTTATCGCTGGGATACAGAACTGCCACAATCTGGATTAGACGGTAGTAGTTTTGTTGGTTACGTCTTTAAAGACAAGCTTGGATTTTTATTGCCACGTAAATCTACTCAAATGAGTCGTGTTGGCAAACCAATTACTCGTGAAGAATTGCAGCCAGGCGACCTCGTATTTTTCAACACCATGCGTTTAACTTTCTCTCACGTTGGTATTTATGTGGGCGATAACAAATTTATTCATTCGCCTTCCAAAGGTACGAATGTCAGAGTGGATGATCTCGGTAGTCTCTACTGGGATAAGCGTTTTGATGGCGCACGCCGTTTAGATGGCAGTGATAATCTCAATGATTCAGAGCGTCAAGAACTTCTCAACGAAGTAAAAAATCTCAAGCGTAAGTCACGCAATCTTTAAGGCAACAAGGCTGCTAAGCCTTACATCTATTAGCCTTTCAGCTTTTCCTTAATGAGCGCCATTTGTTCTTGTGCTGCAGCTTCCCCCGCAAGAATGGCTGCGTTTCTGGATTTAAAATCCCCGCCACCCATTTGTTTTAATTGCGGTTGAATCACAATGTCAGCACTTTTCAATTCGTACTGATTGATGCTTCGTTGCATGATGGAAATGGTCTGTTGTAAAACACCAAGAGTTCCGCTGGCATCTTGGTGAACTGGCTCAGAAGAAATGTTGACCGCAATCACTAAAGTTGCACCCATTTGCCTTGCATAACTGACAGGTACCGGCGCCACTAAGCCGCCATCTACATATTCTTTGCCGCTAATCACTGCTGGTTGAAAAACACCCGGTACGCTGCAAGAGGCGCGTACTGCTAAACCAGTATTACCCGTTCTAAATAAAACACCTTTGCCTGACTGCAATTCAGTGGCAACAATTCCTAGGGGAATGCGCATTTGCTCAATGGATTTGTTTTGCACCTCTCGGTTCACCATGTTTTGCAGGGCATCCCCTTTAATGAGGCCGCCAAAGCGTCCAGCAAAAGGGAGTCCCCAGTCAGCAATAGTGGCCTCATCTAGGTTGAGGGCCAAACGATTGAGTTCGTTGCCCGTGGCTCCTGAGGCCAATAAGGTGGCAATCACGCTACCAGCGCTGCTGCCAACCACAATGTCGGGTCTGATGCCTTGGGCCTCTAAAGCCTTGATAACACCTACGTGAGCGAAGCCTCGGGCGGCTCCAGCCCCCAAAACCAAGCCAACAACGGGTTTTTTGCTGCTCATCAGGCTACAAGAGCTCAAGCCCACACCCCCAAGCATGGTACCTACGCCAATCCCAAGGCTTAGAAGCTTGCGACGCTCCATATAGACGGGGGCATCAGATACCGGAAAAGGGGGTTTGGTGGATTTCTTATGCATGTGGCTATTGTATTGAGCCTACCTTATAATGGGCGCAAGGTGAACGAAAAGGACTTCGTTTCAGCGCGGACATATTCCAATAAGAACTGATGAGATGGATTGTCCGTAGTCGCTAGAGAACACCAAAACCCATTACTAAATACATTTTTAAAGCCTAGTCAGGATGATTCCTGGTAGCCCGACTTTTATGGACGATCACAATAAGCGCGTAATTGAAACAGCCCTCCTGTGCGCACAGGAGCCACTCACCGTTGCTGATTTGTCTCGCCTGTTTGTTGAAGACATCACTACGGCAGATATCGATGAAGCCTTGGTAGAGCTACAACGTGCTTGGGACGATAAGGGTATGGAGTTGGTGCATATTGCGACGGGATGGCGTTTTCAGAGCCGTCTGTCGATGCGTGAGTATCTCGATCGCCTCACACCTGAGAAGCCACCTAAGTATTCGCGTGCAGTAATGGAGACCTTGGCCATCATCGCTTATCGCCAGCCAGTGACTCGTGGTGAGATTGAAGAGATTCGCGGTGTGGCGGTTAGCAGTAACGTGATGAAGCAGTTAGAAGATCGCGGTTGGGTTGAAGTGATTGGTCATAAAGAAACAGTTGGCCGTCCTGGTTTATACGCAACCACTAAACAATTTTTAGATGACCTCAGTCTGACTAATTTACAAAGCCTTCCTATTTTGGAAGACGCGGCACCAATGGCAGCCGCAGAACAATTAGGCCAAGCAGTGATGGAATTTGATCCATCTGCAACTGTAGAGACAGTCATCATTGATGCAGATGCGCAAGAAGTGAACGAATCTGAAGAGATCACTGAAATCACTGTAGAAGAAACAGTGATTGAAGTAACAGAAGAAATTACCGAAGAAGATACCCCTGAGTCTGAAGACAAACCAGACGAAACAAAATAATTATTAATGACAAGCTCTAACGAAAACGATTCATCCCCGGTAGTAAATCCATCGGCAACCCCATCTAATGCAGACTCTGCACCATCGAACGCTGATGGTCAGAAGAGCGAAAGTGGAGAGCGCACAGAACGTGGTGATCGTCGCCCACGCCGTCAAGGTGCTGGTGGCAGTAAACACCCATTCAATAAGAAGCGTCCTTTTAATAAAGACCGGCCACGCCGCGAAAGTGGTGAAGGAAATGGCCCGCGTGAAGGCGGCAATAATCATGGCAATCAATCTGCCAAATTAGCCCCTAACCCAGCTGAGAGCGAAGCTTTATTTGCCTCAGTAGTATCTGGCGAGTTTGATGCAGCTCTGGACGCCCCGGAAGTTGAAGAAGTTAAAAATCCTGATGGAGTAAATGAGAGTGAAATCTCTCATCAAACTGGAGCAGAGCGTCGCGCACAACGCGCACAACGTTCGCGCGAAGATGAAGATCCGGATGCGCCAACTGAAGATGAAGTGAGTAGCTTGCAATTTGCAAACGTAGATGATTTGCCTTTAAGTTTGCGTGATGAAGTGTGGTCAGACCTTGATGGTCTAGATGACGACGCTGATGACGAAGACACCGTTAAGTTACATAAAGTATTGGCTGACGTTGGCATGGGATCACGTCGCGATATGGAAGACTTGATTATTCAAGGACGTGTTTCTGTAAACGGATTGCCAGCTCATATTGGTCAACGTATTGGGCCAACAGATCAAGTGCGCATTAATGGCAAGCCAGTGCATCGCAAGATTCAGACTAAGCCACCACGCGTGATCATGTATCACAAGCCTGCTGGTGAGATCGTGAGCCAGTCCGATCCAGAAGGTCGTCCAACCGTATTTGATCGTTTGCCAAAACCACGTCAAGGTCGCTGGATTGCAGTGGGCCGCTTGGACTTTAATACTGAAGGTTTATTGCTGTTCACTACTTCAGGTGAATTGGCGAATCGTTTGATGCATCCGCGATACGGTGTTGAGCGTGAATACGCAGTGCGCATCTTGGGCGACTTGAGTCAAGAAAATACAGCGCTATTAAAGAGCGGTATTACGCTTGATGATGGCCAAGCCAAATTCTTACGCCTAGCAATGGGCGGTGGCGAAGGTGCTAACCGTTGGTATCACGTTGCTTTAAATGAAGGCCGTAATCGCGAAGTGCGTCGTATGTTTGAGGCGGTTGGTCATGTGGTATCCCGCCTAATCCGAACTCGTTACGGCATTTTCTTATTGCCCCCACGCTTACGTCGTGGCAAATGGGAAGAGATTGAAGCTGGCGGCATCTATAACTTGATGAAGTCTGCAGGCTTAAAAATGCCGCAGCCACAAGATAAGGGTCGCAACCCTAATCCAAACAGTCGTGATCGTCGCCCTATGGGGGAAGATTTTCAGCCTGATCCAATGCAAACCTCGGTTTCTTATTGGGGCTCCCGTGATGCTTTGACCCTTGCTAGCGGTCATAACGGCTTGACTCATCAGGGCAGAGGCGGAAAACCTAGTGGTAGCGGAGGTTCTGGTGATGGGCGCGGACCTTTCCGTGGTCGTACCCAAGGTGGTAGACCAGGTCAGGGCGGTCAAGGTGGTCGCGGTGGCCAAGGCGGTCAGGGCGGTCAGGGCGGTCAAGGTCAAAATCGCAGTAAAGGCGGCAAAGTCCATCATGGACAGTCTGCTTTTGTGACTGGAAACCCTCAAAGCCCCGGAAATGGGCCCAAAAGAGGTGCACCAAAGGGGCGTAAACCGTTTAATAAAGGACCCAGAAAACCGCGTAATCCGGGCGAAAGCTTCTGATTTGTATCGGTTTTCTGCCAAATAGGCTATAATTTTGGTCTTACAGCAGGATTCTGCTGTTTTTAGTAGTTACCGACTGATGTTGCGATCAACGTAAGTCGGCCTGTTCTGAATTTCGAGAATATGGGCTTTGAAGCCCATTTTTTTTTGCCATTTTGGTATGAAGGGGTGTCGTGAAGGATCAGCAGGTTATTTCTGCAGAGCTGGAAAACTTAGGTTACACGCTAGTTGAGATTGAGCGTGAAGCCGGGGGTTTGCTGCGCGTCACGATTGAAAACCCAGATTACGAGCGCTTGATTACGGTATTGGATTGCGAGAAGGTGAGCCATCAATTGAGCTACACCCTACCGGTTGAAAACATTCCATATGAGCGCTTAGAGATTTCCTCTCCAGGACTGGATCGTCCAGTTAAAACTGCCGCTGATTTTGAGCGCTTTGCTGGAATGCAGGTGGATTTGAAGTTGCGTGTTGCTGTTGGTAATCGCAAGAATTTTCGTGGTGAGTTGCAAGGTTTGCTGAGTGGTGAATTGAATTCACCGGATGCAAAGTTTGGTTTGGTATTTGAGGGTGCTGATGGTCAGCCTTCTCAATTGGAGTTCTCTTTAGCCGAGGTCGATAAGACTCGGTTGGTCCCTGTTATTGATTTCAAAGGAAGAAAGTCATGAGCCGAGAAGTTCTCATGTTGGCAGACGCGTTAGCGCGTGAAAAGAACGTTGATCAAGCTATCGTTTTCGAGGCGTTGGAGATGGCTTTAGCCTCTGCGACCAAGAAGCGTTATGCAACAGAAGATGTGGATATCCGCGTTTCGATTGATCGCGAAACTGGTGAATACGAAACCTTCCGTCGCTGGTTGGTAGTTCCAAACGAAGCCGGTTTGCAAGAGCCTGATAAAGAGATTCTGCAATTTGAAGCTCAAGAGCAACTTGCTGACATGGAAGTTGGCGACTATATCGAAGAGCAAATCGAATCTTTAGCTTTCGGTCGTATCGGCGCACAAGCTGCTAAGCAAGTGATCTTGCAACGCATTCGTGATGCTGAGCGCGAGCAAATTTTGAACGACTATCTTGAGCGTGGCGAAAAAGTCATGACCGGTACCGTGAAGCGTGCAGACAAAAATGGTCTCATCATTGAATCCGGTCGTGTCGAAGCATTGCTGCGTCGCGATCAAATGATTCCAAAAGAGAACTTACGTTCTGGTGACCGTGTACGTGCTTACATCCTTAAAGTGGATCGCGAAGCACGTGGCCCACAAATCGAACTCTCACGTACTTGCCCAGATTTCTTGATTAAGTTGTTTGAGAATGAAGTTCCAGAGATGGAGCAGGGTTTGTTAGAGATCAAAGGTGCTGCCCGTGATCCTGGTATCCGCGCGAAGATTGCCGTAATTACTTATGACAAGCGTATCGATCCAATCGGTACTTGCGTTGGTGTTCGTGGCACACGCGTTACAGCAGTGCGTAACGAAGTAGCTGGCGAAGCAGTAGATATCGTGTTGTGGTCTGAAGACCCAGCGCAGTTTGTGATTGGTGCTTTGGCTCCAGCCCAAGTCTCTTCTATCGTGGTTGACGAAGAGCGTCACGCCATGGATGTTGTAGTTGATGAAGAGAACTTGGCAATCGCGATTGGCCGTAGCGGACAAAACGTTCGTTTGGCGAGCGATTTGACTGGCTGGCAGATCAACATCATGACTCCTGAAGAGTCTGCTGAGAAAACTGAAAAAGAAGCTTCTTCTGTACGCCAATTGTTTATGGACAAATTGGACGTAGACCAAGAAGTGGCTGATATCTTGATTGAAGAAGGCTTCAACACATTAGAAGAAGTGGCTTACGTGCCATTGTCTGAAATGTTAGAAATCGATTCATTCGACGAAGACACTGTGAATGAGTTGCGTACTCGCGCTCGTGATTCCTTGCTGACAATGGAGTTGGCAAAAGAGGAACGTATTGGCGAAGTTTCACAAGACTTGCGTTCCTTAGAAGGAATGACCACAGAGTTGATTGCGAAGCTTGCTGACAATCAAGTACATACCCGTGACGACCTTGCAGAACTAGCTGTTGATGAGCTGGTTGAGGCGACACAAATTGACGAAGAAACTGCGAAAACGCTCATCATGAAAGCGCGCGAACATTGGTTTACTTCATGAGAGGAAGTAGTGCATGGCAACAACAGTAAAAGTACTCGCTAAAGAATTAAAACGTACCGCGCCCGACCTCTTGGAGCAGCTGAAGGCGGCCGGTATCGAAAAAGGTTCTGAGGACGACAGCATTACCGAGAAGGACAAAACTGTCCTGCTCGAGCACTTGCAAAAAGCGCATGGTAGCGCTGATACAGGCGCGCGCAAAAAGATTACTTTAATCAAGCGCGAGAGCTCAGAGATTCGTCAAGCAGACTCTGCTGGACGTACTCGTACTGTGCAAGTGGAAGTACGTAAAAAGCGCGTGCTCGTTAAGGCGGGCGACAAAGCTCCTGAGCCAGCAGTGGAAGAAGCTCCAGCGAAAGCGGCAGCTAAAGCTGCGCCAGCTAAACCAGTTATTTCTGAAGAAGAGTTAGAAAAACGCGCAGCTGAGGCTACTCGCCAAGCTGAGTTGCTAGCTCGTCAAGAAGCAGAAATGAAAGCGGCTGAAGAAGCGCGTCAAAAAGAAGTTGCTGCTCCAGTGGCGAAAGAAGTTGCTCCTGTAGATGAGGCTCCGGATGCTGCAGCAGCTGCTGCAGAGAAAAAAGCGACCGCTGATAAAGCTGCAAAAGATTTAGCAGCAAGCAAAGAAAAAGAATTAGCAGATATTCGTGTACGCCGTGCAGCTGCTGAAGCCGAGGCTTTAGCAATTCGCGACATGATGAGTGCTCCTGCTCGTGTTCTGAAGGCACCAAGTGAAATTGCTGCTGAAGAAGCGAAAAAAGGCACTTTGCATAAGCCTGCAAAAGCTGAAGGTGCTGATGATAAGAAGAAGGCTGTTGCCAAAGTGGGCGGCAAGACTATTAAATCTTCAGAAACATCATCCACATGGCAAGAAGAAGGCGCTAAGAAACCTGGCGGCTTAAAAACTCGTGGTGATTCATCTGGAGGTGTTGGTGGTTGGCGTTCAGGTGGCGGTCGTAAGAAGCAGCGTCAAATCGCTGAAGCAAACGTCGACACCAACTTCCAAGTGCCTACTGAGCCAGTAGTACGCGATGTTCATGTTCCAGAAACGATTACTGTTGCTGAGCTAGCTCATGCAATGGCAGTGAAGAGTGCAGAAGTAATTAAGTTGTTGATGGGTATGGGCCAAATGGTCACCATCAACCAAGTACTTGATCAAGATACTGCAATGATCATTGTTGAAGAGATGGGTCACAAAGCCTTTGCTGCGAAACTAGATGATCCAGATTTGGATCTCGGTACCGACGGTCATGATGCAGAGTTATTGCCACGTCCGCCAGTTGTAACGGTGATGGGTCACGTTGACCACGGTAAAACATCGTTGCTCGATAAGATTCGTGCTGCAAAAGTAGCTACTGGTGAAGCTGGTGGTATTACTCAGCATATTGGTGCGTACCACGTTGAAACTCCACGTGGCATGATTACGTTCTTGGATACTCCGGGTCACGAAGCCTTTACGGCAATGCGTGCTCGCGGTGCTAAGGCAACCGATATCGTAATCTTGGTGGTAGCTGCTGATGACGGCGTGATGCCACAAACTAAAGAAGCGATTCATCATGCAGTAGCTGGTGGCGTACCTTTGGTTGTAGCAATCAATAAGATTGATAAGCCAGAAGCAAATTCTGAGCGCGTTAAAACAGAGTTGGTTGCAGAGCAGGTTGTTCCTGAAGAGTACGGTGGCGATGTGCCATTTATTCCAGTATCTGCAAAAACCGGTGAAGGTATTGATGCTTTGTTAGAGAACGTTCTCTTGCAAGCTGAAATTCTGGAACTCAAGGCTCCAAAAGATGCACCAGCTCAAGGTCTAGTAATCGAAGCTCGCTTGGATAAAGGTAAGGGTCCGGTTGCAACTGTATTGGTTCAGTCTGGCACTCTCAAACGTGGCGATATGTTGTTGGCTGGCTCTACATTTGGACGCGTTCGCGCCATGATGGATGAGAACGGCAAGCCGTGTAATGAAGCTGGTCCTTCTATTCCTGTAGAAATTCAAGGTTTGTCTGAAGTGCCTGCAGCGGGTGAGGCAGTGCAAGTGGTTCCTGATGAGCGCAAAGCTCGTGAGATTGCATTGTTCCGTCAAGGCAAGTTCCGTGATGTGAAGTTGGCCAAACAACAGGCATTCAAGCTTGAAACCATGATGGAAAACATGGAAGAAGGCGCAATTGAGGCTAAATTGTTACCGCTCATCATCAAGGCAGACGTTCAAGGCTCACAAGAAGCTTTGGCTCAATCACTGATGAAGCTTTCCACTCCAGAAGTGAAAGTGCAAATCGTTCACGCTGCTGTAGGTGGCATTACTGAAACTGACGTGAACTTAGCAGTTGCTTCTAAAGCAGTGGTTATTGGCTTTAACTCACGTGCAGATGCAGCAGCGCGTAAGTTGGCCGAAAACAATGGTGTAGATATTCGTTATCACAACATCATTTACGACGCAGTTGATGAAGTGAAATTGGCTCTGAGTGGCATGCTGACTCCAGATAAGAAAGAAGAAATCACCGGTCTCGTTGAGATTCGTCAAGTCTTCTTGGTATCTAAAGTTGGCGCGATTGCGGGCTGCTTGGTAGTTGACGGTATCGTTAAACGTACTTCAAGTGTTCGCCTCTTGCGTGACAACGTGGTTGTTTGGACTGGTGAGTTGGACTCTCTCAAGCGCTTCAAAGATGACGCTAAAGAAGTTCGTGCCGGTGTTGAGTGTGGCTTGTCATTAAAAGGCTACAACGACATTAAGGAAGGCGACCAACTTGAGGTATTCGAAGTCACTGAAGTTGCTCGTTCGCTCTAAGCAATATGCATAAGACTAGTCCGCATCGTAACCAGCGTCTTGCTGATCAAATTCAGCGAGACCTGGCCGAGCTCATTCCCCGTGAATTGCGCAGCCCAAGTTTGGGTTTGATTACTTTGCAAAGTATTGAACTCACTCCTGACTTAGCGCATGCAAAAGTGTTCTTTACCGTTTTGGGTGCAGAGCCTGAGCATGCTTTAAAAGCACTTCAGGAAAAAGCGGGCTACTTACATTCATTGCTGTTTAAACGTTTGCACATTCATACAGTGCCTACATTACATTTTCACTATGACAGCTCAGTTGAGCATGGCATAGAAATGTCTCGTTTGATCGATCAGGCAGTCGAGAGCGATCAAAAAGACGAGACTAAGTAATTCATGGCTATCAGAATCGACGGCGTAGTGCTGCTAGATAAACCGGCTGGAATGAGTTCACAGGGTGCAGTGACTGCAGTTAAGCGTGCTTTTAACGCGGATAAAGCAGGCCACACCGGTACTTTAGACCCGATGGCTACTGGCCTGTTGCCTATCTGCTTGGGTGAGGCCACTAAGTATTCGCAAGACTTGCTCGAAGCAGACAAAACGTATATTGCTCAAGTGAAATTTGGTTCGCGTACCGATACTGGCGATGCTGAAGGTCAGATGATCGAAGAGTTACCTTTGCCAGTATTTGCAAACGAAGTAGAAATGAAGTCCGCCTTAGACGCGCTACTGCCTAAATTTACAGGTGCTATTTCTCAAGTGCCACCAATGTATTCAGCACTGAAGCGCGATGGCAAACCTTTGTATGAATATGCCCGTGCTGGTGTTGAGTTAGAGCGTGCGCCACGTGACATCGTGATTCACTCCATTCGCTGGACTAACGTCAACTGGCCAGAAGCTACATTAGAGGTGAGCTGTAGCAAAGGTACGTATATTCGTGTCCTGGCTGAGGATATTGGTAATGCTCTAGGTTGTGGTGCGCATTTGGTAGGCTTGCGCCGTACTGAAGTAGGGCACCTAACTCTCGAACAGTCATTTACGATTGAATCAATCCAAAGCGGTCTGCAAAATACTGCTGACTATATATTGCCAGTAGACGCTCTCTTGCAAACCTTGCCACACCTCACGGTGGATGAGCAACAAGCTAAGCGTCTGGAGATGGGGCAACGTGTTCCGCTCAATTTACCTTCTATCGAGGCATTGGTTCGCATCTATCGCGCAACTGCTGCTCCCCATAACTTTATTGGTACCGCCGATTGGCGCTCTGGAGTTTTACATCCAAAACGTTTAATTTCGCAGGCACATTAAACATTATTTATAACCCTTTTACTTATCTTTAACTTTAGAAGCTTCACATGACTAAACGCGCACTTCGTAACATCGCCATCATCGCCCACGTTGACCACGGTAAAACTACTCTGGTTGACCAACTCTTGCGCCAATCTGGCACATTCCGCTCCAATGAAAAAATGACCGAACGCGTCATGGACTCAAACGACTTGGAAAAAGAGCGTGGTATTACTATTTTGTCCAAGAACTGTGCGGTTGAGTATGACGGCACACATATCAACATCGTTGATACCCCAGGGCACGCGGACTTCGGTGGTGAAGTGGAACGCGTACTCTCCATGGTTGATGGTGTATTGCTTTTAGTGGATGCGGTTGAGGGCCCAATGCCACAAACCCGTTTCGTAACTAAGAAAGCCTTGGCTTTAGGTTTGAAACCAATCGTTGTTATTAATAAAGTTGACCGCCCAGGCGCTCGTACTGATTACGTTATCAATGCAACCTTTGAGTTGTTTGATAAATTAGGCGCAACTGAAGAGCAGTTGGACTTCCCGGTTGTTTACGCTTCCGGTTTGAATGGCTACGCTGGTTTGACCGATGATGTACGTGAAGGTGATATGCGTCCATTATTTGACACAGTGTTAAAGCATGTTCCGGTTCGCGATGACAATCCAGAAGGTCCTTTGCAGTTGCAGATTACCTCGATTGAGTACAGCACATACGTAGGTAAGATTGGTGTTGGCCGTGTTAACCGCGGAACAGTAAAGCCTTTGATGGATGTTGTGTTTATGGACGGTCCTGATGGCGTTCAACGCAAAGGCCGCATTAATCAAGTGCTGAAATTCCGTGGCTTAGAGCGCGAAATCGTTGACGAAGCGCAAGCTGGCGACATCGTATTAGTAAACGGTATTGAAGATTTAGCTATCGGAACAACAATCTGCGCGCCAGACGTTCCAGAAGCATTGCCAATGCTCAAGATTGACGAACCAACATTGACCATGAACTTCATGGTGAACACTAGCCCATTGGCTGGTCGTGAAGGTAAGTTCGTTACTAGCCGCCAGATTCGTGAACGTTTAGATCGCGAGCTGAAGTCAAACATGGCTTTACGCGTTAAAGAAACTGATGATGACACCGTATTTGAAGTGTCTGGTCGTGGCGAATTGCATCTCACTATTTTGGTAGAAACAATGCGTCGTGAAGGTTACGAATTAGCGGTTTCTCGTCCACGCGTTGTGTTCCACGAGGAAGATGGCGTGAAGATGGAGCCATACGAGAACTTAACCGTTGACGTTGAAGATACAACTCAAGGCGCCGTGATGGAAGACTTGGGCAAGCGTAAAGGTGAATTGCTCGACATGGTGAGCGACGGTAAAGGTCGTACACGTCTCGAGTACCGCATTCCTGCACGTGGCTTGATCGGCTTCCAAGGCGATTTCATGACCATGACCCGTGGTAATGGATTGATGAGCCATACATTTGATTCATATGCACCAGCTAAAGACGGTATCTTGGGTGAGCGCCACAACGGCGTATTGATTAGCCAAGATGATGGTGAAGCAGTTGCTTACGCCTTGTGGAAGTTACAAGACCGCGGTCGTATGTTTGTAAGTCCTGGCGATCCTTTATACGAAGGTATGGTCATTGGTATTCATAGTCGTGATAACGACTTGGTTGTGAACCCTATTAAGGGCAAGCAATTAACCAACGTTCGTGCCTCTGGTACTGACGAAGCGGTTCGCTTGGTAACTCCAATCGCTATGAACCTGGAATACGCTGTTGAATTTATTGATGATGATGAGTTGGTTGAAGTAACGCCGAAGAGTATTCGTATTCGTAAGCGCTACCTCAAGGAGCATGAGCGTAAAAAAGCCTCACGCGAATAAGCTAGCTTAGCTGCACAACAAAAGTCACCTACGGGTGGCTTTTGTTCTTCAATCAATACCAATATTCCAAAAATAGAAACGCAACATAGTAAGAAAACTAAATAAATGCTGCCATCCATTGAACAACGTCTTGCCCAAGAACTTTCCGCTAAACCCGCCCAAGTAGCGGCTGCCATCGCTTTGATGGATGAGGGTGCAACTGTGCCTTTTATCGCCCGGTATCGCAAAGAAGCAACCGGTGGTTTGGATGACACGCAATTGCGTTTATTGGAAGAGCGTCTTGGCTATCTTCGTGAATTAGAAGACCGTCGCAAAACAATCGTTGCCTCAATTGAAGAGCAGGGCAAGATGACGCCAGAATTACTCAAAGCCATCATGCTGGCAGAGGATAAGACTCGCTTAGAGGACCTTTATCTTCCCTACAAGCCCAAGCGCAGAACGAAGGCGCAGATTGCTTTGGAAGCTGGCCTAGAGCCGCTGGCAAATGATTTACTCGCTAACCCTAATTTGGATCCCGAAACAGAAGCCGCTAAATATATTAAAGAAGCATTTGACGTGGATGGTACAAATAACCCTGGAGTACCTGATACCAAAGCCGCTCTCGTAGGCGCCCGTCAAATTCTGATGGAGCGTTTTGCTGAGGATGCAGGCTTAGTTCAGTCCTTAAGGGAATATTTGCAAGACCACGGCGTAGTAGAGTCTAAAGTGATTGCCGGTAAAGAGCAGGAGGGCGAAAAGTTTGCAGACTACTTTGATTACTCCGAGCCCATTAAAGCCATTCCATCGCATCGGGCATTAGCTTTATTTAGGGGGCGCCGTGAGCAAATGTTGATGGTGAGCTTGCGTTTAGATTCTGAAGAAGAAAAGCCCAAATGGGATTCACCTCACAATCCTTGTGAGAATCGTATTGCTAATCATTTCAAGATTAAAAATGATGGCCGCCCAGCTGATGCATGGTTAGCAGATACCGTGCGCTGGACTTGGCGTATTAAGTGCTCCTTACATCTGGAGTCAGAACTCATGACTGCCTTGCGTGAACGCTCAGAAACCGAGGCAATCAATGTATTTGCCCGTAACCTCAAAGACCTGCTCTTGGCCGCTCCAGCTGGCCCTAGAGTAACGATTGGTCTTGATCCCGGAATGCGAACTGGTGTGAAGGTTGCAGTCGTTGATGCCACCGGCAAAGTGGTTGATACCGATGTGATTTATCCTCACCAGCCAAAGAATGATTGGGCGGGTTCATTGCATACCCTGGCTAAGTTAGCTGAGAAACACAATGCAACGCTCATCTCTATTGGTAATGGCACGGCATCGCGCGAGACCGATAAATTAGCTCAAGAGCTCATTAAGGCAAAGCCTGAGTTAAAGCTGACTAAGATTGTTGTCTCTGAGGCAGGTGCTTCTGTTTACTCTGCATCTGAGTACGCTTCAAAAGAATTGCCAGGCATGGATGTTTCATTGCGTGGCGCAGTATCTATCGCCAGGCGCTTACAAGATCCACTTGCAGAGTTGGTCAAGATCGATCCTAAATCGATTGGTGTGGGTCAGTATCAGCATGATGTGATGCAAACTCAATTGGCCAAATCATTGGTCGCGGTTGTGGAGGACTGTGTAAACGCGGTTGGTGTTGATGTAAATACAGCCTCTGCGCCATTGCTGGCAAGGGTTTCTGGGCTAAGCTCAACTGTGGCTGAGGGCATTGTGGCTTATCGCGATAGCAAGGGTGCATTTAAGTCCAGAGCGGATCTCAAGAGTGTCCCACGACTTGGAGAGAAAACCTATGAGCAGGCTGCGGGTTTCTTGCGCATTATGAATGGCGATGATCCATTAGATGCCTCTGCAGTCCATCCAGAATCCTATCCACTGGTTGAAAAGATTCTGAAAGATATTAAGAAGGGTGTAAAAGAGGTGATTGGTGATGCAAGCTTATTGAAATCACTCTCACCAGAAAAGTATGCCGACGGTCAGTTTGGTGTCCCAACAGTGACTGACATTATTAAAGAATTGGAAAAGCCTGGTCGCGATCCGCGTCCTGAATTTACTACCGCAACTTTTAAAGACGGCGTTGAAAAAATCAGCGATCTAAAAACAGACATGATTTTGGAGGGGGTTGTTACTAACGTAGCGGCCTTTGGCGCCTTTGTCGATATTGGCGTGCATCAAGATGGATTGGTGCATATTTCAGGGCTCTCTAATACCTTTGTAAAAGATCCGCATAGTGTTGTTAAAGCAGGGCAGGTCGTTAAGGTTAAAGTGCTTGAGGTGGATGAAAAGCGCAAGCGTATCGCCTTAACAATGCGTTTGAGCGATGAAGCGCCAAGAGAAGGATCTAAGGCAGGCGGAAAGTCAGAACTAAGGGCCCCAAACCGTCCCAGAGCGGCTGAACCTAGAAAGCCCCAAGAAGATAGAAGACAAGCGCCACCCATGAATAATGCGATGGCAGCGGCGTTTGGCAAGCTCAAAAAGTAAAGAGCGAACCAAACTCAATCTAAGCATCAGAGTATTTACAGGCCCTAGCGGCCTGTAATATTGCTGTCATATATTTCTATATAATTGGAAATATGAAAAATACAGATGCTGTTCAAGCTTTTCTGGCCCTTGGCCAAGAGTCTAGGCTTAACGTCTTTCGCTTGATTGTGCAACGTGGGGATGTTGGCCTAACGCCAAGCCAAATTATTGAGAAATTAGGCATTCCGAACGCTACTTTGAGTTTTCATCTCAAGGAGCTGGTGCATGCGGACCTCTTAATAGTTGAGAGGCAGAGTAGGAATTTAATTTATCGCCCCAATGCCAAACTTGTACAAAATCTCAGTGAATTTTTATTAGAAAACTGCTGTGGTGGGCAAGACTGCAGCTCTGTCAAAGTAATAAAAAGGTCTAAATCTGCATGAAGCAATACAACATTCTTTTTCTTTGCACCCATAATTCAGCACGCTCAATTTTGGGGGAAGCCCTAGCCTCGACTCACCCCAGTGGAAAGCTAAGGGGCTTCTCAGCTGGATCTACACCTGGAACCAGTGTTAATCCGATTGCGGCAGATATCGCTGTAGAACTTGGTATGGACCGCACCTTACTCAAATCCAAAAGCTGGGATGTTTTTGGCGAGCCTAATGCCCCAGAGATGGACTTCATCATTACTGTTTGCGACAACGCTGCGGGTGAGGTCTGCCCATTCTGGCCAGGTAATCCTGTAACGGCGCACTGGGGCTTTCCAGATCCATCGCGAGTTCAGGGCACTGATATAGAAAAGAGAGCTGCTTTTAATGAAGTCATGAACGGCCTCAAAAAGCGCATCGATATCTTGGCTGCAATGCCATTAGACAAATTAGACTCTTTGAGTCTGAAGAACATTCACGCACAGAGATAAATAGCGCTATGACTTCACTAACTAAAAAACTATCTTTTCTAGATCGCTACTTAACGGTTTGGATCTTTGCTGCTATGGCATTGGGTATTGGGTTGGGATATTTCTTCCCTGGGGTAGAGGGCTTTATCAATTCATTTCAGGTGGGTAGCACTAATTACCCTATCGCCATTGGTTTGATTTTGATGATGTATCCACCTTTTGCAAAGGTGCGCTACGAAGATTTGCCGGATGTCTTTAGAGATAAAAGGATTTTTGCAATTGCTTTCTTGATGAACTGGATCGTAGCTCCAGCATTTATGTTCATTCTGGCGATTACATTTGTACCCGATCAACCAGAGTACATGGCTGGTCTAATTTTGATTGGTATCGCACCGTGTATCGCCATGGTCATTGTTTGGAATGATATTGCCAAAGGTTCAACTGAGTATGCGGCTGGATTAGTTGCATTCAACGCCATTTTTCAGGTTTTGTTCTTTAGCCTGTATGCCTATTTCTTTTTAACAGTGTTACCGCCATTCTTCGGATTGGCTGGCTCTAATGTCAGTATTACTATTTCAGAAATAGCCAAAACGGTCTTTATCTACCTAGGTATTCCCTGTATTGCTGGCTTGCTCACTAGGTATGTGGCGCTCAAGTTCGTTTCTAAAGAGTGGTATCACGAACACTTTGTTCCAAAGATTGGCAAGATCACCTTAATTGCTTTGTTATTCACAATCGTTGTGATGTTTAGCTTGAAGGGCAAGTTGATTCTGCAGTTGCCTGGCGACGTTTTAACCATTGCCATTCCATTGCTCGTTTATTTTGGTGTGATGTTTGTGATTACCTTTTTTATAACGACTAAGATGGGAATGGATTACAAACGCTGCTGCACCTTATCCTTTACCGCTTCGAGCAATAACTTTGAACTTGCCATTGCAGTTGCCATAGCTGTATTTGGCATTAATTCTGGGGCGGCATTTGCTGCAGTGATTGGTCCTCTGGTTGAAGTGCCCATCATGATTGGCTTGGTTGCGGTTGCCTTATGGATAAAAGACCGATATTTCAATGCTTTACGTGATTAGACAGAATTTTTACTGAGAATTTCCCCCGTTGAAGTAGCAAATTCTCTAAACTACTACTTTGTATGTTTAATCACGAAAGGCTAGGGTTACTGTGAAAATGTCCCAATCAATTTTCCGCATTGCAGCAATTTCGCTGTGTGCATTAGGGGTCAGCATTTCTGCTGCCAAAGCAGCTGACTTCCCTGGCGATCGCCCAATTACATTAGTTGTTCCATTCTCGGCTGGTGGACCAACCGATAAAGTTGCTCGTGAACTTGCCCTAGCTATGGGTAAGCAGCTCAAAGGCCAAGTGATTGTAGATAACAGCCCTGGTGCAGGTGGCACGATTGCTGCTAAGCGAGTGATTAACTCCAAGAATGATGGCTACACATTGTTGATTCATCACATTGGCATGTCTACAGCCCCAGCTTTGTACAAAAACTTGGGCTTTGATCCAATGAATGATTATGAGTATGTCGGTCAAGTTGCTGACGTACCGATGATCTTGGTTGGTAACAAAGACCTGCCACCGAAGAACTATCAAGAACTTTTGCCGTACATGAAAGCTAACGTTGGCAAGATTGCTTATGCCAATGCTGGTGTGGGTTCTGCTAGTCACTTGTGTGGCCTGCTTTTCATGAGCCGCATTCAGTTGGATTTAACAACCGTTCCTTACAAAGGTACTGCACCTGCATTGACAGACTTAATCGGTGGTCAAGTACAGTTGATGTGTGATCAGACAACCAACCTCTCAGGTCAGTTGGCTACTAATGCTGTGAAGCCTTACGGCACAACAACTATGCAACGCATCAAAGCGTTTGACAAGATTCCTACTCTGAATGAGCAGGGCTTGAAAAACTTTGAGGTTAAAGTTTGGCATGGTGTATATGCTCCAAAAGGCACACCTAAGGCAGAAATGGATAAATTAGCTAAAGCCTTACAAGGCGCTATTCAAGATCCACTCTACAAGCAGCATATGGCTGAGTTGGGTGTAGAGATTCCTTCACAAGCAAATGCCACTCCAGAGGCATTCAAAAAGCACCTGAAGGCACAGATTGATTTGTGGACGCCAATCATCAAGAATGCCGGCATCTACGCAGACTAAATATTTGGAAGTAAAACGGCTTCAGTAAAAACCGCCTTAGGGCGGTTTTTTATTCCTTTAAATACGCTGGTTTAACGCAGTTCTCTAAAAAGGCTCAATTCTGCACCAAAAATAGGCATAGTTATTAGTACAATATTAGCCTTATAGCTAATATCCTATTATGTTATCCAAATCTCGCTACCAGTGGCTATTAAATAGACTTCGTCAGCAGCCTGCCGGCCTAGAAGAATGCAATCCCGACCTCGTAGTGGAGTACTCGAAAGCTACGAGTGCGAAAGTGCTCTATCGATTAAATGATTATCCGCGTTGCCCGCAATTGGTAAGAGACTTTGATAAGCTGGTTAAGCATGGGCTCATGCATCGTAAGCGATCTTATTTATACGATCTCAATGGATTTATGTTGGCTCCACGAAGCACATATGTTTATCGATTAACTCCGGTTGCAAAAAATACCATTACCTGGGTAGATCGCTAATGAACATAATAATTAGGGGTGCTGACAGTCCATTTGGCATTAAGCCAAAATTCGCAGTAGTTTTTGGCTTCTGTCTTTTGGGGTTAATTCTGCTTATTGATGTGGTATCACCATTTAATTATCGGTTTGTTTTACTTTATTTATTCCCCGCGGCAATCATTGCATTAAATGCAAAGTCATTAAAGGTGGTTGTTCTTGCTCTCATTGTCTCAACCCTGTTTGAAAATTATTTTTTATTTAGAGAGGGTAACTTTGAATTTGGTTTTACACCAGTTGATACATTAAATTTTTCAATTCGTTTTCTGGCGACTCTATTAATCATATGGCTTGCAAGGTCGCTGCGTAGGAGCCAATTGCGAGTGAATCAGATGGCAAATACCGATTCATTGACTGGTCTATGGAATAGAAGACGGGCCCGAATGGTTATTGAACAAGCGATTGCAAGGCTAGAGGGACGGGGCGAGATTTTTTCAGTAGCGCTCATTGATGTAAATAATTTTAAGAAAATAAATGATTTGCGCGGGCACTTAGTAGGGGATCAGGTATTAACAAAGATTGCGCATGAGTTACTTAAATTTGCTTCAGATAGCGCGACGTTTTATAGATTGGGTGGCGATGAATTTCTAGTGATAGCCTTAAATCTAAGTGAAGAGCAAATGAAGAAATTATCTGAGGAGATAGTCAGCAAGGTGAATCAGGCGATGCAAGAGTTTGGATATTCGGTTTCATTAAGTATTGGTTCGGCAACATATAACCAACCCCCAAAATCAGTCTCGGATATTCTGCACCAAGTAGATTTGGCAATGTATCGCCATAAAGCTCAACCTAAATCCGTTGAGCTCTAAGCCTTTTTGGCATTAAAGCTACTGGCCTGTGATTTATTCCAATAGAGGTTGTAGACTCTGGGCAAATTTAGTGATTCGCTGATTGGCTCATTCTTGAGCAATTGTCCGGCGGGCATCTCAGGAAGTAGCACGGAAAGAAGGCGCACTTCATTCTTGTTAATGCGGCGCACGATATGAGGTGCATCAATTTCACCTGGATGATTTAAGCCTGCAGCTTCAACTAATTCCTTTAAGGCTTTGAGCGTCTCATTATGAAAGTTGTAAACGCGCTCAGCTTTATTTGGAACAACGAGCGCCTTTTGACGGCCAGGATCTTGCGTAGTTACGCCGGTAGGGCAAAAGCCGGTATCACATACTTGTGCTTGAATACAGCCTACCGAGAACATGAAGCCTCGGGCGCTATTACACCAATCTGCACCCAAGGCAAAGGCAACCGCCATATCAAACGAGCTAATGATTTTTCCAGAGCAACCAATCTTAATTTGCTCTCGTAAGTTCACGCCAACCAGGGTGTTGTGCACAAGACGTAATCCCTCTTGAAGAGGAGTGCCTACATGATTAGTGAATTCGACTGGAGAGGCGCCAGTGCCGCCTTCGGAGCCATCCACCACTATAAAGTCTGGCGTGATATTGGTCTCCAGCATTGCCTTCACAATGCCGAACCACTCCCAGGGGTGCCCAATACAGAGTTTGAAGCCTACTGGTTTTCCGCCAGATAGGTCACGCAGTTTTTTCACAAAATGCATGAGCTCTAATGGGGAGGAGAATGCGCTGTGTGAGTTTGGAGAAATACAGGCTTCGCCTACTTTGACGCCACGCGCCTCAGCGATTTCTGGGGTGACCTTCGATCCCGGCAGAATTCCGCCATGACCGGGCTTGGCGCCTTGACTGAGCTTGATCTCAACCATCTTGACCTGGGGATCAATTGCATTCTCGGTATATTTCTCGGCATTAAAGCTGCCATCGGGATTGCGGCAACCAAAATAACCAGAGCCAATTTCCCAAATGAGGTCGCCACCATGAACGCGGTGATAGATGGAGATCGATCCTTCCCCGGTGTCATGAGCAAAGCGACCTTTATAAGCGCCAAGATTTAGTGCCATCACGGCATTTGCGCTTAAGGAGCCAAAGCTCATGGCAGAGATATTAAAAATACTGGCAGAGTAGGGCTGCTTGCAGTCTTTGCCACCAATCGTTACCCGAAAGTCATGACTTGCTAGCTTGGTCGGCATAAGGGATTGATTGATCCATTGGTAGCCGGGCGCCATCACATCTAGCGTAGTACCAAACGGAATAGAGTCTGAGACTGCCTTTGCTCGTGAATAGACTAAAGTTCTTTGCTCCCTAGAGAAGGGGGCTTCATCGTTATCACCCTCAATAAAGTATTGGCGAATCTCCGGGCGGATATATTCGAGCAGGAAGCGCAAATGACCAATTACTGGATAGTTGCGCAAGATTGACATTCTGATTTGCAAAAGATCATAAATGCCAACTAAAGTTAAGGCGCCAAAGAGGAAAAAATAACGCCACGCTCGACTATCCCATGGGCTCTCATTAAGTTCTAAGCTTGCAAAGCTAAATAATGTCCCAAAAATGCAAAGCGTAAATGGGAGATATCGGAGAGGAATTAGTTTGTTGAGTGGATTGGCCATGGCGCGCTCATATTGACATCGCTTGAGTATAAGGATTTATCCAAAATTGACTATTTAGCCGTCATTTCCCCAAGAGTGTGTGGGAATTTGACTTAAATCAACTCTAAAGCTGTTTCATAGGGCAATAAGGAGTATGGTGAAAGATTCATCGATATAAAAATAGGAAAACAATGTCTTTAAATCACGCAGTTATTTGGATTGACCATAAAGAAGCCCATGTGATGTTTTTGAGTGCCGACGCTAGCGAGGCCGAAGTCATCAAAACGAAGTCTAGCCATGCCCATTTACACCACAAGGGCGGGGTTGTTGGTAGTGGAAAACTCGAGCTAGATTCTAAGTATCTACACTCTGTTATTCAGGCGGTCACTTTATCTAAAGAGATTTTGGTAATTGGCCCAGGATCAGCGAAGCTTGAGCTCATTAAGCACGCTCATCACCATGACCCTAAGGTTGCCGAAAAGATTGTTGGTGTTGAGACTGTTGATCACCCAACGGATAAAGAGATTTTGGCGTACGCACGTAAGTTCTTCTATAAAGTGGATCAGATGTTATGAGTATTGAGTTTGTAGGGCCGGCAATTTTGGCTGCTGATGGTGGCGTTATTTATATTGCCAAGTTAGATGGCAAGGATGTGCAATGCCACTTTAGTTATGAGGCATTAGAAGATATAGATCCTGACTCTGTTTTTGGAGATGCTTTAGAGCATTTCTCAAAACATCGGTTACTGCTTTTATCTGCGGCAGAAAAGAAACTCCTCAAAGGCTTGAGTCATAATGGTCAGCTACAAATTAGCAGTAACGATTTACGTCTTGAATAGGGGAAAATGATGACTAAAGAAGCGCTAGGACCAGATGGTTTGCCAGGGCATGATTATTTCTTGGATGCCGTCAATCATATTGATGAGGCTGTTGCTAGCGAGACCATTGCTATTGGCGCAGCCAAAGGCATTGTCTTCAGTCTGGTGGAGACTCTAGGCGCCATGGTTGGCGATCCAGATCTTCCAAATCATTTGAAATCTGGTTATATGGGTGCACTTGATCTCGCGGTAGAGCTGGAGGCTAAGTTAGCCAAGAGAAGTAAATAAGTATCGGCTGGCAAAGTACAAAGAAAGCAAAAAGGGTGGCTAGGCCACCCTTTTTATTAATTGTTACTCAAATCCTTTAAAATTGCCTTACTGAAATCTTAAGCTAGATACATGAAAGTTAATTCCGAGGGGGTATCCTCATCACGCGTTTATCTGCCGGCAGATAAACATTACCCCAGTCTCTTGAATTTCTTTATCAGTCAATTTCCTCATATTGAAAAGAGTGAGTGGGAAGCTCGCTTTAGTGAAGGCTTGGTGATGACGGTCGATGGGCAGCCTGTAAAACCTCAAGATGTCTATCAACCTAGTACTCACTTAATTTATTTCAGGCGACTGGCTAAAGAACCAGACATCCCTTTCGAAGAAGAAATTCTGTTTCAGGATGCGCATATTGTGGTTGCTGATAAGCCACACTTCCTGCCAGTTACACCAAGCGGCCTGTATTTGCATCAAACCTTGCTTAACCGGCTCAAGAAAAAAACTGGCATCCAAACTCTAAGCCCCATTCATCGAATCGATCGCGATACAGCTGGCCTAGTCATCTTCTCGGTTAATCCAAGTGAGAGGGCGCAATATCAAAATCTCTTTCGAGATCGCGTAGTAAAGAAAGTGTACGAAGCAATAGCGCCATATTCAGAGACGCTTGAGAAAAATCTGCCGATGACCTATCAAAGCAGGCTTGAGGAGTCCGAACACTTTCTGCAAATGCAAGAAGTGAAGGGCGAGCCTAATACCGATACCGAAATAGAACTCATCAATGCTTCAAAGCCCTGGGCAAAGTATCGTTTAACGCCGGGTAGCGGCAAAAAGCATCAGTTGCGCTGTCACCTCAATAGTCTCGGCATTCCGATTAAAGGTGATCAGATCTACCCAATTTTGACGCCTTATCAAGAGTATGATTTGGACTTTTCAAACCCCCTACAACTCTTGGCAAAAGAAATTCATTTCAAAGATCCGATTAGCAATGAAAGTAGATCCTTTTTTAGTAAGAGAGCGCTTCGCTAGATCAATATGAGCGCTAACAATAAAAAACGCCTTGCAGTAGCCCCCATGATGGAATGGACTGATCGCCATTGCCGTTCGTTTCATCGTACGCTGACTAAAGAAGCTGTTCTCTATACAGAGATGGTCACCACGGGCGCACTCATGCATGGTGATGTGCCACGCCATTTGGATTACTCGCAGGATCAACACCCCGTAGTTCTGCAATTAGGTGGGTCAGAGCCCTCTGATCTGGCTAAATCAGCAGAACTCGCCCAACAGTGGGGCTACGATGAAATTGATTTGAATTGTGGTTGTCCATCTGAGCGTGTGCAGCGTGGCGCCTTTGGGGCTTGCCTAATGGCCGAGCCTAATCTGGTAGCAGAGTGTGTCCGATCTATGAAGAGTGCGGTGGATATTCCGATCTCAGTAAAACACCGCCTTGGCTTAGATTCCATGGATGCTGAAAACTCAGAAGCCGATTATCAATTTGCACTCAATTTCATTCTTGCGGTAGCTGATGCTGGCGCTAGTCAAGTCACCATTCATGCGCGCAATGCAGTGCTCAAAGGTTTATCTCCAAAGGAGAATCGCAGTAAACCACCGTTGCATTACGCAGTGGCTGCAAAACTCAGATTAGATGCGCAGAAACAATTCCCTGAATTAAAAGTCTTGCTTAACGGTGGCCTAGAAACCAATGAGCAAATCGCGGGTCACTGGAATGACTTTGATGGCTTCATGGTTGGGCGCGCCGCTTATCATTTCCCTGCACTGCTTTTAGGTTGGGATGACATGATTAATACTGATGGCGATGCTGCTGGCTATCTCTTTAGTGAAACTGAATGGCACCGCATTCAAATTGCATTGGTTAAACAAGTTCACGCATGGTTTGATGAATGCCAAGGCAAAGGAAAATCTTTTTATATCGGCGCATTCACAAGGCATATTCTTGGGTTGGCGCATGGCAGAGCAGGCTCTCGTTATTGGCGTCAGAGACTCTCAGATCACCATGCTTTGGCCAAGGTGCAGAGCAAAGCCGCAATTACCGACTTTTTCATCGATGCGAGCTTATGCCTTGGGGATTGGGCCGCTTTTGAGTTCGAAACCTCTTAAGTTGGGCCTTAAAAGGGGTATTTTTGACAGGTTTTTGGTCAAAAAGCTATAATCTAGGTCTTCAGTGGCGGACGTAGCTCAGTTGGTAGAGTCCCAGATTGTGATTCTGGTTGTCGCGGGTTCGAGCCCCGTCGTTCGCCCCACAAGATTTAAGTAAAAAAGCTCCTAATCAGGAGCTTTTTGCTTTTGTAGGTCTGATTATTTCTTGCCGCGCGCAGATCTAGCAGATTCAGCTGCGAGGTTAGACATCTTCACGGCTTCAGCTGCAGCCATGGCAGCCCGCTTAGTGGCTTCGGCAGCTTCTGCGGATGCCAAGATAGAAGACTCCTCTGCTTGATGAGCGACGGCTGCAGCGGCGGCAGCAGCAGCAGCAGAAGCGGCAGCAGCAGCTTCAATGGCGGCCTCAGCAGAAGCGGCAGCAGCATCAGCGGCGGCCTCAGCTGCATCAACTACGGCTTCAGAAGCTGCTAATTTGGCAGCGGTTGCGCAGTTCTTTGCAGATAGAGAGGCCTTTTCAGCCGATATAGCCGCTCTTTTGGCCGCTTCAAGTGCGCTCGTAGTCAGAGTCTTGAGGGTGCCTAGTGCCTCGGCATAGCGGGCATTTACGGTGATGTAGCCTTGACGCAAATTGCTGACTTCAGTCTCCAGACTAATTAGCTTTGCGTAAATCTTTTCAATGTCGTCCTTCATGCGTCCTTAATGAGTCCTAAGTAATTACTTTCCGATTTAATAGTGATCTTATTTATGATTAATAGCAAGGTTTTTATAGTTTTTAGATCCATAATCAAGGTATGAAAACAAAGCCATTAGGCGCGCCAAGAGCCCCATCCCAAGAGGCTATTCGAGAAGAGTTAGAGAAACGTGGTTGGGCATTATCTGCGCTATCAGAAGCTGCTGCTGCGCTGGCTCGTGCTAACTCTACAGAATTGCTGATACAAGAGGTTTGTGAAGCAATTGCTGCTCAGGGTCCATATGTACTTGCATGGGTAGGTAGAGCTGAAAACGATGCCTTCAGAACGGTAAAGGTAGTTGGCGCGGCTGGTTCAGCTGTGGGGTATATCAGCAATATTTTGGTGAGCTGGTCAGAATCTGAGATAACCGGTCGCGGCCCGGCTGGAAGCTGTATTCGTAACAATAAAACTAGCGTGGTGATTGATGGTGAAACTGATTCTGGATTTGAGGCTTGGCGTCAGCGTGCCAAAGAGTTTGGCATTCGATCTGTAATTGGATGCCCAATACCGGATGGATTTACAGGTATGCCCTTTGGCTCGCTCATGGTCTATTCAAAAGTTCCGAATACATTTGGCGCATCAGAAGTTCAGCTTTTTGAAAGTCTTGCCAAGGAAATTGGATTTGGTTTGCGTTCAATTGAGCGACAACATAAGTTGGATGACCAAATTCATGAAAAAGAGCTTACTCAAGAGCGCTTGTCTACAGCCTTGCGATCAACAATTGAGGCGATGTCTAAAACCATGGAATGGCGCGATCCCTATACCGCCGGTCATCAAAAGAGGGTTGCCAGCATTTCTATGGCAATTGCTCGAAAACTGGGCTGGGAAAACGAGCGAATTCAGGCTCTTTATATGGCTGCAATGGTGCATGACATTGGCAAGATGGCAGTCCCTTCCGAGGTACTGACAAAGCCATCTAGGCTTACCGATCTTGAAATGCAGTTGGTCCAGGGGCACGTAGAAGCAGGCTATCAAATCCTCAAAGACATACCATTTCCATGGCCCATTGCTGATATGGTGCATCAACATCACGAGCGCTTGGATGGCAGTGGATATCCAAACCATCTTCAGGGTGATCAGATTTGTGAAGAGGCTAGAGTCCTTGCTGTAGCTGACACGATTGAAGCGATGGCAACTCATAGACCTTACCGCCCGGCCAAAGGATTGGTTGCGGCTTTAGATGAAGTTCGAGTAGAAGCGGGTATAAAGTTAGACGCCAGAGTAGTGGATGCCGCTTTTAAACTTCTTACAGGTGAAAATGAGCTGCAAAAAATTATTGATACTCAGTAACTATGGGAGCTAAGTTTTTTTCAATCACCTTTTATGTGATGGCGGTGGTGGCGCAGGTGGGCGTTACTGCATATGCGCTCAACTTATTTTTTCGATCTAAACAGTATCGCCTCGCTAGCGGCCTATTAGCACTTAGCTTTGGTTTAATGATCGGCAGGAGAGTGGCTCCGATAGTGCTTTTCTATACCGAAGGGCATTACAACCTGTTCGATGCTTTTCTGGCCCTGACTATTTCGTTGCTGATGTTTTTTGGGGCGGTGCAGCTTAAAAAAATTATCACTGACTTAGAGATTAAGAACTTTATGTTGGATCGCAGTTCTAAAACGGATTCTTTAACCCAAGCATTGAGTCGCTCTGAAACTTTTGCTAGAGCGGAATTGGAGATTGAAAGATCTCTGCGCACCCAAGACCCACTGTCTTTTCTGATGCTTGATATTGATCTATTTAAAAACATTAATGATCGATATGGTCACCCGCTTGGCGATGTTGTTTTAGTAAACCTAGTGAAGCATTGCCAGGAAGAGTTGAGAGTGATTGACATCTTTGGTAGGGTAGGTGGTGAAGAGTTTTTTGTCGTTTTGCCTGGGAACTCAATGAATCAGGCTGCTGAGGTGGCTGAGCGCCTGCGCAAAAGAGTGGCTTCTTTGCCTTGTGCCGTAGTAGATGGCAAAGAGGTATTTATCACTATCAGTATTGGGGTAGCGTGCTTTAGCTCCCAAAGCCAGGGCGAGACTAAGGCGCCACAAGTATTGAGGGTGTTTTATGCCAGAGCGGATGAGGCCATGTATCAAGCCAAGTCAAATGGCCGAAACCGAACCGAGCTTTGGACTCAATAAACCAATAAAATCGATAATATTCATAAAAAATATACATTAATGCAAAAAAAGCGAAATATTATTGACGCAACCATCAATGCAGTTGAAGGGCTAAAAGAGCTCATCCTGCAAAAGGCTGCGCGCAGAGAGTTGATCTTGGCTGTGATTGCAATTGGATTCTTTTGTTATCGTCCCAATGTATACACAGTGCTCATTGCAGTATTGTCTTTGGTCTTATTGGCAGTAGAGGCGCTTAACACTGCTATTGAAAAAACTTGCGATTTAATTACCCTTGAGCAGCACCCAGAGATAAAAAAAATTAAAGATTTGGGTGCGGCAGCTGTGATGATTATCGTGCTGGCCATTGTTTTAATCTTTATTCGATACTTGTCACCATTTTTCTGATGGGTAACTTTTTAAGCGCCTTTCACATTCACATTATCCCCAGGGATGATGGGGCGCCCCTTGATGAGCCATCCGCTCACAGCGCACGCCAAAAGATGATTCAGTTGATTGCAAAGATCTGCAAAGATTATCACGGTGTAGTGCTGGATGGTTTTGATGAAAAAATTGTTTACACATTTAATAATGTGAATTTTGCAACCCATGCATCTGTTGCCATTGAAATTGAAGCCGACTCATTAAATGCAAAAAATCATTCGAGCCCTATCTGTTTGACTTCTATCGGAATAGTTTCCCTAATTAATCCCTTCACTGGTTTAAGAGAGGATGAGCGATCTGTGCAGTTAGCGTCATTTATGGCTGAGGCTGCTGGACCTGGAGAGCTTTATCTATCCGAGGGTGCTTATGAATCTTTGGCAAACCCAGAAGAGCTTTTGTGTCGGTTTACAAGACAGCTGATGCGAACTGGGGAAGATCGAGCGCTCAATGCCTATGTGGTCTTCTGGAGTCCAACCGAGGTTGATTTAGGCAAGTTGCACAAAGATCCAGAGGCGGTTGACTTGGAGATTCAACCTATTCGCTCATTTGGTTTGAAATTGGTATCTGCAGTATTGCTGCTATTTCTGGGAGTGCTACTGCTTACTGTGGGCTATGAATCCCTCTGGGCCTGGTTTATTCAAATGGTGTATCGCTAATGTTTCTGCGAGATCGCCACTCCAGGATCACTGCAAGCTTGTGTATGTTTGCGGTAGGTATTGGCCTCATGATTTTTTTCGCCGAGGAATTGCTTAATTTTGGCGGCCAGCTATATCTGGGGTGGGGTAGCTTCTTCATTATTTTCTTAATGTCGAAGGTAAAGCATTTTCGCAATCAACCTTGGCGCTCTCTATTTATTGTTCTAGCCTTATTTGTCAGCTGCCGTTATATGGCATGGCGCATTTTCGATACCTTGACATACACCGGATTTTTTGACTTTATCGGCACTGCCTTATTGTTTTTGGCAGAGACCTATGGCTTTACCTTGTTTTTGCTGGACATGTTTGTGAACTTCTCGCCGATGGCCAGTGAGATCGTTCCGCTCTTCAAAGATGAGTCAAATTATCCATCGGTAGATGTCTTTATTCCGACCTACGATGAGGCGGAGAGCATCGTCCGAATGACGGTTACTGCTGCTACCCAGATTCAATACCCCAAAGAGAAGTTACAGATCTATATTCTTGATGATGGCGGCACGCATGCTAAGCGTCGTAGCAAAGATTCTGGTGCTAAGGCTTGGCGCCGACATTACAGCTTACGTAAGTTAGCTAAAGAGCTTGGTGTTAACTACATCACCCGCGATACCAATCAAAAAGCAAAAGCAGGAAACATTAACCATGCCTTGCAGCATAGCAATGGCGACCTCGTGTTGATTTTGGATTGCGATCAGGTTCCGACCAGCGATATCTTGAGAAATACGGTAGGGCAGTTTGTAAGTGACCCAAAGATGTTCTTGGTCCAAACCCCGCATTTCTTTATCAATGAGACACCAGTAAATAACGTCATTACCGGGATCTCTAACCGACCTGATGAAAGCGAAATGTTTTATCGCAAAATTCAGCCGGCGATGAACTTTTGGAATGCGGCATTCTTTTGTGGTTCTGCTGCGGTGTTGCGCCGCAAGTATTTAATGGAGGTGGGCGGCATTGCCCTCAAATCTATTACCGAGGATTGTGAAACCTCTTTAATACTGCATGCGCACGGCTATAACAGCAGCTACATCAATAAGCCCATGATATGTGGGCTATCCCCAGAAACGCCGTCTGATTACTTAACTCAGCATTCTCGTTGGGCAAAAGGCATGTTGCAAATATTGATGCACTACAACCCTTTATTTATGCGGGGCTTGAGCTTGCCACAACGGTTAGCCTATTTTTCATCTTCTTATTCTTGGTTATTTGGATTTGCACGCTACATCTTTTTCCTAGCACCTTCAGCCTTCTTGATCTTAGGCCTGAATGTATATGCAGCCAATTGGCATGAGATGGTTGACTTCACCGTTCCCTACGCCTTGAGTATTCTGGTGGTGATTTCCTATTTCTTCGCTGGCTCTCGGCAATTATTCTTTTCAGAGATTTATGAAACCGTAAAAGGTTTTAGGATGATTCGAGAGCTCATGCCTGTATTGCTCAATCCCTGGAAGCAAAAATTCTTGGTAACTCCCAAAGGCCTTACTTTAGAAAAAGAGCAGCTTAGCTGGGATGCATTCCCCTTATTTGTTCTTGTGACCATCAATGCAATTTCTATTGGTATCGCTGCAGTACGCTGGTATTACGAGCCAATATGGCATGACAACATCATCATTACCGCGGTATGGTGCTGTATCAATATATGGCTAGGTTTAATGTCCTTGGGCGCGTTCTGGGAAAAGCGTCAGATCAGGGCGTACTATCGAATTGGTGGGGGCGGCACTATTACGATCAATCGGCCCGGGGCTGCGCCTATTTCTGCAGAATTAGAAGATGTCTCAGCCAGCGGTTTGGGATTTGCTTTGCCACTTGATACACAGTTAGTGGTTGGCGAACAACTGGTAATGAATACGCAAGATAGTTATGGTAATCACTATGCCTTTGAGGCAAAGGTTGTTCGCTTACAGAAAGAAGCTAATCATTATTTCTGTGGTACTCAATTTATAGCTAAGCAAGTGGCTAGCCCAGAGGCGATCGCATTCGTATATGGTGATAGTGGACGCTGGCAACGCATTTGGGATGCTAGCGCAGAACTCAAGCAATCCAAACTCCAGCTGTACTTATTAACCAAGCTAGGACTGCGAGCTGTTCGTGAAAATTCGGCTGGTTACTTTGCTTACATCGCAAAAAGTATCGGCACCTTTGTCGTAATGCTATTTAATCCTTACTTCTGGTTTTATGCTATCACCGGTGCAATCAATTGGATTATTTATTTATTTTATTTGTTTGTGGTTTATACAATCGGACTGGTAGATAAGCAACACGCAAGAACATTCCCGCGTTTACAGGCTGGGGAAAAGATGACGGTCTATTTTCCGAAGTTGGATGCCACTTTAGAGGGTTGGCTCTTTGACATCTCTCTGACTGGTGTAGGCATCAGAGTCAATCTCCCATTTTTGATTGATGACAATGAAATGATTGAGGTTTTTGTATCGGGCATTACTCAAGCGCAGCACCGAATGGATTGCATCATTCGCCGAGTGATTAAAGATGGCGACGAAGTGATTTTGGGCGCCGAATTTATTGTAGACAACAGCAATTTCTTTAAGGTGGTGAGCTTTGTATATGGTCAAGGCTCAAAAATGGTCTTCTCATTGGCGGTTCAGAATTTAAAGCGTATCTTGTCATACCTCTTCTTAGTCGGGGAGTTGGCAGAAGAGCGCAAGAGTCTAATGCCTTCTCCTAACAAACCTTCAAAGTAATCGCTTGAAATCAAGAATTCTCCGATCTTGTATTGCAACTCTTCTGATGGGTTCAGTTGGAGTGGGGATCGTCTGTGCATCAGAAAAAACACCCAGTAGACAAGAGAGTATGGAGGCTAGAAGGGTCCTAACTCAGGCAACCATTCTTCAAAAGAGCGGAAAGCCAGCCGAGGCGAATGCGCTATTAAAAGAAAAATTTCCTAGTGGTCCGCCTGCAGGAGAGTTGGCGGTTGGCTATTACAAAATTATTGCAAGCATGCCCGATGGTTGGGCTGAGGCTCGTGCTGGCTTAGAGGCCTTAGTGAAGTCTGATCGTCGCAATCTGCAATATGCCCTTGCTTTAGATGCCTTGCTTGGGACCAAGAAAGATACTCGCGATTTGGCCTTTAACAATTTATCTGAGTTATACAAGGATCGAAAGGTTGATAAGCAGCGGGTTTTGCAGGTTTGGCGAGAGGTCCTCAATGCACAAGAGAGTGGGGCAGACCTCATTCCGTACTATCAAAAATATCTAGAGGTTGATCCGCATAACCAAGAAATTACCGCTCGCTGGACTGCTGAAACTGAAGCCTTAGCCGAGCGTAAACGCATTGCCAATGATCCGTTGCTAAGTCGTCGTCAGCTTGGCTTGGATTTATTGGATAAGGGCGATATCGTGGGTGCAGAACCACTGTTACTGGATACGATTAAAGCTTTACCCAAAGATTACTTAGCATTGGGTGGCATGGGTTTAATTCGGATGAGACAGGGCAATTATGAAGAGGCGATTACCTATTTTCAGAAAGCACTAGCGTTAAATCCACAAAACAGCGGCAAGTGGAAGGGCCTCATTGCTACTAGTCAGTACTGGATGCAAATTCATCAGGCAGAAGATGCGCGCGATAAAAAGAATTATTCCTTAGCCACGGAGAAGATCCGCTCAGCAATTAAACTGGAGCCACAGGGTTCTGAAGCAATAGCTGTATTGGGAACCATTGAAGTCGATCGAGGTAATAGCAAAGAGGCCGAAAAGCAGTTTCGAGAAGCCTTATCGATTGAGTCAGATAACGGGATTGCGATTCGGGGCTTGGTTCAATTATTGATTAATGCTGGTAAGCGTGATGAAGCGTTAGTGTTAATAAATTCTCAGGCCCCTGAAAATAGCCCTGCTGGCAAAAGATATGATTATCTGCGGGTAAAAATACTGAGCTCTCAAGCTGATGATTTAGTAAGTCAAGGGCAGGGCGATGCTGCTATTCCCTATCTTCTGCGCGCATTAAAGTTAGAACCACTCAATCCTTGGTTGCGTTTTCAATTAGCAGGAATTTATGAGAGTTCGGGGTCGCTCGATAAAGGCTTGACCTTGATGAAGGAGGGTTTAAGACTTGCGCCCAATGATCCGGAAATGATTAATGCCAATGTCCTTTTCTTGCTTAGTGCCGATAGGACTGATGATGCACTGGGTTTAATGCGTAATGCGCTAGCTAAGCCATCGGTGGATACAACTTCCTTGCGCTTAACATATGCCAAGGTGCTAAATCGCCTCCAAAGGGACGATGATTTAGCTCCTGTATTGCAGCAACTTAATAAGTCAAGGTTATCTGCAACAGAAAAAGCCACTTATGCGCAGATACAACTAGATTTTGATATTCGCCAAGCGCTCAAAGTTGGTGATACCTCAAAAGCAATTGCCCTCATGAAGCAGGCTATTGCTCTTGATGCAGACGATGTTTGGCTTCGCTTAGATTTAGCGCGTTTGTATGCGCAAACACATCGCCCTAAAGAGGGTATTGCACTTTTTGAGCAATATTTGAAATCGCACCCCGGCAACATTGAGGGCCTATACGCCTATGCCTTGTATTTATCAGGTCTCGAGCAAAATCAAGCGGCCTTAAAAGTCTTGGACAAAATTCCAGCAGCAGATCGCACCCCTAAAATCACACGCTTTCAAAGAAGTGTTTGGTTAGATCTGCAAATTGCGCAAGCAAAGGCGCTTAATGTGCAGGGAGATAAGGCAAAAGCCATTGCCCAACTCAGCTACTTAGAAGACGAGGTTTTGAATGATCCCGATCTTTTATCTTTGGTGGCGCTCACGTGGGGCTCGATTGGTAATGTAGAGCGTGGCAATACGCTTTTTGAAAAGATGGAGCAAGGTAACCCCAATTTAACTCCTGAGTGGCATTTGCGGTATGCAAATTACCTTTTAAATAATGATCAGCCAGCGAAATTCCAAAAGGAAATGAATTTACTTTCTGGGCAAAAGTTAAACCCAGCCCAAAAGCAGGATTATGTAGATCTACAGCAAGCAGCTCAACTCAAAGAAATTGGCAAGCTGATTACATCTGGCGATATTCAAATTGCTAATCAACAATTGCAGCCCCTAATTTCTGCTGATCCTAATAATTTTAAGATGATGTATCTCGATAGCCAGATTCAAAGAAGAGAAGGTTACCTGGATAAGGCGATTGATACTGAGCAGCGCGCACTTGCCAAGGCCCCTGTGCCGCTATCAAGCTATCACAGTCTTTCTACATTAAAGCCTGTCAACGAATTTGCTAAATCTACAGTAGGCGTAGGGCAATCTTCAAGCGGTTCTGGAGTTTCAGTATTCCAGATTGAACCCCCGGCATTACAGCCTTCGGCTGCTGCATCTGGAAGTGCCTATCAATATAAGCAAATGGCCGATATGTTGGATATGCGAACCAACTGGTTAGACGGCGCCGTAGATTATTTATCCTTGAATGGAACACCTGGCCAATCCTATTACCGAGCAACCGAAGTGCCCCTTGAGTGGAAAATGCCAGTCCGCTCCGATGAGAGAGTGACATTCCGCGCTGATCAAGTCAATATTAATGCGGGAACTATTAATGCGGGTAATGCTTACCAAGTGAGCACTTTCGGATCAATGGCTGCATGTACCGTCAATTGCCCAACCACTTTCTCAAATCAATCAGCATCAGGCACCGCCCTGAATGTTGGATATGAGAAGCAAAACTTTAAAGCGGATATCGGTACAACCCCTTTGGGATTCTTGACCCAAAACTGGATTGGTGGAGTGAAACAAAAACTAGATGCTGGTCCTCTTGGAGTCTCACTAGAACTGGCTCGTCGCCCTATGACCAGTACGTTGCTGTCTTATGCGGGCACGCGTGATCCAGTCACTGGATCGATATGGGGCGGAATGGTTGCTACCGGCGGAACCGTGGGCCTTAGCTTGGATAAGGGCGAAACATTTGGTGGCTGGACTTACTTTAGAGCAAGAAGCCTGACTGGTACGAATGTACAAAGCAATAGCGACAATCAATTTATGGCAGGACTTAACTATCGCATCATCAACGAGACAGATCGCCAGCTCTCTAGTGGCCTGACTGGGATGCTATGGGGCTTTAAACGAAATGCTGGTGAGTTCACCTATGGACAGGGCGGCTACTACAGCCCACAAAGCTATCGATCAGTAACGCTCCCATTGAATTATTCACAGCGCTTTGCTAGGTTCTCGTATGTGATCGGTGGCTCGGTATCGAGTAATTGGTCGCGTACCGATGCGGCGCCGTATTTCCCAACCAATGCTGCTTATCAGGCTGCAGCGGGCAATCCTTATTACTCCGCTAGCTCAGGCCCTGGAACTGCATCATCTTTCTTGGCTGCCTGGGAGTATCAAGTTTCACCATCAGTGTTTGTAGGTAATCGTCTAAAGCTAGAACGCTCACCATACTATGCGCCAAATAGTTTTGTTCTGTATGTCCGTATTGCGCTTGATGACACGGCACCACATCCAGTCCCATTGCAAACCCAGCCAGTAATTCCGACCTCGCGTTTTTAGGCGACCCATCATGATGAAACAAACTTCTAAAGCGTTACTGGTGTTGGTGTTTGGGTTGGTGGTGAGCTCATCGGCAAATGCGCAGGCGACCAATGTTGCCCCCCAGTTTGATCCCTATCTACCCGGAGAGCTTAATGAGAGGGCTCTCTATGCCTTAAAGAGCGAAGATATCCCAACAGCATTGATCTTGTTGGAGAGGGCGTATCGCTTAAACCCCAATAGCCCCGATATCAAATCCAATCTTGAGATCGTGCGAAATCTGGATAAACAGAAATTCCCTATTCAGGTTTCTGGTGAAGTTATTTATCTTGATGCTGCTGGTAATCCGATTGCCACAGAGGTAACTGGCGAGATACCAGCGCTCTGGCCAAGCCCTAAACCTTAATCGTTGGTTTCAAATAAATTCCAGTTGATATCGTTTGAGCGGAAGTAGTAAGAGGAGCCAAATTTCATAATGACCGAGTCTTCATTCTCAGCGACAAAACGCGTGCTAGGAATATTTTTTAAATAGACCTCTGGCGAAGGACTCGATTTATCAAAAGGGTTCTTGCCCACAAACTTGGAAAGTAAATCAGAAGCAGCAAGATAGCTAGTTGGCTGCCCAATAGTGTTGGTCTTCACTGGGTTATCCGGTTTGCCTGTAAACATAATGCCAACGGGTATATTTGTCACATTAGGACTTGGAATCTCACGCATACCTACGATTTCATTTTTATTACGACGAATAGCGGCACCATGCTCAGGAATAAAGATAATCACCGCTTGGCGTCCTGAGCTATTTACTTTGCTATAAAAGCGATCAATATCTTCTAACAATTTACGTGTTCTACGAGAATAGGTTTCGACGCTATTTTCCAGGCGAGCACCATCAAGAGCGCGATTGCCATCGTGCAAAGTGATCGTGTTGTAGAACAGGGCCACTCTCTCGTTAGGCAGCTTCATCCGTGCATCCCACCAATTGGAGAGCACAGAGTAGTCATCATAAACTTGCGAGCCGTCAAAGCCTCTTAGATAAGGAGTGGCCTGTTTGTTATCAAACAGTGGGGCAGTCAGAGCGCCTTCGTTTCTGATTTCCTTTAAGAGGTCGCCATATTTACCGTCGTGATTGAGTGCAAGCTGTGTTTGGAATCCTGCCTTGGCAAGGTTGTTAAAAAGCAAAGAATCCTCAACTGGTGGCTTATAGAGATCCCTTTGATCTTGTTGGCCGCGACTTGCACGCAATAGGCGAATGATTGATGGGCCGCTATAAGAAGATGCGGAATTAAAGCTTGTAAACAAATAATGAAAACGTTTAAATAGCGGATTATTTTCTTCTTTGATGTACTTCAGATCGTCCCAGGCCAGTGAGCAAATATTGATTACGAGTATGTCAAAGGCAGGGCCACCGGCTTTGGGTGATCGATTGAAGCCGGTACGTAAAGATTCATCAATAAAGAAACCGTCAAGAGACTCCGTCAGCTCAGTGTCACTTGGTAAGCCAATCACTTGACCCTCAGCATCGTAAGCCAACGGCCCCATATTGGTTTTTAGTGGCAGAAGCGTGCTGATAATTGCAAGAATTGCAATTGTGCTCATACGCAACTTCTTTGAAAGCAGGAAATAGATTACGTATAGAGCTATCAGCAATGCTAATACTTGCCAGTTCACAATGCGTGTTAGTAGCTCTAAGTAGTACTGGAAGCTAAAGTCTAGCAGTTGGCCAATCTTCGGTATGACGTTACGCAATGGCGGCAGTTGACTGTCAAAATAAAATAAAACAATACCGATAGGTAATGCCACCCATTTTCTAATTTGTAGTAGACGAGGGTGTGCGTGGGAGAAAATTAAACCAAGGGCAAATGCCGCGTTAACAAAAAAATGAAAGTTAACGTATCCCGTATAGAACAGGATGATCTTGATAATGAAATAAAAACTCCAAATTCTCATATTACTTTTTGAGATCCTCTAAGGTCATTTTTGTAAATAGAGACAGCATAGAAGAGTAATAACCTTGGGAAGGATTAAAGCTGGGTAATTGAATCGAATCTAAATTAGGGTATGCAAGAGTCATGGCTGCAATACTCTGGAACCCTGCAGATGCATTGTACGTGCCCGCCTCGCCATTATTAAGATCTACCCAAGCAGGAAGGACGGGCTTACCAGAAAAAGAGCCCCAGAATGACTGAAATGGCTTGATTGTGGATGGAGTTGCTAGCTGACCCCAGATTAAATACAAAGGAATACGTACGGCATCGTATCCAAAGCGCTCACCATCAATGGGGGTAATGACATTATTTTGTAAATTTAGCCAGTCAGGCGGTAGGTTCCACTTACCAAATCTCGCCTCTTGAATCAGCTGTAGTCCTGTGTTGCGCAATTCTTCCCATTGTGGGGAGGGATCTGTATTCGAAAGATCAGTAATTGCCGGAAACACCCAATATGAGAGATTCAGTTTTAATCCCTCTGGCTTCTCAAAACCAATAGCTCCCGGAAGTAGGACTGTACCCTTCTCGGTTTTGCGCAATAATTTTTCGCGTATAGATTGACTTACCTGAATGGCTGCAAATAAGTACCTAGGCTCGTTCCAACGCTTGTATGCTTTAGATAATGCCCAGGCAATAAAGAGATCGCCATCGCTGGCGTTATTCATATCGTTAATGCCGCTATTGGGCGACCAACTCCAGGCAAATAACTTATCGCCGCGAACCTGCAGGTTTTGTTGAGTCCAATTCCAAAGAAGGGCAAATGTTTTGGGATCATCATTTTGTACGGCAAGCAGCAAGGCCATCCCCTGGCCCTCGGTATGGGTAATGCCGTTTTGGGCTTTATCAATCACCCGTCCATTTTCAATATAGGTAGATTTAAATTGATCCCATTCAGAGTTGGCAAAAGACAAGCTAGGGCAAATCAATACCACAGCAAAAATGAGGTAACAGAAGTGTAGGTGAGGGCACCAAGTCATGACAAATCTTTAGTTCTATTAAATAATGCATTAATGGCTTGCAAGCCCAAAAAAGACGCGGGAATCGGTTACATTATGGAGTAATGACATCTAAATATCCCACATTAACTCAGTTTATCGAATGCAGTTAGTAAATCAGACCTTCTACTTTGCCGTTTTTATTGTCCTCGTTGGGCTGATGGCCCGATTCTTGGCGAATAAGGATGACGATCGCGCGCAATTTAGAGTGATTTATTGGCCAGCAGGCCTCAGCTTTCTGGCGGCCTCAATGCTGGCCTTTGCCTGTGCACCCTGGGGTGGAAAACTCATATTGGCTTTAGCTAATATTTTTCTTCTGGCCGCCATGGCTAATATTTCTTTGTTATTTAGCTTTTGGAACGACACCCTTCATTTTCTAAATAAGCTAGCAATTGGATTGTTATTGATTGCTGCCTCTGTTGCCTATATCTATCTACAGCATTTTGGAGAAACTCAAGACCGTATTCACCTGATGAATGCTGTCCTCAGTATTTTTTGTATTTGGCAGATCGTGGTTTTAGCGCAGTTATTAAAAAAAGATAACGCCTATCAAATTAAAATATTGCTTGGAGTAGAAATCTTTCAGCTAGGTACGCGCATTGGGCGCTCACTTCTGTCTTTTGGAGATGCGAGCGCGCCACTTGCCAGTCTTTATCAAGAAGGCGGCCTGGCTTTTGGTTTGAGAATAGCCGCTGTTCTTTCCATAGTTACGGTCTGCATATTAATTACGAATTACTACATGGAAAAACTTTGGCACGAGTATCGCCGTAGCTCCCATGCGATTGAAGATGGCATGCTAAATAGCCTTAACGCACTTTCCATGGTGCGGGATAACGAAACCGGCAACCACATTCTGCGCACTAAGAACTATGTGAGGGCGCTTGCGGAAAGATTAAAAGCAAGTGGCATCTATCAGAATGAGCTCTCACATAAGGCTATTGAAGACATGGTGAAAGCTGCACCATTGCATGACATTGGTAAGGTCGGAATACCAGACACGATTCTTCAGAAGCCTGGAGCTTTATCGGATGATGAGTGGCACATCATGAAAACCCATGCAAGCCTTGGGGAAGATGTATTGATTGCCGCAAAGATAAAAGACGCCAAACACACCAATGTTTTAGATGCTGCCATCAAAATTGCCGGCTGCCATCATGAAAATTGGGATGGCTCAGGTTACCCTAAGGGACTGAAAGGCCTGGAAATACCATTGGCCGCGCGCTTAATGTCGCTGGCTGATACCTATGATGCATTAGTGAGCGAGCGCGTATATAAAAAGGAGTGGTCTCATGATGAGGCCTGTGCAGAAATTACAAACCTCAAAGGCAAGCGTTTCGATCCTTTAATCGTTGAAGCATTTATACAAGAAAAGGATAACTTTTTACGTATTTCTGAAATGTATAGCGACGCTCAATGACCATCAGCTTTGAACCGAAGTCGATTATTCGACGTAATTCTTATTTTATTGTCGGCGGCGCAATTCTTTTGGCAATTATTTTTGCCATTAATGCGGTTGTTTCAAGTTATTTATTACGCCGGAATACTATCGATGATCGAGCGGAGCAGATTGCTACACTTTCATTAATCTTGGCTGAACATACATCGCAGATTATCTTTTCTGCTAATACCGTCCTTCAGAGCATTGATGATGTCATTGCGCTTGAGAAAATTCAAAACGAAAAAAGTTATCGCGAGTTTGCTTCAAGCAAGAAAAGTTATGATTTGCTCGCAGAAAAAACCAAATCAAACCCTATTTTGGATGTCGCTACGTTTGTTGGTAGCGATGGCAAGGTCTTAAACTTTTCGCGCTCCTATCCCGCCCCTGACATTAACCTGGCGGATCGCGATTATTTCACCTACTTAAAGTCTCACAACGATTCTGAAGTTTTTTATAGTGCGCCAGTAAGAAATAAAGGTAACGGGAAGTGGGTATTTTATTTGGCGCGGCGCGTGAATGGTAAAGACGATCAGTTTTTAGGGGTGATCTTGACTGGTGTTTCTGTTCAGGTCTTTTCTTCGCTTTACGAAAGAATCGGTGCCAACATTGGCGAGGGCACGGGGATTACGCTTTATCGAAGCGATAAAACATTGCTGACGCGTTGGCCATTGGTTGAAGACTTGATTGGAAAAGTTAATACCAATACTTTGATTGATCAATCACTTGCTGCTGGCGAAACGGGGAATGGCGTGATCTTTGCCTCGGGCACTGGATTTACACGGCAGAACATCGAGCCCGTGCAGAGGATGATTTCGTATCGTAGGGTAAAGCAATACCCGTTTATCGTAGGTGTGGTTGTTCCAGAGTCTTTGTACCTGGCAAATTGGCATAAGAATGCGGTTGGGGTGCTTATCGCTAGTGTTTTAAGTGTGATTACTATTTTTATTGGTGCTTATTTATTTCTCAGATCCTATAGAAAGAGCGCTGAGAATGAATATCACGCCCATCATGACTCGTTAACCCAGCTGCCTAATAGGACGCTATTCTCCGATCGTTTGGAGATAGCGCTTTCTAATAGCAAGCGCAACCAAACGAAGTTGGCTTTGCTTTTCATTGATTTGGATAATCTAAAAGCCATTAATGATGTTAATGGGCATACGGCGGGTGATGCGGTTTTGGCAGAAGTCGCTAAGCGGATGAGGGAATCTTTGCGTGAGTCAGATACTGTGGCACGTATTGGCGGAGATGAATTTACTGTTTTGCTGCCGGATATTGGTGGCGAAGATGCTGCCTTGAGTGTTGCCGAAAAAATTCGCTCAGCAATGATTACTCCGATTGTGGCTGAAGGCTTCACTTTAACAACCAGTGCCAGTATTGGCGTTGCGGTCTTTCCCTCCCATGGCCTTAATGCCACTGATTTGATGAATAATGCCGATGCGGCCATGTATGCAGCCAAATCAAAAGGCAAAAACGCAATCGTGATGTATGGCGAGCATGTGGTTAAAGTGATATTGAAAGATCTGATTTAGTTGTAGTTTTTCTCCTGAGTATGTAAAGGATTTTTCTGGCAATGAAGAAGTTTGATTTTTCCACCATTTTATTTGGGCTGCTGCTAACAGCTATTGCTGTGTACTTCATGCTCAGATCGACCTCGGCCCAGAGTGCGGCGTCCTCGACAATTCCAGTTGTGCAGATCGGTAGCCTCGCTTGGGATCAAACCGAGATGACTATTGCCGATGTCAAATCTTATGCCTCCTCGACTGGCTTTGTGAGTGCCGCAGAGAAGAAGGGCGGTGGTCTATCGTATGAGGGTGGTTTTGTGCAAAAGCCAGGATGGACTTGGAAAACGCCATATGGTGTCCCAGCAAAAGATAATGAGCCAGCAGTGCATCTCAATCAAAAAGAAGCAGAGGCAATTTGTCGTTATTACGGCAAACGTTTACCAACTGATGCGGAATGGGTCAATGCTGCATTCTTAGAGCAAAGGTCTAGCCCTCCTACTGGTTATACGAAAGGGCAGCGCTATCCTTTTCCAGGGGGTAGCAATCCTTCTCCATCACACTGCCTAAGTGGATGTGGTGACTACAAAGGTTTGGCTCCAGTAGGTGCATTGAATCGCGGTACGGGTCATGTGACCACCAATACTACTAAGCCCGGCGTCAATGGCATGTATGACATGGGTGGCAATGTTTGGGAGTGGACTGCTACTGAGCGCAATGGCGGCTACATTACTCGTGGCGCCTCTTGGTGGTACGGTCCTGAAAGACAGCAAGAGTCTGATGTTGAATCAAAACCTGGTGATATCGCTGTGGTTTATATCGGTTTCCGATGTGTGGCTGATGCCGTGAAACAATAGGGGATGTCTACCCCAATCCCGCAATCCTCCGATATTGAAATCACGCCTGACTATGAGGCAGTGATTGAAGCTATAGAGCGTCACGATCCTTATCTCTTTGTTAGTGGTAAAGCAGGCACCGGCAAAACCACTTTAATTGGTTATCTGCGTGAGACTATTCCGGGTAACGTAGTGGTGGTTGCTCCTACAGGGGTGGCTGCATTGCAAGTCAAAGGGGTGACAATTCATTCCTTCTTCAGATTGCCCCCGCGACTCATCTTCCCCGAGGAAGATATCAAACCACTAAGAGACAAGCGTCTCTATAAAGATATTCGACTACTCATCATTGATGAAATCTCGATGGTCCGCGCTGATGTAGTCGATGCGATGGATTTATTTCTGCGTGAGAACGGTCCACAAAAAGGCCAGCCTTTTGGCGGTATTCAGGTGATGTTTGTGGGGGATTTATTTCAGCTGCCGCCTGTGGTCTCGAGTAGTGATATGCAAGTGCTGGCTGATCGTGGTTACGAGGGGCCTTACTTCTTCTGCGCTATGGCCTTGCATCGCAAAGATGTCACGATGGTTGAGCTCTCTAAAATCTTTCGTCAAAAAGATGAGCACTTTGCCGGCCTGCTCAATCGTATTCGGATTAATCAAGATGTTGATGAGGCAATTGATACCCTCAATGCGCAGTGTTATCGCAAAGATGAGCCAGTTGATGAGCAGACTATTACTCTCACCACAACAAATGCCCGCGCAGATCAAATCAATGGGGCGGGGCTACGAGCGATCACCACTGAAGGTAAAGTGTATGCCGGCAAATCGACTGGAAAATTTAATGTCGATGAACGTAATCTGCCGTCACCAAATAATTTAGTGCTCAAGGTTGGCGCTAAGGTGATGTTTACAGCAACGGACCCAGGCTTTCCAAAGCGCTGGGTCAATGGCACGATCGGTGTGGTGCGTGAGATGCTGCCAGATAAGGTCAAGGTGATGGTGCAAAACGGCCCATACTCCAATACTGTCGAAGTCACTGGTCATCAATGGGAATCCTATCGCTACGATCACGACATGATGTCAGGAAAGATCTCGCCCAGCATCATCGGTACTTATGTGCAGATTCCGCTAATGCTTGCTTGGGCTGTGACTATTCACAAGAGTCAGGGCAAGACTCTGGATAAAGTGAAGGTTGATCTCTCATCAGGCGCCTTTGCCTCAGGTCAGGTTTATGTGGCTTTAAGTCGTTGTAAAACTATCGAAGGCATTTCTCTGCAAAGACCAATTGAGCCTAGAGATGTGAGCTGCAATCAAGAGATTAAGCGTTTCTATATGAACTGTTTGCCAACTTCTAAGTAGCAAGCTAGAAACCAGCAGCTAAACCGTCACGGCGATGATCGCTGCCAGCAATAAAGGCTGAATCTGCATCTTCGCTTAACCTGGCAATCGCTTGCGCGCTTCCAAAATCTAGGCTGTTAGCAGGCTGCACAGCAACTTCATGACCTAGGGCTTTTAAGCCTTCAACAACACTTGCTGGCATGGAGGCTTCAACCGTGAGCTTACCTAAATCATCAATGCGCCAGCGGGGCGCATCTGAACAAGCTTGAGGGTTAAGATATTCATCAACAAAGCGCATCACAAACTGGATATGACCCTGGGGTTGCATATTGCCACCCATCACACCAAATGCCATTGTGGGCTTGCCATCTTTGGTTAGGAATGCTGGAAGAATCGTATGGAATGGACGCTTACCGGGCGCTACTTGATTAGGATGTCCATCTTCCAATCGGAAGCTCATGCCGCGATTATGGAAAGCAATGCCACCTGGTGCAACTACGCCAGATCCAAAACCTTTGAAGTTCGACTGGATATAAGAAATCATCATGCCGGATTCATCAGCGGCGCATAAATACACTGTGCCACCTGAGTGGGGATCACCTGCACCATAGCTTCCAGCCTGATTGTGATTAATCATTGCGGCACGACTTGCTAGGTAGTCTCTATCTAGCAAAGAACTTACCGGCATTTGCATTGAGCGTGCATCAGAAACGTAGGCATACACATCGGCAAAGGCCATACGCATCGCTTCAATCTGTAAATGGATGCGTTGTGCAGAGTTAGCGGGGTATTGCTTCACATTCGCTGCTTGCAAAATACCTAATGCTATTTGCGCTGCTATTCCAGAGCCATTCGGGGGAATTTCATGGAGGGTGTAGTCGCCGTAATCAAAGGCTAGAGGCTCAACCCATTCTGATTGGTTGTCAGCAAAGTCTTGCATAGTGAAGCAGCCACCAGTAGCTTGAGCAAAGTCGACCATACTCTGGGCCAGAGGACCCTTATAAAAAGATTCACCCTCAGTTGCTGCAATTTCTTTTAGGGTTTTAGCTTGCGCAGGGTATTTCCAGATTTGACCTGCTTGCGGTGATTTGCCATCAATCAAGAATGATTCTGAAAATCCTGGTTGATTCTTCAGGATTGGAATTGCTTCACGCCATTGACGTGCAATTACCGGAGATACCGGAAAACCGTTTTCCGCGTAATCGATTGCGCGTTTGAATAATTGAGCAAACGGTAATTTTCCAAACTTACGAGACAAGTCAACCCAACCCGCGACCATGCCTGGAACCGTGACCGTATTCCAGCCGATTAAATCCATCGCTGATTTGCCGGAAAAATACTCTGGCTTCCATGCCGCAGGCGCGCGACCAGAAGCATTTAAGCCATGTAGCTTTTTTCCATCCCACAGAATGGCAAAACCGTCTCCACCTAAGCCATTCATGGTGGGCTCTACGACGGTAAGAGTAATTGCGGTTGCCAGAGCAGCATCTACTGCGTTGCCTCCATTTTGCAGGGCTTCAATTCCAGCTTGAGTTGCTAGCGGTTGAGAGCTAGCAACAGTATTTCTGGCCAGAACAGGAGCGCGGCCACCACCAAAGGGAGGGGAAATCAACATAGTAAGTCTTCTAGTTATGCAATGCGGTTACAAAAGAATCAATTAATCAATTTTAATATTAGAGGCCTTCACAATTTTGGCCCACTTTTCATGTTCAGCAACTGTGATTTCAGCTAACTTTTCTGAATTCGCAAACTGAGGGTGAATACCTTGATTGGCCAATTTAGTTTTAAAGTCTGGATTGGTCAGAATCTTGCGAATTTCTCTTTCCAAGCGTGCAACTATTGCAGGTGAAGTTCCTTTAGGAGCATAAATAGCAAACAAATTCTCCACATCAAATTTTTTCATGCCATCTTGCTCAAAGGTAGGAACATTTGGCATTAATGGGGAGCGCTCTGAAGAGGCAATTGCGATTGGCCTGAGCTTGCCGCTTTGAATATGTGGCAAAGATGCTGTAATGCTGTCGAACATCATCAAAGTATTGCCGGCGATTAAGTCAGGTAAGGCAAAGCTGCTGCCTTTATAGGGAATATGCACTCCAGTAGCGCCGATGCGTTGCATAAATAATTGAGACTCTAGGTGAGATAGGGTGCCATTACCTTGCGATGCGAAATTGAAGTTGCCATTCTTGGATTTAATGAATGCAATCAGTTCGGTCATATTCTTGGCGGGAACACTAGGATTCACTTCTAAGACGTGAGGTACTGAGCCCACCAAAGCAACCGAGACAAAATCCTTTTGCAGGGAAAAAGGTGGATTAGTAAAAAGGGCTTGGGCAATTGCTTGATTTGTTAAAGCGCTGAAGTGAATGGTGTAGCCATCGGGATTTGCTTTAGCTGCAGCAGTCATGCCAATCATTCCACCACCACCAGGTTTGTTATCAATCACTACTGCCTGACCCAAGGCATCTCCTAATGGTGCTGCGATGCTACGTGCAAAGACATCGGTCGAGCCTCCCGCAGGAAAGGAGAGAATCATTTGAATCGGTTTTTTAGGCCAATCGGTATCGGGTGCTGCCATGCTGACATTGACCAAGCCAAGAGCGGCGGTGATGCCGAAGACGATACGATGCATGAGATTCATGGGTGCCTTTGTAAAGTGTGAGTTGAATGTTTGAATGAGAAGGTTATTTTTCATCTTTGAGCCAATACCACTTATAGAGAAAACTTTGCCCCAATCTTCTAAAGGGGGCAAGAGCCTCAGAGCGTATTTTTCCAAAGAGATTGGGGAATTCGAGAGGGGAGTTATAAATCGGCAACTTAAAGACTTCCGAATTAACTTTGCTTCCAGCAACTAGTTCGGCTAAGCGTTTGCCAGCCCAAGTAGAAAAGGAGACACCATTGCCACCATAGCCTAAAGCGTACCAGACCATTTGCTTTGGATCGGGTTGAGTGATGCGAGGCATCATGTCATGGCTGACATCCACCCACCCCCACCAGGAGTAATTGATCTGAATACCTGCTAACGGTGGAAACTTTCTAGCGATAGCATCTGTTAATAGCTTGAGATGCTCTGGAGCATTTGCATCGGCGCCGCTAATAGAGCTGCGACTCCCTAATTGCAATCGATTGTCTTTCAAAAGACGGTAATAAAAACGCAGCGTGCGTGTATCCGTTAAAAAGGTATGCGAGCGAAAATTACATGCTGCTATCTCTGCATCAGTCAGCGGTCTAGTCACTACTGAATTTGACAGAATGGGAAGAATGCGATTTTTGACGGGCTTCAATCCCTGCATGCCATAGCCGCCGGTGCAGATGGCAATTCGCTTGGCGCGAACAATGCCGCCAGGGGTTCTGATGTGATGAATGCCATTAATCGTTTCCCAGGATTCGACTGGGCTACCGGTATGGATCTTTACCCCCAAGCTTTGTGCCTTGCGGAGCAATCCATAAGTAAATTTCAGCGGATGAATGCCAACACCTTCACGCTCTAACAGCGCTCCAGCAGCATCGCGATCATCGCAGTATTGCTCTCTAAGTTCTTGTGCACTCATGAGCAGCGGGTCGTAGCCAAATACTTCTTTTCGGACTTTCGCTTCATTCTGAAGGTAAGCCATTTTTTCTGGGCGATGTGCAACATATAGGTGACCACCATCAGTCGCATCACAGTCAATTTGACTTACTAATTCTTTGAAGTTCTCAAAACCGGTATAAATTTCTCGATCGAGTTTTTTAGCGGTATCTATACCCCAGCGCTCAATCCATTGAGAGCGAGACAATCGACCGCTCGCATTTTGGCCTTGACCACCACTTCTGCTAGAGCAACCCCAAGCGGTTTGATTGGCTTCTAGGATGACTGCCTTGATCCCGTGCTCTTGAGCTAAGTACAGTGCAGTTGAAACTCCGGTTGAGCCTGAGCCAATCACAACAACATCAGTATCAAAGTCTTGATTGACTGGTCCATCAGTAGTTGGTGGGGTGCCGGCGCTAGCCACCCAGTAACTCGGCGCATAGTCTCGACCTGTCCCAGGATTTTGGGAGGTGAGGGGGTCATAAAGCGGGTCGTATTTCATTGGGATTGAGTCTAGGGCATTCCCAATTATTTTGCTGCTGGCAAATTTGCACGATTCTTGCGAAAGACATTCTTTAGTTGAATCTTGCCATCTTTGAAAGTGAAAACATCTACTCCATCAGCTTCCACTCGTGATCCGTCCGCCGCCGTTCCAGTAAATGTCCACTCTGAGACTCCAAAGTTCTCATGCACAAAATGTCGATCATGAACCCATTGCGCGTCTGGAAAGTTGATCCAGGCACTTTCAAAGGCTGCCCTTACTGCTTGAAGACCCTCATGGCGTGCGCCATACGATTCTGGACCTGCTGCAGTCTGAAAGACGCAATCGTCGCTCATAAAGCTCATTAAGGAATCAATATCATGACGATTCCAGGCGGCACTGAAGGCGGCTAAGGTGGCAACTGTGACTGGGTCTTTAGTGTTTGGCATAGAGCTTATTGCTTAAATTCATGAGGGTGATCAATGAAATGCGGTTGGATTGCTATAGTATCGGATAATTCCAATAAACACATATGAGACAAGTATGGACAGTTCTGTAAAGCCAGTTGATATGTCAGCCTATTGGCTGCCGTTCACTCCTAATCGCTATTTTCAGCATCACCCGAAGATCATGCAGTCTGCTAAGGGAGCTTACTACTATGACGATCATGGACGTAAGTTGTTTGATGGACTATCAGGGCTCTGGTGCTCCCCTTTAGGGCATGCAGATCCACGTATTGGTGCAGCCATTCAAAAACAATTTGAAACCATGGACTATTGCCCTGCGTTTCAGATGGCTAGTGAAACAGCATTTAGTTTGGCGGCCCGTATTGCAAAAATGGCGCCTGCGGGATTAGACAAAGTCTTTTTCACCAATTCAGGTTCAGAGGCGGTTGATACTGCATTGAAAATTGCGATTGGTTATCACCGCGTCATGGGTAACGCGTCGCGTACACGTTTAATTGGACGAGATCGTGCCTATCACGGTGTTGGCATTGCAGGCATATCAGTCGGTGGCATGGTTGCCAATCGCAAAATGTTTGCCAGCATGATGATGCCAGGCGTTGATCATTTACCGCACACACTGAATCTCTCGCAAATGGCTTTCTCAAGAGGGCAGCCAAAGTGGGGCGCGCATTTGGCTGAAGAGCTTGAAAAAATTGTCACTTTGCATGATGCCAATACGATTGCCGCAGTCATTATGGAGCCTGTGCAAGGATCTACAGGCGTCATCGTTCCACCAGATGGTTATTTACAAAAGATCCGTGAAATCTGTACTAAGCACGGCATCTTATTGATCTTTGATGAGGTGATTACTGGTTTTGGTCGCTTAGGTGCCAACTTTGGTGCGGATCGATTTGGAGTAACGCCAGACATGATTACCTTTGCCAAAGGGATTACGAATGGTGTTATCCCAATGGGCGGAGTGATTGTCCGTGGCGATATTTACGACAGCATTATCACTAATGGTGGTCAAGAACAAGCAATTGAATTCTTCCACGGTTATACCTACTCAGGTCATCCAATACCTGCCGCAGCTGGCCATGCAGTGCTAGATATTTTTGAATCCGATGATTTAGTCAATCGTGCGCGAGCACTGGAGCCTGTGCTTGAGGATGGTTTGCATGCGCTAAAAGGTAAGTCCGGAATTTTGGATATTCGTAATTTTGGTTTATCAGGTGCCGTGGAGCTGGATCCAGTACCAGGTAAACCAGGTCTGCGCTCCATGAAAGTCCTGGAGGCTTGTATCGAGAAGGGTGCGTTGGTGCGTGTAGCGGGTGATGCGATTGCAGTAGGCCCACCATTCATCTCTACACCAGAAGAGGTGCAATTTCTCTGCAGCGTTCTAGGCGAAGCGATTGATGTCGCTATGCAGATTAAGTAATCAGAATAAGCAAACCATCACTTATTAAATAAGTGATAAATCACAGGGATAGCAACGGCGCTCACTACGCCGTTCATTCCCATCGCTAGGCTGGCATAGGTTCCCGCTTCAGGATGAATACTAAAGGCGCGTGAGGTGCCAATGCCGTGCGCTCCAATTCCAATAGCGAAGCCTCTTTGCCACCATGCTTTCATTCCCAATGCATTTAGAGCAAAAGGTGCCAAGATGGCACCTAGTATTCCGGTGCTGACGGCAAAGATTGCGGTGAGAGTAGGCGAGACGCCGATACGCTCGGCTATACCCATGGCAATTGGAGCGGTGACTGATTTGGGATACATGGCCCCGGTAATGCTGGAGTCCGCGCCAAAAAGAGTGGCAATACCTACTGCGCTAATAATCGACACTAAGCCGCCAGTACAAAGTGAGGCAATTAAAGGAACCGAGCGACCCTTCAGGCTACTCAAGCCGCGATAGATCGGGATTGCCAAAGAAACTGTCGCCGAGCCTAATAAGAAGTGAATAAATTGGGCGCCCTCAAAATAGGTTGAGTAGGGCATTTCAATAAACTGAATCATGCTCGCCACAATCAGAATGGCAATCGCTACAGGATTAGCTAGCGGATTCTGGTGCGTTGCCTTGTAAATGGCTAAGCCGATTTGATAAGCAGCTAGGGTAATAAATAGGGCAAAGAGGGGGCTACCGGATAAGTAGACCCATATCTCGACTATGGAGTGCTTTTCACTCATGAGATTCTTTCTTGCTCAGTAGGCGTGCGACGAGAGCACTAGAGGCGATGGTGAGTATGACGCTGCCAATCAGGGCGCTAATAATGGCTAGTGCATTGGCTTGTAATTGAGGCAGAAATAACACGACGCCAACAGCCGCAGGAACAAAGAGTAGGCCAAGGTATTGGCTGAAACCGTCGGCAACCATTGCCAGATCGGAATTGATGCCTTTGCGTAAAACCAGCCATAGAACTAGAAGTACTAGCCCGATAACCGGTCCAGGTAGCGTCGGTAGTAGAAACTTAGAGGCAAGCTCGCCAAGACTTTGAAAGAGAAGGATTTGTACAAGACCAGAAATCATGCCTTGATCTTACTGCTCAATAATTTATGTTGCAAAGCAATAAATTAATTCTTGGTTAAGATGAACGTACTAAAAGCAGGGGTATTTTTAATGCCCTAAGAACGATAAAAGACTTAACAGGAGAGCACGCATGGCCGAACTAAATGTGAATGGCAAAAAGTACAAGCTGGATGTAGATCCAGAGACCCCTTTGCTTTGGGTAATCCGCGAACAAATTGGATTAACTGGAACTAAATATGGTTGTGGCATTGGTGCATGTGGCGCTTGTACAGTTCTATTCGAAGGTCAGGCTCTACGTAGTTGCGCAATTCCTGTTTCTGCTGCAGAAGGTAAAAGAATTGAGACCATTGAAAGTTTAGAAAAGAATGGTCAATTATCTAAAGTGCAAAAAGCTTGGGTTGATAACCAAGTTCCTCAGTGTGGTTACTGCCAATCTGGCATGGTGATGGCAACTACGGCTTTGTTGCGGAATACACCAAAGCCTACAGATGCGCAAATCGATGCGGCCATTACTAATATCTGCCGTTGCGGTACTTTCCAAGAAGTACGTGCAGCTATTCATGCTGTAAGCAAGGCTTAAGGGGAAATTACATGACTACAAATACAAATACTTCCCGCCGCCACTTCGTTATTGGTTCCAGTGCAATTGCCACTGGTCTAGCAATTGGTTTTGATCTCTCTTTCATGTCTACTGCTCATGCTGCAATGGGTACCGGCACAACAGCAATGACTCCATTAGCCACACCAGAAATTGGTGTGTGGGTAGTGGTGAAGCCAAACGATGATGTAGTTGTGCGCATTGTTCGTTCTGAAATGGGTCAAGGCACTATTACTGGTTTAGCACAGATGGTTGCAGAAGAGTTGCAGTGCGACTGGAAAAAGGTTTCTTATGACTACCCATCTCCGGGCGAGAATTTAAAGCGCAATAAAGTCTGGGGAAGTTATTCAACAGGTGGTAGCCGCGGTATTCGTACTTCCGAACAATATGTTCGCAAAGGCGGTGCTGTAGCTCGCATGATGTTGATTCAAGCTGCTGCTAATCAATGGAATGTTCCTGCTGGAGAGTGTGTTGCAAAAGACAGCGTCATCACGCACACACCTTCTGGCAAGAAAACGACTTTCGGCAAAGTATCTGTTGCCGCATCCCAGTTAGAGGTGCCTAAAGATGTACCACTCAAGGATCCAAAGGAGTGGAATCTCATTGGTAAGTCTGTAAATCGTATTGACGGCGTATCTGACAAAGTTACTGGCAAACAGGTGTATGCAATCGATTTAAAGATGCCAGGCATGTTGGTAGCTAACATCAAGGAATCACCAGTATTCGGCGGCAAAGTAAAGAGCTACGATGCAGCTAAAGCCCAAAGCATGAAGGGCGTCAAGAAAGTCGTACAGGTTGGCGACTCCGCGGTAGCAGTTGTTGCTGACACTTTCTGGCAGGCTAAAACCGCTTTAGACCAAGTCAATATTGTTTGGGATAACGGTTCAAACGGCGATCTTTCTAGTGCCGGCATCAAGAAGATGTTGGAAGAGGGTCTTAAGGCGGACGATGCTTTCCCCCACAACACAAACGGCGATGTTAAAGCAGCCATGTCCAGCGCAGCCAAGACATTGGAAGCGACCTACTTTTATCCATTCTTAAATCATGCAACGCTAGAGCCACAAACCGCTACTGCGAAGTGGACTGCAGACTCATGCGAGGCTTGGGTGCCAACACAAGACGGTGAGGCTTCATTGGCTGCTGTTATCGCCGCCTCTGGTTTGCCAGCTGATAAATGTAATGTGTACAAAGTGAACTTGGGTGGTGGCTTTGGTCGCCGCGGTGCTTTCCAGGATTACACAACACAAGCGGTGAATATTGCTAAGCAAATGCCAGGCACGCCGATCAAGTTAATTTGGACTCGCGAAGAAGACATGACGCAAGGTCGTTACCACCCGGTAATGATGTGCAAGATGTCTGCTGCAATCGATGACAAGAAGAACGTAACAGCAGTCAATATGCGTTTATCTGGTCAATCTATTTTGGCTGCTGTACGTCCAGCTGTTGTGGCAGCAAATAAAGGTAAAGATCCTTTGGCATTCCAAGGTGTAGATCCGACTGGTGAACATGGAATTACCTACAGCTTCCCCAATCTCAATATTGATTATGCGATGCGTAATACAACCGTGCCACCAGGATTCTGGCGCGGCGTGAACGTGAACCAAAATGCGATCTTTATCGAAACCTTCATGGATGAAATGGCTGAGGCTACTGGCGTTGATGCGGTCGAGTTCCGTCGTAAGCACATGGAAAAGTTCCCACGTGCGGTAGCGGTGCTCAATGCTGTAGCTGATGGCATTGGTTGGAACACTCCAGCTAAACCAGGTGTATTCCGTGGTGTTGCTCAAATGCGCTCATTTGGTAGTTATGTAGCTGCTGCCTGTGAACTTTCGGTGACCAACGGCAACGAAGTGAAGATTCATCGTATCGTTGCTGCGACTGACCCAGGTTACGTTGTCAATCCTGCGCAAGTGGCTCGCCAGGTATCTGGTTCATTCGTGTATGGCTTGTCTGCATTATTTGAAGAAGAGATCACGATTGAAAAAGGCGCCGTTGTTCAGAAGAACTTCGACACCTTCAACTCAATCCGCCTCTCTCAAATGCCTAAAGTTGAAACCATCATCATTCAAGGTGGCGGTAAGGACTGGGGTGGAGTAGGGGAGCCAACGATTGCGGTTGCTGCACCAGCAGTGCTGAATGCCATTTATCGTGCAACTGGCAAACGCCTGCGCACGGTCCCTCTGAAAAACAGCGGTATTAAGCTGGTTTAAGAGTTGGCTTATTGAAATTGTGTCCATGAGAAAGAGGGTCGCGCTAGCGTTAGTATTGCTAGGCATCCTCAATCTCCAAGTTGCAAACGCTCAAGTGATTAAAGGGGATTCGATTATCGAATCCCTTTCTGTTGAGTCCGGTGATCCAGTACGTGGTCGAGCTATTGTGACAAGTCGTCAAACTGGGTTGTGTTTGTTGTGTCACAGCGGGCCCTTTCCGGAAGAGCGCTTTCAGGGTAACTTGGCTCCAGAACTCAAAGCAAGCGTAGCGCGTTTGAATGCACCACAACTGCGGGCGCGTATTGTGAATGCAGCACACTTTAATCCTCAAACCATCATGCCGTCTTATTACCAAACCAGCAATCTCAACCGGGTAGCCACTAAATTTGCTGGGCAAACCATATTGAGCGGTCAAGAGATAGAAGACGTCATTGCGTTTTTAGTGACATTAAATAATGAATGAGACATTTCAAATGAAGATGAATAAAACCATTCACCATCATCGGCGACACTGGTTAAAGCAAGTTCAAGGACTTGGACTATTGGCCCTGGGTACTTGCTTAATTCCTCTTAAAGCCTTTGCAAAAAAAGAGGATGTAGATGAGGCGATTAAAAAAATCACTGGCGGAGCTGCCATTAATGATGGCAAGGTGACTTTGACGATCCCTCCATTGGTGGAAAACGGAAATTTAGTGGTTTTAAAGGTAAACGTGGATAGCCCAATGACGGCTAACGATTACGTGAAGACAATTCATGTCATAGCAGAAGCCAATCCTTCGCCCAACATCTTTACCGTTTACTTAACCCCGCGTTCAGGTACCGCAAACGTAACCACTCGCGTGCGTTTAGCCGACAGTCAAAGAGTCTGGGCAATTGCAGAGATGAGTAACGGTAGTTTTTGGCGAGGCTCAGCTGAAACCCTGGTCACTCTTTCTGCATGTACGGAGATGGTATGAGTAAAACCTCCCGCACATCTATTACCATGCCGGCAACGACAAAGAAGGATTCCATTATTGAGATTCGCGCGATTGCGCAGCACGATATGGAGTCGGGTTTTCGTTATACCGAAGGCGGTAAGCAGATTCCTCGTGACATTATTCGTACCTTTACTTGCACCTATAACAATGTAGAGGTGTTCAAAGCAGATTTTTATTCTGGCATTGGCGCGAACCCATTAATCATCTTTACTACAGTTGCGGTGGAATCTGGAACCCTTGAATTTAGATGGGTAGGGGACGGTGGTTATGAGGCAGTCAATCAAGCGCGCATTACAGTTTCGTGAACTTAGCTCTTTCTCTATTTCTTAGCGGTATCTTTTTCACACTGGGCAGCTCGCCTGTACAAGGCGCTCCTAAAGATCCTCCATTAAAGCAACAATCTAGCTATGAGTTGATGTCTGCAGAAAATAAGGCTATGCAGGATGACCCCTTATTAAATCCTGCGATGTTTTGGGTGGGTGACGGCGAGACTTTATGGCAACAAAAAATGGGCTCACAAAATAAGTCCTGCAGCTCTTGTCATGGCGATGCAAAGAAATCCATGCGTGGTGTTGCGACTCAGTTTCCAAAGGTGATTAAAGGTCAATTGCAAACCCTGGAAGGGCAAATTAATCAATGTCGCGTTGGAGCTCAGGGAACATCCGCATTGGCTTATGAGAGTAAAGATCTTCTTGCGCTGACGGCCTTTGTCGCTTTTCAATCAAAAGGTATGCCCATCTCTATCAGCGAGACTTCAGCAAATGCACCTTTTTTAAAGAAGGGTCGCCAGACATTTAATGAGAGGATGGGGCAACTTAATTTATCTTGTGCCCAATGCCATGAGGATAGGGCGGGTCTGAAGCTCGGTGGAAGTCTCATTCCGCAGGGGCACCCTAATGCTTACCCAATTTACCGTTTGGAATGGCAAACCTTGGGTTCTGTGCAACGTCGACTTCGTAACTGCATGAGTGGTGTCAGGGCACAACAGTTTGAATATGGTTCGCTAGAGATGGCGCAGCTAGAGTTATTTCTGATGTGGCGTGCTAGAGGCTTACCTCTGGAGTCTCCAGGAGTAAGACCCTAGCAAATAGCTTCTACTAAATTAATCAGAGAAGACTACTGAAGTTGCACCGTTAATGAGAACGCGATCATGTAGGTAGTAGCGTAAAGCTCTAGATAGAACGGTACGCTCTAAATCACGTCCTTTACGCACTAAATCATCCGGCGTATCGCCATGCGTAACGCGAGTAACGTCTTGCTCAATGATCGGGCCTTCATCTAAATCACTAGTGACAAAATGAGCAGTTGCGCCAATCAGTTTGATGCCGCGAGCATGAGCCTGATGGTAGGGTTTTGCGCCTTTAAAGCTAGGCAAGAATGAGTGATGTACGTTAATGCAGCGCCCAGAAAGCTTGGTTGATAAATCATCAGACAAGATCTGCATGTAGCGAGCCAAGATCACCATATCTACTTTAGTCTCTGCAATGATCTCTAAGAGTTTGGCTTCCTGTGCTGGCTTCGTTTCTGCAGTGACAGGTAAGTGATAAAAGGGGATATCAGCAAAATCAATGCTGGCATAGACATCACGAGGGTGGTTAGAAACAATGCCGCAGATAATCATCGGTAGCTCACCAATGCGCCAACGGTAGAGTAGGTCAACTAAGCAATGATCTAATTTTGAGGCCATGATTAATACGCGCTTGAGGTCTTTTACTGCACGCAATTCCCAAGTAAGCTCAAAGCGCTTGGCAATTTCTAAAAATCCAGCTCTCAAAGAGTCTGCATTCGCAGGGCAGCTAAAACTCACCCGCATAAAGAATCGCTTGGAGGCCTTGTCATCAAACTGTTGGGCTTCTTCAATGTCGCCACCCAGTTCAAAAATATAAGTAGAGACTGCTGCCACAATTCCGGGCTTGTTGGGGCAGGTAAGCGTGAGGTAGTAATTTTCTGTAGCCATATTCAATCGTCAGTTCTTTGCTAATAAGTGTCAATTTTAGTCTGTTTACCCTAGGAGGGGTATGTAAAGGGGCATTACTTGGCTGCGCTACTGTTAGTGTCTGCCGGACCCAATAGCGGCTCACTTTTATCTGTCACTGTGGGTAAAAATACCTCAATACAGATAGGCTTGGAGTCAATGACATTAAAGAAGCTACATTCTTTTTTGGTTGCTGCAGAGGCGGCATGCTCGAGTGGCGACTTTCCTGTAGCGGCGGTTGAGGCTAGGCTTACTGCAGTCCCAGGGTTGGCGACTGCAGCAGTCCCTGCAGAGCTTGCCACAGCAGTACCCGAGCTACTGAGCATTGCTAATGGCGCAGCGCAGGCAGTCAATAAACCGATGATGCAGATTAAGCTAAAACAGAGGGCGGTCTTAAACCCCCGACGGGAATATTTACTTGCTGCGACACGCAACATTAAATACTCCAGCGGCCCATGAACCATTTGGGATGGCTTCAAAAATGCTGTCAGGAGTTTTTTGATCTACCACTACTTTGCCTTTGCCGCGGTTTCCAGTAAAGACTTTAAATTCAAGCGGGCGGTATTTCCCTGTGCTGCAATCATATTCATTCAAACCAATAATCGAGTTGACGTTTTCTTTGGTTTGCGGATCTTGTCCGGGTTTTTTAAAGTCCAACATCGACATGATCTGCGCTACATTGCCCTGGTTTTGAAGAGTAGCAGTATCTACAAAAACAACGGATTGATCATTTTTACCAATCTCCTGCCAAGCAGCCGAAGCATTTCCGCTGACAAATAATGCGGCGAACAGAGTAAGTAGGGCGGTAATCGATTTCATTGGTATTGAATCCTTGGTAATGACTGTTGACGTTGTTGTTCCATTTTAACTAGCCCGCGTTTATCTGCCAATATCACTTGGGCAGGCTACTTATTACTCAATTCTAGCTGGCGGCTGATCTTTTCAGACTTCATTTGCAATGGGAGGTATTCATTGTTAGCCCACAAAGCGTTCATATTGCGATACAGCTTGCTTTGTACCCACCCAGATTGGCCTGTTTGATAGATAAAGACGGACTTTTCTAGATCTGATAAATCATAAACCGTCCGTAAGCTGGGGGCCTGCAGTGTCTCATAGGGATTTCTTGAAAGCAAAAGCTCCAGTCGTCCTACATTGACTGAAAAGCTATCGCCGGGGAACGGGGTTTTGATATTAAATAAGCTTCCTAACAAAGGAACTTTGCTAAATGGTCGATGCTCGGAGATGGCAATATGTGCTTTGCCCCATGTCCAGGATTTGGGATCATTGCCATACTCTTTGCTTAAATAATCCAAGGCTTTATCTAGGGCAAGGTTTGCTGATTCTGAACACGATTCAATTTTTTCAGTTTTAGGGTTATCGCACCAAGGGCTGTTTGGATTTTGCAACTGATTCAATAGTGGCGCACGATAGTTTCTTGCGCCGTAATTCTCGGTGAACAAATAACTCAAGCGTGAAAAAAGATTGCGCGTCAGCTGGTCTACCCAGGCGTTAAAAATAAGAGCCCCTGCGCTATCAACCCTCATGTCGCCATCAAAATTTCTAGCGATCTCCATAGCTTGAGTGCTCAAGGGATGTGAGGACTGGCTGGACTTAAAGAGCTCAAGCAATGGCGTGGCACCCAGCGAGAGCGTATCTCCTTGGATCGTTTTCATATCATCAAATGAATGAACGTTCTTAGATTTAATCAGATCGACAATGCGGTTGTATCGGGTTGGCATTTCCCAGTCGCCGGTTAATGGATTGGGGTCATTAGCCGCAATGATTTTTTGATTAGCTGTGGCAATCCAGCCTTGCTCGGGATTGCTGCTGGCAGGAAGTTGCTCAAAAGGAACGTACCCATTCCAGTCATATTGCCTCTCCCAACCAGGGGCAGGTGCCACGCCGTATAAGCCATGATGCAATTGTCTTTTTGGCGCAATACCAGCCGCTTGATATGCAATATTGCCTTCTGTATCTGCCATCACTACGTTTTGCATAGGGGCATAATTTTTACGTAGTGCTTGCTTAAATTGATCGAGATCAGTGGCGCGATTGATTTCTAATAAACCAGCAACTGATTGATTTTCTATATCAAGCGCTGTCCAGCGGAGCGCTAGTGCATAGCGATTGGCATCAATTGTCCGTTTAGCGCGCGCATAGGAGTCTGAGATAACGGGGCCATGCCTAGTTTCTTTTACCAAAAAGGTAAGGGATGGAGCCCCTTTGATATCAATAATTTCTTGATGAACTTTAAAAGGAAGCAGGCCATCGGGACCGCGGTACATGCCAGGATTTTTTGTATCAATTTGCTCGATGTATAAGTCCTGCACATCGGGGCCGGTATTGGTGAAGCTCCATGCAAACTTATCTGTTCTGCCTAGGACTACGGCTGGGATTCCAGGCAAGGTTCCGCCAATCACATTCAACCCCGGCGCTTCAAGATGGGCAAAGTACCAAATGGCTGGCGCGGATAGCCCTAGGTGTGGATCATTGGCCAGTAATGGCTTGCCGGAGGTGCTCAGCTTTCCGCTGATAGCCCAGTTATTTGAGCCGATGCCATCTTTCCCGCCCAGCTGATCCCATTGACTTAATTCAGTCGCTGGCAAATTTGCAGGCTTGGCTTCAGCTGGCCCAGGGCTTGGATGAAACACTTTGAGCTCTTTGTAGAGCTTGGAGAAATCCATATTACTGACAGGCTCGCCAGGTTCATTCGGTGGGATAACTTCCCACACTTGTTTAGTGCTCAGGTACTGGGAAAGCTCGAGCCTTTGTAATTCTTTATGCCAATTACCGCCAAGGTCATAAGCCATCATGAGCATCCAGGCAACGCTATCGGTTGGAGACCAATGACCTGGCTTTGATCCAGTCAAGAAGTACTCAATCGGCAGCGCCCATCCGAGTTGCGCGTTACCTGCATTCACACCGTCTGCATAGGCTTGTAATAAACGCTTAGCAGAAACGGGGTAGCGATCAAATTGACGTTCTGCCGCACGCTTGATGCCTAAGGTGCGTACAAAGCGATCAATTTTGACGGTATCGCTGCCTAGAATTTCTGAGAGTCGACCGCTGGCAATGCGACGATTCATTTCCATTTGCCATGAGCGCTGATTGGCATGAAGGTAACCTAATGCAAAGTAGGCATCTGCCTGACTTTTGGCTTTGATGTGGGGAATATCGACCTCATCAAAAGAGATGACTATGGAGTCGCCAAGGCTTTTAATGGTCCGCTTACCGGAGATATTGGATTGGGCGGAATATAGGTAGGCAATAACTATTGCCAAGACGACTGCTGAACATAGTCCAGCAAGCCATAGGCTGGCCCGCAAAAGCTTGTTGAGTCCAGTGGATTTTCCCGGTAATTTCATTAGGATATTTTAGTTGTTTTGCCTAGCCTAGCCTGAGCTAGTAGGGCAAAAGGGGCTCTAGGGGCTTGCATGCTAAAATTTGCCCTGTCTTGATTTATTTAGCACGGCTTTATTATTTAGTGCGAGCCCGAGTGGTGAAATCGGTAGACACAGCAGATTTAAAATCTGCCGACTCAAAAAAGTCGTGCCGGTTCGATTCCGGCCTCGGGCACCAAAGACACTCATACCTCATTTATGAATTTACCCAAACTTCTCATTTGCTCTTGCTTGACGATTGCTCCTGCACTCGCATGGGGCGTTGATGTTATGGAATTCAATTGCAAGCGTACTGAAAAGGGTTATACCGAAGAGTATGCAATGAAGCTTATGCTGGCTTCTGGAAGTCAAAAAGCCAAAGTATTTTTAGATGACCGTGATCTAGACCAGTCCGATGCATTTGGATCCCAGGTGGTGAAGAGTATTACTCTGGCGCGTCCGAATATTTTGATATTGATAGAAGCCAAGTTTCAACCGGAAGAGGTGATGGGTGTTGCTTATCCTGCAGGTAGCGTCATTACCAACATTACTCTTGATCCAGTCACGGGCAAGTTTAAGAAGGTGGAAAAAATACAGGGCGGTATTTTGGGTGCAACTATTGGCAATGGTACCCACACCAGCGAAGAAACTTGCTTGCTCTCGAAAATGCCTTATAAGGCTAAATAAATCCAAATATAAGCAAACGAGAATTAGTTGGGTTCAGTCACAAATCCCAATTTAGTAAGGCCGGCGCGGCGCGAGGCTGCCAGTACTTGCGCCACATACTCATACTTGACTGATTTGTCGGCCCGTAGGTTAATTTCTGGCTGCGGCTCTTTCTGAGCAGCTTTCTCTGCATAACCATCAAAAGTTTTGAGATCAATTGGTGTGCTGTTCCAGAAGATTTGTCCATTGGCATCAATTGAAAGCTGAACTGACTCCGGCTTCACTTCATTGCGAACACTGTTTGCCTTAGGTAATTCCACCTTCACTGCCTGTTGAATGACAGGAAGGGTGATGATGAAAATAATCAGTAGCACCAACATCACGTCCACCATCGGCGTCATGTTGATTTCCGACATGATGCTGTCGTCGGTTTGGTCGTCTTGAATATGAAAAGACATGATTATTCCCCGGAGTTAACGCGTGCACCAGTAACAAAGTAGGCTAATAAGTCATTACCAAAACGATTTAAGTCCGCCACAAATAATTTGTTGGCACGATTAATAGCATTAAATGCCAGAACCGCAGGGATAGCTACCGCTAAACCGAAAGCAGTCATGATGAGTGCCTCACCAATGGGGCCTGCAACTTGATCAATCTGTGCACTACCAGAGCTGCTGATGGCGATCAGTGCATGGTAGATGCCCCAAACTGTTCCGAAGAGGCCAATGAATGGAGCAATCGCGCCAGTAGAGCCCAGGAAGGTCAAACCTTTTTGTAGTCCAGCAGCAATGGTATCAATGCTGTTCTTAACGCTTCTAGCCATCCACTCAGAGTAGTTCAGTGTTTGCAGTAATTCACGGTGATTGGAGGATTGATTTTGGTGATGGGCTGATGCCTTGGTCGCCAACTTCGCAATTTGATAATAGGGATTAGATGCATGGTTGCTAAATGCTTTTAGGCCATCATCAAATGAAGTGGCACGCCAGAATTGCTCAAGCTCAGGTTTCAGTTTGCGAAGATTACGCAGATCCCAAAGTCGAGTGAGCAAAATTACCCAGGTCACAATGGAGCAGGTAAGTAAAGCAATTGCTACGAATCTCGTAATCGCATCGCCTTCAAGCCAAAGATTTGCTATGCCAAATGGTGTATTCATATTGATTAATTCTTGAGGTTAAATTTAATTAAGAGATTAGTTGAAATTCGTTGGGGCGAGCCGTTTACTACAAAAGGTTTAAAGCGATAGCGTTTACCAATTTCAGAAGCAGCACGATCCAATCTAGGGAATGTGCTTGATTGCAGTAATGCTACATCTTCTACGCTACCTGTTTCATCAATAATCAAACGGACTACAACGGTTCCCTGTTCGCCGGAGCGTTTCGAAAAAGAGGGGTAATAAGCATCGGCATCAGGCTGATAAACCACGACTAGTTTACCAATGTCCGTTTGAATCGGAGTTCCGCTAGCACCCCCACTGGTTGCAGGGGCTACCGCTGCATTCTGTGGCTGTGACTCCGATTTACTCTGAGATTGGTTTTGTTGCTGTGGAGGCTGTTGCGCCTGTGTAGGACTCGGTTTCTCTGCCGGTTTTTCTTGAGGTTTTTCTTTTGCTACTTTCTTCTCTTCTTTGGGTTTTGGTGGAGTAGCAGCTGGGGCTTGTTGAGTCTTGCTAGCCTCTGGACTCACTAAATTTGCCATGACGCGCGTATCGTCCATTGGAGGAGGACGTTTGCTGAGATGTATAAACTCTAACGCAGGTAAAGCGTGCAAGATCAGTACGATACCAATGATGATGCGTTCGTTTTTATTAAACGGTAGATGAGCATCTAATTTTTTTAGTAAAGCGCTCATCGAACTTCACCCAAAATGTGTGCTTCTACTGCGTGCGATGCCAAGTCGGCTGACATTAAATCTTGTGCCATCGATAGCAGTAAATTCTCATTCTTGCTGCTGAGTAAAAGTACTGATCCAAATTCTGAGATAGAACCGCTAGGCTTAAGAGCATCTAATTGTCTCTTTAGTTGTCTGACAACCGCATCGCTTGTATCAATTAGCGTGATAGATTCGCCAAGCAATTTGCGGATGGCTTTTCTGAGGAAAGGGTAGTGCGTACAACCAAGCACGATGGTGTCAGCGCCGGCATCCTGAATTGGTTCCAGATGTTTGGCCAACAGCTCTAGCGTCTCTTGACCATCAGCTTTACCGGATTCAATCAAGGGTACTAAGCCAGCACCAGCTTGTTTGATGAACAGACAATCACTTGGCAATGTTGCCAATAAGGCGTTGAATTTATCGCTTTTCAGTGTTGCTTCTGTCGCCAAGACTCCCACAATATGATTCTGCGACTGCATGGCTGCTGGCTTAATGCCGGGCTCAACACCAATAATAGGAATAGATAGCTGCTCGCGAATTTGTTTAATTGCTTCAGCCGTAGCAGTATTGCAAGCAATCACAATGGCATCGCAGCCTTGATCTGCTAAATGGCGGCAGAGTACAAGACTACGCTTCGTTATCCAGTCGCTGGATTTTTCACCATAGGGCGCATTCGCAGAGTCGGCAAGATAGATGTAATCATGCTGTGGAAGCTGACGCAGAGCCTCATCCAAAATGGATAGGCCTCCAACGCCAGAATCAAATACTCCGATGAGTGCCAATGAATTGCCGGTGTCTATAGATAAATTACTAATTCAGTAATTAAGCCACCTTGACTGGAATACCAGCAATCTTGGCTTGCCACTCTTTAGGTCCAGTCTCGTGCATAGAGATGCCCTCTGAGTTCACGGCAACCGTCACCGGCATGTCCTTGACATCAAACTCATAAATCGCTTCCATGCCCAAGTCAGCAAAGCCAACAACCTTTGAGGTTTGAATCGCTTTAGAAACCAAGTAAGCAGCGCCGCCAACTGCCATGAGGTAAGCCGACTTATGTTTCTTAATCGCCTCAATTGCTACAGGACCACGTTCCGCTTTACCAATCATGGTGATTAAGCCTGTCTTAGCAAGCATCATCTCCGTGAACTTGTCCATACGAGTAGCGGTAGTAGGGCCTGCTGGACCAACTGCCTCATCACGCACTGGATCAACCGGTCCGACATAGTAGATTGCGCGATTCTTAAAGCTCACCGGCAACTCTTCACCTTTGGCGAGCATATCTTGAATGCGCTTATGAGCAGCATCGCGTCCAGTCAAAATTTTGCCATTGAGCAATAAAGTCTCGCCTGGCTTCCAGCTCGCCACTTCTTCGGCGGTAAGGGTGTCCATATTCACGCGCTTAGATTTTTGAATATCTGGAGTCCAAGTCACGTCTGGCCAGTCAGATAGCGAAGGTTTTTCTAATTTAGCAGGGCCATCACCATGTAAATGGAAATGCACGTGACGGGTAGCCGCGCAGTTTGGAATCATTGCTACCGGTAATGAAGCAGCATGGGTTGGGTATTCCATGATCTTGATATCGAGAACAGTAGCTAAACCACCAAGGCCTTGTGCACCAATACCAAGCTTGTTAACTTTTTCATAAAGTTCTAAGCGCAATTCTTCTGCACGGGTTTTGGCGCCACGAGCAATCAGATCCTGAATATCAATCGGTTCCATCAAAGACTCTTTAGCCATGAGCATGGCTTTTTCTGGTGTACCGCCAATACCAATACCTAAAATACCGGGAGGGCACCAGCCGGCACCCATAGTAGGAACAGTTTTGAGAACCCAATCCACGATAGAGTCGGAAGGGTTGAGCATCACCATCTTGGCTTTGTTTTCTGAGCCACCACCTTTAGCGGCGCAAATCACTTCCACATCGTCGCCTGGAACGATTTCGTAATGAATAACCGCAGGGGTATTGTCCCCAGTGTTTTTACGTTTGCCAGCTGGGTCAGTTAATACTGAAGCGCGCAAGGTATTGTCAGGATTCAGGTAAGCGCGACGTACACCTTCATTCACCATATCAGTAACGCTCATCGTGGCATCGGGCCATTGCACATTCATACCAATTTTGAGGAAAACCACCGCAATACCCGTGTCTTGACACATTGGGCGGTGACCTTCGGCGCACATGCGGCTATTGGTCAAAATTTGAGCAATAGCATCCTTAGCCCCATGACCCTGTTCTAGCTCATAAGCCTTACCCAAGGCGGTAATGAAGTCCTTGGGATGGTAGTAGGAGATGAACTGGAACGCGTCTGCAACGCTCTGAATAAGGTCATTTTGTTTAATATTTGTCATGGTTTTGTGCTTATTTCCACATTATTAGTAAGGTTTGCCCTATTTTAAGGGTTTGCCATAGAGCAAATCCCCCGTGTTTTCACTTATCTTCTAAGGTCTTGAGGGTGTAAACCTGTCATTTTGCGACATTTTTTCGCATTTGTAGTGGATTTTAGATTATTGATTATTTGATAGAGGGCTGTGAAGCATGGAACCATTAAAACAAGAAAACCGCGTATTTAACCCACCTGCAGAGTTTGTAAAGGGTGCGGCTATTCCAGGCATGGAGGCCTATAAGAAGCTTTGTGATGAAGCAAATACAGATTACGACGGTTTCTGGGGTCGCCTTGCTAAAGAGAACATCTATTGGAAAAAACCATTTACTAAGGTTTTAGATGAGTCCAAAGCGCCTTTCTATAAATGGTTTGAAGATGGCACAACCAATGCGTCATACAACTGTTTGGATCGTCAAGTTGAAGCTGGTCTTGGCGACAAGACAGCCATCATTTTTGAAGCTGATGACGGCACTGTTACTAAAGTAACTTACAAAGAGATGCTGGAGCGCGTTTGCAAAATGGCAAACGCACTTCGTAAGATGGGTGTGAAGTCTGGCGATAGCGTCATTATTTATATGGCAATGACCATTGAAGGCATTGTTGCTATGCAAGCGTGCGCTCGTATCGGCGCTATTCACTCTGTTGTGTTTGGTGGCTTCTCTGCACAAGCATTGCGCGATCGCATTATGGACGTTGGCGCAGTTGCTGTGATTACTGCTGATGGCCAGTTCCGTGGCGGCAAAGCATTGCCATTGAAAGCCATTTGTGACGAAGCCCTCTCAACAGGTGAGTGCCCTAAGGTGAAGCATGTCATCGTGAGTAAGCGCACTGGCACAGATGTTGCTATGCAAGCAGGTCGCGATGTTTGGATGCAAGAAATCGTTGCTAATGAAGCAGCTACTTGTGAGCCAGAGTGGGTAAGCGCTGAGCATCCATTGTTCATTCTGTATACATCCGGTTCAACCGGTAAGCCAAAGGGTGTACAGCACTCCACTGGTGGTTACCTCTTGTGGGCTATTCTCACAATGAAGTGGACCTTTGACATCAAGCCAAACGATGTGTTCTGGTGTACCGCTGACATTGGTTGGGTAACAGGTCACTCCTACATTACTTATGGCCCACTCGCAGTTGGCGCTACTGAGATTGTGTTTGAAGGCGTGCCAACCTATCCAAATGCTGGCCGTTTCTGGGACATGATCCAAAAACACAAAGCATCTATTTTCTACACAGCACCAACCGCAATTCGTTCATTGATCAAAGCATCTAGTAATGATCAAGCTGTGCATCCAAAGAGCTACGATTTGTCATCACTGCGTCTCTTGGGTTCAGTAGGTGAGCCAATTAATCCAGAGGCTTGGATGTGGTACTACGAGAATGTTGGTAACTCCAAGTGCCCAATCGCTGATACTTTCTGGCAAACAGAAACTGGCGGTCACATGATTTCTCCATTGCCAGGTGCAACACCAATGATTCCGGGTTCATGCACATTGCCATTGCCAGGTATTCAGGCAGCGATCGTTGACGAAGCTGGTGTTGATGTGCCTAACGGTCAAGGCGGTATCTTGGTTGTGAAGCGTCCATGGCCTTCTATGATTCGTACGATTTGGAATGATCCTGATCGTTTCGTGAAGTCCTATTTCCCAGAAGAGTTGGGCGGTACTCTGTATTTAGCAGGTGACGGCGCAATCCGTAACAAAGACACTGGCTACTTCACTATTACTGGCCGTATTGATGACGTGTTGAACGTTTCTGGTCACCGTATGGGAACTATGGAAATCGAATCTTGCTTAGTTGCAAACCCATTGGTTGCTGAAGCTGCGGTAGTAGGTCGCCCAGATGAATTAACCGGTGAAGCGATTTGCGTATTCGTAGTGCTCAAAGGCGGTCGCCCAACAGGCGAAGAGGCTAAAAAGCTAGCTACGGAATTGCGTAACTGGGTTGGTAAAGAGATTGGCCCGATTGCTAAGCCTAAGGACGTTCGTTTTGGTGATAACTTGCCTAAGACCCGTTCTGGCAAGATCATGCGCCGTCTCTTGCGTGTGATTGCTAAAGGCGAAGAGGTTACTCAAGACACCTCAACCCTTGAAAATCCACACATCTTGGACCAGCTCAAAGAGTCTCTGTAAGCCCCTAAACAAGCTTTTAGAGGAAACCCTTTCGGCAATCGTATAATCATCGGTTCCGGAAGGGTGGATGAGCGGTTTAAGTCACACGCCTGGAAAGCGTGCGTAGGTTAATAGCCTACCGCGGGTTCGAATCCCGCCCCTTCCGCCATGTAATACCTAAACCACCTTCGGGTGGTTTTTCTTTTGTAACTTCCCGTAGTATCTAGTTAGTTAGGCATTAAAAATAGAACCAAGCAAAGGAGAAAATATGATTTTTACAATGTTATTAATGGATCGTCCCGGCACTGCTGACTTGCGCGTACAAGTACGCCCTGAGCACCGCGCCTATTTAGCCAAAATGGCTGATCGCATGGCTTTTGCTGGACCCTTGACTTCTGAAGACGGAAAAACCACTTTGGGCAGTTTGATTGCAATTGACTTTCCGAGTAGAGCGGATGTGGATGCATGGTTAAAAGATGAGCCGTACACCAAAGCAGGTGTGTATGAGAAGCCGATCATCAATGTCTTTAATAATATGTGGACTCAAAAGGCTGGCTTTCCACCTGCACAATAATTTGTTGTAACTTAGTAGATTATTTTGTATTGCATTGAATGTTTTTAACTCAATTACCTCGTCTCAAAAAATGGCTGATCAGGTTTGGTGTCTTGATACTCACCTGCATCATTATTTTTTGGGCGGGTGCTCAACTCCTTGTCCCTGGATTCATCAAAAAGTCTGCTTCAGAATTTGCTGCCAAGATTGGTTATGAGGTTGCCTATCAAGATCTCAGCATTTCACCATTAAGGTTGAAATTAGAGCTAGATGGACTTCATATAGCAAAGTCAGGTGGCGCAAAATTACTGGAATTTAAAAAGCTATCCATCACTGTCAAATGGACAAAATTGGCCCTGGGTGAACTGGGCTTTGATGAGATCTTATTAGTCGAGCCAAAAATACTGGTAGAGAAGAGGCTATCTAAGGGCGCGCATTCAGGAAGCTGGAATTGGCAGGAATTTATTGCTGCTATTGAGAAAGCAATGCCACCCAAAGATCCCGGTGAGCCCAATAAACCGCTCAAGATATCAATTGATGAGCTGCTAGTGAGTTCTGCCTCATTAAGTTTGTTAGACGACTCCACGAAGTTGAAGGAGGAGCTTAAGCCCTTTACGATGAAGTTGCTTGATGTAGCCAACTACGACAAGCAGGGTGTGGTGACAGGTGTCCGTGGTCAATACGACTTTAATCTTGGCGCACTACAAGTCTTAGTTCCTGGCATTAACAAAACCATTACTTATCAGCGCGTAGCCGTTACAGGTGGATTGGATAATCCTCAACCCGGTAAGTTAGGTGTGCAACTGAATGTGAAGTTAGATGATGGCGCTATTCGCTCTCACTGGGACTTTAATACAGACTCAAAAGCTGTAGAGGGTAAGCTGGATCTTGAGAATCTGGCAATCGCTCCCCTCGTTGCGCTCTTGCCGGCCAATAAAGAGTTAATAGGTAAAAGCGGCGCAATTAATTCAGCGCTCACCATGAAGTTTGGACCTGATGCCGATATCGTTGCAGGCGACATTCATATTTCAGATTTGGCAGCTCTAGAGAAAGATCAAAAATATCCTCTGATTGTTTGGAAGATGGCTGATATTCGTCAGTTTGAATATAAAAGCCTGAAATCAAAACAAGCTCCCATCAATAGCCTTTCAATTGATGAGTTGATTGTTGACTCACCAACGCTTCAATTTGAAATCAATGAAGAAGGATTTTCTAATTTCCGAAGATTGTTTTCTAAGCCTGCAAGCGAACAAAAAACTGAAGCAGTTGATAGCTCTAAACCAAAGGACGCTTCCTCATTTAATCTAGATATTCGTTCCACTAACCTCAAGAATGGTGAAGTATTCTTCTCAGACCTGGCGATGCGTCCGCATTTCAAGGCGGATGTGAAGAAATTCAATGCCACTCTCTTAGGGGTGAGTAATATTCCCGGGCGTTTTGCCACTGTTGCTATGGATGGTGTTGTTGCAGGCTCCGGAAGTATGCGAGCAAAAGGACAAGCATCTTTTGATGACCCACGTCGTAACCATGACATCTTGATGACGTTCCGCAATTTGCCTTTAAGCGCTTTCAATCCTGCGGTCATGACATTTGCCGGTTACCAAATTGCGAGTGGGCGCTTAAACCTCAACTTAAATTACCGCGCAAAAGATGGCGAGTTAAACGGTAGTAATCAGATCATCATCAAGAAGGTTGTACTGGGTGATGAAGTGCCAGACTTTACTGGTAAAAAATTACCATTAGGTTTAGCAATTGCCTTGCTTGAAGACTCTGATGACACCATCGATGTCACCGTCAAAATTGCGGGCAATGTCGACTCTCCGGAATTTAGTGCTAGTGGCTTGGTATGGCAGGCCATTAGTAATGTTTTAAGCAATATTGCTACTGCACCATTCAGAGCTTTAGCGGCATTGATTGGTATTGGTGGTGAAGAGGGCGTAAATGCCGTTCCAGGCGAGGCGGTATTTTTAGCGGTCGACCAGGATCGTTTAGAGAAGTTTGGAGAGTATCTGATCAAGAGGCCCAATTCGAGCTTGGAGATTATTGGCACCTATGATCCCGTGCAAGATCGAAAAGAGCTTGCTAGGGCTAAAGCGGACTCAGCCATTCTGAAAGATGCTGGATTTAAATTGATACCAGGAGAGCCAATTCCTGCGCCAAGCTTATCTGACCCCAGGGTGCAGTCAGGATTAAAGTCTGCCTATGCTCAATACATTGGGCGCATTAAGCTGGGGCAGCGTCTTTTGACGCTTCCGTATAGCGAGCAGCGTAACGAGCAATTGCACAATGAGCTGATTGCCGGCATAGAAATTACTGAAGCCGAGCTAAAAGAATTGGCTAGTGCTAGAGCCAAGACTGCTTACGGATTGATGACCAAATCCGACGCCAGCCTTAAGGACCGCATTCAGCTGGGGGCGGTCAAAACAGTTGAGGCAGGAAAAGAGGGTATTCCACTCGATGTTGAGGTCAGAATCAAGTAGACTTGAGGTCATGAATTCAACAAAAATGCGCATTTTCTCTATCTTTACAGTACTTTCCGTTTTAGGTCTGACTGGCTGCGGCTCCATTGAATCAGCCGCTCAAGACGACTGCACTTCAATTGGCTGGCAAATTGGCAGCAAAGGCTATCAGGATTGCTACAAAGCACGCCTTTATGAGCGCAAGTTGGATTACTCACTTCCTCCTGGCGACAAGCCTTCTCCATCCCTTCTATAACTAGGGTAAACCCTGAATTCAAGTCCTTGAGCGCCGTCAAGGACTTGGGGTATTAAATAACCCAAAATAAAGCGTTATTTTGCGTATTGCTGGTTTGCTAAGTATTTGGCTTAGCAGGACTTTTGGTAGGCAAGATGGGAAAAACTCTGCATTCGTGCAAAGCAATAAATATAAAAATTAGAGACTACAAAATATGAATCATCCAAAGCCTTCTGGAGAAGTCAAAGCGGTTGCTGTTGCAACGGCAGATGATTTGAGGGAAACCATTCGTCGTAAGAGCAAGTTGAAGGGTCGTCAAGCTGATGATGCCTCTGTTGCAGAAGTGCGCAAACTGATTGGAAATGCACCGCATCGCAGAGATTTGCTTATTGAAAATCTTCACAAGCTCAACGATGAGTACCGTGCTTTGCATGATCGTCATTTAGTTGCCTTAGCAAAGGAAATGAATCTGCCAATGGCAGAGGTATATGAAGTTGCCACTTTCTATCACCACTTTGAAGTCGTGCGCGGTAATGATCCAGTTGCTGACATCACTATTCGTGTTTGCGATGGCATCGCTTGCGAGTTGGCTGGCGCACAAAATTTGCTAGCAAAAATGCCAGGCATCTTGGGTAATTCGAATATCAAAGTTATTGCAGCCCCGTGTGTTGGGCGTTGTGAGCAGGCGCCTGTAGCGGTGGTACATCAGTACCCAGTGCTCTTTGCTACAACCGATAAAGTCTCTGCTGCTGTAAAAAACAAGTTGACCACACAGCCAATAGCTAAAGATGATGCTGTGTTTGAGCCTGCTGCATTAGCGGAGCAGGGTGTTTCACCGCAAGGCGAGATGCAAGCCCTTTCTCCAGATTATGTAGGTTACGAATCTTATCGTGCGCAAGGCGGTTATGCACTTGCTAAAGAAATCCACGAAGGTAAGAAAGATGCCGAGAGCATCATTAAGGCCATGGAAAATTCTGGGCTACGCGGATTAGGTGGCGCAGGATTTCCGGCGGGTCGTAAATGGCGCATTGTGAAAGACCAAGTTGCTCCTAAGTTAATGGCTGTGAACATTGACGAAGGCGAGCCAGGAACGTTTAAAGACCGTACTTACTTAGAGCGCGATCCACATCGCTTCTTGGAAGGTTTATTAATTGCCGCTAACGTAGTCGGTATCGATGCTTGCTACATCTACTTGCGCGATGAATACCATGGCTGTAGAGAGTTGCTTGAGACTGAGTTGGCAAAGCTAAAGGCCAATCCACCATTTAAATTACCTACGATTGAATTGCGTCGTGGAGCGGGTGCTTATATCTGCGGTGAAGAGTCCGCCATGATCGAAAGTATTGAGGGCAAGCGTGGTGAGCCGCGTATGCGTCCTCCATATATCGCTCAAGTCGGATTGTTTGGGCGCCCAACCTTAGAGCATAACTTTGAGACCCTCTACTGGGTGCGCGACATTGTTCAGCGTGGCCCTGAGTGGTTTAGTTCTTTTGGTCGCCATGATCGCAAAGGCCTACGTAGCTTTAGCGTAAGCGGACGCGTGAAGAAGCCTGGCGTGAAGTTGGCTCCTGCTGGCATCACGATTCAAGAGTTGATTGATGAGTACTGCGGTGGCATGCAAGATGGTCATCAGTTCTACGGCTATTTACCTGGTGGAGCATCAGGCGGCATCTTGCCAGCGACAATGAATGACATTCCGCTCGACTTTGATACCTTGCAACCTTATGGCTGCTTCATTGGTTCTGCTGCAGTAATGGTGTTTAGCGATAAAGATAAAGCACGCGATATGGCACTCAACGTCATGCACTTCTTTGAGCATGAGAGCTGCGGTCAATGTACGCCTTGCCGAGTGGGTACAGGTAAAGCCGCTAAGTTGATGCAAGCTAAATCTTGGGATCAAGAGACTTTAGAGGACTTAGCCACGGTGATGGTTGACGCTTCTATTTGCGGTCTTGGCCAAGCGGCACCAAACCCTATTCGTTGTATTCATAAATATTTCCCTGAAGAAGTTCAATAAGGAAGTACCTTAATAAAAATCAGGGAATAACGAGACAAACATGAACGCACCCACAAATCCAAAAGAACTCGAATTACAAACCGTTGAGTTCAAGCTAGATGGCCAAACTATCGTTTCTTATGAAGGTGAAACGATTCTCAAGGCTGCTAAACGCCATGGTATTGATATTCCGCATCTGTGCTTCAAAGACGGCTATCGCCCAGATGGCAATTGCCGTGCATGCGTAGTAGAGATTAATGGTGAACGCACCCTAGCACCAAGCTGCTGCAGAAGCGCAACTCCTGGCATGGAAGTGAAGGCTAATAGCGAACGCGCAATCAAGAGTCAAAAATTGGTTCTGGAGATGTTGTTGTCAGATATGCCAGACGAAGGATTTAAGTGGGTTGGAGACAGTAAGGAAGAAGAGCAAAAAAATCAACATGGCGAACTCAGCACCTGGGCAGCACGCATGGATGTCACAGTTCGACCAGAGCTCAAAGCAATTCGCCGTGAAAAAGTCAGCAGCGATATTTCACATCCGGCGATGGCAGTCAATTTGGATGCCTGTATTCAATGTAATCGTTGTGTGCGTGCGTGTCGTGAAGAGCAGGTGAACGATGTGATCGGTTACGCGATGCGTGGCGGTCATAGCGAGATCGTATTTGATTTGAATGATCCGATGGGCGAGAGTACCTGCGTGGCTTGTGGCGAGTGTGTCCAAGCCTGCCCAACTGGTGCGCTCATGCCAAAAGGTTTGATTGGTTCGCAAACCGTCGATCGCAAAGTGGATTCCGTTTGTCCATTCTGTGGCGTTGGTTGCCAAATCACTTACAACGTTAAAGATGAAAAAATTGTCAGCGTTGAAGGTCGTGATGGCCCAGCTAATCACAATCGCCTTTGCGTTAAAGGTCGCTTTGGTATGGATTACATCCATAACCCACAACGCCTGACTAAGCCGCTCATTCGTAAAGCAGGTGTTCCTAAGGATGAGTCCATCCTAGAAGGTAAGCAAGACTGGTCAGATATCTTCCGTGAAGCAAGTTGGGAAGAGGCTCTGGAATTTGCTGCTGGAGGCCTCAAGAAACTTAAAGATCAACACGGCTTAAAAGTGTTGGCTGGCTTTGGCTCAGCAAAGGGCAGCAACGAAGAGGCCTACCTATTCCAAAAGTTGGTGCGTACCGGTTTCGGTAGTAATAACGTAGACCATTGCACACGTCTATGTCACGCTTCATCAGTTGCTGCGCTTTTAGAGGGTGTAGGCTCAGGCGCTGTAAGTAATCAAGTGAATGACGTTGAGCATTCCAGCATGATTTTCTTGATTGGCTCCAATCCAACCGCCAATCACCCAGTGGCAGCCACTTGGTTTAAGAATGCTGCTAAACGCGGCGCCAAAATTGTGTTGTGCGACCCTCGTGCGACAGAAATCAGCAAACATGCTTGGCGTACGATGCAGTTCAAGCCAGACACTGATGTGGCGATGCTCAATGCCATGATCTATACGATTATTGAAGAAGGCTTGGTTGATAAAGACTTCGTAGAAAATCGTGCAAATAATTTTGCAGCCTTAAAAGAAAACATCAAGGGCTATAGCCCTGAAGCAATGGCGCCAATCTGTGGTATTCCAGCAGAAACATTGCGTGAAGTAGCTAGAGAGTTTGCAACTACTAAATCAGCAATGATTTTGTGGGGCATGGGTGTCAGTCAGCACGTTCACGGCACTGATAATGCACGTTGCTTAATTGCTTTGGTGAGTATCACTGGCCAAATTGGTAAGCCAGGTTCAGGTTTACATCCATTGCGCGGTCAGAACAACGTGCAAGGGGCTAGCGATGCCGGTTTGATTCCGATGATGTTCCCGAACTATCAACGTGTTGATAACCCTGAAGCGCATGCTTGGTTTGAGAAGTTCTGGGATACACCGCTTGATAAAAAGCCTGGCTACACCGTAGTAGAGATCATGCATAAGATCACAGCTCCTGATTCTGATCCGGACAAGATTCGTGGCATGTATGTCGAAGGTGAGAACCCTGCGATGAGTGATCCAGACTTAAATCATGCTCGTCATGCATTGGCATCTTTAGAGCATTTGGTCGTACAAGATATCTTCATGACAGAAACAGCGCTATTGGCTGACGTAGTGTTGCCTGCAAGTGCTTGGCCTGAGAAGGTGGGTACGGCAAGCAATACTGACCGTATGGTGCAAATGGGCAAGAAAGCCATTAATCCTCCGGGTGATGCAAAGCCAGACTTGTGGATCATCCAAGAGATTGCTAAGCGTATGGGTCTCAATTGGAACTATCAAGGTCCTGACGCCGGTGTTGCTGCGGTCTATGACGAAATGCGTCAAGCAATGCATGGAGCTATCAAGGGTATTACTTGGGAGCGTCTAGAAAAAGAATCTAGCGTGACTTATCCATGTTTATCCGCTGAAGATCCGGGTCGCCCAATTGTGTTTGATGATCAATTTGCCACAGCGGATGGTAAGGTGAAGTTGGTTCCGGCCGACATCATTCCAGCAAATGAGCGTCCTGATGCCGAGTACCCATTTGTATTGATTACTGGCCGTCAGTTAGAGCATTGGCATACCGGCAGTATGACGCGTCGTGCTACCGTGCTTGATGCGATTGAGCCTATGGCTACCGTATCTATGAATGGTGAAGATATGACCCAGCTAGGTGTATCTGCTGGCGATGTGATTACTGTTCAGTCTCGTCGTGGTGAAGTCGGTATCCACGTGAGAAGGGATGATGGCACACCGAGAGGCGTAATCTTTATTCCGTTTGCTTACTATGAGGCTGCTGCTAACTTGATTACCAATTCAGCGCTAGACCCATTTGGCAAAATTCCGGAGTTTAAGTATTGCGCCGTGAAGCTTGCTAAGGGCGGTCAAGTAGCCAAGATTATGGGCTATGGCACGAATGCTCCAGGCGGATCCAAGGTAATGTCTAACGTCTGATTGCTTATCTAGAAAATCACAAAAGGGCTCCGACAAGGAGCCTTTTTGTATTTAAACCCCATTTTCTTCCTTACTACTTTTGTAGTAAAATGGGCTAAAAGGGAGGCTTTATGGGTATGCCGGTGAGAATTGACGATAACCTATATGAATTGGCTAAGGTAGAGGCCAAGGTGGAGCATCGAACCATCGCCGGGCAAATCGAGTTCTGGGCAAAAGTGGGTAGGGCAGCAATTGATAACCCGGACTTGCCGGTTGCTTTCATTATGGAGTCACTTGCTTCATTAGCTGAGCCTAGAGAGCAATCTACCCCCTTTATCCCTCGCACCAGGAAGCTTTGATGGCGTATGACGTTTCTCAAACACGCCGATTCCTAAGACAATACAAAAAATTAAACGACATAACCGCCAAGGATGTTGATGACGCTGTAGTCCAGGTGGCTAAAAAACCCACGATTGGGGAAAAAAAGAAGGGCGACTTATCTGAATTATGGGTATTTAAGTTTAGAAGCAGCAATCAGCTTTATTTACTTGGGTATTCAATAGATGACGGTCTAAGGCTAATTTACTTGGAGTCCATAGGCTCCCACGAAAACTTCTACCGAGACATTAAGCGATAAATAAGCGAATATCTCTGACGACCTTTAGAATGATCCTTCTATGGCCAGTTCTAAACCCTCCGTAAACACCACCACAAAAGCCGAGCTTCCCGTCCTCATTATTGGGGCCGGATTAGCCGGATTGACTGTTGCTCTCCATATGGCTGAGTCTCAGCCGGTGATTCTCATGGCTAAACGGGGTTTAGGGGAAGCTGCTACAGCTTGGGCACAAGGCGGCATTGTTGGGGTCGTTGATAAAGAACATGACAGTATTGATTCTCATGTGGCCGATACCTTGGACGCGGGTGCCGGTCTTGTGGTCGAGTCTACTGCCCGTTATATCGCTGAAGAGAGCGCTGATGCGATTCGTTGGCTGGTAGAGCGGGGCGTTCCATTTACAGAAGATAAATCTGGCCCTATGGGTTTGCATTTGACCCGAGAAGGTGGACATAGTCATCGTCGCATTGCACATGCTGCTGATGCTACCGGAAAAGCCATTCATGAAGTGCTTTTGGATAAAGCCAGGGCGCATAAAAATATTCAGATCTTGGAGCATTGGATTGCACTCGATCTCATCACCAATCGTCAGTTAGATGTTAAGACTCAACGCAGCAAACCTAATCGTTGTTATGGGGTTTATGCACTCGACATTAAAAATAATCGTGTAGAAACCATCGAAGCAAAATCAGTGGTATTAGCTACAGGTGGCGTTGGTAAGGTCTATCGCTACACCAGCAACCCAGATACCGCGACTGGTGATGGCATTGCTATGGCCTGGCGTGCAGGTTGCCGCGTAGGCAATATGGAATTTATTCAATTTCATCCAACATGTTTGTATCATCCGAGCGATCGCACCTTCCTCATTACTGAAGCCATGCGCGGTGAGGGTGGTTTGCTGAAGTTGCCTGATGGTACTCGCTTCATGCCGGAGCATGATGATCGTAATGAATTAGCCCCACGTGACATTGTTGCAAGAGCAATCGACTTCGAAATGAAGAAGCACGGCTTGGATTATGTTCATCTTGATGCTACTCATCTGGGTGAAGCATTTATTAAAGAACATTTCCCGATGATCTATGCACGCTGCATGAGTCTCGGTTTGGATATCACCAAAGAGCCGATTCCGGTTGTGCCTGCTGCGCATTACACCTGTGGCGGTGTGGTGACCGATCTCAAAGGGCGTACTGATTTGCCGGGACTCTATGCAGTTGGCGAAGCAACCTATACCGGTCTACATGGCGCCAATCGTTTGGCTAGTAATTCCTTGCTAGAGTGTGTAGTCATTGGTAAGGCCGCCGCTGAAGATATCTCCTCTTTAAAAACCCCAGTCATGCCAAGTTTGCCCTTATGGGACGAGAGCCAGGTTGAGGATGCAGATGAGCAAGTCGTTATTGCCCATAACTGGGATGAGCTCCGTTCACTCATGTGGAACTACGTAGGTATCGTGAGAACCAATCGTCGTCTTGAGCGGGCCTTACATCGCATTAAGCTGCTGCGCTACGAGGTACAAGAGTATTACGCCAACTTTAAGGTCACACGAGATCTCATTGAGCTCAGAAACCTATTGGAGTGTGCGGAACTGATAGTGCGTTCAGCCCTCATGCGTAGGGAAAGTCGTGGCCTTCATTACAGTCGCGACTATCCAGGCACTTGGGCTGTGTCCTACCCAACCATTCTGACCCCTCAAGCAGAGGGTGCTGAGAGCGAAACGGTCTCCTAAGCTTCTTGCTCTATAAAACCTGGTTTTTGGTGATAAGCTAACTCTATATCACAAGGAATTTCATGGCCAGCTTTAAAGAAGAAGTCTACGAACATATCTCTGCGGTGTATCAAACCGCTGCAGATGAAATCAAGAATTGGTTTAGTGCTTTAAGAGAAGTCTGGCCACTTGTTTTCTTATTAATTCTTGCCTTATCCATCCTGGTTTGGTATGCAAAGCCTGCGCCACCGAATAAAGTATTAATGGCAACCGGAACCGGTGGCTCCTACAAAGTCTTGGGTGAAAAATATAAGACCTATTTTGAGAAAAAGGGAATTAAGCTCGAACTGGTGGAGACCCATGGGTCAAAAGAAAATCTACAGCATTTAATTGATCGCAAGGATCCAATTCAAGCGGCCCTTGTTCAGGGTGGAATGATTGCAGTAGACAATCTCTCTGGTGTGGAATCCCTCGGCAGTGTTGACTATGAGCCGGTATGGATGTTCTATCGCAAGAATGCCTTCAATGAAAGCATTCACGTATCTGATAGAGATATTGCCAAACTGAGAATAAATATTGGCCCGGTAGGGAGTGGAACGCGGACTCAGGCGCTGAATATTTTTAAACTCAATGGCTTGAATGGTGACGCCCCTAATTTACTCGGACTTGGCAATGCTGAAGGTATTGATGCCTTAGTACGCGGCGAAATTGATGCCGTTATTTTGGTGGATGGTTTTGATTCACCAAATGTGCAGAAGTTAATTAGAAATCCAGATATTAAGTTAACTTCGTTTACGCGCGCAGATGCCTACACTCGGTTATTGCCTTATTTTGAGGAAGTGTCTGCACCCATGGGCGGCTTTGATCTTGGGAAAAATATTCCTGATCACCCTATACAGTTAATTTCGACTACAACTAATCTTTTAATAGATAACCGCCTGCATCCTGCTATCCAAGTTTTATTCCTCGAGGCTGCCCGAGAAATTAACGGTAACAAATCCTATTTTTCTAAAGCGGGAGAATTTCCGGCCTATATGAATACCGAGGCCCCATTGAGTGATGAGGCAAAGTTCTTCTATGAAAAAGGCGCTCCGACATTAATGAAGTATTTGCCATTTTGGCTTGCCGAGTTCTTAGAGCGCATGTTCTTCCTCTTGCTTCCCTTTGCTGCTTTTGCTTATCCGATTATTAAGTCAATTCCAACATATAGAACCAACCTGGCTAAGAAGCAAATTAACTCCATTTATAAAGAGTTGGATAAATTTGAGCAGAACACGATTCAAACCTTTGACCCTAATCGTCGCAGTGAATATATCGAGGTGCTTAATGAGATGGAGCGCAGAATACTTAGATCAAAAGCAGCAAAGCTAGCCACTGCTGAATGCTATAGCCTGCGAAGCAATATTGAATTTATTCGTAATGCCCTAGAGAAGCAGATCATTTACAAGGGTAGGGAAGGGTAATTTAGTGCGCTTGCTCGCAAGCGTAATAAATGTATTAAATCTCAGGACGCCCTGGCCCATTGGGTTCCAGGGTTGCGTCTTGGGCTCTAGCTATATCGTCCAATGCTCTTGCTATAAATTCAACATCTCCATTTGATTCCTCGATGCATGCTTGAAGATAGAGGGCCATCTCCTTGGGTGTGCGCAAATGTTCTGCCACATCATAGGGGCTTGTAGTTTTGTTTTTCATCTTCCCTCTCGCGTTGTAGATACCAGGCTTCTAACATGACGCGCATAGCTTGTGTGATTTAACTCTATAGATTTGCACGGAATTCTTCTATAAAAGCCGGCTACTTGCAACCCTAATTCATTGTCGGATACAATGTTATAGCACTGAGTGCTATACATTAAAATATCGACTATGAAAATAGTCTTAAAAACAAAAACATTCGATCGTTGGGCAAGAAAAATTATTGGAGCTATAGAACTTTGTAATGCTGCTAGAGAGATTGAGCGAGGAGTTTATGAGGCTGACTTAGGTGGTGGGGTATGTAAAAAGAGAATCCCACTTCCAGGTCAGGGCAAAAGTGGGGGCATTCGCACTATTGTTGCCAAGAAAAATAAGGAAGCAATTATTTTTATCGTTGGCAGGGAAAAGAGTTATCCCGGCTCTGACTTTAGCAATGTGGAGCAAGAGGCGGCAACGATTATTGCTAAGTCATTCGAAAAGGCAGATAGAAATAGATTGCGGGTACTAGTTAGGGCTGGGATATTGAAGGAGCTAAATTGCAATGAGTAAAAAATTAAAATCTGAAGATAGAAGGGTGCTTGACGAGTTATTGGAAATGGCGCAGGCATTGGAGGAGCACGGTCTTTTAACTAAGCATGATTATGCAAAAATGAAGACCCTTTGCTTAGAAAAGCCACCTTTATTTACACCTAAAAAAGTGACAGATATACGCATTCATCAAGCAAGAATGAGTCAATCCATTTTTGCCTCACTACTAAATGTAAGCGTCTCTACAGTTCAAAAATGGGAGTCGACAGGTTCTGGAAAACACCCTAGTGGTGCCGCTGCCAAGCTACTTCAGCTAATTGAAACTAAGGGTATTCAAGTGCTATTGGTATAGCCAAATTGCTACAAAATGCGCATTGAGAAATCAACCGCATGTACATCCTTGGTGAGTTTTCCAAGAGAGATGCGGTCAACACCAGTGCTTGCAATGGCGCGCATTTGGTCTAGGTTGATACCACCAGAGGCTTCCAGTAAAGCACGCCCAGCAGTAATGGCAACAGCTTGCTTCATTTGATCGGTATTGAAGTTATCGATCAAGATGCTTTTAGCGCCAGCAGCTAAAGCCTCTTCAAGTTCAGCAAAGTTTTCTACTTCAATCTGAATATCCACTCCAGCATTCAGTGCTTGAGCATTCTTTAGGGCTGCCGTAACACTACCAGCTGCAGCAATATGATTTTCTTTGATGAGAATTCCATGCCAAAGAGCGAGACGTTGATTTTTTCCACCACCCACTAACACTGCATACTTCTGGGCCTGACGTAATCCAGGAACGGTTTTACGTGTATCTAATACCGCGCAGTCCTTTGGATTCGGGCTAGCGCCGGCAATCGCATCAACGTGCTGGCGAGTAATACTAGCCGTCCAAGAAAGTGTTTGTAGAAAATTAATGCAAGTACGTTCAGCGGAGAGTAGGGCTTGTGAGTCAGCTTCAATATCGCAAACCTTGGTACTGGGCTTCATCATGTCGCCCTCTAGGTAATGCCAAGTAACTTTCGCATTCGGGTCGAGTTTCTTCAGCGTGCCTTCAAACCAATCTACACCACAAAGAACGGCTTCTTGGCGAACGATTAACTGAGCTTTAACAGGCTTACTGGGGACGAGCTTTGCAGTCCAATCACCAGTGCCGATATCTTCCATCAATGCATCTGCAATATTGCGTTGGCGAGCTTGCTCTAGGGTTTCGTTGTATTCAAACATATATAAATATAAAGATTAAGCAGCGCCAATATTTTTTACAAAACCATGCTGCGCTTTTGCTAAGAGGTCCGGATGATTTTTAGTGAAGTCGAGCATGCGCTCAATGCAGCCTAAAGCCTCAACACGAATAGGTTCTTCGATGAAGATTTCACCAGAAGCGTTTTCTAGGCAATTCAAAATTCCTTGTAAGCCATTCATGGCCATCCAAGGGCAGTGTGCACAACTCTTGCACGTTGCACTATTGCCAGCAGTTGGCGCTTCAATCAGCTTCTTATTGGGGGCTAGTTGACGCATGCGATGCAAGATGCCGTTATCGGTAGCAACAATGTACTCAGTAGCGGTGCCTTCAACCACAGCTTTAATCATAGCGGAGGTAGAGCCCACAACGTCTGCAAGGTCAACGACTGCTTGCGGAGACTCTGGATGAACCAAGATCATGGCATTAGGGTGAGCGGCCTTCAAAAGTTCAAGCTCCACCGCTTTAAATTCATCATGAACAATGCAAGCACCATTCCATAACAACATATCAGCGCCAGTTTGTTCTTGAATGTAGCGACCCAAATGACGATCGGGTGCCCACAAGATTTTTTTACCTTCAACTTTGAGTTGATGCACGATCGCTAGAGCACAAGAGCTCGTTACCATCCAATCGGCTTGAGCTTTGACTGCAGCGCTGGTATTTGCATAGACCACGACAACGCGATCAGGATGTGCAGCTCTAAAGGCAGCAAAGTCCCCAGCATCGCAACCAAGATCAAGTGAGCAGGTTGCATCGAGGTCGGGCATGAACACGCGTTTTTCAGGGCTAAGTATTTTTGCCGACTCGCCCATGAAGCGAACGCCAGCAACAATCAGATTTTTTGCCGAATGATTTTTCCCGAAACGCGCCATCTCTAAGGAGTCGGCAACATAGCCGCCAGTCTCTATCGCCAAATCCTGAATGTCACCGTCAACATAGTAGTGGGCGACTAAAGCAGCATCTTTCTCAACCAATAATTGTTTGATGCGGGCAATGACGGCAGCCTTTTCGGCGCCATGAAGCTGAGGAGGTGTCTTGGCCCAAGCCTGGGCGGTACAAGTGGCGCCAGCAGCATCTTGCTGGGGGTAATCAAAGGCAATAGGTGAGCTCATAAGTAATTTTAGCTCAGCAAATCCCATTTGTAAGAGGCCCTCTTAGCCCTTTGATGCTCTATTTTTGGGTATTGCGGCCATCTATTGATACCTGGCTTGCCCAGAATGCATGTAGCATTCACATTTATGAAATTCGCTAATGAAGCACTCTTCCTTGTTTTCTCACTGCTCTTAAGCGGATTATTGATCTCAGCTATTCCGTATATTCGAAAAGGCAGATTGGCATCTACTAATGGTTATTGGTTAATTGCACTTGTTCTACATATAGTTTCTTTTTTATCTTTTGCTGCTGCATCAACCATAAGCCCCATATTGCTGACAGTAGCAAATGTCTGCTTCTTTGGAGGGTATCTTTACCTCACGCTTTTCTGCTTCACCCTTAATGGCCATTCAATACAAAAAATAAGCCGCTATGTGCCTTTGGTATTGCTTATTTTTGCGGGCGCTTTTGAATACCTCAGATTATTTGGAAATTTTCAATATCGGGTTCTATTTGTCCTTACTTGCGTGATTGCGTGTTTGTTATGTATTTTGTGGGAACTATTTCAAGTTCGTAAGAAGGAAAGGCAAATTCAGCTGAGCTTCTTGATGTTTACATCCGCAGCTGAATTGATATTCGGATTGACGCGTCTATGGCTTGTCTTTTTTGATACGCCCGCATCCAATATTAATTTATATCAAGAGCCATTTTTAAGCACCTTACTAAGATGCTTTGCAGTCACATTTACAGCGCTATCTTATGTATCTATCGTGGGGTACTGGTCGGAAAAATTAGTGATCGAAAACTCCGAGACAAAGAAAGACAATGCAAAGATCACTGAGCTATTGCAGGAGCGTGAGGCTTTGATTGTCAATCTCTTGAAGGCCAATAAAACGGCTGCCACAGGTGCGCTATCAGCCTCAATTGCCCATGAGTTAAATCAGCCACTTGGTGCAAGTGATCTCAATATTCAGTTTTTAAAAATGAAGCTTAAAAAGGGTGAGTTAAATTCTGAGCTTGGAGCTGAGATATTGGATTCCTTAGAGTTTGATAACAAGCGTGCCACTACGATTGTGCGCTCTTTAAGGTCCATATTTACTGATAGTAATATTAAGACTCAAGGCTCAGATCTTGGGGAGCTAATCGCTACGGTCCTTCACATTGCTAATCCAGACCTCAAGTCAAAAAATATTCAAATTCAATTGCATGTCGATGAAGGGCTTGTTCTTAATGTTGGGCCTGGTGAAATGGAGCAGGTGATGATCAATTTGCTAAATAATGCGATCCAGGCGATTGATGAATCAAATCCGCCAAAGCCTACGATCACTATTGAAGCGCGCAAAGAGGATCAAAGTGCCATTATTTCTATAGCCGATAATGGCGGTGGAATTCCTGAGGAGTTTCAGTCCAGCCTTTTTGAGTTGCTTAGCACTACAAAAAAGACGGGGATGGGCCTAGGTTTATGGCTGTGCAAGAATATCGTGAGTCGACACGGTGGAACGATCACGTACGACGGCATACCTGGTAGCAGCTCGCTATTTACGATCAAAATACCTTTGCAAGCTTAAGAAGCTGGGCGCTTAGCAAATTATTCACCCTTGGGCTAATGGGAATTTACCCCATAAACCAGTAAATTTATGCATTATTTTTCAAGAACTTAGCAGTATTAGGTTCTTCATTTAGGCATAAATTCTGATGTCCAAGACGCATATCTTTACAACCAAAAAATCTCTCATTGCCTTAACAGCAATTAGCCTTCTGTCATCTCCTTCTGTTTTTGCTCAAGTCGACGCCGGCGCATTACAGCAAGGTTTAGAAAAGCAATTACCTTTGCCGTCACCTTTGGCCCTGCCTGAGCCAGAGCGTGGTGTGTCTGGTCCAACTGGCCAAGCAAAAGAAGGTGAAGTTCGCTTCACGGTTAGCAGTTTTGAGCTAGAGGGCGTGAAGATTCTCCCCGAGGCTGAAGTGCAGGCTTTATTAAAGGCCTGGATTGGCAAGCCTGTCACATTTGAAGACTTGCAAAACGCTTGTGATGCGATTGCTGAGCTTTATCGTAAGAAGGGCTACACGGTTCAAGCAATTCTACCGCCACAGAAGATTGCCCATGGGGTAGTGAAGATTCTCATTACCGAAGCAAAGCTAGGTAAGGTTACAGTTGATATGCCTCAAGGCCCAACCCGCTTCGGTAAAGAGCGGGCAGCCGAGTACATTACTTACTCCAATCGTGTAGGCGACCCGCTCAATATGCAAAACCTTGAGCGTGCCATCATCATTTTGAATGAAACACCTGGCGTTATGGCATCTAGCCAGTTAGAGCAAGGTGAAAAAGACGGTGAAGTCGATGTTCGTTTGCAACTCACACAGCCAAGCATTCTGCAGGGGCGGGTAGAGGCCAATAACTACGGTAGTAGAACTACTGGCGCCAATCAGGGTGTTTTTGCTCTGACCCTAAATAATCCCGCAGGATATGGAGATTCAATTTCTTTGAACGGTATTGCATCAGAGGGCTCTCAATATGTTCAAGGCGCCTATTCCTTGCCAGTTTCCCCAAATGGACTGCGTTTGGGCTTGTCTAGCACTTATTTAAACTATAAGAACGTTAGCAACTATGCTTATATCGGTGGTACTGGCGATGCGTGGACTACCGGCGTAAGTGCTGCGTATCCATTAGTGCGCTCCCAAGGCGCTAATCTAAACGGTACTGTTAATTACGACATCAAGAGCTACAACAATCGTAACTCTGCAAGCAATACTTTGACCTCTGCTTACAACATCAACAATCTATCGGCCGGCTTATCCGGGAATTTGATTGATGGCCTCGGTTATGGTGCGGTAAATACGGGGTCTGTCACTTTGGTGTTGGGTCACCTAGATGTTTTGGGTATTAATCAAAATGCATACCAAGGTCAGAGTAACAATTACAGTATGTATTACGTACCAGGCACAAACCCACAGGTTTACCAGTCCATTACCCCATCTAACTTCTTTAAAACCACTCTTGCTGCAAGTAGAACCCAGGAGTTGACTGAGGATGGGGCAACTAACCTTTATACAGCGATTTCTGGACAATTTGCTTCGGTTAATTTGAATTCTGCAGAGCAGTTTTATTTAGGCGGCCCATACGGCGTACGTGCCTACCCGGTTGCCCAATCCGGCGGCTCTCAGGGCGGACTCTTTACGCTAGAACTGCGTCATAAATTACAGGAAAAATTTACTGTATCTACTTTCTTTGATGCCGGTGTAGTGCAGCAATATAAGAATATGTATCCCAACTGGCAGGGTCCAAATAATGTAACAAATGCCAACAACACCTATTCATTAATGGGCGCCGGTCTTGGTGCCAAGTGGGATTATGAGGGTTGGAATATCGCAGCATCTGTTGCGTGGAAAATTGGACAAAATCCGCTCTATAACCAATATGGCCAACCAGTGAATACAGATGGCACCACTACTCAACCAAGAGGCTGGATAACTGGCAGCTATAACTTCTAACTCTCAGGCCAAAGCTAAAGTTCAAAACAGATTTCAAACTTAGTAAGTTCATTAAAAAGACATCGAGCAATATTCGATGTCTTTTTTATTGCGAAAGCAAAAAGGTAGATATTTGAGTCGAACAAAATAGGCGATGAATGAGTGCCGCTCCAGCCATAAATAATTAGCTCTATAGCGACTGTTCGTTCGTAGGATTACCATTCGTTTCATTTGCATTTGTAATATGCCGATCCTATAAAAAAGATAGCAAAATGAACGACTTAAATCGCTACGCAATATATAAAGATACTGTAAGTTTAAAAATAACGAGCGTTCCCCCTTCAGCCCATAAGGCTTTGGCGGCTGTTGCTGGATTAATGCTCATTGGATATGGTTCAACTGCAATTGCGCAATCAGGCCCCGATGCTGGCGCTTTGCAGCAACAGTTGCAGCGTGAAGTAGAGCGCAATGCAACACCTGTTGCGCCAGAACAACTAATTAAGAAGCAAGCAAAACCTAGTAAGCCGAAAACGGCAGCTAAAGCAATTGAAGTTACCAGCTTTAAGATTACTGGAATGACCTTGATCAATCAAGATCAAGCGCAAGAAGTTCTGAAGCCTTTCATCAATCGTCAGCTCACGCTAGATCAAATCAAAGAAGCTGCCGATGCCATTACTGGTTTATATGCTCAGCGCGGCTGGGTAGCTCAGGCAGTTATTCCTCCTCAGGATGTAAAGAACGGTGTTATTCAGATCAAAATCATTGAGGGTAAAGTAGGTAAAGTCATTATTAAGTTAGATAAGGCAGCTGCAAGTCGCCTTAAACCGGAGGTGATCACTAAGTTTGTGAGTAAAACCAATCCACCGGGTGGCTTTATTGACCTCAATGGCTTAGAGCGCAGCTTAGCTATCCTGAATGAGATCCCAGGAAGTGAAGTGGATGGCGAATTAAGCGAAGGCGACAAGGAAGAAACTAGCAATATTCAGATTAACGCTAAAGATACTGGTCTATTTGCAGGCAGAGTTGACTTAACAAATTACGGTGCTGCAAACACTGGCCCAGCTCAAGCAGTAGCCAGCCTAAGCTTAAATAACCCTAGCGGCAATGGTGATCAAGCTACCCTAGACGCCATTGGCTCCCAAGGTTCCGTATATGGACAGTTCAAATACGGCATGCCACTAGGTTACGACGGTTGGAGGGTGTCTGCTGGTGTTAGTGCCTTGGATTACAAAAGCTTAAGCAGCTTTTCTCCAACGATTTCACAGGGTACCGCCCAAACTTATGGCCTTTACTCAACGTACGCTCTAGAGCGAACGGCAAGATCTAACAAAAACGTGACGGTTAACTTTGAGAATAAAAACTACAACAACCAAGTTAACGGTATTCAAAGCAGTAATTATCAAATTAACAATTTAACCGCTGGCCTTAACGGTGGTAATTTGCTTGATAACGCATATGCTAGTTGGGGCTTAACAGCAACGGTTGGAAGTTTATCCATTAATAACACCAATCAAGCAACTAACGATGCCCAAGGGGCTGCTACCAAAGGAGCCTTTGGCAAGATTGGGGTTAATGGCGCACTTACTAAACCATTGCCGATCAAGAAGACTAATTTGGTGGCTTCGGTTTATGGTCAGCTCGCGAATAAGAATTTAAATAGCGCTGAGCAGCTCTATTTAGGTGGTCCTTATGGTGTGCGCGCTTATCCAGTAGCGCAGGGCGGGGGCTCTCAGGGTGCCGTAGCTTCATTGGAGATTAACCATACGCTTGTACAGGACCTGCAGTTGGGCGCCTTCTTTGATGCTGGCCTAATTCAGCAATACATTAGTACTTATAACGACTGGCAAGGCCGAACCAATGCCGGCAATACCTATTCTTTGTATGCATCGGGTTTATCCGCTAAGTACCAATACCAAAAAGTGCAACTGACTGGATCGCTTGCATGGAGAGTGGGTAGCAATCCTTTGTATAACTCCAGCGGCCTGCAGCTAAACACGGATAATCAGTACAGATCAGTCCAAGGTTGGATCAAAGGTAGCTTGTACTTCTAAATTACCCGAATCTTGGTGTAATAAAGCTAAAAACCCTGCATAAATGCGGGGTTTTTAGCTTTTGGCGTCCCAAACACTCCCTGTGCTCAGCTGCCAAGATGGTCTGAGAGTCGTCACCATTTATTGACAAACCTTATCTTATTGAGCTCATAAACTTTACAATAAATCATCAAAACTTTACAAAATATTATGAAGCTAGCTAGCACTAAGTGATCACAAGAGGTGCGTCAATTCCTTCTGAACGGCAGCAAGGCAAATCAATGAAATGCTGCACATAAAGAAGTAAAAAAATAAAAAAATATTAAATAAATTTACAAACTCCTACGATCGTAGGATTTTGTGCATGATTTTTTTCCAGTAAATTCTCTAGCCCATTAGAGAAATTCTCAATTTGACTACACGTAGTACGCATCCTTCGCACAGAACGCAGTTAAAAGCCGCTAAGTTATTGGCGGCTTTAGCTATTGCCGGTCTTTCCCATCAGGGCATTGCCGCAGCGCCTGCGCCGAATGCGCTGCCAACAGGTGGTCAAGTGGTCGCTGGCACAGCAACAATTGCCACATCTGGAAATACGATGAACATTAACCAAACTAGCCAAAGAGCAGTGGTTAATTGGAATAGTTTTGATGTTGGTTCACAGGCTAAGGTGAACTTTAATCAACCCAATTCTGCAGCAGCAACATTAAATTACGTAAATAGCGCTTCAAAATCGATGATTAATGGCGCAGTAAATGCCAATGGTCAGGTTATTTTCGTAAATAATAATGGGATCGTATTTGGAAAGGGCGCCGAAGTAAATGTCGGCGGTATGGTTGCAACTACGATGAATACCTCAGTAGCAGATTTTATGGCTGGAAAGGATATTCAAGTATATGAAGGTGGTAATACAGGCAAAATTATTAATAAAGGCAATATAACTGGTAATAATATTAATAGTTATATTGCTTTAATGGCGCCCCAAGTTAAAAATTCGGGTGTTATTACTGCAACGATGAGTGGAAATAATGCGATTGCATTAGTTTCTGGTCAAAAAGTTACTCTTAAATTCTCTGGAAGCCAATTTGTTAATGTTTCAGTAGATGCATCAGTAGTTAATTCCTTGATTTCGAATAAATTACTGATTAATGCCGGTAGCGGGCAGGTGATTATTGCTGCAAATGCCGCTCAAAATCTCATGGGTTCCATAGTAAGGAACACTGGCACTGTTTCAGCCTCGGATATTAGTACCGCTGGCGGAAAAATTACATTAACTGCGGATTCAATCGATCAAAGCGGCGTAATTGAAGCCAATTCTGCACAAAATGCAGGCGGAAAAGTTAGCCTCAGGGGTAATAACATTGCTCTGGCAAGTGGATCAAGAACTAGCGCTACAGGCGCAACAGCAGGTGGTGATATCTGCATTGGTGTGAATTACACCAATGAGCAAAGTGTTGAAAATATCACTAAAGCAATACAAAACAATAACTTAGCAAATGAAGTTACAGTAGCTTCAAAGGCTATTATCGACACTTCGGCTATCCAAAACGGTAATGGCGGCACGATTAACATCTGGTCACGCACCAGAACAACGGTGGCCGGTAGCTTGTATGCTAGAGGCGGTGCTCAGGGTGGTAACGGCGGCTCTATTGAGACCAGCTCAAAGGGTATAGTTGATATAAAACAAGGACTTATAGTTGATACTTCAAGTTCCAACGGTAGATCTGGTAGATGGGTAATTGACCCAGTTGAACTCATTATTGATGGTGCAGCAGCAGCAAGCATCAGTAATGCGCTTAACACCACTAGCGTTACTCTGGATGCAACAGGCAGTGCATGTACAACAAGTGGCTGTACCCAGAGTCAGAGCCCCCTTATCCGCATACTGGCAGATATCTACTCTGGAAATACAGCAACCGCGTTAAACCTGGTTGCCACCAATGGCCAGATAGATGTTGATAGCAACATCACAGCAGGATCAGTTTACGCAGTAGCCCAGGCCATTAATATCAATGGCTCTATCAATACCAATGGCGGATCTAATTCCAATATTTATTTGGCGGGCGCGATTATTAATATTCTAGGTAATATTAATTCAAACGGAAATAGTAGTAATAATTCAAACAACTCAAGCAATACGAATTCAAGCACTTTAAATTCAGTTAATACCACCACTGCCAATAATCGCAGAAATGGAAATAGCGGTAATAATCAAAACACATTAAACGCTGATGGAAATACTTACACCAGCAATGGTGGATTAATTAATATCCTGGCAACAGGCGATATTACGATCAACACCAATAGTTATATTTCAGCTAATGGTCAAAATGGGGGAGCAATTAATATTGTTTCAACGGCCGGCAAAACAACTATTAACGGCATTGTTGATTCATTAGGTAAATCTGGAAACGCTGGCAATATTATTATTGCGGGTAAAGTTGAAACCAACTTAACTGGCGCATTAATTAGTACAGAAGGGTTAAGTCAGGGCGGAGCACTTAACTTAGGACAGATTAACAATCTGGGTAACGGCACAATCCTGGCGCCACCTGCGACAGCACCTCCAGCCCCACAAGCTCTCCTCAACTTTGTACAAGATTTAGTATCAGCAGTAACAATTAACAGTAATAACAGCATCACCAGCAACACCATCATTATTGATAGCCAAACTGGTATCAATGCACCAAACGGCAATATCGTCGTATTCGGTGACCAAATTCAAATTAACAATTCCAGCATCACTGCAGCGAATGGCATGGTTGTCATCGGTCGCGAAGGGTACTCAACTGGTGCAATCTCAGCGCTTACGGCAATCAGCAATTCCACATTGACTGGCAGCAGAGTGGAAACATCGGGTGATTTGCTCGGGACTGAAAGCAATATTGTTAAGGCATCTGAGTGGTTGTTAGATCCAACTAGTGTAACTATCACTACTACCGCATCAAGTGGAACTGGAGCAACACTTGCTTCTGCATTGGCGCTTGCGGGAGCAACTAACATTAAAAATACCGACATTCAGGCCGCTATTAATGCTGGTACGTCTGTCAATATTATTACTAACGGTACGATTACCCAATCTGCTGCCTTAACGTTTGCTAATAGTTCTGGAACTGCTGCAACCTTAACGCTAGACAATACTTCTGGATCAAACCAGCGTATTTTGCTTTCTGGCGGCATTACTGCTACTGGTACATCAGCGGTGAACATCATTGCAAAATCTGCCGGTGGATTAATTCAAAGTACTAAAACAAGCACGCTCACTACCGCTGCGATTAATGTTACAGGTGATGTGACCTTTGATAACACTTATGCCGTAAATGGCACAACTAGCGGCTTCATTACCGAGTTGAATGGCCAGATTTATGCCGGCACTATCAAACCCGGGTACAACGCCAACGTGGTCGCTACTGATGCTCAGTCTGGCGTGAGAAATAGTGATTCAATTACCGCCAAAAACATTACTCTGAAGGGTGCTAATGGCTATGCGAACACTACGCTTGGTGGATTTGGCGTTTGGGTTGAGGGCAATCTTAGCGCTACTCAAGACATCAATGTGACTGGCACCCAAACCTTTACGCCAATCACTAGTGGTTATATTACCGGCGTCTATACCAATAGCTTAATCACAATTAACAGCACTTCCGGAGTTGTTAATATCACTGGAAAAGTAAGGCCTACCGGCGTATCAGGCGCAAGCGCTAACTACATGGGCACTTTCTTTAATAACGGCGCTAGCACTCGCAATATGACTATTACGGGTAATCAAATCAATATCGCTGGCTACTCATCTAACTCGGTAGTTGACACTAATACCCTTTATTATGGAATCCAATCTTTAGGCACAAGTTATGTTATCAATTCTGGTGCTAACTATGCGAGTGGTGGAACAGCGGTTTCATTCCTGGGTTCAGCAATTCCTGGCACAGTAGGGGCGGGATATGCGCTAGTGCTTGGTACTGATGCTGCGTCGCCCTACAGCACCAATACGGGTTTTGGTTCTGTAACCAACAATGCTAGCGGCGGCGACATTAAATTAACATCACTAAATGCGCCGATGTATGTTGCCTTCAATACTATTTCAGTCGCCAAAAACAATACGGGCGTTGCTAGTTCAATTACTTATGATTCAACAAGTGCAACCAATAAAGGTGTAATTGTGAATTACGGTGTAGTAACTGTAGCGACGGGCGGAAGCACTGCAGTTAATTTCGTACAAAAGGCTAATGGTGCAAGGATTATTGATAGCGGCGGCGCAATTTCAGTCACTGGGTATGTCAACATAGACAATACCAATGGTTCTAATGCTACAGCAACTATTGCAAACGCAAATGGTGTAACGATTACTGGCGCCGTGACTGCTGGTACGCTTGCTGGAAACACTGGAGTGAGAATTAATGCTATTGCCTCTGGAACAGGTGTTGGCATTAACGACACTGCCGCTATAACTGCAAATATTGGTCCTGTAAGTTTGACGGCAAAAAGCGATACAGCATCATCGATTAACTTAACATCCACAAGTACCATCACCTCGGCTGGTGGCATTAGCATTATTGGCTCTGGTTCATCCTCAACGGGTGGAACTGCTGGTGCGGTATCTGTGCTTGGCGCCATTTCTAATACTGGTGCAAATGGTGTAGTTATCTCTTCAACAGGCAACACTGCAACAGGTAACGTTTCTGATTCTGGGTCGGGTGGCATGAGTATTACTGGTGGACTAGGAGTTGCCGCTGGTACAGTAACCAATGGCTCAATCACTGCTCTTGGTACATTAGTTAATACTGGCGGTGGAGTAATTGCGCTCTCTACGTCACAACCCCAATCTATCGCCGGAACTCCTAGTACTTCATCCGACTTTGTTGCGGCAACCGTGGGAATCGATTCTTCCAATGCCTCAACTACCAGCAATGTTTCATACGGAAATATTGGTGGTGTTATGGGTTCAGTAGATGTCGCCACGGTAAATACTGTCAATTACCGTAATATTCTTAGTGGCGGCGGGCCAATCACAATTACTGTTGGCGTCTATCAGCAGAAATACGGTACCGCTTACAACGGCGCTACAGCTACGAATTGGATTACTAATCCAACCAATGTTACTGTGACATCGGCTGGTGGGGGTGGGGCAGGATTTGGGGTTATTGTGCCTTCCACTTCACAAGTACTGGCTTCGTTAAGATTTTCCGCAAATCTTGGGGTTGGCGGTAATTCCAATTTAGTTCAATCTTTAACAGATTTATCTACTACTGGCGCCATCCTATCTTCCTATGGTGCGGTGACTGTCACGCCGGTAGTCAATCAAAATAGCTACACCATAACTCCTAAAGCTCTGACAATAACTGCCCCTGGCGGAATAAGTTCGTACAACGGCACCTCTACCTATAGCGCATTGCTTGGTGCATCAGTTTCTGTTTCAGGATTAGTTACCAGTATTGGTGGAGTGTCTACCGGTGATGAAGTGGCAGGTGTTACTCGTGCCCTTAGCTCTGGTGGGACTACTTTATCTGGATCAAGTATTGCGCAAGTTGGCTCCTATGCTGATGTGGCTTCACTAGCGACTGGATCGGGTTTATCAAATTACGCAATCACCTATCTTCCAGGCGTCGTTACCGTAAATCCTGCCACCTTGACTATTACTGGTGGCAATAGAACGACTACGTATAACGCCAATTCACAAACCAACGCCTCTTATACGGTTTCTGGTTTGCTGGGAACAACTGATGCTGTTACTGCCAATAGCGTTCAGGGTATTGCGACGGGAACCAACGCAGGAACCTTCAATGATTCATTGAGCGGAGCCACTGGGTCTGGGTTGTCTAACTACACTATTGTTTATGTGAATGGTGCCCTAACAATTGGCAAAGCAAATTTAACAATAACATCTACAACAGCGAACTCTGCTTACACTGGCGCCACTCAAACCGGGTCCTTTACTACCAGTGGTTTGCTAGGTTTGACCGATTCGGTCACTGGTGTATCGGGTGTTGCTACTGGAACTAATGCAGGCGTCTATACAAGTTCGCTAAGCGGCGCTACTGGATCTGGTTTATCAAACTACGAAATTACCTATATCAATAGCGGTTTGAATATTAGTAAGGTGAACGCAACCCTAGTAGGGCAAGTGAATACCCTGACTTACAACTCAAGTGCTCAAAACAATACTGGAGCAGTATTTACTGGGTTGGTGGGCAACGATATAAATACGGCAAGTGCAACTGGCTATGCGGTAGCGACCCATGTTGCGCAGGGTGCAATTGCCGATAACTTAAGCGCTACAGGCTTTAATTTATCTAATTACAACCTCACTATTACCAATGGAAGTTTGAGAATTACACCTGCAGCCTTGAGTATTGTGGGGGCGCAATCAACGTTTACCTATGATGCTACAACCAAAGTCAACACCTATACAACAACGGGTTTGCAGACTAATGATGTCATTACGGTTTCAGGCAAGGCTAGCGCAAAAAATGTTAGCACTATTAATGACAATTTAAGCATTGTATTCACAACGGGTTCGGCTTCTGATTACGTAACTACTCTAACAAATGGCTACCTAAAAATTACTCCAGCCATCATTACTATTAGCGGTATTACCGCGAATAACAAGCAGTATGACGCTACTACGGCAGCCACATTAAATGCTGGCAACGTTTCTTATTCAGGCGTTTTACCTGCTGATACTGGTGCTGGAATTGTTGTAGTTAATACATCCACATTAACCGGCACCTTCTCAGATAAGAATGTTGCAGATGGAAAAACCGTACTGATTTCTGGAATTAGCATTAGCGGACCAGGGGCAGGGAATTATCAACTTTCCGGCGGCACTACCGCAACGACAACTGCTAACATTACGCCAGCACCTTTGACTATTACAGGAACATCTGTAACAACGACTTATAACGGAGCGGCTCAATCGTTAGCGGCTCCGTCTGTGACGGGTTTAATTGCTGGAGATAATGTCGTAGTTTCAGGGACTCCAAGCGCTACAAACGCGGGTTCTTACACAGCAAGCTATTCAACTGCTGGAGTTGATGCTGGCAATTACACTCCCACTGCTAATGCCCCAGTATTAACTATTCAGAAGGCTGCATTGGTGGTGACTGCCGACAACAACGGTAAGATAGTTACTCAAACTGATCCTGTCTTAACTGCTCAACTAACAGGTCTGCAAGGAAGTGATACTGCAGCTAGTCTCGGCTTTACATACAGCGTGGGACGAGCAGCTGGTGAGACAGCGGCAGGAAGCCCTTATGCTATTAATGCTACCCCGACTGGAGTCACCAGTTTAGCTAACTATGCTATTAGTTATGTCCCCGGAGTATTTACCATTACTCCGGCTGGAACAGTGCTGATTAAGATGAATCCAACCACAAGCACCTATGGAACAGTGGTTCCTGGTTCGATTGAATCGGTATCGTATGTAACTAGTGATGGGGTTAGTTTGCGTAACCTAACTCTCAAAACTGGAACTAGCAATACCTACACCGATGGCATTGTTGGCGGAGGTGAAATTACTATTAACCCAACTACAAGCGCTACCGCTACAACTAACGTTGGCACTTATGTAGGCGCAATTAGCAATACAAATAGCGATATTGTAACTTCAAATGGGCAATTTACTGCAGTTCAAACCATTGTGAATACTGCTGTTATTAATCAAGCTAACTTAATCATAGCGATTAATCCAGTTACCAAAACATATGACGCAGCTGCGTTTACTGCTGCAGGTGCAACAGCGGTGCCTACAGGTCTGATGAACGGTCAAACTTTGTCAGGTCTTGGTGGCGTTACTTATTCTGGAACTGCTATCGGGGCAATTAATGCAAGTGCTTCAACTTATAGCCTGCTTGGATCGGTTGGCACTGGGTTTTCTAACTACAACGTCACCGTTGTCCCTAGTACGCTGACAGTGAACAAAGCGCCGCTCACAATTACTGGCGGCACCGCTACTTATACATTTGACAATACAACGCGTACCAATACCTATACCGTCGGTGCATCGCAACTACAGGGCACTGATAGCGTTACGAGTGTTACGGGGCTGGGAGCAGGGTTGCATGTAGGGGCTTACACGGACGGATCTCCCACTGCAATGAGTGCGGTAGGCTCTGGTTTGACTAACTACGCTATTACCTACATTCCTCACGGAATTACCATTACTCCTGCTCAACTAGTTGCCATTGCAACTCCGACAAATTCTCCTATGTATTCTGGTGGTACTGCTGTACCAAATACCACTGTTTTATCTGGCGTTATTGGTGGTACTGTAGTGAGTGGAACAACAAGCCTGTCTTTATCTGGGTCAGCAGTTGGTACAGAAACTATTATCAATAATGGCACTGCATTATCTGGTCCTAATGCAGGAGACTACGTTGTCATCAGCTCTAATCTGGCTAACACCAGCACCAATCAAGTTACCCCCAATATTGTTTCAACCGGCAACGGTGGTGGCTCAGTAGTTATTACGCCGGCACCATTAACGATTTCAGGCGGCACAGGCAGTTTTGTATTTGATAACACGCTGCGTACAAACACCTACACAAAACTTGGATTATTGGGCAATGACACCGTAACCAGCGTTCTTGGTCTAGTTTCGCAAACTCATGCTGGTACTTATACAGATAATCTTTCTGGTGCAACTGGTGTTGGAATAGGCAATTACTCTATTACTTATAACAATGGCGGTATTGTCATCAGCAAAGCACCACTAACCGCTCTTGCGACTCCAAGCGCAATGACTTATTCCGGTTTAACTAATGTTCCAAACACAACTGCACTGAGCGGTGTGATTGCAGGCACAACGGTAACTGGTGCTACTAGTTTGACACTAGGCTCTCCAAATGCAGGTACACAGACGATTACTAATAACGGTACAACGCTAGCTGGGTATAACGGTGGAGACTATTATGTCGTTAGCTCAAACCTAGTAGGTACAGGCGCTGTTGCGGCAGGGGGCAATGGCGTTACTCCATCGATTGTGGCAACAGGCAATGGTGGCGGCACTATTCCTGTGGCAAAAGCAGCCTTAAGTATTGTTGGTGCAGTGACAACATCGCCGTATAACGGTAACACCCAAACCAATACTTATACATTGAGTGGCGTAGTCAATAGCGAGGGAATTACAGTTGCTGGAAGTGCGCAAGCAACGCATGTATCTGATGGAACTGTGACGGATACTCTGTCAGCGGTTGCTAGTGCAGGCGTATTGAGTAATTACAATGTCACCATTACAAATGGTTCAATTGCAATAACACCGTTAGCAATTACTGGAGTTGCGCAAGTTGCTGGCAAGCCCTATGACAGCACAACCACTGCCACTGGTACGATAGCCTTAAATGGACTTCTTCCGGTTGACCAAGGATCCACTTCAGCAACTGGAACGTTTACGTTTAATGGTCCCAATGCTGGGACGCAAACTGCCACAGTTTCTGGCCTAGCAATCAATAATTCTGATTACACGCTATCCGTACCCAATTTATCGAGCTCTGCAACAATCGCAAAAGCGCCTTTGACGATTACTGGAGATAGTACTACTGGTATTACATTTAACAATACCTCTTATACCAATGGCTATACCAGTACCGGCACCCTCTTCGGAACGGATACTCTAACAGGGGTATCGGGTTCTGCAACTAGTACTCATGCCGGCATATATGTTGATGCACTTTCTAATGCAACAGGTTCTGGTATCGCAAACTATGACATTACCTATGTCAACGGTTCGCTTGTTATTGATAAAGCACCACTAACCGCTCTTGCGACTCCAAGCGCAATGACTTATTCCGGTTTAACTAATGTTCCAAACACAACTGCACTGAGCGGTGTGATTGCAGGCACAACGGTAACTGGTGCTACTAGTTTGACACTAGGCTCTCCAAATGCAGGTACACAGACGATTACTAATAACGGTACAACGCTAGCTGGGTATAACGGTGGAGACTATTATGTCGTTAGCTCAAACCTAGTAGGTACAGGCGCTGTTGCGGCAGGGGGCAATGGCGTTACTCCATCGATTGTGGCAACAGGCAATGGTGGCGGCACTATTCCTGTGGCAAAAGCGCTGGCTACAGTAACTGCTATTGGGGAAACTGTATCCGCAAATGGAGCAGTTCAAACACAGAAGTACACTCAATCTGGTGTTGCTGCTGGCGATAATCTGGGTTTATCTGGATTAGGTAGCGGATCAACACTAGGAATATATAAGTCGAGTTTGTCTGCTGATAACCCGAACTATATAGTGACGTTTGTGGATGCTCCTTTTGAGATAACTGAAGCACCAGCAGTAAATACGCAGGCACCTCAAGAACTCAACAATATGGTTTTGATTGCGCACCAGCAATTTACTCAAACCATAGTGCAAAGTGCTGAAACACCAGCACAGCCAAATCACTTGATTAAGGGTGAGATGTTGTATGTTCGCGATAACGACAACATTGGTGAATATCTGCATGCATTGCCAGTTCCGTCATCTGGATCGATGAAGTTCCCTGTGCCAGATCAAACTACCCAAGAATTGATTGAGATGACTGGCGAGCACGTATCTGTTGCTGGAGCACCTGCATCCTTTAGTGGTCATAAATTATTAATGCTGCCAAATGGATCGACATTACAAGCTTCTCTTGAAGATGGGTCGAGCTTGCCAGCAGGCATTCGATTTAATGCAGCGAATAGAACTTTTGCCATTCCGAAGATTTCAGAGGTAACACTACCAATTACCGTGAAGCTGACACTTGCCCGGGGTAACTCCGTTTTAAGTAATAAGGTAATGGTTGTTACCAAATAAGCACTATTACCTAGATCTATTGCCTTGCACTAAGCACCATCGAATTTTTGGTAAACGATCAATTATTTATTTTTTATTTTCCACCCCAATGGTCGAATCCCAATAGGCATAAGGGCAAAAGTTATTAGCCTTTAGGCAAACAGCCGATCGCCTGATACCAATGGAAATTTACCTAAATTAACATCAATTTCTACCAAAAAAATGATGAAAAGTAGTTGATTTTGTTGCTTGTATCAATCGACGAATTATCAATTATTTCCATCGCAGACTTACCTTTTTAATGATTTACCCACTTGTTATCAATATGAAGAATTTCAAAAGAAAAACTATTGCAGTCTCTATGGCCTTGATTACAGCCGGCATGTCTGGTTGTAGCTTTATGCCAAAGCCACTAACGATTAGTGAGCAGCAAGCGTTATTGCAAGAAGACCGAGTTAAGGCGCAAAAGGATGTTGAGCCAGTGGGTGATTTATTAACCTTCAATGAAGCAGTTGCCCGCGGCCTTAAATACAACTTAGACCACCGCTCTAAGTTACTAGAGCAAGCAATTGCACTGGGTACCTATGATGTCTCCAAATATGACATGTTGCCTAAGGTTTTGGCTTCTGCTGGATATAACTATCGTAATAACTATTTCATTACAAATGCTACTGGTGCTTATTCAGGTAACCCATCTGGATCTGCTGAGCCATTCGTAAACTCTGATAAGCAGTATGGTCAGGCTGGATTAATGCTGAGCTGGAGTCTCTTGGATTTTGGTGTGAGCTACTTCAATGCGCGTCAAAATGCCGATCGCATTATTGTTGCTTCTGAGCGTCGCAGAAGAACGATGCACGTTTTGGTGCAAGATATTCAGGCCGCTTACTTGCGTGCCGCCGCCGCCCAAAAACTCAAGAAAGATATTGAAAGCACTATTGCCGAAGCCAATGTGGCTTTAAAGAATTCCAATAAGGTAGAGAGCGGAGGTCTAAAACCACCTCTGGATGCTTTGAAATATCAAAAAGCATTACTCGATAACATCAAGATTTTAGAAACCATTGATCTAGAGTTATCTACCGCCAAAGTGGAGTTGAATCAATTAATCAATTTGCCTGCTAAAGCAAATTTGAAGCTGGAAGACCCAGATAGCTTGGTTGTACCAAATGCCTATAACCATGCCGAGACAGAAGAGTTTGAGGTGCGCGCAATCGTTGCCAATGCAGACCTTAAAGAGAGTATCTATAACGCCCGTATTGCTGTAGAGGAAACGCGCAAATCAATGCTGCGTTTGTTCCCAGGACTAACATTTAACATCGGGCCGCAAACCTCGAATAACACCTACTACATCAATAAGAATTGGGTAGAGGGTGCAGCTAACGTTAGCTTTAATTTATGGAATCTGCTAAGCGCTCCGGCAACCATTAATTTAGCTGAGCAAAACCAAGAGCTTGCTGCGCAAAAACGCATGATGGTACAGATGGCGATTATTAGCCAGGTACACCTCTCCAAGATTCAGTTGGGTAATAGCAGTCGTTTGTATGCACGCTCCTCAGAGATCGACGCTGTGGATGGTCGTATTGCCAAGGTGACTGCAGCCAAGTACAAAGAAGGCGCTGCAAGCCAAGCAGAAAAAGTCGCCGCCGATGCTTCTTACATTGTGAGTAAGTTACGTAAGTATCAGGCGCTGTCTCAATTATTTGCTGCAAGCGGCAAGATGCAGGCTACTACCGGAATGGAGCCCCATTTTGATAGCTTAGATGAGACTACTTTGACTGAAATGACCGCCAAGGTAAAAGACTCATTTAAAGAGTGGAACTCTGGAATATTGCCCGCTGTTCCGGTTGATCCACCAGTAGCTAGTGCAACCTCTAATATTCCAAGAACCAAACCTACACCAGCAGGTCCTGCGGTCAACGTTGCTGATAGTCCTGCAACTCGTGAGGTGAATTCACTTGTAGGCAACATGCTCAAGGCATGGAAGACACCTTCAGGCTCTGCCGCTGCTACTGCTGCTGATAGTGCATCACTGGGTGATGTGGCATCAAAAGCGGGGGATTTATTCAAGGCATGGAAACCATCTCCATCAACAGCGCCAAATCCAAAAGCTCCGGCCGGCCGTGAGTCTAGCTCTTCACAGGATGCCGCTGTGATTGCAAAAAATAAGTAATCCCATTGCAAACATTAAATACCAGATTTTGATAGGTTTATATGATTAACGTAAAGCGTTTTTGGCCCGCAGCGGTTGCTGTAGTTTTTGTAATTGTGATGATCGAGTGGCGACCATGGCATGTCTTTACGAACTCCGACAAAGTAGCCCCTGCCTCGCAAGAAGTCAGCATGGATGAGTCTGCGCTGGATGCTGGAAAGCAAGATATCCGTGCGCAATTATCAGCGGTTACCTATAACTCAATAGCCTCAGAATTAAGCGCCAAAATATCTGAGCTGCCATTTAAAGAAGGTCAAGCATTTAAGGTGGGGCAAGTACTGGTAGTGTTTGATTGTGCTACCCAACAAGCTCAATATCAAAAAACCAAAGCAGTTTTAAGTATTGCTGATCGCAATTACCAAACGAATAAAAAATTATTGGCATTAGGTTCGGTAGGGCGCATTGAGTATGAGAACTCGTATTCAGAGTACCTCAAAGCGAAAGCTGAAAATGATGAGCTCGCATCAGTATTGGCACGCTGCAATGTGTTGGCTCCCTATAGTGGCTTGATTGTTGAGCAAAAAGTAAGAGCACAGCAATACGTTCAAGCAGGACAGCCACTCCTCGATATTTTGGATAACAGTGCATTGGAGTTGGAGTTTGTAGCGCCATCCAAATGGTCGCCTTGGTTAACTGCAGGTTACAAATTTGAGATTAAGTTGGATGAAACAGGCAAGTCCTACCCAGCAAAAATTACTCGCGTTAACGGCAAGATTGACCCGGTGAGTCAAACCATCAAGGTTGCCGCTGTGATTGATGGTGAGTTCAAAGAGATTGGCGCTGGTATGAGTGGAGTGTTGGTAATTAATCCACCTGAAACCACAAGTAATCCAGATGTCACCAACGCACCAAGTACAGCAAATAGCGCATCAAGCAATACCGGCAATAAAAGTACTAATAGCAAATAAATCGTAACAATAAAAATTCGTAAGTAAAAGACAATGAGCAAACGCACCACTGGCAACAAAAGCATTCAGGCAAAAAAACAATATAAATCGGCTAGTAAGCCTAGACTGATTGCCCTTGAGCCACGAATGCTCTTTGACGGTGCTGCAGTTGCTACCGCAATAGATGCCACAAAAGATGCTCAGAATGCGCTAACGGATAAAGCTACAGCTTCACCAGAAGCCAATACAGCAACACCTAATACAGTTGCAAAAGTAACAGATACTCCAATTGCTATTGATAAAAACCAGATTGAAGCAGTAGCTTCTCTTTCTGGGCTGGTTGACGGTGCCTTAGCTCTTGCTCAGCCAGCAGGCGATCGCAATGAGCTCATCGTCATAGATGGTTCGCTAGAGAACCTACAAAGTTTGTTAGCCAATATCAGTCGCATTGCTCCCGATAAAGCGCTACTAGTATTAGATCCGACTCAAAACGAAGTAGAGCAACTGACGTCATTCCTGCAGCAGCACAACGCTGATTACGATGCCATCCATATCCTCTCCCATGGTGGACCGGGCTGGATCAGTCTCAAAGACCAAGTCTTAAGCTTGGATGCCCTAGATCAAAATGCAGCCCTTTGGAATAGTGTCAAAACTAGTCTGAATGAAGCTGGTGATTTACTCCTCTATGGATGTAATGTCACTAATGATAGTAATGGCCAAGCAGAGATCAATGCATTGGCCACTTTCACTGGCGCAGATATTGCTGCATCAACGGACGTCACCGGTTCAGATGGCAACTGGGTGCTAGAGACAACAAGCGGAGCTGTCGATGCTAAAGCCTTGGTCGCTAGTGATTGGCAGAGTGACTTAGGTGTAACTTCAGTGACCAGCATTACTGTGAACGAAGCATCACCTTATGCAGTCTTTACTGTCGTGGCTTCGCAGGGCCAGACCATGACTATGGCGCTGACTGCTGGTACTGCAACAGGCGCTGGAACTGATTATGGATCAGCTACAGCCTCCCTAAATCTTCAGTACTCGCTTGATGGTGGTGCTACTTGGGTAAGTTATAGCGCTTCTTTCGCCGCCACATTAACCGGTACCGGTTTAACTACTGGACTTTTGGTACGCACACCTATTAATAATGATGTGACACCAGAAAATGGTGAGACATTTACTTTGTCGGTAACGCCAACTAGTGGAACGGCTGTAGTTGGCACAGCTACCATCAAGGATGATGGTACGGGAACGATCTTTACTGCGGCTGGTGGAGTCGATTCTGCTGCTGCGAAGAATAATGATATTACTGTAACCAGTCCTACATTGAATGAGGGATCGCCTTACGCATTCTTTACCGTGAAGGCTGTGCAGAGTCAAAATATGACTTTGGCATTAACTGGTATTACTGCTACGGATAGTGGCACAGATTTTGGCTCCGCTACAACTACCAACCTTCAATACTCTTTGGATGGCGGTACCACTTGGGTAAGTTATACGGGTGCTTTTAACGCAACTACAACCGGTACTGGAACCACGGCAGGTATGTTGGTTCGCACGCCAATCACTAATGACACTGTTGTAGATAACGGTGAAACCTTCACCTTAACCGTAACACCAACAGGCGGTGTAGCAGTAGTGGGGACAGCAACGGTTAATGATGATGGTACGGGAGCTCTTTATACAGGTACTGTTACAAGCGGCGCCCCAGTTGTGGCAACGGCACCAACGATCACTAACAATATGGTGGCAGCTGCTAGCGCAAGTAGTTTGCCGAATGATGACCGCCCACTCTCGGTGAATGGGTTTTCAGTCACGGAATCTGGTGCTTATGCTGTATTTACTGTTACGGGTGGAGCAGGGCAATATACCAAGCTTTCATTAGGCGGTACTGCAACATCTGGCACGGACTACACAGCTGCGTTTGAATTTTTCAATGCCACTGCGGCAACGCCAGCATGGCAGGCATATACAGCTGGCAACTTTGTATTAATACCCATTACAGGTACTTTGTTAGTACGGGTAGCCATTACCAATGACGTGATTTCTGATAATGGCGAAACCATTACGCTGACCGCCACAAATACTGGCACGGTAGCAACTATTGGAACGGCTACCATTATGGATGATGGTACAGGCTTGCCATTTAATGGTGCATTAACCATTAATACTTTTACAGTAAATGAGGGTTCGCCTTATGCCGTATTTACAGTTGGCGGCAAAGAAGGTCAGTATGTAAGTCTTGTATTGGCAGCTGGCACGGCTACGGCCAATAGTGACTACACCAATAGCTTGGAATACTGGAATGGCGCGGCATGGGTTGCTTACCCAGCGGGTGGCTATGCACAGATTCCGAGTGATGGCGATGCAACACAAGCTGAATCTGCCAATTTATTGGTTCGTGTAGCCATTAACAATGATGCTTTACTCGAGGCTGTAGCTGGTGAGACTTTCACCCTAACGGCAAGAAGCATGGCTGCAACACCAACCACTGGAACTGGTTCGGTCGGTACTGCAACCATTATGGATGACGGCACAGGCACTATGTTTGCAACTGGAGTTTCAGGCGTCAATGGCGTGAGTCTAGCCACAACATCATCGCCAGCTACAGCAGTTATTGATGTCACAAGCATTCCAAATGATGATCGCGTAAAAGTAAGCAATGTAACGGTCAATGAGACCGGACTTTATGCGGCATTTAGCGTTACATCACCAAATACACAAGCGGTATTTCTGAGTACAGTCCTTGGCTCGGGTACAGGGTTTGCATCCTCTACTGATATTGGTGCGGGTCTAGAGTATTGGGATACGGCTTCAGCAGCCTGGGTTGCTTATACTGCCGGATCTAGTATCAGCATGACCGCCGGTCAAACACTGAGCGTGCGAATAGCTATCATCAATGAAGTAACGCCTGTTACTGAAGGTGCTGAAACTTTCACGTTACAGGCGCGCACTCTAACTGGTGCTGCTGGAGGCGCTCTTTTAGGATCGGGTACCGCGACAATTGTTGAGGACGGAACTGGAAGTACCTTTGCCACCATTACGCCTATTGTTCTGAATGAATGTTCGTCTTATGCGGTATTTACAATCGATCAAGTTTTTGGTAAGCAGGTTACGCTCAGTCTAGTCTCAACGACTTATGTTGCAAGTGCGACTACAGAAAATGCCACTATCGGCGCAACTGATGATGGTGCAAATGACATCAACAATACATTGCAGTATTGGAATGGTGGCGTATGGGTTAACTATGTAGATGGAAGCACAATTACTACGCCTACAAATACCACTTTGTTGGTACGTGTAGCAGTTTATGACCAAGAAGTTTACGAAGGTCCTGAAGCATTCACACTCAAGGTTGCTGATGCCAGTGGTAATGCTATTGGTTACGGTGTTGCAACCATCATGGATAACGGTACCGGAAGTTTATTTACCGGTGATGCAACCGTAACGGATGCTTCAGCTGCGTATGCACTTGCAGTCACGGCAGCTGAAAAACAGGCTGCATTGGAGCTTTGGCGCCAAGCAACAATAGATAAATCAAATGCCATTGTTGCAGGTAATCAAGGCGCATTCATTAAGGCTGATAATGGTGCTTATTACGTCTCGGGAGCAAATGCTTCCCCAACTGGCGCTAATCAAGCAACTCCATTATTGGTTAATGCTGCAAATGGCTATAACTACACTGGTACGATAATTGATGTTGCTGTTTCTGGTCGCTCTACAGATCAATACTTATTGCTGACAACTACAGGCTTATATGTTTGGGGTGCTGAAGATATTGGTATTCCAACGGCCTTAACCACTAACACTAGCTTCCAAAGAATTACTACACCGGCCGACTTTATTCTGGCTGATGTTAAATCAATGACAACGTCCTATCTTGGCACGATGTTTTTGATGAAGGATGGAACGGTTCGTTCAGTGACTACTGACAGCCAATATCCATCAGGACATCCGGCTACTGGAGACTTTACTAAGGTAGTGGATACCACCGGAAATGCACTCACTGGCATTACTAATTTAGAGCTTTCTGCCGGCTCAAGTTTTAAAACTGCTGCTTTTGCTTATAGTGCTAGTTCTGGCAAGTTTTACACCTGGGGAACAACTACTTATCTAGGTAATGGCACTGCATCTACCTCTCGTACGCAGGCCACAGAAATGGCAAATCCACTTCCTGTGGGTGTTAGCGTAGTTCAGATCGGTGCGAGCTATGGAACTTACTTTGTATTGGGTAGCGATGGCAAGGTCTACGTATGTGGCCTTAATGCGAGTGGATCTGCCGGTCAAAACAACACCACAGCGCTCACCAGTTGGACAACGATGCGCGACACTACTGGCGCGGTAGGTACTTCGCTAACTAGTGTTCAATTTATTAACGCGCAAAATAGCGCAGAAAATAATAACGGCGGTGATGCAATTGCATTAATACTTAAAGATAGCACTGCATTAGCAGTTGGTAGTGGCGGCCTTAGAAATAAATTAGGTACTACCGCCACTGGAAATATTACTAAGCCTACAGTAGTTGCGGGATCAATTGCGGGAAAGCAGGTTTACACAATCGATGTTGGCGGCTATTTTAGTGCGGCTATGACGTACGGCACTTCTGATGTGGTGAGTTACTCTGGCGAACCAGCTGGCTCCGTTGGAACTTCCACTACAGTTGCTACATTTACCTCGACATCCATAACAGGTATAGCAGACGCACCTATTGCAACAACTACGTTAGCTAATCCTACGCCTTCTCAGTTATGTGATGACACTGGCATCACGATAAACAATGTAACGGTGAGCGAGACTTCACCAGTTGTTGTGTTCGTGATTGATATTGCCACTACACAGACAATTAAGATGAACTTGGTTGCGGGCACCGCAACTGCAGGCACCGACTTCACCGCCACTATGGAATATTGGACAGGCTCAGCTTGGTTGGCTTATACCGCCAATGCCGCTTTAACTGTCACAGCAGGTACAAAACTAAACGTACGTGTCCCAATCAAAACAGATGCAGTAGTTGATCCGAACGAAACTTTCTTCCTGAATATTGCTGATATTGAAGGTAGCGTGATGAAGACGGGAACCGCAACCATTGCTGAGGGTTCAGGCCTCATGTTTACTGCGGGCACTACAGTCCCCGTGACAGTAAGTAGTCTAGCGGTGAACGAGGGATCATCTTATGCTGTATTTACGATTGCCGGTGCCGCCACTCAAGTCATCACTAGCTTAACATTAGCGGCTGGTACAGTTGATCCAGCAACAGGCGCTGGAATTGATTACGGCACTGCAAGCGGTACGGGCTTAGAGTATTGGAGTGGTTCAGCTTGGACCTCCTACGCTAGCGGCAGCCTTACGATTGACGGTACTGGTAAGTTGTTAGTTCGTACACGAATTATTAACGACAGTTTTGTTGATAACAACGAAACCCTAACACTCACGGCAGTAAACACTGCCAGTGGTAATGCAATGGGAACTGTCACTATAGTGGATGATGGTACGGGCATAGTATTTGTAGATGCTAGTCCATCAGCTGGTGTTCCTGCTACATTGGCAGCCCCAACGGGCGTCGTACTGGCGGCCAATGTAGCCAGCTTGCGCAATGATGATCGCATCTTAAGTGTGAGCGGCGTCACGGTAAATGAGGCCTCACCTTATGCCATCCTATCTGTGATCGGTGTTACTGGTCAATATGTGAAGCTATCTTTAACCGATGGCACAGCCACGGTTGGAGTAGATACTAGTTCCGCCTTGCAATACTATGATGGTAGCGCTTGGCAAACTTATGTGACCAACAGCTATGTCCCAATTCCAGCAAATAGCACAACATTATTGGTACGTATCGCAATTACCAATGATCTTTTGGTCGAGGGTAGCGAAACCTTTAATTTGCTTGCTACAAATTCAGATGGTAGTGCGGCAACTGGTATTGCTACGATTAAAGATGATGCTACAGGTAACGTATTTAGTATCACCAACACCACAGGTACGCCTGATGCACTTGGAAGCCAAACCGACTTACCAATTTCTTTAGATGATGATCGGGTACTAACGGTCAACAACCTATCTGTGAATGAGGCCTCTACATATGCCGTCTTCACGCTAACAGGTAAGATCGGTCAAGCTTTGTCTAGTCTTGCTTTAGTTGATGGTTCAACTACGCCGGCACAGGGTAGTGGCATAGATTATGGCGCGGCAACTGGTTCAGGCTTGGAGTACTGGAACGGGACTGCATGGACTACCTATACCAGCGGTACTGTGAATTTAGATAGCTCTGGTACTTTATTAGTTCGGACGGCCATCATTAATGATGCTACCGCTGATAATGGTGAAACTTTCACTCTGACAGCGATATCAAGTTCAGCAAACCAAACTGCAACGGGCACGGCAACGATTAAAGATGATGCCTCTGGCACACTATTTACATCTGGAAATCCAACCGGTAATACACCAGCTACAGCAACGCCAGTAATTACGGGTATGGTACTGGCTGCCAATGCATCAACTCTACTGAATGATGACCGCACATTAAGTGTGACCAGCCCGACAGTGAACGAAGGCTCACCGTATGCAATATTTGAAGTGACTGGCGTCACTGGCCAATACACTAGCTTGAGTTTGGCCTCAGTAACAGCAACAGTTGGTACTGATACGGGTTCTACTTTGGAATACTATAACGGCACTGCATGGGTGGCCTATACAGCGGGTAGTTTTGTCCAGATACCGAATGGCGATTTTTTACTCGTTCGGGTCGAAATTAAAAATGATACCGGCGCCTCAGTTGGCGAAAATGGTGAAACCTTTAAATTACTTGCTCAAAATACAAACGGCACTTTCAATAGCATCGGTGGGATCGCTACCATCATGGATGATGGTAGCGGAAGTTTATTTAGTATTAGTAATATTTCTGGTGTAGCGGATGCGCCCGGCACGAATGGGGCTCCGGCTACCCTTGACAGAGATTTTGGAATCACTAGTGTAGTGGTTAACGAAGGTTCACCATATGCGGTATTTAGTGTAGTTGGTGGCAAAAGCGGCTCAAACACAACTTATAACTACGACGGTCTTTTTAGTATTTCAATTACTGCTGGCACAGCATCTTCATTAGATTATGGAACCAGCTTTCAGTATTGGAATGGTAGTGCATGGGCAGCCGTCTACGGAAACATGTCTATTGCGAGCAAAACTTTGTTGCGTGTAGCAATCACGAATGACATGCTCAATGAGGGTACCGAAACCTTTACTGTGAATATTAGCTCGGGGAATGGCGCGACAGCCGCAGGAACAATCACTATTAAGGATGATGGTACAGGTACGCTATTTACAGCTGGCAACCCAGCAAATGGAATTCCTGAAACTGCCACGATACCAACGCCAGTCAATGGCGTAGTCGCTTCTGCTAATGCAGCTAGTTTGCCCGATGATGATCGTCCGGTAACCGTGAACAGTTTCACGGTGAATGAAGGTTCGCCTTATGCTGTATTTACAGTAACGGGTATTTCTGGTCAGCTTGTTAAGCTTGCAACATCCAATGGCACCGCCAGTTCGGCGGATTATGGTTCAAGCTTGCAATACTTTGACGGCAGCACTTGGCAGACCTATAACACTGGTGATTTCATCCAAATTGCGAGCGCGGGCAAGCTTTTGGTCCGCACAACCATTATTAATGACACGATTTGGGATCCCAGTGAAACCTTTAACCTCATTGCGACAACTACTGGTAATGTTTCAGCTACAGGTGTAGCGACCATAAATGATGATGGTTCTGGAAGTTTGTTTAGTGCATCCAATACAATGGGTATTGCAGAGACGGCTGGCACAAATGGTCTACCAGCAACATTAGATAGCGATCGAATTCAACCGCTAACAATTAACAACATCATAGTTAACGAGGCATCTCCTTATGCCGTTTTCAATTTAACCGGTACAGCAGATCAAGTTCTCTCTAGTTTAACTTTGGATGGTGGTTCAACCAATCCAGCATCGAGCGCTGATTATGGTTCTACATTGGAATCCTGGAATGGAACGGCCTGGGTAGCTTATGCCAATGGCACGACTAAGTTTGATAGTAATGGCAAGTTGCTAGTCCGGTTAGCAATTGTTAATGATGTTCTCGCCGATAACGGCGAAACCTTTACTTTGACCGTGACCGATCCAAGGGGTGCAGCAACTGGCACTGCTACCATTAAAGACGATGGCAGTGGAGCCTTATTTACTTCTGCTAATCCAACGGGATTAACGCCTGCTACAGCAATACCGCCAACCCCAGTGAGTGGTGTGGTACTTGCAGCGAATGCCACTAATCTGCTTAATGATGATCGTGCGCTGAGTATTAATAATCTTACGGTAAACGAAGGATCGCCTTACGCTGTATTTACAGTAACAGGGGTTACTGGACAGTATGTAAAACTTGCATCAGCTATTGGGACGGCTAGTAGCGCAGACTTTGGTTCTACGAGCCTGCAATACTTCTATGGCACAACTTGGCAAACTTATACGGCCGGTAGTTATGTCCAAATACCAGCCGGTGCATCGGGCACTGGCACCACCTTATTGGTGCGAACAACTATCGCTAATGACGCATTTGCAGATGATGGAGAGACCTTTACCTTAACAGCAACCAATACTGGCACGATTGCAGTTATTGGTACTGCAACTATCAAAGACGATGGAACGGGAGATTTATTTAGTAGCGCCAATGTAACTGGTGCAGCGGATGCACCAGGAACTAATGGCGCACCAATAGCCAGGGACAATGATCAAACTCTGACTGTAAATAGTGTTAGCGTTAACGAAGATTCCCCATATGTAGTATTTATTGTGACGGGTGTTGCAAATCAGCCAGTGACTAACTTGTCTTTGGTTGCCACCACTAATGTAAGCTCCAATGCCACGCTAGGAACTGATTTATCAACTACATTAGAGTACAACAGGGGTGCTGGCTGGGTTACTTATTCAGGCGGCACGGTGAACGCAGGTAGTAACGGTCAACTGCTTGTTCGTGCTGCAATCATTAATGACGATCTTCTCGAGAATGCCGAAACCTTTAAATTAGTAGCTACTGCCTTGGGCGGTAACACTAGCGCTGGCACAGGAACAATTCTTGATAATGCTCAGGGCGGTTTATTTAGCATTAACAATACAACAGGCGTTGCTGATGCAATCGGTAGTCAAAGTGACTTGCCTGTAGCGCTGGATAATGATCTTGTGGTGGGAGTCACAATCAGCAACATCGTTGTTAATGAGTGCTCTCCTTATGCCACTTTTGTAGTGGATAGCGGTTATGGGTTAGATGTCAAACTAAGTCTGGTTGCCACTACGTATGCTGCAGGCGGACCTATTGGTAACGCAACTATCGGTGCTACCGACAGCGGCAGCAATGATCTAAACAGCACATTGCAATATTGGAGTGGTAGTGCTTGGGTTAACTATACCAGTGGATCTGTTATCACGATCCCCACTACTGCCGATCTATTGGTTCGAGTAGCCCTTTACGATCAAAGTACCTATGAAGGTCCTGAGGCGTTTACTTTAAATGTTACCGATCCAAATGGCAAGTTGCGAGGTTCTGCTACAGCAACCATTATGGATGATGGCACTGGCACTATTTATACCGGTGACGTTACACCAGTTGACGCATCAGCAGTTTTTGCAAATGCAACTACTGCTGCAGAAAAACAGGCTGCACTAGATGCTTGGCGTCAAACCGACTTTGATAAGTCGCGCTACATTATTTCTGGATTCCACGGCGCATTTTATAAATCCGCTGATGGTGGTTATTACGTCGCGGGTGAGAATGCCTCAGCAACTGGCGGTAATGTCACCATTCCGATCTTGGTTAATGCCGCAAATGGCTTTAATTACACCGGCACCATTATCGATGTAGCCGTTCCTTCGACGCGATACGATCAATTCGTCATGTTGACCACTGATGGCTTGTATGCTTGGGGTACTCCAGGCGTTGGCTTGTCATCAAGCTATAACGCAAGCTATGCCTTCCAAAAAATTGCCACACCGACGGAGTTTGTTGCGGCTGATGTGAAGTCCATGACGGCATCCTATACAGGCGTTTTGTTCTTGATGAAGGATGGTACGGTTCGTACAGTAACCATGGCATCAGCAGACTCAGGTCATCCAAGTACGGGTGATTTCACTAAAGTAGTAGATGCTAATGGCGCCGTAATTACAGGCATTACGGATATAGAGTATTTCCAGAATACTGCATTTGCATATAGCGCAAGCACTGGTCAGTTTTATACATGGGGTGCGCGTACGTATTTAGGTGATGGCTCCGGTGTTAGTACGAGAATAACTGCAACCCTTATGGCAAGTCCATTACCGGCAGGTGTCAAGGCTGTACAAATTGGTATGAGTGATGTGACGTATTTCGTGCTTGGTAGCGATGGTCATGTCTACGTATGCGGCTCGAACCCAGCTGGAGCAGCAGGTCAGGGCAGTATTGGGGCGGTGCCTACTTGGACAACAATGCGTGACACCACTGGTGCAGCGGGAACTTCATTAGGTAATGTGCAGTTCTTTAGTGCGCAGAACAGTGCGATATACCCATCTTATGGCACCTCTGCCATTAATATGATTCTTAAAGATGGCAGCGTATTAGCCGCAGGGGCAGACAGTCGAAGTATGCTTGGTATCTCCACGGCGAGTACAAACTACTACCTATTAATTCCAACAGCCCCAGCGGGTTCGATCGTGGGCCAAGCAGCCTTTACCGTGGAGACTGGCGGCCACTTTAGTTCTGTTCTCTTATTCGGATGTTCTGGCGTGATTAGTGCTACTGGCCATAATCCAGGTGGTGCATTTGCTGACGGAACTACTACTGATCGTACACAATATGTTCAAACCCAATTCTTGGGTAATTTAGCTGAGGCTTGCGTTGAACCTATTACACTCACAAACCCAAGTTTGACTCAGTTGTGTGATGATCGCCCTCTAGCGGTTAATAGTTTGACGGTGAACGAAGGTTCCCCTTATGCAGTATTTACAGTCACCGGTGCAGCAGGGCAGTATGTCAAACTTTCGACGGCCAATGGCACGGCGAGTTCATCGGATTATGGTTCAACTTTGCAATACTTCGATGGAACTGCTTGGCAAACCTATGTGCCCGGTAGTTATGTTCAGATCCCAAATACGGGAACGACATTGTTGGTACGTGTTGCTATCACGAATGATGGTTTTTCTGACAACTCTGAAACGTTTAATTTATTAGCAAGCAATACCGATGGCACAACTGCTACTGGTGTTGGCACTATTAAAGATGATGGTACTGGGTCTTTATTTAGCACCAGCAATACTATTGGCACGCCAGAAACTCCCAGCACCAATGGCTTGCCATCAGTTTTAGATAATGATCAAGGGGTGGTTCAATCTCTAAGTGTTAATAGTCTCGTTATTAATGAGGGCTCACCTTATGCTGTATTTACAGTATCAGGTGCAGCCAATCAAGCAATCGCTAGCTTGGCTCTAGCGGCAACTACAAATCCGAGCCTGAATGCCACATTGGGCTCAGATACCGGTACAGCGCTGCAATATTGGAATGGATCTGCTTGGGTTGCTTACACCGGTGCAGCGGTGAACTTGGATAGCAGTGGTAATTTACTAGTTCGCGTTGCGATCACTAATGACGCTTCAGCAGATAACAACGAAACCTTCAATTTAGTAGCAACGAATACTGGCGGTGTAGCGGCTATTGGTTTAGGAACTATCCTAGATGATGGTACTGGCACTCAATTTACTGCTGCCAATCCAACCGGGCTAATCCCTGCGACGCTGACACCACCAACTCCAGTCAACGGAGTAGTGGGCAGTACTGATGCTGTGAACTTGCCAAACGACGATCGTCCACTCGCTGTAAATAACCTCGTCATTAATGAAGGTTCGCCTTACGCAGTCTTTACCGTAACGGGAACTACTGGTCAATATGTCAGCCTTGCTTTGGCTGCTACGACTAATCCGAGCCTCAATGCCACATTGGGCGCTGATACCGCTACAGCTCTACAGTACTTCAATGGCACTGCTTGGGTTGATTACACGCCAGGTAGCTTTGTACAAATTCCTAGTGGTAGCAACGCTTTACTAGTTCGCGTTGCGATCACTAATGACGCTTCAGCAGATAACAACGAAACCTTCAATTTAGTAGCAACGAATACTGGCGGTGTAGCGGCTATTGGTTTAGGAACTATCCTAGATGATGGTACTGGCACTCAATTTACTTCTACCAATCCAACTGGAATCACGCCTGCAACACTGACACCACCAACTCCAGTCAACGGAGTAGTGGGTAGCACTGATGCAGTTAACCTGCCAAATGAC
>NZ_JACVOV010000003.1:42606-264144 GCF_018882245.1 Polynucleobacter sp. AP-Capit-er-40B-B4 | reverse complement strand
AGCAACCTCCTAGAGGCAGACTCTGGCTCTCCGATGGCAGCTGTATGAGATTGCGAGCTACTCATACCAATCATGTTTGGAGTTATGACTTTGTCTTTATCAGGGACGCTTATGGTGGCAAGATCCGCATGCTCACGATGATTGTCCCGCGGGATTCCCTTTGGTCATGAGTTCACCAGGAAATGCTTAACGATCCACTGTGCCAGAAGAATTGGCTCAATCCAAGTGATTGAGCAGTTGGCGAACGCCATGATTACTCACGGCATCCCCGAGCACATCCGAAGTGATAATGGCCCAGAATTTGTTGCTAAAGAGCTGCGTAGTTGGTTATCCGGCATTGGAGTGAAAACCGCTTACATCACCCCCGGTAGTCCTTGGGAGAATGGCTTTTGTGAAAGCTTTAATGGCACCTTTAGAGATAACCTTTTGGATGGGGAGATCTTCTACAGCTTGAGGGAAGCTAAGGTAGTCGTGGGTGAATGGGTCAAGCACTATAACCATGAAAGACCCCATAGCGCATTGGATTACAGACCACCAGCACCCCAGGCACAAGTACCCAGAATCATCCAGAATCAACCTATGATGCTGCAATGATTTACTATAGAAAAACTCTCTTTGGTAGTGGACCTAAATTGACAGCAGTTCAATGATTGTTGTAGTCACATGAAATGATGTGACGGCATCTTGCAAGGATTTAAGGGGTTCTTTAGAATTTAGTTGTTATTAAACCTTCGGAAGCCATTTATGAAAAGACGATATCTCACTATAGAGCAGATCAGACAGCGTATAAATCAGCTGGCTTTAATCAACTCACCTAAGAGACCTAAGAATGTTGTGTGGAGCTAAGCTCAGGGGTAGAGATGCCCATTGCCAAAAGCACGGGATGCTCAATGGAAGATGCAGGCTACATGGCGGTCTATCGCTTAAAGGCACTGACCATTGGAATTGGCAGCATGGTTGGTGTACTAAGGAAAGCCGTCAGCGCTCAGTAGAAACAACCGCTAGGATCAGACTTCTTGAGATGTTGGCTATAGAGCTGGGGATGATTCCAAAGAAGCGGTAATGCGCTGTTTGACGATTTCTGGATATATTTCTGCAGAGCATTTCACTACCCTGTGGATGATCTCAAATAACAGCATACATATGGGTATATCAGTGTTCCTAGTTTGTACTCATATCAGTTGGTAGTAGACGGCTAACGACATAGTCATCTACTACCAAAATTACATTACGCTAAATTATCTCCAGCATCATTAACCCTCCTTTATGTTGGAGTTGTTTTGCATGCTAGTCAGAACGTCATCATACGAAATTCCTAATGCGTACAAATATGGTTCAGGACGAGCGTGTATTGACTGAACGATGGGCTGCTCTAGTACGCTCTTTACCACTGCCTCTGGTAGCCTCTGATAGTAAAGAACTGCCAGCGCTGCGCCAGCTTTCTTTTCCGCCCCCTTTAGGTATACAGGAAAGGTTAGGCCATATCTTTTATCAAGATACTCAAACAGAGATACATTTCGCTTACTGCTAACGCCTTTATAGCCGCAGACTGCATTAGCATCAAGCTTGCCATTAACAATCGGTACCAAAATTACATGCATGTGAGGCGTATCCTCATCGTGATGAATGACAGCATGAATAATGTACGACTCAGGATAGTAGTCTCTTAGCCAACCTAGACTATCGGAATACATCCCATTAAAGTCGCAATGGTGTCCCGCTGTTACTGAAAAGACAAGCTCGACAGCGTAGCCACGATTTTTTTTGCGATAGCTGTAATGGCTCAAATCAAGCCCTAGGGAACGCAATACCGTAATGACTGCTACCTCATAAGAGCTTCCATTTAACGAGACTAACTCTAGATTTAATGGCGTCCTTCTGCCATCAATGCCACCATAGCCACCAATTTCTTGGGCTATCAATCTGCAATTGTGTTTTTCAGCCAGTGCCAGAGTTTTTTTGTGGCCGTTCAAACGAAGGTTGTGTGCAAATACTGTTACTTTAGACATAGTTATTCCTTTTGAATTAGGGCAAATAGGGACAGGCCTCAATTTGCTATTTGTGTATTTTTCCAAGATTGGTGAAATTGCTGCATAGAGGCTTTTTCAACTTGCTCGATATCAATAGCTCGATGCCAGGCCTCTATATCTAGCTTGCATAGGATTGAGGTTTCAACGCACTCACGTAGAGTCACTGGGGACATAGCATCAAGCTCCCAGCAGTTATGCCCAAAGTTATTTACAAACCATTGATAGCGGGAATCACCAGTTTTCGTATCCGCCTTGAAGGAGGGCAAGTCTCCGCCAAAAACATCTGTCTCTAAAAGGGCGATACGCTCTATAGTAATTTTTGCGCCATATCTCCCTAAACGTTCAGGCAGATCTATATCTGACATATGCTTGCCCGAAGGATCAAAGTCACCGCAATAGAAGGCTATAAGCGGTTTACTGCTCATATTGGATTCCTCTGCAATTGTATTAATTACTGTTGCGGAGCTATAGCCATGCATAGCACGAAAAGTAACGCCATACTCATCAAGAACTGGTGCCAATGTTCCCCTAACGGTTCCCTTTTCAGACCAAATTTCTATTCGGTAGGGCTGATCCTGCCAATAGTCTCTCCTGTAGCTTCTGACCGCTGCAGAGATCCTTGCATCCGTATCTGACCAAGTTGCGACTTTTTCTGCCGCTCTAGTTTCATCAACAATCCATTCCCAAGGAATGATGCCTTTTTCTCTTGCGTAGACTAGTTGCTTACTTACTTTTGCCGTTGAGCCTTTGCCCATATTAGGAATAATTCCCTTGGTAAATAGTCTGTAACAGACGGCTCTAACTGATGCTGGTTGTATCTCCTTTAGGATTTGATATGAGGCATCTATCAGACGCAGTGACGCTTGTGACTTTCCTCTCATGATTCACCTCTCAATGAACCATTAGAAGTTTTTTGAGCTTCAATCCAATTGGATACGTCCTCTAATTTCCATACCTTTACGGTAGCAGATAGTGAAATGGGCTTGGGAAACTTGGACTGCGCCACCCACAGATTAATTGAGGATTTAGCTAATGTAGTTAAGGCACTAACTTCAGCGATCCTTATTAGCTGACTTTTTTGGATGATGTCACTTTTAAGTGAGCTTAGTAATTCATTTGCAGCTACAACGTTTGTATTGGTTATTTCCATTTAACTCTCCTTTAAGAAGAGTCAATTACAAAGATTTGGTACCTATAAGAAAACGCATCAAAGGTTTGCTGCTTGATTAGTCGTGAACTAAATGATCAAACTCCCCAGCCTTCCACCATTTGATCCATTGATCATAGGTTCGTCTCTCAATCATAAGTTCGGGTAATTGATGTGCGACCCTAACCTTATTAATGGCAGCCAAGTTCAGCCAAATATCTTCTATATTCGGGAATTTATCTGGAAAGTTTAGCTGGTATGTTGTCACAGCTTCCCTGAAGTACTCTCGTTCCTCGTAATGTATCCGAGAGCCGGGCAACTTATTAATGTCAGTTATAGAGTTATCTGTCATACGATACTGGTCAATAAAATGAAGGATATCCAGTCCTAATTCATATATCGCTGTTCGTAACTTTGGATCTACAGAATCTACGGGAATCTGAGTGCATGCATCTCTGAACTCCAAGAGATCTGTCTCAAGTTGATTAACTAAGCTGCGCTTGATTTCTGCATTGCTTATAGACTTCGCTTTACTTGCCATCAAGATCCCCTGCAAAGACTCCTGCAATAGAAACTACGCCAGAGAGTGCAGGCTTCTCCCATTTACCCTGTCAGGCTAGGCGTAGATATTGAGTTTACGCAGCTTTTTGCTCTAAAAGTTTAATTACATTACCCCAAGAACCAGTTTGACAATAAGACTCCCAGTCTATCGCCAACTTTTTCCTTCTCTCAAGCAAATCTCCACGTCTGTAGGCCGCCTCAACCTGATTGGCAACTGTGTGCGCAAGAGCTTTTTCTGCTACTTCTGGAAAGTGGTCTGTCTCTTCGGCAACCCAATCCCTAAAGGCAGATCTAAAGCCATGAACAGTAATACCTGGCGTAATTTTTTTTGCCAAATTAGCCATCGCTACATTATTTAACGGTTTTTCATTGTTTGAGAATAGATAGATGCTTTTTAGATCCTTTGATCTTGCGATTTCTAGTAGCTCTAGGGATCTGTTGCATAGCGGTACCCGATGCTCCCTTCTGGCTTTCATGCGCTCTGCTGGAATAATCCAAACTCCATCAGAAACCTCATCACGAAGCCCAAAAATTACCTCACCAGTACGGTTTGCATTAAGTATCAAAAACTCCAACGCTACAGCAGTTACGCTATCGTATTCCTTGAGTTCTTTGATAAATTCAGGTATCTCTTTGTACGGCAAAGCCTTGTGATGTTGAACTGGAGTTACCTTAGAAGGTTTCTGAAGAATTGTCTCTAAATGGCCTCGCCATAACGCTGGATTAAATCCTGAGCGCATCTTCCTAGTTGTAGCTGACGCCAGAACCCATTCGATCCTCGCTCTAAGTCTTGACGCTGTTTCTGTTTTTTTTACCCATATTGGCTCAAGAATCTGAAGAATATGATCCGTATCTACCTCATTTATAGGTAAATCCCCAATTATTGGAAATGCGTAGTCACGCAAAGTATTAATCCACTGACTACTATGTTTTTCATTTGCCCATTCAAGCCTTTTTAGTTCGTGGCAAGCAACAGCATATTCGCTAAATGTTGGTAGGCTTGATTCTTGTTTTGCTGGCGCCAATGGCCTTTCTTTTGGTGTCTTGGGGTTGGTTCCTTGGTTTAACTGATTTCTAGCTGCAATGGCTCTTTTTCTGGCTTCCTTAAGGCTAATTTCTGGGTACGATCCGATGCTGAGGTCATGTCGCTTTCCGTTATAAAGGTATCTAAGCGCCCAATATTTTTGTAGGCTTGGTTTTACTTGTAGATTTAGGCCCTTTGTTTCGCTATCTGTATAGCGACCAGGCTTGGTAATATTTTTGATAAATAAGTCGGTAAGTGAGTTTTTCATTAACATTTCCTGTCTAAAATCCCCACAATTTTCCCCACACTATTGTGGTGATTTGCCATGTGAGGTGTTGATAGGCAATGTATGATCTTGAGTAGAGATCCACTACGCATTAAAGGTTTAATGCGTTATTTGAACCATTAAATTCAACAGGTTAGGTGGATAAGGGTTGCTAAGAGAGTCCAAGTTCATACAATGCCTGCCAGACATCCACTTTGGTCTCGTCTCCGCCAAGTACTTAAAGATAAAGGGGCCTATGGCCCCTTTATTTATTTCTAGACATTGGTTAACGCTTTTGTGATTATCATTTAAGCAATCACAATCATTACAACTGCCATGCAAAGGAATTCTGTGAATCGCATCATCCATCTAGTGCTTGCTACTTGTTTCGCTATTTCCTCTGGCATGGCGCTTGCATATCCCACCAAGCCCATAACGATTATTGTTCCTCAGGCACCGGGTGGAACAAATGACATTGTTGGTCGGGTCGTTGCGCAGCGTCTTGGCGAGCAAATAAAAGCTTCTGTGATTGTCGAAAACAAACCTGGAGCTGGTGGCAACATTGGTACTCAGTATGTTGCCAATGGACCCAAGGATGGTTACACCCTTTTAATGACCATTAGCAGTGCCCAAGCTATTAATCCTGCGCTTTATAAAAATCCAGGGTTTGATCCAGTCAACGACTTTATTCCTCTAGCCATGATCGGCTCGGTCCCTAATGTTTTGGTGGTCAACCCAAACTTCCCAGCCAAGAATTTAGATGAATTCTTAAAGCTGGTTAAGTCAAAGCCTCCAGAAACTTATCAATATGCTTCAGCAGGGAATGGCACCTTAAACCATCTCTTGGGTGAAATGCTCAATCAAAGTTATGGCATATCTTTGCAACACATTCCTTATAAGGGTGTGGCACCTGCTCTCAATGATCTTTTGGGAGGTCAGGTTCAAATTGCATTTGCGAGTTTGCCTTCTGTACTGCAATACATCAACTCACAAAAACTGATTGCTCTTGGTGTTAGCTCTCCAAAGCGCTCACCCATCCTTCCGGATGTGCCGTCGATTTCAGAAAAGGTTCCTGGATTCTCGGGGTCCTTATGGATTGGCTTGTTTGCGCCAAAAGGTACGCCTAAAGTGGTGGTGGATAAATTACAAAAGGAAATGCAGTTAACACTCGCAAACCCGGAATTAAGAGAAAAATTACAGGCCTCTGGAGTAGAGCTCGCAAACATGACGCCTGCTGAGTTTGCAAAACAGTTGCAAGATGATATTGCTCGCTGGGCAAAGATTGTTAAAACCTCTGGCGCATCATTAGACTAGTCTCTAATGGATACTCAAGAATGTAATAAAGATAAAGGGGCCGAGGCCCCTTTATTTATTTTCAATTTTGCAATGAAGATTAATTAAAGCCGTTCACCGCCTGCATATAGCCTTGGATGTACTGTGGGGGGACATAGAGTTCAGTCTTGATGCCAGACTTCGAAGAAACGGTCATGATGAAACCCTTCTTCATTTTGTCTTTGAGGAATGCTTCAGTCAACTGAACGGATAGCACTTCTCTGAAGATGCAGCCTCGTTCACCACATGCGCCAGCTTCTCTGCCAACCACTTTAAATGTTGTTGCAGGAGCGCCTTCTTGGGTTGCTGAATCGTAATAACGCCATTGTGAGAAATACGTTAACTGTGCAACCAACTCATAAGTCTTTGCACCTTGCTTTGTCTGCTCAGCTCTGAGACTAAACATTTCATAAGTATTGGCTTCATCCATCGTGTTGATAGGAGGGCCCTGATAGGTTTTGCCACCAGTTACTGAGTTGGGCGTAATGATGGTTGAGTGATAAACGTCATTAATTTCCCAGCCACTAATTTTTTTGTCATTGTGGTTACAGGCAATAAGACCAGCGCCGATTGCCAGCAATAGAACTACTCGATAGATGATGCGATGCATATAAAACTCCTTAATATCACCAAATCATACTATCCCTTAGTGGGAGGCTTGGTATCTGTGGCTTAGACGTACTTTCCAGTCAATCCGCCATCAACTACCAGTTCAGTGCCGGTGATATAGGCTGCCGCATCAGACACCAGGAAGGCGCAGGCATGAGCTACATCCCAGGCGGACCCTGAGCGACCCAAAGGCACCTGACGATCGCGGGCTGCGCGTGCCTCATCAAGCCCATTTTCCGAGAACATTTTCGCGACAGTATTGGCGATCCGCGGGGTATCGATTAGACCGGGAACTACGGTATTGGCACGAATACCCATATTGGCATATTGCTGGGCAATCATCCGAATAAATTGAGTATTGGCAGCTTTGGTCACGCTATAGGCTAGGTGAGGGTATCCAAGATAGCGCATGCCGGCTACTGAGGAAATGGCGATGATGTTGCCAGTCTTTCTGGATGCCATTTCAGGTAAGACTTCCTGGGCTGCTAACAAAAGGCTGCGTACATTAATTTTATGAATGCGGTCAAAATCCTCAGCACTGGTTTCCATGGGGCCGCCAACTTTGCCGACACCCACGTTGTGATGCAAAACATCAATAGGGCCAAACTGTTTGCGAGCTTCACTGAAAAGCCTCTTCACATCCTCCTCTTCGGAGACATCGCCAACAAAAGTTTTGGCTATGCCACCTTCATCTTGGATGATCTTGGCTGTTTCTTCTGCCGATGCTTGATCTCTGTCGACCACGCAGACCTTAGCGCCTAAACGCGCATAGGTAACGCATGAGGCTCTACCGATGCTCCATCCAGGCCCAGCTGAACCGCCACCTGATACAAAGATCACACGATTAGTGAGGTCGGTGGGTAAACCCGGAGGATGCTTTGGATTCATTTTCTGACGCTTTTACTGACTAAGGCCTACCGTCATACCGCCGCAAACATAAACTACTTGACCAGTAGTAAAACCAGCGCGTTGATCAAGTAATGAAGCAGCTATGTGAGCTACCTCCTCTGGTTGACCAATACGACCTAGCGGTACGCCATCTAGAATGCGCTGTGTAGCTGGCGCATCTGGAGGATTGGCGCTTTGAAAAAGTTCTGTAGCAATCGGGCCAGGTCCAATCGCATTTACGGTAATGCCATCAGCAGCAAGCTCTAAAGCGAGCGTTCGAGTCAGGCCCAACAATCCTGCTTTAGAGGTTGCATAAGCAATACGCTCTTCTTTACCTAGGGCGGCGCGACTGGCGATATTCACAATACGGCCAAAGTGAGCAGACTTCATGGTGGGAAGTAGGGCTTGTACACAGATGATGGCAGCAGCGACATTCACATTCATCACCGCCTGAAAATCAGCGATAGTGGTTTTCTCAATAGTGGCAGGGCGAACAATGCCTGCGTTGTTAACTAAGCGAATAATCTTAAATTTGGATGTTACGTCTGCTAATGCAGCGCGTAAAACTTTTTCGTCTGATACATCTACTTGAACAAAGGTTTCGTTTTCAGCAATATTTTCTGGCGCTGCTTTATCAAAGTTAATAACATGCATGCCATCAGCAATCAGCCTTTCGGATATTGCACGGCCAATGCCACGGCTAGCGCCAGTAACTAAGACACATTCTCTAGCGCTCATGTTTAGCCTATCTTATTGGTGCCATCCACAAATGGAATGGCGTGCTCGACGGTATCCCAAATGAAGCGGCCGGAGGGGCTTTGTTGTTCTTCAACAATGTGTGCCACCAGGCCTGCAGAGCGTGAGATTACGGCAAAGCCACGCATTACTGCTGTGGGTATGCCTATCTCGCCCAGGAGGGCAGCAACCGCACCAGTTGCATTAATAGTGATTTGACGACCGGCAACCTCATCAACCGCCTTAGATAGAGTCTCTAAAGCACGAATATGGTCGCCTTTAAGTTCTTTCTCAGCGCGACCCATCTCTAGAAGTTTGTAAGCTCTCGGGTCAACTGGTTTGTGAAGGTGATGACCAAAGCCAGGAACGGCCCCCTTGATGCTCTTGTAGTGTTGGGCAATCAATAAAGCTTCGGCGTATTGATCATTTGCAGCAATGATGCGATCTAATAAGGCGGAGCAATTTTCCATTGTGCCGATAAATGAGCTGCCTACTGCGAGTAGACCAGCTGATACTGCGCCTTGTAGATTTTCAGGGGCGCTCATATAGATAAGGCGTGTGGCAATTGCGCTTGGCGTTAAGCCATGTTCCATCAACACTATCAGTACTACATCTGTAATGCGAATATCTACAGCGCGAGGCTCTCTACCCAGAATTTGCATCAACATCACTTCGGTAAAAGTCTTTTTGCCCATTAAGTCTTTTACTAGATCTGCATCACGGTAGTGAAGACTGGTAAGGGTGTGTGTACAAAGGCTGGTAACGGGTGTTTTTTTAGTAGTCATAGAAATAATTTCTAAATTTTAATTAGACAGGCGCTTGAAGTTTTTGAATGACAGCGCTCTTCAGTAGCTTGCCTACATTGGAGCGAGGCAAGCTCTCATAAAAGTGTATGTGTTTTGGAGTTTGCACAGGGCCCAGTAAGTTGCGTACAAATGCAATGAGTTCTGCTTCGTCAGTCTTTTGTCCGGGATGTAACTGCACAGCAGCTTGAACAGTTTCTCCCCACTTTTCGTCAGGAAGACCAAAGACCAGGCATTCATGAACTGCGGGGTGCTGACTTAAGGCATTTTCAACGTCGACTGGATATACATTAAAGCCACCAGTAATGACGATATCTTTGAGACGATCTTTAAGATATAAAAATCCACGTTCATCAATTAAGCCACGATCGCCAGTATGTAACCAGCCGTCGATAATTGTTTCAGCGGTCTTTTCAGGCATACGCCAGTACCCATTCATCAGTAGGTCACCACGAGCTACGACCTCACCGATTTCGCCGATAGGTAAAATCTTTCCTTCGGGGGACATGATCGCAACATCGCTAAACCATGTCGGTCTACCGACGGCCGCCCAATTATTAGGATCTTCAAAATCCTCTGGACGCATGACCGTTAAAATTTGTGGCGCTTCAGTTTGACCATAGGTAGTTCCTAAAACGGGCCCAAAGAAATCTCGCACCTTACGAACTTGTTCAGGAGGCATTGGAGCGCCGCCATAAATGAGTCTGCGCAGTTTTGGAAAATCATTTCTGGATACATTAGGCAGGGCCATAAGCATATAAACCAGGGTTGGCGGCATGAAGCAGACAGTGCCCCTGCGGTCACGGAATGCAGATCTCACCACCTCTGCGCCAGCCCCATCTAAGATAACGTGACAGCCACCCTGGGCCAGAATGGGAACAATGTAAGTGGATGTGCCATGCGTAATCGGAGCAGCTACAACATAACGCTCATGCTCATCAAATCCCCATACCTGAATTTGATTGCTAATATTGGCCATCCATGCACGATAGGGTTGCATGACACCCTTAGGTGCGCCTGTAGTGCCGCCTGTAAATTTAATCGCCTGAATAGCATCTTGAGGCAATTCAAATGAAGGCTGTGGAGCATCCATGTGTAAATGGATAAGCTCATCCATACTTCTAGCTGAAGTATCAGAGTCTGCGCCTGTGTATACCCAGGCACCTGGCGCGCCCTTGAGTAATTCTTTATTAGTAGCATCTAAGATCACAATAGTTGGCTCTGTGATATTGATGATGCGCGCAATTTCAGGGTGGGTACTTTTTGGATTTAAAGGCACCCACACTTTGCCGCAAGCCAAGATGGCAAGCAAAGCAGTGATGTGATCAGCGCTATTACCTGCACATATGGCAACACGACTTTGCAGAGTTGGATCTAATGCAGAAAGACCAGCAGCCAAAGCCTTCACTCGAGCGGCTAGCGTGGCGTAATGAATGGGGCCCGCAGGCGTGTCAATGGCAATACGATCGGGCCAGCGCTGCACAGCCCTCCAGAAAAAATCAATCGGATACATAAATTAAGTCAGCTTCACAAAGACGATTTTCGAAGGGCTGAGGGTGTTCTTATTCGGCTTTAGCGCCAGATTCTTTCACCACTTCACGCCAGCGTTTCACTTCCGATGCCTCAAATGCTGCCATTTTTTCTGGTGAGCCAGGATCAGGTGTGGCGGCTAACTCTTGCATGCGCTGACGAACTTCAGGTGAATTTAATGCCTTGTTTAAAGCGGAATTCAATTGCGCAATGATCGGCTTTGGTGTTCCTGCTGGAGCAACTAATGCAAACCATGATTGCACGTCAAATCCTGGATAGCCTGATTCTGCAATGGTTGGTACATCTGGCAAAAATAGTGAGCGTTGAGCACTGGTAACTGCAATTGGACGGAGCTTTCCGGCTTTGATGTGAGGTAAAGCAGATGGAGCGTTATCAAACATAGACTCTACTTGACCGCCGAGTAAATCAGTGACCGCGGGAGCGCTACCTTTGTAGGGAATATGTAGCATCTGAATTTTGGCTTGCATCTTAAACATTTCGCCGGAGAGGTGAATAGATGAGCCGCTACCAGAAGATGCAAAAGTGACGCCGTCTTTAGAGCTCTTGGCATAGCGTACATAGTCTGCAACTGTTTTTACGGGAAGATTTGGATTTACCACCAAAATATTTGGAATCTTGGCAATCATACCAATTGGCTCAAAATCTTTAATTGGGTCGTAGCTCAAGTTCGGATAGAGCGTAGCGTTAATAGTATTTGCAATTGAAAATGCGTAGAGGGTATAGCCATCCGCAGGAGCGCGCGCCACCAATTCAGCGCCAACGTTGCTATTAGCCCCAGGCTTATTTTCAACCAAAATAGACTGGCCAAGAGTATTGCCCATGCTGACTGATACTAAGCGCGTTAAAACATCGGTAGCGCCACCAGCGGAGTAGCCAACAATAATCTTAATAGGTTTAGTTGGCCAAGCGGATGATGTTTGAGCAAAAACCGATGGCGTTGTAGTCATAACGAGGGCTGCAAAAACAGTCAACAAGCCTTTTTTGGGCGCAAAGCGTAAAGACATAGATCTTCTCCTGTTTGTAGGGTGCTTTAAGACAATCTTTATAAGCCCCAGTTCTTATTTATTCAGTATTTATAACACCAAAGCAACCTATAAGGGTTCTTGCCAACATTCCTAAAAACACTGATTTTTAGCGCATCTTATTAGGGTATGTCACTACTGATTTATTCTAATTCACAACTTCACAAGTTCACAAGTTGTGATATAGTGATGGAACTGGGAGATGAAATGAAGAGACAAATACCAAAAACACATCAAGCCTTGGAGTGGGTGAGCAAGGGGCTGACTGCTGCTCAAGCAGCTAGAAAGATGGAGATTTCTGAATCCAGTGTGTATGCCGCTCTTAAAAAGACCAGAGCGAAAGAAGTGGGTTGTTGTCCAACATGTGGTCACAAAATAAGGAACTAAGATGAAAAAGACTCTATTAGCAGCCGTATCAATCTCCGTTGCTGCGTTTGCTTATGCAAATACAAAGCCGTCGGATTCTTCTGAGTTGGTAAATCAGCAGTGCAAGATATCTGCTGAAGCGGTATCTACACTGAAAGGCCTGCGCTATGGCAATACGTCCATACGTAAGGATGTCTCTACATTAATAAATACAAGCCTAAAGACACCTGAAAATCGGGATATTGCACAGAAAACTCTCAATTTGATGGTTGACGATAAATCATCAGATGTAAGAAGTTTGGAGGGGAAGTACTGCTCCTAAGGAGTTCAGTTCATTCGATCTAAATTGGCACACAACGCAGAATGTCCTGATTGTGGGAATATGCGGGCATTGTTTGATCAATGTCCGCATTGTGGATCTATTGCCTTGCCCATCTTAAGTTCCGATACGATTGAACTCAATATCAAGCAAGATGGCCCCTATGTAGACGAGGCACTAGAGAGGCTTACGGAATATTTGCGTAAATCTCTCGAGGTCGGAATTAAGGCCATTGTGTTGATACATGGTTACGGCTCGAGCGGAGAGGGTGGTCGAATCAAATGGGCCATTCACGACGCACTAGAAAACAATCGCTACTCAGATAGGGTGGAAGAATTCCATTTTGGCGAAAATGTTGCTTATGGAGGTGAGGCATATCATGCATTGCTTAAGCGCCGCCCTGGATTAAAGCGCTATCTCAAGCGATTCAAGGAGGGTAATGCCGGAATGACGATCTTATTGCTTAAATCCTACTAGAAGTGCTTAGAATAGGACATATCTGTATTTAAGCCTTACCTATCAGGAATCCCTATATGACCGCTAAGAAGCTTGATCATGCAGTTACGCATGACGACAAACACATTAGTGCAGAAAGTCTCATTGGAGAATTCAAATCTCTTATGGCTGATGCAGAGGCATTAATTAAGGCTACTGAAGATCATCCAGGGGAAGCTATAAGCTCTATTCGCACTAAAGCTCTGGAGACTTTGGCTGGCGCCAAAGAGAGTCTTTCGGGTGTTGAGGGTAAGTTGCTGGATAAGGCAAAGATTGCCGCTGATGGTGCGGATGATTTTGTTCATCGTAATCCCTGGGAGGCTGTTGGTGTAGCGGCGGGCCTTGGTTTGCTTATTGGTTTGTTTATTGGACGCCGTTAATTTCCTATGTCTCAAGAAAACCTACTTTCCTCTATCAAGGGTCTTGCTTCTACTGGAGCATCTATTGCCCAAACGCGTTTAGAGCTTTTATCGCTCGATGTACAAATTGCTAGAAGCAAATTCATTAGCCTGTTAATCATGATTGTTAGCGCCTTATTTTTTCTATTCTTTGGCTTGGTCATGTTGGCATTGCTGATTGTGATCTATAGCTGGGAGACCGATCGAATGATGGCTCTTGGTTTGTTAACTGGAGCATTTTTATCGGTCGGGCTGATTTTGGCTTTCCTAATTTCTCAGTCGCTGCGCAAGATGCCCAGATTGTTTGAGGCCTCAATCACAGAATTAGCAAAAGATCACGAAGCGCTTTCAAAATGAATGGCAAGCTAAAGGCCTTAGAGCATCGTCAACATGAACTAATGCTTCAGGCTAGTCGAGAGCGAAAAGCTTTTGCGGAACATTTTGAAGCTTGGGAGAAGCCGCTCTCATGGGCAGACAAAGGAATTGATGCAGTTCAATTCCTCAAGAGCAACCCCATACTTTGGACCAGCGCATTTGCGGCGCTTGCGCACTACAAGCCTAAGATCGCTAGCAAAGTCTTGGCAGTAGGTTGGGGCGCTATGAAGATCGTTAAAAGCGCTAAAAATCTAATCTAGCTTTTTAATAGAGATTGATGGTTAATGCCATTTTGGCTCAATAAGGCATTGCCATTTAAAAAAGCAATTTCTAGTAAGGTCATTGCACCAGCTACTTCAAAACCAGCGCTTCGAATGAGCTTATCTGCCGCAATCAAAGTCCCGCCAGTAGCTAGAACATCGTCCAACAGCAATACCTTGGCGCCTTTAGGTAAGGTGGACTCCTGAATTTCTAAAGAATCATTTCCATATTCCAAGCCGTAGCTTTCACGATGACTTGCTAAGGGCAGTTTGTTGGGCTTTCTAGCCAGCGCCAATCCCTTTTGGGCATGGTGTGCCAGAGCGGAGCCAAAGATAAAGCCACGCGACTCAATGCCTAGGATATGAGTGTAGTCAAACTGCTGGGCCAAATCATGCAGCTGTGCAATTGCCTCTTGAAATGCGATTGGATTGGCGAGCAAAGGGGAGATATCCCTAAAAAGAACACCAGGTTTAGGAAAATCAGGAACTCCCGGTAGATAATCTAATAAATTCATTACTAACCAATATGAAAACAGAACTACTCATTATTACCGCATTAGAGACTGAGCTCAAGCGCGATGCACTCCCAAGTGGCGTTGAAATTGTGTACTCAGGGATTGGCAAAATTAATGCCGCAATGACCAGTATTAAAGCAATACATCAGTATTCTCCCAAAAAAATCTTCAATTTTGGAACCGTGGGAAAAATTAATCCCCAGCTACATGGCCTATTGGAGATCGGCAAAGTGATACAGCGCGACATGGATGCAGAACCTTTGGCGCCGCGTGGCAACACTCCTTTTTGTATCCGACCCCAAGAATACCTTTCTACAGGGCAATTTTTGTGTGGCTCTGGCGATAGCTTTGTGACCGCCCAAGACCCTTGGTTGCTAAGTCAAGGAGTCGATGTTGTTGATATGGAGTTGTTTGCAATAGCTACGGTTGCACATGAACATCGCATTCCCTGGCAGTCCTTTAAATATATTACTGACGATGCTAATGAGTCATCTGGCGCTGACTGGAGTGACAGAGTACATTATGGTCAGGAATTATTTATAGAAAAGTTGAAGTCCATCATTCGTTGAATAGTAAAGGGTATCCGTGAGCGATATAAAACCCTGGTTAAAACATTATCCCGAGGGGGTTCCCCATGATTTGGGGCCTTTAAGTCACGCATCGCTGAGTGATTTTATAGAGGAGTGTTTTGATCGCTTTGCTAAGCGCAAGGCTATCGAGGCTATGGGCAGCTTTTTCACCTATGCTGATATTAATCGCTTATCTAAAAATTTCGCATCCTATCTAGCAAGCCTTAATTTAGAAAAGGGTGCGCGTGTAGCGTTGATGTATCCCAATGTTATTGAGTATGTGGTTGCGATGCTCGGGGCACTACGAGCCGGATATACGGTGGTAAATATCAACCCGCTATATACATCACGAGAGTTAGAGTCTCAATTAAAGGATAGCGGCGCTACTGTTCTAGTGCTCATGGAAAATTTTGCATCCACTTATGAGCAAATCTTGCCGCAATCATATGTGAATACTGTCGTTGTTAGCAGCCCTGGAGAATTACTGGGTCTCAAAGGGCATCTAATTAATTGGGTCGCTCGCCACATCAAAAAAATCGTACCACCCTGGGATTTTAAGCACATCAGAATGAAGGATGCACTACGCATTGGGTCTCACATGCCTTATGCAAAACCTTCTATAGATTTGGACGACATTGCCTTTTTGCAATATACCGGCGGAACAACTGGGGTTTCGAAGGGCGCAATTTTGCTGCACCGAAATATTCTGTCAAATGTCATGCAGATTGAGGCTTGGCTTAATCCTGGGTTAAAGAAGCAAGCTTCTGATCAGCTGGTTTTTTTGTGCGCGCTTCCAATGACACACATATTCGCCTTGACTGCATGTGCATTGCTTGGACTAGCAAAAGGTGGTTTGCTCATTCTGGTGCCCAATCCCAGGGACATCACCGGTTTTATCAAAATGCTGATCAAGCATCCCAATATCAATATCTTTCCTGGTGTGAATACGTTATTTCATGCCTTGATTCACCGCCCTGAATTTAAGTCAGTGAAACTGCCTAATTTATTAGTAACGATTGGTGGCGGCATGGCTGTACATAAAAAGACTGCAGATCATTGGCAGGCTCTTACCGGTTCACCTATTGCTCAGGGTTATGGTCTTTCAGAAACCTCGCCAGTAGTTTGTGTGAACAGCCCACTGGAAGAATGTTTTACAGGCCATATCGGCTCTCCTATTTCTGGAACGGATGTAGTGATTCTCGATGATGATGAAGTGGTCTTGCCGCAGGGATCGGTAGGGGAGATCTGTATTAAAGGTCCGCAAGTCATGGCGGGCTACTGGAATAAGCCGGATGAAACTCGCAGCTGTATGACTGCTGACGGCTATTTTAAGTCTGGCGATATCGGTCTAATCACTCCAGAGGGATATGTGCAGATTGTCGATCGCAAGAAAGACATGATTGTGGTGGCGGGATTTAAAGTATTTCCCAATGACGTAGAGGACGTCATCGTGCAAATGCCGGGCATTCAGGAGTGCGCCGTTATTGGTGAGCCGCACCGCAAATTAGGTGAGATTGTGAAGGTTTATGCAGTGCGCTCAGACAGACATCTTACCGAGGCAGCCGTAATGCAGTATTGCAAAGAGCATCTCACGAGCTATAAACGACCTCGAAAGGTGATTTTCGTAAATGAATTACCTAAATCCAATGTGGGCAAAATACTGCGTCGCGAGCTCAGAAAGATTTAACAGAAGATTGCTTACTTGCGCGGTGTTTTGCCTACCATCTTCGCTGCTCTTAAGAAATCAAAGTCGACACCCTGATCTGCCTGGGTAACTGTATCCAAAAAGAGCTTCTTATATCCACGCTCTGCAGTTGGAGAGGTGATCGGATACTCTTGCATACGCTTCGCTAGTTCTTCATCTGAAATTAAAAGGCTGATTTCTCGATTCTTAACGCTCAAACGAATGCGATCTCCATTGCGCACTTGAGCTAAAGGACCGCCGATAGCAGATTCAGGGGTAACGTGCAAGACAATCGTGCCAAAGGCGGTGCCGCTCATGCGTCCATCGGAAATGCGCACAATATCTTTTACGCCTGCACGAGCCAACTTCATCGGGATGGGAGTATAACCAGCCTCAGGCATACCAGGCGCCCCTTTGGGGCCAATGTTTTTTAGTACTAAGATATCTTCAGCAGTGACATCCAATTCAGGGCTATCAATACGGTTAGCTAAATCAGCCGCATTTTCAAAGACGACAGCGCGGCCTTCATGCTCCATCAGTTTTTCATTGGCAGCAGATTGCTTAATGATGGCGCCTCCAGGAGCAAGATTGCCGTGCAATACAGCAATGCTGCCACGTGGATAAATAGGCTTATCAAAAGGGCGAACCACATCTTGTTTAAAGCTTGGTGGAGCCGCATCAATTTCCTCACCAAGGGTTCTGCCAGATACCGTCATGGCATTTAACTTCAACAAAGGCTTGAGTTCACGAAGTAGGGTGGTCATGCCGCCTGCGTCATGGAAGTTCTCCATGTAATGATCGCCGGATGGCTTAAGGTCAACTAGAACTGGAGTCTCATCACCCATCTTGTCAAGAGCATTTAGATCGATTTCTAATCCCATGCGTCCAGCAATGGCAGCAAGGTGAACAATGCCATTCGTTGAGCCACCAATAGCCAGTAAAACACGCATAGCATTTTCAAAAGCATCTGCTGTGAGTACTTTATCAATGGTCAAGCCTTCCTTGGCCATTTTCACTGCACAAGTTCCAGTTTCTTCCGCAACGCGAATACGATCAGCAGTAACCGCCGGAGGTGTGGCGCCGCCTGGCACAGTCATGCCAAGCGCTTCAGAGATGCAAGCCATCGTACTGGCAGTCCCCATTACTGAGCACGTTCCCACGCTGGCTACCAATTGATCATTCACTTCATCTTTTTCTGCCTCATCGATTTCACCGGCGCGGAATTTACCCCAATAACGACGGCAATCAGTACATGCACCAACTCGCTCACTGCGATGTGAGCCAGTCAACATGGATCCAGTGATGAGTTGAATAGCAGGCAAGCCAGCGGAGGCCGCACCCATCATTTGTGCAGGCACCGTTTTATCGCAACCACCAATCATGACGACTGCATCCATCGGTTGTGCGCGCAGCATCTCTTCGGTATCCATCGACATCAAATTGCGCAGGTACATGCTGGTTGGGGCTGCAAAACTTTCGTGAATGGAAATTGTTGGAAATTCCATGGGCAAACCGCCGGCTAACATAACGCCGCGTTTTACGGCTTCTAGCAATTGGGGCATATTGCCGTGGCAAGGGTTGTATGCGCTACCAGTATTAATGATGCCAATGACGGGTCGATCTAAAGCGCTATTGGTGTAGCCAGCCCCTTTAATAAAAGCTTTACGTAAAAATAAAGAGAAGCCCTTATCTCCATAGCTAGTTAAGCCTTTACGTAAACCGCTTTCAGCAGGGTCTTTTGGTTTATTGCTCATGAATGTCTCAAGTCTCTTTTAAATGTTCTTTTGGTTTCATTGTAGCGATTCACTGCCTAATTTACCTAAAGGCCGCCACCCCAGCGATACTGCCAAGAGATACCAAGGGCGTCATAGCTATTATTGGTTCTGGAGTAGACCCCTTTGCTGCCAGTGAGTCGAATCGAATTTTGCTTATTAATTGGATAGGATAGGGTGCTACCAAAACGCCAGTTTTCTTGGGAGCCATTGATGGGAACTCCATTCACGTAGGATTGCCCGCCCATATAGTAAGTTGCATCCGCCGAAATCCAAGCCATATTTTGAAAGTAGTAAATCACATGGGATTCAGTCGAATACATAGGGTTTTGGGAAAGGGTGTTGCCGCCTAGGAAGTTTGTATTGCTGGTGTAGATGGTTGCCATTCCAGCCAACTCTAAACGCCAAGGACCTATCGCTTGAGATGCACCAATGCCAGGTTGGATGACGGAACGATTGGCGCCTACATTGAGCATTTGCTCGCTGTTGTACTTACCCCAGGGGATGGAGGCAGCAAGACTAGCTCCAATAATGAGATCTTGTTGGTAGCTCTTAAATTCATCTAAGGAGAGCGCTGGCGCGCCATATAGGTTGGCGGAGACTTTAATGACGGGATCAGATAATCCCTCTGCAGAAGCATTCATACTTTGAGATCCTACTGTGCCAGAGCCAGTAAGTTGCGCATAAGGTAATGTGAGGCTCATTCTGCCGGACTGACCAAACACATCGATAATGCGTGTCAGATTTACGGCTTCAGTGGTGAGTTGATATGAGCCACTTTTTGCTTGAGCAATGCCGCCTGTGACGAAGTTAATTCCAATTGGCGCATTGGAATACATACGCGCTTCAATTTCTTGGGCATTAGCGATTTGGCAAAAGAATGCCAGCAAGAAAAACCAAAAAATTCTCACGCAATACAAGTAGAGCAATTATTTTTTCGATCCAAATAGGATTGCCAGTGTTGCCGTATTGCCTAATGCTTGATTGACGCCCATAAAAATTAAATAGGGCCAAACAATGAGCCAGTAGAGAATAGACATTGCAAAAATTCTTAAGGGTTCACCATTTCCAAAGGCTGCCATAGAGGTGATAAATTCTTTCCCATGAATTAATCCATCCACACCGGCTTCTAGGAAATTCAAGGCAAGTACGAAAATTAAATAAACAAAAGATTCGAACAAAAGAGAATTCACAATCCCATGTTCTTTATTTACTTTAAGCGGATAGGCGGCCTGCGCAATCAGCATAAATTTAGCCGAGATTCCCGCCTTGATTAATGCAAACCCGAAGATGGATAGTGGAATAGGGCGCTCTTCAAGAGCGGTGGCTGCAACAAAAGTAATCGCGCAGAACCAGGCGCCGAAATAAAGGGTTAAGGAAAAGGCCTTTTTAGCTTCGTCCTTGAGTTTTTCTTTTAAGCTGTGATGCTGAGGTTGGTTAACGGTATTGTTTGTCATTAAAAATGGTTAATCAAATAAATAGGGGTCGATTACTCGCCACAAGTGGCGCAAGAGCCTGCCGTTTCAGCTGGCGCTGGTTCCTGTGTATAGCGTGCAATAAAGGCGTGTTTGCTGGTCATTGGAATTTTTAGCCAAACAAAGTGACCGGAGCCTGGTGCAACATCAATCGACTCCCCATTCATATTCCACATTTCGGTGAGGGCAACATCTGTATTGCCACTAGGCTCAATAATCTCTAGCTTATCGCCAACAGAGAAACGATTCTTGACGTCGACCTTGACTCGTCCAGTCGCCGTATCAATGTCAAGAGTCTCGCCTACATATAAACTGCGCCCTGATAATGAGTGGCCGCGCATATAGAGTTGATATTCTTTATCGTGATGGCGCTCATAGAAGCCATCGGTATAGCCGCGATTGGCTAAGCCCTCTAGTTGACCTAACAAAGCAGTGTTAAATGGTTTGCCTGCAACCGCATCATTTATTGCTGCTCGGTAGGCCTGCACAGTACGAGAAACATAATAAGGTGACTTAGTGCGCCCTTCAATTTTAAAAGAGTCAACACCCATCTTGGTGAGGCGTTCGATATGCTCAACGGCTCGAAGATCCTTGGAGTTCATGATGTAAGTACCATGCTCATCTTCTTCCATTGGCATCAATTCATCGGGGCGGCGGGCCTCTTGTAGAAGAACCACATCGCCACTGCCATTTTGTTGTCCAGGTTTGACTTTATAGTCCCAGCGGCAAGCATTGGTACAGGCGCCTTGATTAGAGTCGCGATGAGACATATAGCCTGAAAGTAAACAACGTCCTGAGTAGGCGATACACAAGGCACCGTGCACAAAAACCTCTAGCTCCATTTCAGGACAGTCTTGACGAACTTCTTCGATTTCATCAAAAGATAGCTCACGAGACAAAATCACGCGACTAATGCCAACTGAGCGCCAAAACTTGGCTGAGGCACCGTTTACAGTATTAGCCTGAACTGATAAGTGAATGGGCATATCCGGCCAAGCTTCACGGGCCATCATGATTAATCCTGGATCAGACATGATTAAGGCGTCTGGCTTTAATGCAATAACCGGATCCATGTCTTTAATGTAAGTCCGGGTTTTACCGCCATGCGGTAATAAATTGGAAACTAAGTAAAACTTTTTGCCCATCTCATGGGCAGTATCAATTCCTTGTTTGAGAACCTCTATCTTGCCAAAGTCATTATTGCGAACGCGCAATGAATACCGAGGTTGTCCGGCATAAATGGCATCTGCACCAAAATCAAATGCAGTGCGCAACATATTGAGGCTGCCAGCTGGGGCGAGGAGTTCGGGAATCTTAGTCATGGGTCTATTTTAAGGGGCTTGGGCTGATTTATGCATTAACCGCCCCTGAAGGGAAAAAGAAGGGCAAAACACCTGCCAAAACGCCAAATTTTGCATTGATATCACCCTTGGGAATGCTATATTGGTTGAATAAATACATATGGGTAGAAACCCAAAAGGAGACGAAGTGAAATTAAAAGCACAGGCACTATTCGCACTTATTTCTTGCATCTTTCTTGGGCAGGCAGTTGCAGCTGGGAAGATTCAGATGAATGAATATATGGTTCAAAGCGATACCCCTGGTATATCGCTGTATGTTCGTAATAAACACATGGTTGGCATGAAGAAATTTTCAGCCGAGAAAACCTTGCTCTATGTGCATGGTTCAACCTATCCTGCGGAAACCGCTTTCGATTTATCTCTAGGTGGAACTTCCTGGATGGAGTTCATGGCTGCGCACGGTTACGACGTATGGCTCGTGGATTTGCGTGGATATGGAAAATCTACTAGGCCTCCTGAAATGGATCAACCTGCGGATCAAAATCCCCCGATTGTGAGAACAGATGTAGCGGTGAGAGATGTATCGAGCGCCGTTGATTACATCCTAAAAAAACGCAATATCAATAAGTTGAATTTGCTTGGTTGGTCATGGGGAACCACCATCATGGGTAAATACACTACTGAAAATAATCAGAAGGTGAATAAGCTTGTGCTTTATGCGCCGCAGTGGATACGCCAAGGTGGCGCTCCATTAACCGATAAGGGCGGACAATTAGGCGCCTATCGAGTAGCCTCTATTACCGATGCTAAAAATCGCTGGTTAACAGGCGTACCAGAAAGTGCCAAAGCAACACTGATTCCTGAAGGTTGGTTCGAGAAATGGGCGGAAGCCACTTTTGACACTGATCCGTGGGGAAGAACGCAGACCCCTAAGAAACTACGAGCACCGAACGGCACCGTACAAGATGCACGTGAGTATTGGACAGCAGGAAAACCGGTTTATGAGCCCAAGGATATTCGTGTGCCCGTGATGTTGGTTCATGCAGAATGGGATGCTGACCTCCCTAGCTACATGTTGTATGAGTACTTCACTAAGTTAGAGAATGCTCCCTACAAAATCATGCTACAGATCAGCGAGGGTACTCACACCATCATTATGGAAAAGAACCGCATGCTCATGTTTAACGGCGTTCAAGAATTCTTGGATAGCTCCTTTAAACCAGAGAAGTAATGATTTGGCTGGATAAAGGCTTGTAGTTGGAAAAGAAAAAGCCCCTAGATTGCTCTAGGGGCTTTACTTATTTGGCTCCTCGACCTGGGCTCGAACCAGGGACCTACGGATTAACAGTCCGGCGCTCTACCGACTGAGCTATCGAGGAATAAGCCGATATTATAGCAAGATGAAATCACTTCTACCCACTTCTGTGCAGATCCCTAAAGTACTGACTATTGCTGGGTCCGATAGCGGAGGCGGGGCGGGTCTCCAGGCGGACCTCAAGGTCATCACTGCCTTAGGCGGCTATGGCATGTCTGTTATTACCGCCATTACCGCCCAAAATACCTTGGGAGTTACGCGCATTCAAGACATAGATTTGGATGTGGTTGAGTCCCAGATTGACGCTGTTTTATTGGATATCGGGGCAGATATTGTCAAAATTGGCATGTTAGCCAGTCCAGAAATAGTGAAAACGGTTGCTAAATCTTTACACAAACATGGCGTAAAACGTATTGTTCTTGATCCTGTATTGCGGGCTACATCAGGTGCTAGTTTGGGTGGTGACGATACTGCACAGGCCATGATTTCTGAATTGTTTCCAATTGCAACATTGATTACGCCAAATTTAGATGAGGCATCACTATTGCTGGGCCGTGATATTCGCGGGCCTAATGATTTCAAATTAGCTGCTGAAGAATTACTCGACATAGGTCCGCAGGCAGTATTGATTAAAGGTGGGCATTTAGATAGTACCCATACGCAAATTACGGATTACTTGATGTGGCGCACTATGGAGGATGGCTTGGAAGTAGTGCAGACAAAAGAATTCAAACACTATCGTGTTAATACTGTAAATACCCACGGTACTGGATGTTCGTTGGCCTCTGCCATTGCTACCTATCTTGCGGATGGTCATGACCTCAGTCACGCAGTTGCTAAAGCAATTGCCTATGTAGAGGCAGGCCTAGAGGCGGGTCGTTTCTTAAGTATTGGTGAGGGTCCTGGGCCTTTATGGCATATGCACGACTTTTATCCAACTGCACTGCTAGATGAGAAAGAAAAGTTTTAACTTTTCTTAAGCTTGCATTAAATCTTGCAAGTGTTTCACCGCAGCCTTGGGATCCTTTGCTTGCGTAATGGCCCTGACGACAGCTACTGAACCAACACCACTTTTAGAGACTGCGCGAATGCTATCTTGATCAATACCACCAATGGCTACTAGAGGGTAGTGACTCATGAGCTTGGCATATTGATAAAGACGACCAAGACCCTGTGGTGCAGTAGGCATCTTCTTTAAGTTCGTCGGAAACACTGCGCCCATGGCAATATAGCTTGGGCAAAAACGATCGGCATAGGCAAGCTCCGCATATCCATGAGTACTGAGGCCTAAACGTAATCCTGCTGCACGAATTTCATCGAGATCAGCGACTTCCATATCTTCTTGGCCTAGATGAACACCATATGCGCCTGCATCAATTGCTTCCTGCCAATAGTCGTTAATAAATAGCAAAGTCTTACTGTCTTGAGCTGCGGCAACCGATTCTTTAATTTGTTTTTTAATCTTGGACTTGTCTTCGGATTTAAAGCGCAATTGCACCGTCGGAATTTCAGCATCAACCATGCGCTTTACCCAATCAGCATCTGGCATCACGCCATACAAGCCTAAGCGCTTTGGACATTCTTTAAACGCATTGGGATTCATATTGCGAGTCCAGGGCAGCAAATCAAAATGCTCAGGTCTGCTGGGCCATTTAAAGGGGTTAAAGCCACCATCTTGCAATGTCATGCGTGACCAAGCTTTACCAAGAACTTTCGCATCCGATTCGATAAATCCCATGTCAACTGCTGCTAACGCGCCAGCCAATTCGTAATGATCGACTGCCGCTTCATTATCTATTTGCGGCGGCGGAGTATTTAAGCTAAAAGCCGGAATCGGAATACACAGATCTGCATTACGATGCGCAGCAACGATTTGGTCGGCAAGATCACGAATCAGACTCATTAGTTCAGTGTACTTAACTTCATTAAGAGTGGTGCCAAAAAGGTGTTCCCACCAAAGGCGTGCTTGCTTGAGCAGATTCTTGCGGTTTCATGGCACCCGATAAATAGGCGGCACGTCCTGCATCCACGGCCATCGCAAAGGACTTAGCCATGACTACAGGATCATCGGCCAATGCAACAGCGGTATTGAGGAGAACACCATCAAAACCCCATTCCATGACTGTGCATGCATGAGAGGGAAGGCCTAAGCCAGCATCGACTAAGAGCGGCACTTTTAAGCGATCGCGCAAGAGTTTCATAGCATATGGGTTTAATGGCCCTTGACCAGTGCCAATGGGAGCGGCCCATGGCATTACTGCTTGGCAACCGACATCAACTAGACGTTGACACAAAATGAGATCTTCAGTGCAATACGGCAGAACTTTGAAGCCGTCTTTAATCAAAGTCTCAGCTGTTTGTACCAAACGCAAAACATCAGGTTGCAGGGTGTAGTCATCACCAATAAGTTCTAATTTAATCCAATCGGTTTCAAATACTTCACGTGCCATTTGTGCGGTGGCAATGACTTCCTGCGGACTATGGCAGCCAGCAGTATTTGGTAAAACAGGTACAGCCATCTTTTTGAGCAAGTCCCAAAAGCCGCTGTGCGCTTCAGTAGTTGAAGTGCCTTGACGACGTAGGCTCACTGTAATCATCGCGGGATTAGAGGTTTGAACAGCATTTTCCAAAACCTGTGGCGAAGGGTAACGTGAGGTGCCCAGCAATAAACGGCTAGCAAAGCTCTCGCCATACAGTACAAGAGTATCAGCGCTATTGAGATTGCTAGGTAATGGAGCGTTCATATGAAAAATCAGTTCGTTATTACATCACCCACCAGTAACGGGGGCGATTATTTCAATTTGGTCATTCTCATTCAAAACAAACTCGGCATGCTTTGTCTTGGGTACAAAATTCAGATTCACGGCAACAGCGTAGGGTGGCTTTGCATCAATTAATGCCAGTGCATCGCTCACCAAGCTTTGGCTTGGTAAGTCATACTCCACTTGATTAACGATCACGCGCATATGGCCTCTACTTGATTGTCAATTTGCGTAATGCTTAAGCCCAATTCCAATGCAGTCTTGCTTGATCCTTGTTCCAGCAACTGTAAAGCGCAGTCCAATACTGCTGGAGCAATCATAAAACCATGACGGTAAAGGCCGTTGATCATGATCAAATCTACCAGCCCTTTATCTTTTTTCGTCCGGATTTCCGGCAGGTTATTTTTTAAAGTAGGGCGACATTGTGTTGCCATTTCTAAAATACGCGCTTCTGCAAAACCGCTATGGACGGTATAGACCGCACTCAGTAGTTCCATTGCAGAGCGCACACTCATCTCCGAGAGATCATCAGACTCAATCTCAGTAGCGCCCACCACATAGATATCATTTTCCTTGGGGGCAATATAAATTGGGTAGCGAGGGTGAATTAACCTCGTAGGACGGCGCAGTTTTACCTCTGGAGCATAGAGCCGAATCACTTCACCGCGAACACCACGCAAGGCATTGGGTTTGTTGCCAGAAGACCAGGGAGCTTTTGCACCAGTACCGCGACAATCAATTACTGTTTGATATTCAAACTGCTTCCGCAATTCTTGTGGATCAACTTCTGTATACCAGCAGCAATTGACCTTCAAGAGCTTAAGCTCACTAGCAAGTGCATCTAATAGTTGGCGATTATCCAACTGTCCTTCGTTGGGCAAGTAGAGTCCCTGATTAAAGCGATCAGCAACTCCTGGTTCCAACTCACGCAAAGTTTCACTACTTAACTTTTGCGGGGAGCTGAGCTCCGAGTTCGCATGACAGTTTTTCTCTAGGTGAGCCGTAAAGCGCTCAGCATCACTAGCGTCTTGTCTATGCCAAAGAATCAAGGTGCCGTCTTGCTGGAAGAAAACCGCATCAGATAGTTCTGAAATGAGCTCTTTCCAGCGGGGTAGGCTATGCAGGCCCATGCGGACGACAGAATCTTCGGTAATGGCAGATTCAGCAAGAGGAGCCAACATCGCAGCTGCAATACGTGCCGCAGCATGAGCCGCGTCTGGACCGCCTTTTTCAAATAGATCAACTTGAGCGCCTCTCTTAGCAAGTGCAACTGCCAGCAAGCGACCCATTAGGCCGCCCCCAACAATTGCGTACTTACCGTTAGAGAGATTCAAATTAGCCACCATTACAAAGTTTGATGATTATTGGTAAATCTCACTACCGCGCTTACGGAACTCCGCAGACATTTCTTCCATACCTTTGGATGCATCAGCAACCTCAGTAATTGGAATGACTTTAGCTTTTGGATTACCGTCAGCATCTAAAGTTGCCGCATAGTCACGTACTTCTTGTGTGATCTTCATGGAGCAGAACTTTGGACCACACATTGAGCAGAAGTGTGCAATCTTCGCGCCTTCAGCTGGCAAAGTAGCATCGTGATATTCACGTGCACGCTCAGGATCTAAGCCAAGATTGAACTGATCTTCCCAGCGGAATTCAAAACGGGCTTTAGACAATGCGTTATCGCGCACTTGGGCGCCTGGTAAGCCTTTAGCCAAGTCAGCGCCATGAGCGGCAATCTTGTAAGTAATGATGCCTTCGCGTACATCTTCTTTATCAGGTAAGCCTAAATGCTCTTTGGGTGTGACATAGCAAAGCATGGCTGTACCGTACCAACCAATTTGGGCTGCACCAATACCGCTGGTGATGTGGTCGTAACCAGGAGCAATATCAGTAATCAATGGTCCAAGCGTATAGAAGGGGGCTTCTAAGCAGTGCTTGAGCTCTTCAGTCATATTCTCTTCAATACGTTGCATTGGTACGTGACCAGGACCCTCAATCATGACTTGTACATCATGCTTCCATGCTTTAGCTGTCAATTCACCAAGGGTATGGAGTTCACCAAACTGTGCAGCATCATTGGAGTCAGCAATACAGCCAGGACGCAAGCCATCGCCTAAACTAAATGAGACGTCATAGGCTTTCATGATCTCGCAAATCTCATCAAACTTCGTATAGAGGAAGTTTTCTTTGTGATGAGCCAAGCACCATTTGGCCATGATTGAACCACCGCGAGACACAATGCCGGTAATGCGATCAGCAGTTAACGGCACATAACGCAGGAGAACACCCGCATGGATGGTGAAGTAATCAACACCTTGCTCAGCCTGTTCAATCAATGTGTCTCGGAACATTTCCCAAGTGAGATCTTCTGCAATGCCACCAGTTTTATCTAATGCCTGATAGATAGGAACGGTACCAATTGGAACTGGAGAGTTGCGAATAATCCATTCACGTGTTTCATGAATGTGTTTACCAGTAGAGAGATCCATAATGGTATCTGCACCCCAACGGATTGACCACACCATCTTTTCTACTTCTTCGTTAATAGAAGAGGTAACAGCAGAGTTACCCAAGTTTCCGTTAATCTTCACTCGGAAGTTGCGACCAATAATCATTGGCTCTAATTCAGGGTGATTAATGTTGGCAGGAATAATTGCACGGCCAGCGGCAATCTCGGAGCGGACAAATTCACCAGTAATGATTTCAGGAAGGTTGGCGCCATAGCCTTTCCCCGGATGTTGCTTGAGGAGCTGTTTGTAAGCAGGGTCTTTACGAAGTTGCTCAAGACCCATGGACTCACGTAAGGCAATGTATTCCATCTCTGGGGTAATGATGCCTTTGCGAGCGTAGTACATTTGACTTACGTTTTGACCAGGCTTTGCAACACGTGGGGCGCTGATGTGAGAAAAGCGCAAATTCTGAGTGGCTTCATCTTGAGAGCGGGCCACGCCATATTCAGAACTAGGGCCAGCCAATTGAATAGTGTCATTGCGCTCAGCAATCCAAGCGTCACGTAGTCTTGGTAAACCTTTTTCAAGATTGATCACAACATCCGGATCACTGTATGGTCCAGAGGTGTCATAAACAGGAACAGGGGGATTAGCTAATAATTCTTCGCCTACGCGAGTAGGCAGCTGCTCAATCATGCGGATTGGAGCTTTGATATCAGGACGTGAACCTTGGAGGTAAGTTTTAGTTGAAGCTGGATAGGCAAACTTTTGTCCAAAGTCGCGCTCCAAGCTTTTTAAACTGGGAATCTCGTGTTTAGCGTTTTTTGTTGTGGAATTGCCTGTACTCATGTCCATCTCCTAGCTGTTTTAGATGGACGAAACCGGGTGTCGGTCTGATGTAACTCCCCACGCCAGCATTACCTGGATCGGGTTAAAGGGTCTTTCTCAGCGCCTTCAGACTAAAAACCTCTGAAGGGCACCCCTGTTTCATCCTTAATCAGGATTTAACCACGAATTAGGGGCTTGATGCATGACTGCAGTCAAGTAGGCGTCACAACAGGTAAATAAGGGCGAATCCCTTATTTATTGCGACGCAATATGAAGTCTGCAGTTACAAAAGCAGCGTCAGAGGTGAATTCGTCAGCCAGTATCCTGGCGGCAGCCTCCGCTAGTGAGATTTCTATAAAGCCGCTGACTTCGCCGTCGTGATTCATTGGGACAAAGTTATCAGTCAATTCTAGGTCGTAAATATAGAGCTGCTCATCATGAAAACCCCGGTTAAGGGATGGGCGACGCATATGAATCCGTCCAACAGGCTCAATCTGTTCTGCAATTTGCTCAGGTACGCCAGCCTCTTCCCAAAGTTCACGACGTGCGCTTACCCAAGGTGTTTCATCAGCGGTAATGCCGCCAGCCGCTAAGTTATCTAACTTGCCTGGATCAGTAGGCTTGGTTTCACTACGTCTACCCAACCAAATCGTATTTCCTTGCGTGTAGCCGTTGATATGCGTTGCCATGCTGCGAAATCCAAAGGTGCGAAATGCAGCACGTTCCATGCGAAAGTACTTGTGACCATTTTGATCCACCCATGCAAAGTCTTCGTTCCGCCAGCCGGGAATAAATCCACCCACGCGCATGCGATTGGCAAGCTGGTAAAGACTATTTGATAAATCTCTTGGCTTGCCCAATTGAATGGTCAGCTTGTCATGGCTGATTGCAATGAGTGGAATAGATTCTTTTTGTAATGACTCATGCAAATACAGCGTGAACTCTGGATTGAGATGCCCAATGAGTTGCTCGCCCATTGCACCGCGGGATAAATAGATTGGTAAAAAATCTGCTGGAGCAGAACGCGCCGTATTTTGGAGCATTTCCTCAAGGGCGGCTAACGTACTGGTCGAAAGGCTGGTCATGGCCCTAAGTTTAAGGGAACTTACCCTCTTTAACACATAACCGCAGCTGAACTAGCTTAAATATTTGTAAGCAATTACTAAAAAAGGGAAATACTTTTTGCACACAATTTAGGCAAGCTAGGTCAGCCTATACAAATCTGTGACTTACGAAAACATTTGAGGATTTATCCACAATGCCTGTGGATAAGTATGAGGAATTTTTGGTCCCGCCGACAGGAATCGAACCTGTATCCCACGCTTAGGAGGCATGTGCACTATCCATTGTGCTACGGCGAGAAGCTAAAAAAACAAAAGTGTGCTAATGAAATATTAGCGAGTTACCAACCACACAGAGCCCATACTTGATTGGTAACAGCCACCATCATATCTGGTGCAAAGTACATTGAAAAAACAAATAACAATACAAATAAACCAAAGCCATAGGAAATTATTTTCCAAACAGCAGGTTTTTTCTTAAGCATTGACAGCCCGTTCAACGGCGCGTTCTTTTACAGGAAGATTCACTAAGAACGCAAAGACACCTAATCCAATCGCGATTTCCCAAACAATTAAATAAGAACCTGTTTGGTCGAATAAATAGCCGCCAAGGAATGCACCACAGAAACTACCTAGTTGATGTGAGAAAAACACCAACCCAGAAAGCATCGTTAAATATTTAACTCCAAAAATTTGCGCAACGATACCGTTGGTAAGTGGAATGGTTGATAGCCATAAGAATCCCATGATCGCCGCGAAGATGTAAGTGCTCATCGGCGTGGGTGGGAGCAACAAGAAAGCAGTAATAGCAATCGAGCGACCTATGTAAATGGCAGATAGTAAATAGCGCTTTGGAAAGCGTTGGGCCAAGATTCCTGAACTGTAGGTGCCAAAAATATTGAATAGACCAATGAGGGCTAGGGCTGTTGTGGCAACCACTGGCGCGCCAACTGCTGGATAGTTAGAGGATAGGTCTTTTAGATAGGGTGCTAAGTGAACCGCAATAAATACCACCTGAAAGCCACAAACAAAGTAGCCTAAGGTCAGGTAACGAAAGCTAGGATTGCTAATCGCTTCTTTTAAAGCCTGTTTGATCGTTTGATCGCCCAAAGCATGCGAGTGACTGAAGTTTTTCTCGCGCAACATAAAAGCGGTTGGGATCATTAAGCTGGCCATCAGCGCCAACATGAGAAGCGCATCTTGGGTGCCAAATGCACTGAGCAATCCTTGTTCGGCTGGAATCATCAGGAACTGACCAAATGAACCGGCTGCTGCAGTAATACCCATCGCCCAAACCCGTTTTTCTGCAGGGACGTTTCGACCTAAAATGCCGTACACCACGCTATAGGTTGTTGCGGTTTGTGCCAAGCCAATTAATAAACCACCGGCTAAGGTGAAGTTCATGACATCACTTGAGACGGCCATACCCGCTAAACCTAGTGCATACAAAACGCCACCAGCAACCATGATTTTGAATGCACCATAGCGATCGGCTAGAGCGCCAGTTATTGGCTGAACTGCGCCCCAGATCAGGTTTTGAAGTGCAATGGTTAAAGCAAAAGTTTCACGTCCCCAGCCGTTGGCTGAGGTAATCGGTAAATTAAATAGACCAAAGCCATGACGAATGCCCATAGACAGCGTGACCATCAGTCCGCCATAAATAAGCACTTCCTTCATTGAAAGTCCAGCGTTGCTGATTGGCTTGGTCATGGGGGTCTAGATAATCCCTTTGCTACGCAGCGCATCAATAGTCTTGTCATCGAGCTTGAGACGCTCATGCAAGATTTCTTCTGTATGTTGACCTAATGTTGGTGGCGCCATGCGTACTTCAGTAGGCGTCTTTGATAAACGCATTGGACTGGCTACTAATTTCATACTGCCGACAGTGGGGTGTGGGGCTTCAATCTGTACACCACGATGAATGACCTGCTCATTTTCAAAAACTTCTTTAAAGTCATTAATAGGTCCGCAGGGAACTTTGGCTTTTTCTAGCAGCGCAATCCATTCGCCCTTAGTCTTTTTGCGAGTCATTTGCTCTAAGAGTGGAATGAGTTGCTTGCGATGCTCTACGCGAAGGGGGTTTGACACATAAAGTGGGTTGTCCGCTAAATGTGCTTCACCGCCTGCCGTCACAAAATGCCTAAATTGACCGTCATTACCCGCTCCAACAATCATCCAGCCATCGGATGTCGGGAAGGTTTGGTAGGGAACAATGATCGGAGAGGCATTACCCCAGCGTTTAGGCACTTCACCCGAGGTGAGATAGGCGCTTGATACATTCGCCATCACGGCTATTTGCGTATCTAGCAGTGACATATCGATGTATTGACCCTCCCCGGTATGGTCGCGATGGACGATGGCCGCGAGGATTGCCGTGCTGGCATACATGCCTGTGAAGATATCGGCGATAGCAACACCAGATTTTTGTGGGCTAGCCCCCTCAAAGTCATGGGCCTCACCAGTAACACTCATGAAGCCACCCATACCCTGAATGATGAAGTCATATCCAGGACGGTGAGCATAAGGCCCAGTTTGACCAAAGCCAGTGATAGAACAATAGACTAGGTCAGACTTCACCTTTTTAAGGCTTTCATAATCAAGCCCGTATTTGGCGAGGTCTCCAACTTTGTAGTTCTCAATCACTACGTCTGATTCTTCAGCAAGCTGACGGATGAGTTCTTGGCCCTCAGGTTTAGCAATATCAACGGTAATGGAACGCTTATTACGATTGATGCAAATAAAATAGGCAGATTCTTCGGTTTCCTTGCCATTGGCGTCTTTGGCAAAAGGAGGGCCCCAATGGCGGGTATCGTCCCCAGTGCCAGGTCTTTCGACTTTAATGACATCTGCACCCAAATCTGCGAGATTCTGAGCGCACCAAGGACCAGCCAAGACTCGGCTAAGGTCTAAAACGCGAATATGACTTAAGGCTCCCATCCCCCAATTTTGGCATGGATGACGGGGTAATACCTGAAAAATTCGGTCTGGATCTCAGACATGACTACAATTTGCGCGCATGGCTACCCGTAAAACTTCCGAATACAGCGAATCGTCGATTCAGGTCCTAAAAGGACTGGAACCAGTCCGTCAGCGGCCTGGAATGTACACCCGCACTGATAATCCACTCCATATCATTCAAGAGGTGCTCGATAACGCATCCGATGAAGCTTTGGGCGGGTTTGGCAAGCAAATCATTGTCACGATGCATACCGACGGAAGTGTGAGCGTCGAAGATGATGGCCGTGGCATTCCAGTGGGCATGCATCCAACGGAGAAGTTACCCGTAGTAGAAATCGTTTTTACCCAGTTACATGCTGGTGGTAAGTTTGAAAAAGGCACTGGTGGTGCTTACGCATTTTCAGGCGGTTTGCATGGTGTTGGTGTTTCGGTAACCAATGCCTTATCCAAGAGATTAGAGGTGACTGTTTGGCGTGATGGCCAAAAGTCGACATTGACCTTTGCTGACGGCAAGGTCATTGAAAAACTCAAATCGAGTCCATCTTTAAAAGAAGATAAGTCACACGGTACTCGCGTTCGCGCTTGGCCTGATGGTAAGTACTTTGATAGCTCGGCTATTCCGATGCCTGAGCTCATCCGCTTGTTGCGCTCCAAGGCGGTTTTGCTGCCGGGCGTGAAGGTCACCCTGATTCAAGAAAAAACCGGCGATACCCAGACTTGGCAATATGCACAAGGCTTGCGCGGCTATTTAAATGAGGCCATTGCACAAGCTGGTCATGGCGGAGAAGTTATTCCGCCGTTTGAAGGCGAGCAATACGCAACAGGCACTGGTGATGATGATTCCTTCGCTGAAGGTGAGGGCGCAGCTTGGGTAGTTTGCTGGACTGAGGATGGCGCACCAGTACGCGAGAGTTATGTGAACTTGATTCCAACTCCTGCAGGCGGTACGCATGAGAGTGGTTTGCGTGAAGGCTTATTTAATGCTGTTAAAGGCTTTATTGAAATGCATGCATTGCAACCTAAAGGTGTGAAGCTCATGCCTGAAGACGTATTTGCACGCGCATCCTTCATTTTGTCTGCCAAAGTATTGGATCCGCAATTTCAAGGTCAGATTAAAGAGCGCCTAAATTCTCGTGATGCAGTGCGTTTAGTTTCTGGATATGTGAAGTCTGCTTTAGAGCTGTGGCTTAACCAGCACGTTGATTACGGTCGTAAGTTGGCTGATTTGGTTATTAAGCAAGCCCAGGCTAGAACTCGCGCAGGACAAAAGGTTGAGAAGAAAAAATCTTCTGGCGTTGCGGTTCTCCCTGGCAAGCTCACGGATTGTGAGAGCCAAGATATCGGCATGAATGAAATCTTCCTGGTGGAGGGTGACTCTGCTGGTGGTTCCGCCAAAATGGGTCGCAATAAGGAATATCAAGCCATCCTGCCATTACGCGGTAAGGTTTTAAACACCTGGGAAGCAGAGCGCGACCGCTTATTTGCTAATAATGAGGTGCACGATATTGCAGTGGCAATTGGTGTTGATCCCCATGGTGCGAATGACAATCCGGATTTATCAAACTTGCGTTATGGCAAGGTATGCATCCTCTCTGATGCGGACGTCGATGGCGCGCATATTCAAGTGTTGTTACTAACCTTGTTCTACAAGCATTTCCCTAAATTGATTGAGTTGGGTCATGTGCATATTTCTAGGCCACCACTATTTAGAGTGGATGCTCCAGCACGCGGCAAGAAGCCAGCGCAAAAGATCTACGCATTAGATGCTAATGAGTTGCAAGCGATTGAAGATAAGCTGCGCAAGGATGGCGTTAAAGAAACTGCATGGCAGATTTCTCGCTTTAAAGGCTTGGGTGAGATGAGTGCAGAGCAGCTTTGGGATACAACTCTGAATCCAGATACTCGCCGTTTACTCCCTGTAACACTAGGTACTTGGACCGAAGACGAAACATTTAAAACAATGGATATGCTGATGGGTAAATCAGAGTCTGGCGCGCGTCGCGATTGGCTTGAAGAGCGCGGCAATGAAGTGGAGGCGGATATCTAATGACAACCAAGAAGACCCCCGGAAAAAATAATCCTGCTGATCAGGCAGATTTATTCTCCAATCCTATTGAGATGGATGTTGTTGAAGTAGATGAGGCGCCAGCAGTTACTGCTTCTAGCGGCGGTTCTGGTAATCATGATCCTAAAACTATTGATCTAAATGAAGACGGTAAAGACAGCTTAACTCTGGCGGTTTACGCAGAGCGTGCCTATTTAGATTACGCCATTAGCGTCGTTAAAGGTCGTGCGCTTCCTGATGTGGCTGACGGACAGAAGCCAGTACAGCGCCGAATTTTATTCTCGATGAGTGAGATGGGCTTGCGTGCAGACGCGAAGCCGGTAAAGAGTGCTCGTGTGGTTGGTGACGTGTTGGGCAAGTTTCATCCCCATGGTGATCAGTCCGCTTATGACGCTTTAGTTCGTTTGGCTCAAAGCTTTTCTTTACGTTACCCATTAATTGACGGACAAGGCAACTTCGGCTCACGTGATGGCGATGGCGCAGCGGCAATGCGTTACACCGAAGCACGCCTTACTAAGATAGCAAGCCTGCTGTTAAGTGAGATTGATGAAGGTACGGTTGATTTCACTCCAAACTACGACGGTTCATTCCAAGAGCCGAAATTGTTACCAGCGCGCTTACCGTTTGTATTGCTTAATGGCGCTTCAGGTATTGCTGTTGGTATGGCTACCGAGATTCCATCGCATAACTTGCGTGAAGTAGCTTCTGCAGCAGTTGCTCTAATGAAGTCGCCGAAGATGAGTACTTCAGAGTTATTGGAGATCATGCCTGGTCCTGACTATCCAGGCGGCGGTCAAATCATTTCATCTACTGCAGAAATTGCCCAAATTTATGAGGCGGGGCGCGGCAGTATTAAGGTGCGCGCACGTTGGTCTATCGAAGAGTTGGCTCGCGGCCAGTGGCAGATTGTTGTAAATGAATTACCGCCAGCCACTTCCTCTCAGCGTGTATTGCAAGAGATTGAAGAGATCACCAATCCAAAGGTCAGGGTTGGCAAAAAGACCTTAACGCCTGAGCAAAATAATCTCAAATCAACCATTCTGAATGTGCTCGATGGTGTGCGTGACGAGTCCAGCAAGGATGCGGCGGTACGCTTGGTATTTGAGCCTAAGAGCAAGAATATTGATGTCAATGAGTTTGTAAACCTATTGCTTGCGCATACCTCATTAGAGTCCAATGCGCCAATGAACTTGGTGATGATTGGCAATGATGGTCGTCCGCGTCAAAAGGGCTTAAAAGAAATTATCTCTGAGTGGATTGCTTTCAGGGTTGCTACGGTTACTCGTAGAACCCAGCACCGCTTAGGTAAAGTCAAAGACCGCATGCATATTTTGGAAGGGCGTTTAATCGTTCTTCTCAATATTGATAAGGTGATCAAGATCATTCGCAATAGCGATGAACCCAAAGCAGATTTGATTAAAGAATTTAAGTTGTCAGACCGTCAGGCTGAAGACATTCTGGATATTCGTTTGCGTCAGTTGGCTCGCTTAGAAGGCATCAAGATTGAGCAAGAACTTAAAGAACTCAAAGCTGAGCGCGATGATCTAGAAGGCTTATTGCAGAGCGATACCGTCTTGCGTAAGCGCATCATCAAAGAAATCGAATCCGATATGAAGGATTTTGGCGATGATCGTCGCACCCTGATTCAGGAAGATAAGCGTGCTGTTGCTGAGACCAAGGTGATTGATGAGCCGGTAACAGTGATTGTTTCTCAAAAGGGTTGGGTCCGAGTGCGACAAGGCCACGAGCATGATCCAACGCAATTTAGCTTTAAGGCTGGCGATGCTTTATATGCCACCTTCGAAGTGAGAACGGTAGACGTTATTCAAGGCTTTGGCAGTGATGGTCGTGTCTATACCGTTCCTGTTAGTGAATTGCCTGGTGCCCGCGGTGATGGTTCACCATTAACCAGTTTTGTTAATTTAGCTGCCGGATCACAGATGGTTGCTTACTATGCTGGCCAGCCTGACGATTTGGTATTGCTATCTACTAAAGCAGGCTTTGGATTCTTGGCTAATGTATCGGATATGAGTACCCGTAATAAGGCGGGCAAATCGTTCTTAAGCATGGATGCCAAGGTTCCGGGTGATGCACCTTTAGGGGCAGCAAAAGTCAAAGTCGGCATGAAACAAGTTGCCTGCTTGTCTGAGGCTTCCAAGTTATTAGTCTTCCCTCTAGACGAACTCAAACGCTTGCCCACTGGTGGCAAAGGCGTGATCTTGATGGGCTTGGACGATAAAGAGTATTTGGCTTCAGCAATTGCTGTTGGTCCTGATGGAGCGACTTATTCAGGCGCGGGACGTGCTGGCAAGCCAACCGAACTCAGTTTGGATGCAAAAACCTTGAAGTCGTTTGCGGGTAACCGTGCACGCAAAGGTCACTTTGTAGAACCGCGCTTAAAAGACGGCAAGCTCACAGCGAACTAAGTACGGCGTTTAGACTTTCTTCGGAACGCTAATGCCGTATTTGACGGCAATCACTTCTGCCAGGATCGAGACTGCGATCTCTGGTGGAGTGAGGGCCCCAATATAAAGCCCTACAGGGCCATGTAGTTTTTCTACTTGCTCTTGGCTTACATCGAATTCCAATAAACGCTCTTTGCGTTTTTGGGTGTTCTTACGACTGCCTAGTGCGCCTACATAAAAAGCTGGTGACTTGAGAGCCTCCATCAAAGCCATGTCATCCAATTTAGGATCATGTGTAAGGGCAACAACTGCAGTGTGAGAGTCGACACCAATTTCCAGCAATACATCGTCTGGCATGCCCTTAGAAAATGTAATGTCCGTGCGATTGAGGCCTTCGGCATATTCTTCGCGAGGATCGATCACGATAACTTCAAAGTCAGAAGCTAAAGCAAAATCAGCGGTGTATAGGGAGAGTTGGCCGGCGCCAATGATGACCATACGCCAGCGTGGACCGTAAGTCGTTTGCATTTCTTGTTCGGTGCAAACAAATTCATCACTTCGATCACCCATGGTGAGCGTCGATTTTCCAGTGCTTAAGCTTACTGAGCGGCGAGTAATTTGATGCGTAGAAATATTCTCAAGTAGCTTTTCTAAAACAGCTAGCTCCGGTTTTGGCTCCACCAGCAAACGCAGGGTGCCTCCACATGGCAATCCAAAACGAGCCGCTTCTTGTTGGGTCACGCCATACACCACCATTTCAGGGGTATTGCGAGTCAAAATTTCAGTCTGCACACGACGAATCAGATCGTCTTCTACGCAACCGCCTGAAACTGAGCCAGCTACCTGACCATCGGCACGTATTGCTAACCAAGAGCCAACCGGACGTGGAGCGGAGCCCCAGGTTTGAACCACGGTTGCAATCGCCACAGATTGGCCTGATTGGAGCCATTCCACGGCAGATTTAAGAACGCTGAGGTCGGTACTGTTCATGCTATTTCTTCTTTTGCTAATACTTTGATGAATAACTAATTATTATCACTCTAATGACTATTTCTGGTGAATCCTTCAAAAACCCAAAATTACGCCTAGCCATACTCCTCTTGGCGGCAGGCGAGGGGAGTCGTTTAGGTGGACTTCCCAAGGCATTGCTAAAGAAGCAGGGTGAAAGCTTATTAAGCCGCTTTCTACAATCTATTCAAAAATTCAACCCAGTAGAAACGTTAGTTGTTACTGGCTTTTATGCAGATGCAATTGAGGTGGAAATCAACTCAATAAGGCAAAAGACTGATAACTCCATTGCCATAGTAAAAAACCTAAACCCAGAAGAAGGTCAATCCTCTTCGGTCCGCCTTGGCTTAGAGTCGCTCAAATCTGACTATGACGTTTTGTTGGTTGCTTTATGCGATCAACCTTATATTGGCCTCTCGGAGATTGAAGCTCTGTTAGAGCAATTCAATCAAGCAGGATTCAGTCGGGAAATCATCTTGCCAATGGTGAACGGAAACCGTGGTAACCCTGTATTATTTTCAAAAAAGGTGATTGAAGAAATTCTGGCGACACACGGATTGGTCTGCAGGCCCTTTATGGATCAGCATCCAGAGTTAGTGAAGCTATTTGAGACGAATAATCGGGCTTATTTATTGGATGTCGATACCCAGGCCGACATTCAAAAACTAGGGCTTGATCCTATTTAAATTAATGCAATTGAATTAAATCTCAGCGATCAATTCAATTTCAACGCAAGCACCCAGCGGAATTTGCGCAACACCAAATGCGCTACGAGCATGTTTGCCAGCATCACCAAAAACTTCAAAAAGTAATTCTGAACAGCCATTAACAACTAGGTGCTGCTCTGTATAGGTATCGGTAGAGTTCACCAAACCCATTACCTTCACAATGCGCTTTACTTTATCCAAAGAACCTAAGTGATTCTGCAGGGTGGAGATCAGATCGATTGCAATAGAGCGTGCTGCCGCTTTGCCAGTATCGGTATCCATGTCTTTTCCAAGCTTTCCCACCCAAGGCTTGCCATCGCGTTTAGCAATATGACCGGAGAGAAAAACAGTATTGCCGGAAGTGGCTGCCATGACATAAGCCGCAGCAGGAGGCCCTGGTGGTGGCAAATCAATTCCAAGGGTTTTGAGGCGATCGCTAATGTTTGTAGTCATGATGAATAGGATTAATTTAAAAAAAGAAATAAGTTCAAAAAGGGAATATCAGAATCTTACTTGGAAAGTTGACGCATGGCACTCTCAAGACCATTTAAAGTCACTGGATACATGCGATCTTTCATGAGGTTTTGCATGATGTCAATTGACTGACGATATTGCCAAATAGATTCAGGTTCTGGATTGAGCCAAGCAAAATGCGGGAAGTGATCAATTAATCGATTGATCCAAACAGCGCCAGCTTCCTTATTGTTGTATTCAACTGAACCATTCGGACTCAAAATTTCATAAGGAGACATCGTTGCATCACCAACGAATATCAATTTGTAATCTGGGCCATATTTATTGATGATGTCTTGGGTTGGCGTTGCTTGATCGCGTCTGCGACGATTACTTTGCCAAAGGTTTTCATAAACACAGTTATGAAAATAGTAGTGCTCAAGATGTTTAAATTCTGCTTTAGCGGCAGAGAACAATTCAGCAATACGCTGAATATGATCATCCATCGAACCACCAACATCCATGAGTAGCAGCACTTTAACCTGATTGTGGCGCTCAGGACGCATTTTGATGTCCAGCATTCCTGCGTTAGCTGCAGTTGAATGAATCGTTTTATCTAGGTCAAGCTCTAAGGTCGATCCTTCTCTGGCAAACCGTCTCAAACGACGCAAAGCAACCTTAATGTTGCGAGTGCCCAAAGCTAAATCACTGTCATAGTCTTTAAACTCTCGCGCTTCCCAAACCTTGATAGCAGTTCTATTACCGGCGCTCTCACCGCCAATGCGAATGCCTTCAGGATGGTAGCCGCTATGACCAAACGGGGAGGATCCGCCAGCGCCAATCCATTTATTCCCGCCACCATGCCACTCTTTTTGTTCTTTAAGGAGCTCCTCAAGACGCTTTTTCAGTGCATCAGGCCCGCCCAATTTTTTGAGTGCTGCTTTTTCTTCTTCAGTCAGTACGCGCTGAAGCTTTTTCTCTAGCCAGTCCAAAGGAATGTCTGGGGAGAGCGCAATGATTTGCTCAATGCCGTTGAAGTAGCTACCAAACACTTGATCAAAGCGATCAAAGTGTTGTTCGTCTTTAACCAGGGTCATGCGAGCCAGCTGATAAAACTCATCAATGGATGGGTTGATAACACCTGATTTCAAAGCCTCCAGGAGAGTTAAAAACTCTCGTACTGAAACGGGCACTTTAGCCTCTTTCAGGTTAAGGAAGAATTGAATCAACATAAATACAGGGTGATATTGATCAATACATTAACGATGATTGCGATTCATCATGACCAGGCGCTCAAACAAGTGGATATCTTGTTCATTCTTAAGTAGGGCTCCATGCAATGGAGGCACAACAATTTTTTCATCGTTGCTATACAAAGCCTCTGGCGGGATATCTTCAGCCAATAGCAACTTGAGCCAATCAATCAATTCAGAGGTAGATGGTTTTTTCTTTAACCCTGGTAATGAGCGTATTTGATAAAAGGCCTTGAGAGCTGCGTCCAGGAGATCTTGTTTGATATTAGGGTGGTGAACATCCACGATGCTTTGCATAGTCGTTGCATCGGGAAAGGTAATGTAATGAAAAAAGCAGCGGCGCAAGAATGCATCGGGGAGCTCTTTCTCATTATTGGAGGTGATGATGACTAACGGGCGATGTTTCGCCTTAATGAGTTCGCGAGTTTCATACACATAAAATTCCATGCGATCAATTTCACGCAGCAAGTCATTGGGGAACTCAATATCTGCCTTATCGATCTCATCAATGAGCAATACCGTAGGTTCATCTGCCTCAAAAGCTTGCCAAAGTACGCCCTTAACAATGTAGTTACGAATGTCTTTTACCTTCTCATCGCCCAACTGCGAGTCGCGCAAGCGGCTTACTGCATCGTATTCATAAAGCCCTTGTTGGGCCTTGGTGGTGGATTTAATGTGCCACTGCAAAAGGGGCATATTGAGTGCGGCGGCAACTTCTTCGGCCAACATCGTTTTGCCAGTGCCTGGCTCGCCTTTAATCAAAAGAGGGCGTTGTAGTGCGATTGCCGCATTTACGGCTAATTTGAGATCTTCGGTGGCAACATAGCTTTGGCTGCCTGAGAAGCGGTTTTGAGTAGAGGGGTTAGATTTGCTCATATGCTGACCTAATTAGTGCTGGGTCAAGCGTTCCAGTATAGGTAAATGAGCCAAATTTTTCAGTGTTTCTACTGATTTTGCCCTCCAGAATGGCGGGAAGGGCGTCTGTCCGCTATACTCTTCCCAAATTGATCTAAATCAAACTCATTAATAATGATTTCTATGAAAAAACTCTCCATTCTTCCTCAATTGGCCGTAACCGCAGCTTTGGTTTTTGCTGGCTCTGTTGCTCAGGCTGATGAAGTTAAAGGTAATGCTGCAGCAGGTAACGGCAAGGTTTGGCTTTGCGTTGGTTGCCACTCAATTCCTGACTATCGCGCAGACTACCCATTGGTATACAAGGTGCCTATGATTGGCGGTCAAAATGCCGCTTACATCGCTAGCGCACTAGCTGCTTACAAAAAAGGCGAAAGAAAGCATCCAACAATGCGCTCTATTGCTGCCAGCTTGTCTGACCAAGATATGGCTGATATCGGTGAATACTATGCTGCGCAAACTGCCAGCTCACCTAACAACCCATTGAAGTGATTCATTAATAAAGATACATAGAGATACTTTTATGAAATTCGCCCTAATTACTGCAGTTTTGCTATCCAGCATAGGTTTGGTAAACGTAGCAAACGCTGCCAATAAAGAAAAAGGTCAGGCTTTGGTTGAGAAGGCTAATTGCGCTTCTTGTCATGGTGCCGGTCTAAATGCACCAATCCTGCCTGCCTATCCAAAATTAGCTGGCCAGTATGCTGATTACCTTTACTACGCCTTAAAGGCTTACAAGGTAGGCAATAGCAATGCTCAGTTTGGTCGCAATAACGCTGTAATGGGCTCGCAAGTTCAAAACTTTAGCGATGCTGATTTGCAAGATATGGCTGCTTATATTTCTTCCTTACCAGGTAACTTTGTAGTTAAAAAGTAAATCCTAGTAAGCAAGGCTCCATACAAAAAGGCTTAGATTAATCATCTAAGCCTTTGTTTTTTATAGTATTTAAATTCTTAGCGGAGGGCTTCCAATCCTCGCTCTAGGTGTTTGCGCATAGCTAACTCAGCAGCGCTCTCATCCCGTTTCAGGATGGCTCTGAGAATCTCTCGATGCTCCACCAATGAGTTTTGCAGTCTACCTGTGCTGGTTAGGGAGTCTCTGCGGTGAAGTTTTAGCACTTTGCGTAGATCCGCGATAACGCCATTCATCCATCGATTTCCGGCAATTTCTTGGATTAATTCATGAAATTTGCCATTTACCTCAAAGAATTGCTCAATATCTCGATCTGCGGCCGCTTTTTCAAGTCGGTGGTGCAGGTGATCCAATAGGTTTAATTCTGCTTCGGTTGCCTTTGTGGCCGTTTCTTTGGCTGCTTGACCCTCCAGAAGTGAGAGAATCGTAAAAATCTGCTCTAAGTCTTTGCGAATAACCTCGGTAACGTAGGCTCCCCGGCGCATTTTGATCGTTACCAGACCTTCAGACGCCAGAACTTTGATCGCTTCACGCATCGGTGTGCGGCTAATGCCAAATTGATCAGCCAAAGATTGCTCATCCAGCCAGCTTCCAGGAGCTAGCTGCTTGCTAAATATTTGCTCCCGAAGCCTATCGGCAACATCTTCGTATAGGGGTCTATTATTCAGTTTTGTATTCATAATTATGAATACATTATGTAGACAATTCTAAAATTGTCAAGCAAAATGTAAGGACATTTCGATGCAATGCAACAAAAATTAACCGGGAGTTTTTGTGAGTTCTAAAGAAAATAATTCATGGCCATCTTTTCCAGATACCAACCTTGATGCTTGGAAAAAGTCAGCTCAGAAATCAGCCCCTAATGGCGATGTTGATTCCTTGGGTTGGAAAACACCAGATGGAATTCACCTAAAAGCTCTATACACATCATCGGATATTGAAGGCCTCAATTACACCGATACATTGCCTGGATTTGAACCATTCGTGCGTGGACCACAAGCGACGATGTATTCAGTTCGCCCATGGACCATCCGCCAATATGCTGGCTTTTCAACAGCCGAAGAATCCAATGCTTTTTATCGCAAAGCGTTAGATGCTGGTGGTCAAGGTGTATCTGTTGCGTTTGACTTAGCCACGCATCGTGGTTACGACTCAGATCATCCTCGGGTTACTGGTGACGTTGGTAAGGCCGGCGTTGCGATTGATTCTGTAGAAGATATGAAGATCTTGTTTGATGGCATTCCATTGGACAAAGTGTCTGTTTCGATGACGATGAACGGTGCCGTATTGCCTGTGTTGGCTGGCTACATCGTTGCCGGTGAAGAACAAGGCGTTAAGCAAGAGCAATTATCAGGAACCATTCAGAACGATATTCTGAAAGAGTTCATGGTGCGTAATACCTATATTTACCCACCAGAGCCATCAATGCGCATCATCGGCGACATCATTGAGTACACCGCTAAGCATATGCCTAAGTTCAACTCGATTTCGATTTCGGGTTATCACATGCAAGAGGCGGGTGCTAACCAAGTTTTGGAATTGGCTTTCACATTAGCCGACGGTAAAGAGTATGTAAAGACAGCGCTAGCTAAAGGATTGGATGTGGACGGCTTTGCTGGACGCCTTTCATTCTTCTTTGCGATTGGCATGAACTTCTACTTAGAAGTTGCCAAGTTGCGCGCTGCACGCTTGCTGTGGTGGCGCATTATGAAATCCTTCGAGCCAAAGAATCCAAAGTCTTTAATGCTCCGTACGCATTGCCAAACTTCTGGCTGGTCTTTAACTGAGCAAGATCCATACAACAACGTTGTGAGAACTACAGTTGAGGCGATGGCTGCCGTATTTGGCGGCACACAGTCATTGCATACCAATTCACTGGATGAGGCGATTGCGCTTCCTTCTGAGTTCTCCAGTCGCATTGCTCGTAATACTCAGCTGATCCTGCAAGAAGAAACCCATATTCCGAGCGTGATCGATCCATGGGCGGGCTCTTATATGATGGAAAACCTCACACAAGAGATGGCTGATAAAGCTTGGGAAATCATTCAAGAAGTAGAAGCCATGGGTGGCATGACCAAGGCAGTTGAAAGTGGTTGGGCTAAGCTGAAAATTGAAGCAGCTGCCGCTGAAAAACAAGCCAAGATTGACTCTGGCTCTGATGTAATTGTTGGTGTTAATAAATACAAGCTTGGCAAAGAAGATCTTGTTGACGTATTGATGATCGACAACGATAAGGTTCGCGAAGGTCAGGTAGCTCGCCTCAAAGATATCAAAGCAAAACGTGATTCACAAAAAGTACAGGCTGCATTAGAGGTTTTAACCAAGGCTGCAGAAGATAACTCAGGAAATCTCTTGGAGCTAGCCGTAAACGCGATTCGTTTACGTGCAACTGTTGGTGAAGTTTCTGATGCTTTAGAAAAAGTTTACGGGCGCCATCGCGCCGATACTCAAAAGGTGACCGGTGTGTATGCAGCTGCCTATGACTCAGCCGAAGGCTGGGCAAAACTCCAAACAGAAATAGCTGATTTTGCAAAAGACTTTGGTCGTCGTCCACGTGTGATGATCGCCAAATTAGGCCAGGATGGACATGATCGCGGTGCGAAAGTTGTTGCCACTGCCTATGCTGACTTAGGCTTTGACGTGGATATCGGACCTTTATTCCAAACGCCTGAAGAATGTGCTCGCCAAGCGATTGAGAATGACGTACATGCCTTAGGAGTTTCTACTTTGGCAGCTGGGCATAAGACATTGGTTCCGGCCATCATTGCTGAATTGAAAAAACAAGGCTCAGACGACATCATCGTGTTCGTTGGCGGCGTGATTCCAAGACAAGATTACGAATTCCTCTATGAGGCAGGCGTTAAAGGAATCTACGGACCAGGTACACCCATTCCGGCATCAGCCAAGGATGTGCTTGAGCAAATTCGCAAGTCTGTTAAACCAGCTTAATACGGATCATAGGCATGCTCGAAGCTGCTGATCAGGCTCTGGTGAATGATCTCACTGGTGCGCCATCGCTTAAACAGCGTCGCGCGCTGGCGAAGATCATTACTTTGCTTGAGTCAACACGCCTAGATCACCGTCATCGTGCTGATGACGTACTTAATTCTTTGTTGCCTAAAACAGGCAAATCATTCCGCCTCGGTATCTCAGGCGTTCCAGGAGTAGGCAAGTCGACCTTAATTGAATCTTTGGGTCTTTACCTGATCGAAAAGGGTCATCGAGTTGCCGTCTTAGCAATCGATCCTTCTTCCAGTATTTCTGGGGGTTCAATATTGGGCGATAAGACTCGTATGGAGCGCTTATCCGTTCTGGAGAATGCTTTTATTCGTCCAAGTCCATCATCTTGTACTTTGGGTGGTGTAGCCGAGAAGACACGTGAAGCCATGTTAGTTGCTGAAGCCGCAGGCTTTGACGTCATCATTGTTGAGACGGTTGGCGTAGGGCAGAGTGAAATCGCGGTTGCCGGCATGACCGATATGTTCTTGTTATTGCAATTACCTAATGCTGGCGATGATCTTCAGGCAATTAAAAAAGGCGTGATGGAAATCGCCGACCTGATTGTGATTAATAAAGTGGATATCGATCCAGATGCTGCAATGCGTGCTCAACTATTTATCACGAGTTCATTGCGTCTGTTGGGATTCCAGGGCAACCCTGATCACGCATCACACGATAAAGAATTTTGGCATCCGCAAGTGATGACTTTGAGCGCCCTCGAGGGCAAAGGCGTGCCAGAGCTTTGGGACAAAGTTTCCCATTTTGAAAAACTGCAAAAGGCGAACGGTAAATTTGAATCGCGTCGTAAACAACAGGCAGGTGCATGGATGTGGGATCGCATCGATGCTGGACTCAAAAACGCATTTCGTAGCAATGAAGCAGTGCAAAAACTTCTACCAAGTTTGGTTGCACAAGTAAATCAAGGAACTATGGCAGCTTCTGTAGCCGCAAGACGGCTACTGGAGTCCATGGGGCATGAATTTTTCTAAGGAGCAGGAAATGAAGGAAATCATTCAACAACTGGAAGCCAAGCGTGAGCTTGCCCGATTGGGTGGCGGGCAAAAGCGTATTCAGGCTCAACATGCAAAAGGCAAGTTAACTGCGCGTGAGCGTATTGAACTCTTGCTAGATGCCGGCACATTCGAAGAGTGGGATATGTTTGTTGAGCACCGTTGCCATGATTTTGGCATGGGTGATCAAACCGTTCCTGGCGATGGCGTTGTTACCGGCTATGGAATGATTAACGGACGTTTGGTATTTGTGTTCTCACAAGACTTCACTGTGCTTGGTGGTTCCCTGTCTGAAGCTCACGCTGAAAAAATCTGCAAGATCATGGATCAAGCCCTTAAAGTCGGAGCGCCTGTTATAGGTTTGAATGACTCTGGTGGTGCACGTATTCAAGAGGGTGTTGCATCTCTTGGCGGCTATGCTGAAATTTTCCAGCGCAACGTTACTGCGTCTGGCGTGATTCCACAGATTTCCTTGATCATGGGTCCATCAGCGGGTGGCGCGGTTTACTCTCCAGCCCTGACCGACTTCATTTTCATGGTTAAAGATAGCTCATACATGTTCGTGACTGGTCCTGAAGTGGTTAAGACTGTTACTCATGAAGATGTCACTGCCGAAGAATTGGGTGGTGCTGTAACTCACTCAACAGTTTCAGGCGTATGCGATCTAGCATTTGACAATGATGTCGATGCAATCATGATGTTGCGTCGCTTCTTCAATTACTTGCCGCTCTCTAACCGTGAGAAGCCGCCTTTGATTAAGGGTGCTAATCGCACCGAAGAGCCAGATTTCTCTTTAGATACATTGGTGCCATCGAACCCAAATCAACCTTACGATATGAAAGAGTTGATTGAGAAGATCGTTGACGATGGCGAGTTCTTTGAATTGCAGCCTGACTACGCAAAAAATATCGTGATTGGCTTTGCCCGCATTGAAGGTCGCTCAATTGGTATTGTCGCAAACCAGCCTTTGGTATTGGCTGGCTGTTTAGATATCAAAGCTTCCATTAAAGCAGCGCGTTTTGTACGTTTCTGCGATGCTTTTAATATTCCAGTGGTTACATTGGTTGACGTTCCAGGCTTTATGCCAGGAACCGCCCAAGAATACGGCGGTATCATTAAGCATGGCGCGAAATTACTCTATGCGTACGCAGATTGCACGGTGCCTAAAGTAACATTAATTACACGTAAGGCCTACGGTGGCGCTTATGACGTGATGGCTTCCAAGCATTTACGTGGTGACGTGAACTTCGCTTGGCCTTCAGCTGAGATTGCTGTGATGGGCCCTAAAGGCGCTGTTGAAATTATTTTCCGTGAAGAGAAATCCGATCCAGAAAAAATTACAGCTCGTGAAGCTGAGTACAAATCTAAGTTTGCAAACCCATTTGTGGCTGGACGTCGTGGCTACATTGATGACGTCATCCTTCCTCACGAAACCCGCAAACGTATTGCTCGTTCACTAGCAATGCTTAAAGACAAAGACTTGAAGAATCCTGCGCGTAAACACGGCAATATTCCTCTGTAAAGGCGCTGACAAATTATGACTACGAAAATGTTTAAGAAAATATTGATTGCTAACCGCGGCGAGATTGCTTGCCGTGTCATGGCCACCGCCAAAAAGATGGGCATTAAGACTGTTGCTGTCTATTCGGAAGCAGATAAAGAGGCACGTCATGTTCAGTTGGCTGATGAGGCAGTATGCATCGGACCAGCTCCCTCACGTGAATCCTATTTGGTGATGGATCGCATTATCCAGGCTTGTAAAGATACTGGCGCTGAAGCAGTGCATCCTGGCTACGGCTTCCTATCAGAGAACGAGCAGTTTGCTAAGCGTTGTGAGGAAGAGGGCATTGTATTTATCGGCCCTAAACATCAATCTATCGCAGCAATGGGCGATAAAATTGCCTCTAAGAAACTTGCTCTAGATGCCAAGGTCAATACCATTCCTGGTTACAACGAAGCAATTGATACTACTGAAGAGGCGGTGAAGATTGCCCAAGGCATAGGGTATCCGGTCATGATCAAAGCTTCTGCAGGTGGTGGCGGCAAAGGTCTACGCGTTGCTTTTAATGACAAAGAGGCCGCCGAAGGTTTTGCTGCCTGTAAAACAGAGGCGATGAATAGCTTCGGTGATGACCGTATCTTCATTGAGAAATTTGTAGAAGGCCCACGCCATATTGAGATTCAGGTTTTGGGCGACTCTCATGGCAACGTGGTTTACCTCAATGAGCGCGATTGCTCAATCCAACGTCGTCATCAAAAGGTGATTGAAGAAGCGCCATCTCCTTTTATCGATCCAGCTACTCGTAAAGCGATGGGTGAGCAGGCGGTTGCGTTAGCTAAAGCCGTTAATTACCAGTCCGCAGGTACCGTGGAGTTCGTAGTTGGTAAGGATAAGTCTTTCTACTTCCTCGAAATGAATACCCGCTTGCAAGTTGAGCATCCTGTTACTGAAAGCATCACTGGTCTTGATTTAGTTGAGCAAATGATTCGTGTTGCTGCTGGTGAGAAGCTGGCCTTTAAACAGGAAGATGTGAAGCTTGACGGTTGGTCCATGGAGTGCCGTATTAATGCCGACGACCCATTCCGTAACTTCTTGCCATCAACAGGCCGCCTCGTGAAATACCGTCCACCAGAGTCAGTTAATGGCGTTCGTGTTGATACGGGTGTTTATGAAGGCGGTGAGATTCCGATGTACTACGATTCCATGATCGCTAAGTTGATCGTTCATGGCAAGGATCGTACAGAGGCTATTGAAAAAATGCGTGCTGCACTGAATGATTTCGTTATTCGCGGAATACATTCAAATATTCCTTTTCAGGCTGCTTTATTGCAGCATCCACGCTTTGTAAATGGTGACTTCACAACCGGCTTTATTGCAGAAGAGTATCCTGAGGGCTTTAAGAAAGATTCAGTACAGCCTGCAGATCCTAAGCGCTTAGCTGCATTGGCAGCATTTATGCGCTATCGCTATCTTCAGCACATTCAAATGATCGATGGTCAGTTAGCCGGTCATGAAATGATTATTGGTAAGAAATTTGTGGTTGTTACCGGCAAAAAGGCGGGATCTATGAATGACCCGTATGAGGTACCTATTCGGGTTGAGCTCAAGGACGGTGTTTATTCCGTCTACATCGAAGATGCCGATGGTGTAAGCCGTTATGACATCGTAAGTGAATGGCGTCCAGGTCAAATTTGTCTGCACGCAACCATTAACGGTACTCACAAAATCACTGCGCAAGTTGAACGTCGTGGCGTGCGTTATGTGTTGGTTCTCGATGGCGTTCATTACGAGTGTATGGTGCTAAGTCCATTAGGTGCTGAGCTCCAGCGTCGCATGCCAGTCAAGTTACCGCCAGATACTTCCAAGTTGGTGATGTCTCCAATGCCAGGGCTATTAACGAAGATTGCCGTCAAAGTGGGTGAGGCCGTTACTGCTGGTCAAAAATTAGCCTCCATCGAAGCGATGAAAATGGAAAACACGCTATCGGCTATTCAAGATGGTGTGGTTGCCGAAATTTGCGCTAAAGAGGGTGATAGCTTAGCGGTTGATCAGTTGATCATTCGCTTCGAATAATAAGGTTGATGACTATGAGCGCTAAGCCATTCAAAATTCTAGGCATTCAGCAAATCGCTATTGGCGGTGAAAATAAAGATCGACTCAAGAAATTATGGGTTGATATGCTGGGCTTCGAATACAAGAGCACTTTTGTTTCTGAACGCGAAAACGTGGATGAAGATATCTGTGCAATCGGTAAGGGTGCGCATGAGATTGAAGTTGACCTCATGCAGCCATTCGATATTGAAAAGAAGCCAGCAGTTCATCAAACACCCCTAAATCACATTGGTTTGTGGGTGGATGACCTGCCTAAAGCGGTTGAGTGGCTTACCGCGAATGGCCTACGTTTTGCGCCTGGTGGCATTCGCAAGGGTGCAGCGGGCTATGACATTACCTTTGTGCACCCAAAAGGAAATGACGAGTTTCCAATTGGTGGTGAAGGTGTGCTTATTGAGCTAGTTCAGGCTCCTCCAGAAGTTATTGCAGGATTAAGTACATAATTTGGACTGGTAAGCAAATTAACGGGATTTAAATTGGCAAATATATTAGCCATCGACACCTCTTCAGCATGGTGTTCGGTGGCTTTATCGTTAGAAGGTCAGGCAGTGCAATTCAGGCATGAAGCTGTCACAGCTGGCGCTAGCCAATTGCTATTGCCATGGATTGAGTCGCTCTTAAGCGATGCAAAAGCTTCCCTGGAAGACCTTGATGCGATTGCTGTAGGTAACGGTCCTGGTGCGTTTACTGGTGTACGTTTAGGTGTGGCCGCAGTACAGGGCTTGGCTGTTTCGCAAAACATTCCGGTTGTGCCGGTATGTAGCCTTGATGCCATCGCTGCCCAACTTTTAGATTCAGAAGTATTCAAATCCTCCCAACCTCAGCGATTGATGATTGCAATTGATGCTCGGATGGAAGAGGTCTATTGGGCTTCTTACGACATTCAAGAGGGGTGCTTGCCAAGTCGCATTGGCGATATTCACCTGACCAAGCCAGAAGATCTCAATTTAGAAGACATGCAATTACTTGCTGGTAGTGCTTTAAATGCCTATAGCCAACGCTTACCGCAATTCACAGGTCCAATCGATCCAGATATCTCCATTTCCGCATTGGGTATTTTGAAATGTGCACAGCAGTCCCTACAAGACGGGGTACATTGCGAAGTTCGACAACTAGAGCCCCTGTATGTGCGAGATAAAGTGGCATTTACTACTGCCGAACGGGAAGAGGGCAAGAGGTAATGTCGGATCACAAAACAGCAGAAGGCGCTGCAGAACTTTCCTTCTTGCCGATGCAGCAAGCTGACTTAGACGATGTCTTGAAGATTGAATCTGTTTCCCATATTCATCCTTGGACAAAAGGCAACTTTTCAGATTCATTGGCGGCAGGCCATTGGGCTTATTGCATTCGGCCACAAGAAGATCAAATGGTAAAGGGGTCCTATTTGGATCCAGCGGTGCTTTGGGCCTATTGCATCTTGTTTCCTGCTGTTGATGAATTACATCTCCTCAACATCACCGTTTCACCTCATTTACGCAAGCTGGGACTAGGGCAAAGAATGATGGCAGCTATAGAGGGCGTGGCTTTCCAGCAAAAGATGCCGAGAATCATCTTGGAGGTAAGACCAACGAATACAGCAGCTTTAGCCCTGTACCAAAAATTGGGTTACGAGCAAATTGGTATTCGTAAAAATTATTACCCTGCAAGCCCAGAAACTGGTGGACGAGAAGACGCTCTTGTATTGGCTAAATCGATTAAGCTAGAGGCATGAGCAACAATTCAACCTTCTTAAAGGAAATGGGCATCACCGAGTGGACATCTCGGGATGCAATTCAAGCACATCCTGAAACATCTGTTGCAGTAAGTTCTCGAGCCGTTCCACAAGAGACGCAAACCTCCCCAAGAGCGAGCAATGGTATGTGGTGGTTTTTTGGAAACGAACCACAGGGCGATGCCAAAATTTTGTTTCAAAATCTCATCAGGGTGCTTGGTCTAGCTAAGAATGAGTGGTCCTGGAAGAATCCATCAGAGAACCTGGGCCAATTAACAAACCCCGATTCACCAGTAGTTGCGATTGCATTTGGTGGGCCAGTTGCTCAAAAGATAACCGGGGAAAGAGATCCGCTGCCGCAGTTGCGCGAAACGGTTCTTGCTTTAAATACGGGCAACGAAGAAGAGATTCCGGTGATTGCTTCTTTTGAGTTAAATCAAGTACTCACAAAGCCAAAAGAGAAGGCTATGCTTTGGCAGGATTTATTGATGGCTCGCTCGGTGCTGCAAAACATCTAAAGACTTCCGGAGGATAAGCTTAGTGCTTATGTTCGCCGATGAGGTGCATGGAGTCATATTCCGCTTGGTTTCTGGCGTGACGTTTAATAACCAGCCACATAATTAAACTCACGGCTACACCAAACCCAACGATCACTATTTGAATTGGTACATCTAGCCAAATGAGTAGCGAGTAGATCAATAGCATCATCAGTACTGAAATATTTTCATTAAAGTTCTGAACGGCAATGGAGTGACCTGCAGACATGAGTACATGTCCGCGATGTTGCAGCAGTGCATTCATTGGCACTACAAAGTAACCCGCTAGCCAGCCCACCAGAATTAATAAGAAATAAGCTGGCAATAAATTGAGAGTGACATCAAATTTACCGAAGCTAAAAATGCTTGTGTTAGGCAGTAAATCGGAGTTGTAGACTGCCATTACGCAGACAACTAAACCCATTGCAATTCCATAAGGTAAAACATCCAAAGATCTGCGCAGAGGTATACGCCACGCAGCATAGACAGCTCCACCAGCTACACCTACGGCAGAGATCGCTTGCAAAATAGCGCCCTGAGACAAATTCATGTGGAGGGCTACTTGCGCCCACTTGATCACAATAAATTGTAGGGTAGCGCCGGCACCCCAGAATAGAGTAGTAACTGCCAAGGAAATTTGACCCAGGCGATCATTCCAAAGCGTTTTAAAGCAAATAGCGAAATCTTTTACTAATTCAATTGGATTGGTCTTTTGGGAAACGTAGCGTGCGCCAGTATCCGGAATCTTTAGGTTGATGAGTGCTGCAACAACATAAATCATCATGATGATCATGATTGCTGATTCAGCCGGTGTATCAATGCCGGTTTCAAAAGTCGGCATATCTAAGGCGAGCAGACTTTGGGAGACTGTGGTGCTAATAAGAACGCCGCCCAATACCGTACCTAAAATGATGGACCCAACTGTTAGGCCCTCAATCCAGCCGTTGGCTGCAACTAATTTTTCTGGTGGAAGCAGTTCGGTCAAAATTCCGTACTTTGCAGGCGAGTATGCAGCTGCTCCCAGGCCAACAATGGCATATGAGAGCAAAGGGTGGCTTCCAAAGAGCATGGCCACGCAGCCGATAAACTTAATCGTGTTCGTAATGAACATGACGTTGCCCTTAGGGCGGGAATCAGCGAAAGCGCCTACAAAGGCTGCCAAGAGGACGTAGGACAGCACAAAGAACAATTTGAGCAAAGGGGTCATCCAGGCCGGAGCGTGGAGCTGGGCCAGGAGGGCAATAGCCGCTATCAGGAGAGCATTATCAGCAAGCGACGAAAAAAATTGCGCCGCCATAATGATGTAAAAGCTACGGTTCATTCGTACAATCTAGTCATTACTACAATTAAAACATGAAAGGAGGGGTGATTATGGGCGATTCAGCTAACGGCATGATTAATAGACCAATTTTGGCCTCTATTCATACTGCCGCCTTTCAGCATAATTTAAACCGAGTTCGAGAATTGGCGCCAGAGTCCAAGATCTGGTCGGTTATTAAGGCCCGCGCCTATGGCCATTGCTTTGATGCCGCCTTAAAGGGGCTTGCTTCTACAGATGGCTTTGCTCTATTGGATATTCAGGATGCAACATGGCTTCGTCAACATGGTTGGCAGGGTCGAATACTGCTACTAGAAGGCTTTTTTCATGAAAATGAGCTCAGCCTTGCAGAGGAATTGGCTTGCGATTTGGTTGTCCATTGCGAAGCTCAAGTGGAGTGGCTTGAGCGTTTTAAAGCCAAAAACCATAAGCCATTTAATGTCTTTCTCAAAATGAATACTGGTATGAACCGTTTGGGGTTTAAGCCAGAGGCCTACAGAACAGCATTTCACCGCTTGCATGCTGCTGGATATCACATGCACCACATGACTCATTTTGCCAATGCGGACCAAGTGGATCAATCTCCGACTGTTGGCGCTCAGCAAGAGTTGTTTAACCAAACCATTGAAGGGTTAGAGGGTTCTACTTCGCTAGCTAATTCAGCAGCTATTTTGTGGCATCGAAATGCATTGGGTGACTGGGTTCGTCCCGGCATCATGCTTTATGGCGCATCACCAACAGGATTGCATGCCGATGTTGAGCATGCCAATCTACAAGCGGTAATGCAGTTACATAGCGAAATTATTGATATTCAGGATCTCCAGAAGGGCGATCGCATAGGCTATGGTGGTCGCTATGAGGCAACGGAAGCAATGCGTGTAGGTATCGTGGCTTGTGGTTACGCAGATGGTTATCCGAGGCACGCTAAAGACGGCACCCCCGTCTGGGTTGCCCATGGCGAAGAAGGAGTTATTTGTCCTTTGGTGGGAAGAGTTTCCATGGACATGTTGGCGATTGATTTGCGTAATGCGCCTAATGCAGACATTGGTACCGCTGTGCAACTTTGGGGTGACAAAGTTCCGGTGGATGACGTTGCAAAAATGAGCGACACGATTGGTTACGAATTACTCTGTGCCTTAGCTCCAAGGGTGCCTGTAGCCATCAAATAAAAAATCCTCCAGTACGGAGGATTTTTTTTATGCAAGTAATGCACATACATTATTTATTCCAGAACTGCCACCAGCTACGCTCTTTTTTAACACGTTGACCAGTTAACATCATCTGGCTATCTGGGAAGTTCAGTTTAAACACACGCGCAGAGTCGTTACTTAATTGTGTCATACCAAGTTTCTCATATGACTTAGTCAGAATGTAAAGCGCCTCTTCTACAGCAGGTGCGCGGTCATAATCTCGAATAACCAATTGAGCACGATTCGCGGCAGCTAAATAGGCGCCACGTTGGTAGTAATATCGCGCTACGATGACATCCGCTTCAGCTAGAGAGTTAACGATATAGCGCATACGATCCAAGGCATCTGGTGCATATTTGCTATTAGGGAAACGCTCAACAACAACTTTGAACGATTCAAATGCTTCTTTAGCTGCTTTAGGATCACGCTCGCTCAGATCCTGACCAGTAAATTTCCCCAGCCATCCCAAGTCGTCATTGAAGGTAATGAGACCTTTTAGGTAATAAGCGTAATCGAGATTTGGGCTGCCTTGATGCAATTTGATAAAGCGATCAATAGCAACTAGTGCTTGAGTTTGTTCTTGGGCTTTCCAATAGCAATAAGCAGCATTAATTTGTGCCTGTTGAGAATACGGACCAAATGGAAAGCGAGCCTCGAGCTTCTCAAAGTATTTTCCGCACTTAGCAAAGTCAGCGTCGTTTAACTTATCCGTAGCTTCTGAATAAAGTTTTGCCTCTGACCAGATGTCGGTGTCGTCTTTGTTGCCGTCACTGCCTGCGCAACCACTCAAGAGCGTCAAGGCGAAAAGTAAGGCCAAAACTATGGCAATCGGCATGCTGCTTAAATTGCGAATCTTCTTTTGTGTGGAAGAATTCCCAGCAAGCCTTAAACTGGCGTCTGATATTACGTCGGACATAACTGAAAGGCTCTTTAAGCGTGGCATTGCCGCAAACTCCTGATTCGAATCCCATTGATTATATCGATGATGAGGATTTCATCTCCCTAGAAATACCCTTGGAGATGGCTGGCGAGCGCTTGGACAAGGTGCTGGCGGGCTCCTTGCCTGATTATTCACGCAATCGTCTAAAGGCTTGGGTGGAGGCCGGAGCGGTTATGGTCGATGGAAAGGTCACTAAAGCCCGCTATCTTCTTCGAGGAGGCGAGAGTATTAAGGTGTTTCCGCAGGAAATGCCCGAGCAATTTGCTTTTAGTCCTGAAAATATCCCTCTAGATGTAGTTTATGAGGATGAAGACATCATTGTGGTCAATAAACCGCCTGGTTTGGTGGTTCACCCAGCTGCAGGCAATTGGTCCGGAACTTTGTTAAATGGACTCCTTTTTCATTATCCTGAGTTAAAGATGCTACCCAGGGCGGGTATTGTCCATCGACTAGATAAGGACACATCAGGCTTGATGGTTGTGGCAAGAACATCCCAAGCGCAAACCTCTTTAGTGCGCCAACTGCAAGATAGAACAGTAGGGCGACGCTATTTAGCGTGGGTTTGGGGTGATGCACCAAGTCAAGGGAAGGTTTTGGCTTCCGTTGGTCGTGATCAGCGGGATCGCCTCAAAATGGCTGCAGGCAGCCCCCAAGGCAAGCCTGCCGCTACTTTGTTTCGTCGCTTAGCCAAGGGCCTCGTAAAAGAGTCACCAGTCACCCTGTTGGAGTGCCGACTAGAAACTGGACGCACTCATCAAATTCGAGTTCACCTAGAGTCACTAGGCTTTCCATTGGTTGGCGATCCTGTCTATCGCAAAAAAACACCAGGGGTAGCAAAAGATATTCAATTTAGTCACCAGGCCTTGCACGCATTTGCATTAAGTCTTCAGCATCCAGTGAAAAATGAATTGATGACTTGGTTCCGTCTTCCTCCGCAGGACATATTAGATTTGTTACCTCAGTTAGAGATGAGTGAGGAAGTGCTACCCAAAGAAGCTGTGGTCCTAGCCTCTATACAAAATGAATCACAAGCATGACTTTGATAAGTCCTCGGTGGCAAGCCCCAGCTTCTGTAAAAGCGCAAGTTAGTACTCGAACTGGTGGGCTGAGTGCATCTCCCTTTGAATCTTTAAACCTGGGCGATCATGTCGGCGATCATATTGAGGACGTATTGGCTAATAGAGCAATCTTCACCAAGACCTTGCCTAACAAGCCCTTGTGGCTAAAGCAAACACATAGCACGGTGGTAAGCACCCCTGAAACACGTAGAACAAAATCTGGCGATGTGATCGATGCTGATGCATCAGTCACCAATATCGCGAACGAGGTCCTGGTGATCATGACTGCGGATTGTTTGCCGGCGTTGTTTACTAATTCAAAAGGGACTGTTGTTGGTGCAGCACATGCAGGATGGAGAGGGCTTTGCGCTGGAGTTTTGGAAAACACCGTTACTGAAATGCTGCGTCTATCCGAAGAAAGTTCCGCATCTGATTTGCTAGTCTGGCTGGGTCCTGCAATAGGGCCAGAGTCATTTGAAGTGGGCGAGGATGTTGTAAAGGCGTTTAGAGCTTCTGGATTACCTTTTTCAGAGGAGGCATTTAAGCCTATTACTAGTAAATCTGGAAAATTTTTAGCTGATATTTATCGTTTGGCTAGCGATCGTCTTCAAGCCTGTGGCGTGACATCAATATTTGGTGGTGAATACTGCACCGTGAGAGATGGTGATCAGTTTTTCTCCTACAGGCGTGATGGCGAAACAGGTAGATTTGCTTCTGCTATCTGGATAGCAAAATAATTAATACGCCATTCTATGAGGGTAACTACTAGATTCTCTCTAGGGCTAGGGTTATTGCGTATAACTCTATAGTGCTTAAGGGCGGAGAATGTCTCTAACTAATCGAAGAGACTACTATGTTTGCAGGCATGAATACCGGTGCAACGCCATCTTTGGCGCCGCATCACATGGCACTAATTCCGCCAGAGCGTTTATCTGAAATCCAAAAAGAATATTTCACAGAACTAGCGCACATCGCAACCAATCCTGAAGCGATTGAAGTCAAAGATCGTCGTTTTGCAGGAAAGGCATGGCACTCCTCATGGAGCAAAGTCATTGCAGCAACTTACTTGCTTAACTCTAAGCATTTAATGGCCTTGGCCAAAGCAGTAGAAACAGATGAAAAGTCTAAGCAGAAAATTCTGTTCACAACAGAGCAGATGATTGATGCGCTTTCACCATCCAATTTTATTGCAACTAACCCAGAAGTACTGGAGAGCATCATCAGCTCCCAAGGACAGTCCATTCAAAAAGGGATTGTGAACTTATTGGGGGATATGAAAAAAGGTAAGGTCTCCCAAACGGATGAGTCCGCCTTTGAAGTGGGAAAAAATATTGCCACAACGGAAGGTCACGTGGTGTTCCGTAATGAACTCTTTGAGTTAATTCAATACACACCATTAACAGATCAAGTATTCGAGCGTCCTTATTTAATGGTGCCACCTTGCATCAATAAATACTACATTCTGGATTTGCAACCAGATAACTCTGTAGTTCGACATATGGTGAGCCAAGGTCACACCGTATTTTTGGTGTCTTGGAAAAATCCAGATGCCTCCATGGCTGAGGTGAGTTGGGATGATTATGTTGGCAAGGGCGTCATTAAAGCGATTGAAGTAGTTAAAGATATCGGAGGCACCAAGCAAATTAATATCTTGGGATTCTGCGTTGGCGGCACCTTAACCACATCTGCATTAGCGGTATTGGCGGCTCGCGATGAGCATCCGGCTGCTAGCTTAACCCTATTTACTACCTTATTGGATTTCACCAATACCGGCATCCTGGATGTCTTTATTGATGAAGGCATGGTTGAAATGCGCGAGAACACCATCGGCGGTAAGGGCGGCAAGTACGGCATGATGTCTGGGTTAGACCTGGGCAACACCTTTTCTTTCTTGCGTCCAAACGATTTAGTTTGGAATTACGTTGTAGAGAATTATCTGAAAGGAAATTCACCGCCACCATTTGACCTGCTCTATTGGAATGGCGATTCCACGAACTTGCCTGGTGCAATGTATTGCTGGTATTTGCGTCACACTTATTTGCAAAATGATTTGGTTAAACCAGGCAAGGTCAAAATCTGTGGCGAGAAGATTGATCTCGGCAAGATTAAATGCCCGGCGTATTTATATGCCTCACAAGAGGACCACATTGTTCCTTGGCAATCAGCTTATGAGTCCACGCATATTCTTAAAGGTAAGAACCGATTTGTCTTGGGTGCATCAGGCCATATTGCCGGCGTAATTAATCCGCCAGCAAAAAACAAGCGTTACTACTTTGAAAACAACAAGCTTGCACCAACGGCAGCAGAATGGCTAGAGGGTGCTAAACAAATTTCTGGAAGCTGGTGGCCAGATTACACAAAATGGCTGGAGCAATTTGGTGGCGAGAAAAAGCCAGCAAGTACTACCTTTGGTAATGCCAAGTACAAAAAAATGGAAGCAGCACCTGGTGTGTATGTCAAAGAAAAAGCAACACCAGAAATCGCAAACTAATTAACTAAGGTTTTTAAAAGGGGAAAGTAATGTCTCAAAAAGTCGCATATGTAACTGGTGGTATGGGTGGTATTGGCACCGCTATTTGTCAACGCCTTGCTAAAGATGGCTTTAAGGTGATCGCCGGTTGTGGTCCAAATTCACCACGTAAAGACCGCTGGTTGGGTGAGCAAAAGGCGCTAGGTTATGACTTCATTGCTTCCGAGGGTAACGTTTCTGACTGGGATAGCACGGTTGCCGCTTTTGAAAAGGTAAAGGCCGATGTTGGGCGTGTAGATGTATTAGTAAACAATGCCGGCATTACCCGTGATAGCGTATTCCGCAAGATGACTCCTGATGCATGGAAAGCGGTTATTGATACCAACCTCAACTCTTTGTTCAATGTAACCAAGCAAGTAATCGATGGCATGGTTGAAAATAATTGGGGTCGGATTATTAATATTTCTTCTGTGAATGGTCAAAAAGGCCAATTTGGTCAAGCAAACTATTCAACAGCTAAGGCCGGCCTGCATGGTTTCACTATGGCTTTGGCTCAAGAGGTGGCCACTAAAGGGGTTACCGTGAATACGGTGTCTCCTGGTTACATCGGTACAGATATGGTTAAAGCGATCCGTGAGGATGTTTTGGAAAAGATTGTCTCTGGCATTCCGGTGAAACGTTTAGGTACTCCTGAGGAAATCGCTTCTATTTGCTGCTGGATTGCATCTGATGATGGTGGATATGCTACAGGCGCTGATTTCTCATTAAACGGCGGAATTCATACTGGCTAATATTGCACTGCAGCAATTATTAGAGTATTTGTAGTACGCAACACAGCGTATTTACCTTTAGGTCAAACTAGGGATAAACTACGCTGATGTTGCGATGCAGTAATGAGTAAGGAAAAAAATGGTAACCCGTGCAAAACGAGCTGGCGAAGATCGGCTCATCAAGAAGTACCCAAATCGCCGTCTCTACGATACCCAGACCAGCACTTATGTAACGCTGTCTGACATCAAGAATTTGGTTATGGGCAGCGAAGTATTTAAAGTTGTTGATGCTAAAACTGAAGAAGATCTAACACGCAACATCTTGTTGCAAATTATTCTTGAGGAAGAGGCGGGTGGTGCACCTGTGTTCTCTTCCCAAATGCTTTCTCAAATCATTCGCTTCTATGGAAACTCCATGCAAGGCTTGATGGGTAATTACCTTGAGAAGACCATGCAGTCATTCGTGGACATCCACAATAAGCTTGGTGATCAAACCAAAGGTTTAGGTGCTGGCAGCACTCCAGAAGCTTGGTCTCAAATGATGAATATTCAGAACCCCCTCATGCAAGGTCTGATGGGCAACTACATGGAACAGAGCAAAGACCTCTTCATTAAGATGCAAGAGCAGATGCAGGGATCTCAGAATATTTTTGGTAACTTCCCGTTTACGCCCCAGCCTAATAAAACTGAAAAAGAATAGTTGTGGCTGGAAAAATAGGATTTGTATCCTTAGGCTGTCCTAAGGCGTTAGTAGATTCAGAGCTCATCCTCACGCAATTGAGCGCCGAGGGATATGAAACTGCCAAGGATTATTCCGGCGCGGATCTGGTAGTAGTTAATACCTGCGGCTTTATTGATTCCGCTGTTGAAGAAAGTCTCTCAGCAATTGGCGAAGCGTTAGCAGAAAACGGCAAAGTGATTGTGACTGGTTGCCTCGGTGCCAGAAAGAATGCTGATGGCTCTGATCTCATTCAGAGCATTCACCCTAAAGTCCTTGCTGTTACAGGGCCGCACGCTACTGATGAAGTAATGCAAGCCATTCATTTGCATCTTCCCAAGCCACATGATCCATTTACAGATTTAGTTCCGCCAGCTGGCCTAAAGCTGACTCCTAAGCATTACGCCTATCTCAAGATTAGCGAAGGCTGTAATCATCGCTGTACTTTTTGCATCATTCCAAACATGCGCGGTGATTTGGTATCGCGTCCAATTGGTGAGGTATTGCTTGAGGCAAAGCGTTTATTTGAGTCGGGCGTAAAAGAATTATTAGTTGTTTCTCAGGACACTAGTGCTTATGGCGTTGATATCCAGTACCGCACTGGTTTCTGGGACGGTAAGCCTGTAAAAACCAAAATGTTTGATTTGGTAAACGCCTTAAATCAAATTGCGCGTGAACATCAAGCATGGGTGAGATTGCACTATGTCTATCCTTATCCGCATGTAGATGATGTTCTCCCATTGATGGCGGAGTTCTCAGAGCATGGTTATGGTGTTTTGCCTTACTTAGATATTCCATTACAGCATGCGCATCCAGACGTCCTAAAGCGCATGAAGCGTCCTGCTAGCGGCGAGAAAAATATTGAGCGCATCACGTCTTGGCGTGAAGCCTGTCCTGATTTAGTCATCAGAAGTACTTTCATTGCTGGCTTTCCTGGTGAGTCTGAAGAAGAGTTTGAGTATTTGCTTAACTTCTTAGATGAAGCGCAAATTGATAGAGCAGGTTGTTTTGCCTATTCGCCAGTTGAGGGTGCCACAGCAAACCAGCTGGATAACCCCGTCCCGGATGAAATTCGTGAGGAGCGGCGTGCTCGCTTTATGGCAAAAGCGGAAGAAATCTCGATAAAACGACTTGCTAAAAAAATAGGCAAACGTGTTCAGGTCATTATTGACCGCTTAGATGAATCGGGCGGAATAGGCAGAACTATTGGCGATGCCCCTGAAATTGATGGTTTGGTGAGGGTTTTGCCTGCTAGCAAGCCCTCTAAACGCTATCGTGCTGGCGAAATCATTCGTGCAACAGTCATTAGCTCCCAAGGGCATGACCTAATAGCCGAAACTTGACGAATCGAATAAAACTGATAGTTGGATTGCTTATTTAGTAATTATTTAGTGCAGTGTCAGCCTAATTATTAGGCTTAGCAAAGGGGATTGATATGAGTCGTGATGTCGTTGTCTTAAGTGCAGTTCGTTCCGCAATTGGCACCTTTAATGGTTCCCTCAGCAGCTTTGAGCCTTCAGAGCTCGGCGGCATTGTGATGAAAGAGGCGGTTGCACGCTCTGGTGTAGATCCGGCGTTAATTAATTACATTACCGTAGGAAATACGATTCCTACGGATAGTCGTTATGCCTATGTTGCTCGTGTGGCTTCGATTCAAGCAGGCCTTCCAATGGAGTCCGTAGCGATGGCGCTCAATCGTTTGTGCAGCTCCGGCTTGCAAGCGATCGTGACCACTGCTCAGCAAATCCTGTTGGGTGATTGTGATTATGGTGTTGGTGGTGGTGTTGAAGTAATGTCACGTGGTATGTATGGTTCACCAGCAATGCGCAGTGGTGCACGTATGGGTGATACCAAAATGCTTGACTTGATGGTTGCTGTTTTAACTGACCCATTTGGTGTTGGCCATATGGGCGTAACTGCAGAAAACCTTGTTGAAAAATGGAAACTTACTCGTGAAGAGCAAGATGCATTGGCAGTTGAGTCACACCGCCGTGCAGCAAACGCAATCAAAGAAGGGCGTTTCAAATCTCAGATCGTTCCAATCACTATCAAGACCCGCAAGGGCGATATCGTGTTTGATACTGACGAGCATTGCAAGCCAGACACCACAATGGAAACACTTGGCAAGATGAAGGCCGTGTTTAAGAAAGAAGGTGGGTCTGTTACTGCCGGTAACGCATCCGGCATTAACGATGGTGCTGCATTCTTCGTCTTGGCAGATGCTGAGACTGCTAAGAAAGCTGGTCATAAGCCAATCGCACGTTTAGTGTCCTATGCAGTTGCTGGTGTGCCAAACCACATCATGGGTGAAGGCCCAATTCCTGCAACTAAATTGGCTCTTGAGCGCGCCGGCCTCAAATTAGATCAAATCGATGTGATTGAATCTAACGAAGCTTTTGCTGCACAAGCATTGGCCGTTACTAAAGGTTTGGGTTTGGACCCAGCTAAGACCAATGTGAATGGTGGGGCGATTGCATTGGGTCACCCAATCGGTTGCTCTGGTGCGGCGATTGCGACCAAGGCAATTCATGAGTTACACCGCGTTCAAGGCAAGTACGCTTTGGTAACAATGTGTATTGGTGGCGGTCAAGGTATTGCTACTATTTTTGAGCGTCTCTAAAAAAGTTACCCTGATCTCTTAGTTAAAGCATTAAGAGATCAGTAGTAAAGCAGCATCTAAGCCGACTCGGTCAAAAGCCGCGTCGGCTTTTTCTTTGACAACAGGTTTTGCTTTGTAGGCAACGCTAATACCAGAGCCATTCATCATAATCAAATCATTCGCGCCATCACCCATGGTTATAGCGTTTACTTTTGTACAGCCAAGTCGTGCGCATGCAGCATCCAAATGAGCAGCTTTCGCCGCACCATCGACGATGTCACCAAGTACTTTGCCGGTCAATTTGCCGTCAATAATTTCTAAGGTATTAGCCTGGGTTTGTTTGAAACCCAATTGCTGGCGTAACTTCTCAGTAAAGAAGGTAAAGCCGCCAGAAACTAACAATGTATATATTCCACGCGCATGAGCGCCAGCCAAGAGTTCTGTTGCACCAGGGTTAGGGCGTAAGCGATCACGATAGACAGATTCAAGCGCATCTGCATGAACGCCCTCAAGTAGCGCCACACGCCTCCTAAGACTTTCTTGGAAGTCCTTGATTTCCCCGCGCATAGTGGCTTCGGTAATTTCAGATACAGCCGATTTCTTGCCGGTGAAATCCGCAATCTCATCAATACATTCAATATTGATCAGTGTTGAGTCCATGTCCATTGCGAGCACGCGAATATCTTGCGGCAGGAGATCTGGCCTCAAGAAGCAGAGATCCGCATTAAAGTTTGCGGTTAAGGTGCGCAGTTGCTCACGTTGGGCTGTTTCAATGTGCGCGCTTGATTCAAAGCGCTCGGAATAATAAGCGCCATTACTGACTTGACCGCCAATGGAGTGTAGCGAGATACCATGCTGTAAGGCTTGATCTTTTAGTGAAAAGATCAGCTTTTCAGATAAGGGGGCTCTGGATATCACTACAAGTACTTGATTGCTCATGGCTTAATAATAATCGGATTATTGACCCGTCTTCATTGGGCTTAAAACAGCGGATTCATTCAGGCGTCTGAGGACTTGCCTAATGGCATCAAGGCGTTGTTCCAATCTCTCAAACTCACGGTCTTTTTGAGGCAGCACTTTTAACTTGTCTTGACCATTGAGTTGAATATATTTCGATGACTGGATCAGTTGGATGATCTTCATTGGATCAATCGGTGGGTTCGGAATAAATTGAATCTGAATAGACATTGGTGTTGCGTCAATCTTTTTAATGCCAAACCCTGTCATTTCTAGACGCAAGCGGTGGGTTTCATAAAAAGACTTCGCTTGATCTGGTAAATCCCCAAATCGATCCACCAGTTCCTCACGTAAGCCCATCAATTCAGAGAAGTCATGAGTGCTGGCAAAACGTTTGTATAGCGAGAGTCGCTCATGGACATCGGGACAGTAATCGTCTGGAAGTAGGGCGGGTACACCGAGATTCACATCCGTAGTAGCTTGTAATGGAGAGAGAAGGTCTGGCTCTTTACCACTACGCAAGGATTTCACGGCACGATTCAGCATTTCGGTATAAAGCTGAAATCCTATTTCATGAATTTCACCGGATTGTTTATCACCCAAAACTTCACCAGCGCCACGAATTTCTAAATCGTGCATCGCTAAATAGAAACCAGAGCCCAATTCTTCCATTGCTTGAATTGCATTCAAGCGTAATTGTGCTTGTTTGCTGAGTGCTTCTGGATCGGGTACGAGCAGATAGGCATAAGCCTGGTGATGTGAGCGGCCCACACGTCCACGCAATTGGTGAAGCTGGGCTAGACCAAACTTATCTGCACGGTGCATGATGATGGTATTAGCCGTAGGAACATCAATACCAGTTTCAATAATGGTAGTGCACAACAAGATATTGGTGCGTTGTGTCACAAATTCACGCATGACCGATTCAAGTTCACGTTCATGCATTTGTCCATGGGCCACACTAATGCGCGCCTCTGGAATTAATTCCTGCAAAGCGTGTTTGCGATTCTGAATAGTCTCTACTTCGTTGTGCAAGAAATAGACTTGGCCACCACGCTTAATTTCGCGCAGCACGGCTTCACGTATAACGCCATCACCTTCACGACGTACAAAAGTCTTAATTGCTAAGCGCTTCTGAGGGGCAGTAGCAATGATGGAAAACTCTCTCAAGCCTTCCATTGCCATACCCAAAGTTCTGGGAATTGGGGTGGCAGTAAGCGTCAAGATGTCTACTTCAGCGCGAAGTGCCTTAAGAGCATCTTTTTGGCGGACACCAAAGCGATGCTCTTCATCAACAATCACCAATCCCAAATTCGCAAACTGCGTCTCTTTGGAAAGCAGTTTGTGCGTTCCAATAATGATGTCAGCCTCACCCTTAGCAATGGCTTCTAAGGCTGCATTAATTTCTTTGGTCGTTTTAAAGCGGGATAACTCAACAATGCGGACGGGCCAATCGGCAAAGCGATCTTTCCATGTGGCAACGTGTTGCTCAGCAAGTAGGGTGGTTGGAGCCAAAATGGCTACTTGCTTGCCGCCCATTACCGCAACAAAACTAGCGCGTAAGGCTACTTCCGTTTTACCAAAGCCAACATCGCCACAAACTAAGCGATCCATTGGTGTTCCGCTAGTCATGTCACCAATCACTGCGGCGATGGCATTAGCTTGATCGGGAGTTTCTTCAAAGCCAAAGCTTTCCGCAAAAGCGGCATAGTCATGGGCCGAGAATTCAAAAGCATGACCCTTGCGAATGGCCCTTGCAGCATATAAACCTAGCAACTCAGCAGCTGTGTCACGAATTTGCTGAGCCGCCTTTCGCTTTGCTTTGTCCCACTGGCCTGAGCCTAATTGATGAAGCGGCGCCGAATCCGGATCTGAGCCAGCATAACGAGTCACCATTTCTAATTGCTGTACTGGGACATATAAAGTAGCTTGACCTGCATATTGCAAATGCAAGAACTCTTCGAAAATAGGTGCTTCTTTAGGCGGCGCAAGATTTAGAAGTACCAAGCCTTGATAACGCCCAATACCATGCTCAGCATGTACTACCGGATCGCCGATTTTCAGTTCCGACAGATCCTTAAATAGCATGTCAGGATCGGCATTCTCGTTTGCCTTGCCTTTGCGTCGTTGTCTTGCGGTAGTAGTAAATAGCTCTGCTTCAGTAACGACGATGAGATTTTCTCTTGGCCAAGAGAAGCCGTTAAAGAGTGGTGCCGTTACCAATCCAAATAGCGAGCCACTCTTGATGAAATCGGCAATACTATCGAAGCCCTCAGGCTTCAATGGGTAAAGGGGTTTGCCATCTAGTCCAGTAACTGAATTGCTCTCTTCGAAAAGTTGCCGAATGGATTCTTTACGTCCCGCACTGTCGCTACATATTAGGACACGTGATTTTTCCGCTGCAACTATTTTGCGTAAACGGTTGATGGGATCTGCGTCCCGTCGATGTACCGCAATATCAGGCACTGCAGAAAACTCATTTTGTTCAGAGCCTTCCTTTTCAAAAGCTAAACGTGCATACGGTTTAGATGTTGTAAAAAATTCAACAACATCTAAAAATAATTCCTTAGGCGGTAGGATGGGGCGATCTAAATCGTGTTTTAGAAACTCATATCGAGAAAGCGTGTCTTTCCAGAACCCCTTGATAGTCTCTTCAACATCGCCAATGCTGACTAGCCAAACGGGGTCACCAGACCTGGGGAAGTAGTCAAATAAATTGGATTGCTCTTCAAAAAAGAGCGGTAAATAGGATTCGATTCCGGCGCTAGGTATACCTAGGTTGGCGTCCTTATAAATAGAGCAGCGACTTGGATCACCTTCAAACACTTCCCGCCAGCGCCCCCTGAATGCGGTGCGAGAGGCATCATCAAATGGAAATTCATGTCCTGGCAGCAAGCGTATTTCTTTTACGGGATATAGGCTGCGTTGAGTATCGGGATCGAATGCACGAATTTGCTCAATCTCATCGCCAAATAAATCCAATCGATAAGGAAGATTGGATCCCATGGGAAATAAATCAAACAAGCCACCGCGAATACTATATTCACCAGGGCGCATCACAGCGCTTACTGGATCGTAACCAGCTTGTTGCAACTGCAGCTTTAATGCTGCCTCATTAAGTTTGTCGCCTTGCCTAAAGAAAAAGGTGTGGCCTGATAGAAAACCAGGAGGGCCTAGTCTCTGAAGAGCGGTTGTAACAGGGACCAAAACAATGTCACAGCTGCCATTGAGCAATTCATAAAGAGTGGCAAGTCTTTCCGACACCAAGTCTTGATGCGGTGAAAAATGGTCATAGGGAAGAATTTCCCAATCGGGTAGAAGCCTGGTTTTTAGTTGTGGGGCAAAAGCGGGGATTTCTTCTAATAGACGTTGAGCCTCCTGCGCTTGGGCACAAAAAATCACCATTACTGAGAATTTATCGCGATAGCGAAGGGCGTTTTGCGCTATTAAAGCGGCATCAGCCGAGCCAATCAGCCCTGAAAAGGTAAAGCGCTGCCCAGCCCGGGGAGCGGGTATAGGGGGTGCTAGATTTAATACGTCAGACATCTAGGCTCATTATAGAATCAGGTATGCCTTCCGGAAATCCTTCAAAAAAGAAATGTCATGCACTTTTGCCAACTGCTGGTACTGGTTCACGCCTTGGCGGTGAGTTGCCTAAGCAATTTCAGCATCTGGCTGGAAAGCCGATGCTTTGTTATGCAATAGAATCTTTTTTGAATACCCCTCGAGTTGAGTCAATCTGGATTGGAGTTAGCCCCGGTTTTATTGACAACCCCATTTTGCAAACGATTGCTAAGGGCACCAAGGGAATTGAATTTTTACCAACTGGTGGCCCAACTCGACAAGAAACAGTCAGAAATACTTTAGCGGCAATGCTCAAAGCTGGCATCGCTGAGGATGACTGGATATTGGTTCACGATGCTGCTAGACCGGGAATCACACCAGCTCTCATTGAGAAATTAATCAACGCTGTTCAGATGTCCAATGCTGGCGGTATCTTGGCTGTGCCTTTGGCGGACACATTGAAGCAAGCAGATCTAGATTCAGTCATAGTAGGCAACATCCCGCACTCTGAAAGAACGATTCCACGCGAACATCTCTGGCAGGCACAAACCCCTCAGATGTTTGGTTTGAAGCAGTTGCACGATGCTCTCGAAAGCGCTATTCGTCTTGAAGCTGACGTTACTGATGAGGCCAGCGCAATTGAGTTGGCAGGCTCTAAGCCTCTGCTGATAGAGGGTGCTGCTCGCAACTTTAAAGTTACTCATCCCGCTGATTGGGATCTAATGCAATTGCTTTTAAGCTCTGCCACTCGATAAAGAATCAATATGACCCAAAGCGCTCCTCACATTCCTCAGTTTCGTATTGGCCAGGGGTATGACGTTCACGCACTGGTTGCTGACCGCAAACTTATTCTAGGGGGTGTTCAAATCCCTTTTGAGAAGGGTTTATTGGGTCATTCCGATGCTGATGTGCTATTGCATGCCTTAACGGATGCCTTACTGGGGGCTGCTGGTTTAAATGACATTGGACAGCTATTTCCGGATACGGATCCCGAATTTAAGGATATGGATAGCCGGATTTTGCTCCGGGCCGCACTCCAAAAGGTTCAGGCAGCAGGATTCCAAATTGGCAATGTAGATGCCACCATTATTTGCCAAAAGCCTAAATTGGCTGATTTTTTACCTGAAATGGTCCGTAATATTGCGTCTGATTTGGCTGTTACCCCCAGCCATGTGAACCTCAAGGCCAAGACCAATGAATCTCTCGGGCACCTGGGCAGGGGAGAGGGCATTGCCGTCCATGCGGTAGCTTTGCTCTACAAGGCCTAAAACAATCTCTAAAACCCTAGGCATTGTAGAATTACGGTCTTTAGAGTGAAGTCTAAGCTTGGCAGTTTGCGGATATTTGCGAGGATGGCGAAATTGGTAGACGCACCAGGTTTAGGTCCTGACGCCAGAAATGGTGTGGGGGTTCGAGTCCCCCTCCTCGCACCACAAGATTGCTACTTGGCTTGGACTTCACATTTCCAGATCTTCAATTAAGAGACGAGAATGGCTGTGCAGATAGAAAATTTAGGTTCACTAGACCGCAAAATGACTTTGGAATTCGCTCGTGCCGATTTGGCAAAAGCCCGTGAAGCCCGTTTGGCTAAAGTTGGTAAGACCATGAAAATGGCAGGCTTTCGTCCTGGCAAAGTTCCAAAGAACCTCGTTGAAAAACAGCACGGTATGCAAGTAGATTTCGAGTTGCAATTCGATAAAGCTGCTGAAATGTTTTATGAGCTAGCCCAAAAAGAGGGCGTTGCTTTAGCAGGTCAACCACGTCTTGAACCAAAGAGTGAGATTGATGCTGACAAGATTGTCTTTGATGCTTTTTTTGAAGTCTTGCCTGAAGTGAAAATTGGCGACTTTACAAAGGCTGAAGTTACTAAATACGTAACCGATATTGGTGAAGCTGAAATCGATCGCGCATTAGATGTATTACGCAAGCAGCAAGTTCATTACCACCCGCGCGGTGAGGCTGGAGCCGATGGCGATGGCGGTTCTAATACCGCAGCACAAAATGGTGACCAAGTGGTTATCGATTTTGTTGGCAAGATTGATGGTATTGAATTCGCTGGTGGTAAAGCAGAAAACTTCGAATATGTATTGGGTGAAGGTCGCATGCTTCCTGAGTTTGAGGCTGCAACTTTGGGCCTTAAAGCGGGCGAAAGCAAATCATTCCCATTGAGCTTCCCGGCTGATTACCATGGTAAAGATGTTGCAGGCAAAACAGCTGAGTTCACGATTGCCGTGAAATCAGTTAACTGGCCACATTTACCAGCAGTTGATGATGCATTTGCATTGTCGTTGGGTGTTGCTGAAGGCGGCGTTACAAAGATGCGCGCTGAAGTAAAAGAGAATTTAGATCGCGAAGTAAAGCGTCGCATCACTTCGCTATTGAAAAACGAGGTGATGGATAAGCTCAACAGCTTGTGTGAATTAGACGTTCCTAAATCATTGGTTGCTTCAGAGCAAGAGCGTTTGGTTGAAGGTGCGCGTCAAGACCTGATGCAGCGCGGCGTTCCTAATGCCAAAGATGCGCCAATTCCAGCGGAGATTTTTGCTGAACAAGCTACTAAACGCGTTCGCCTTGGCTTGATCTTGAGTGAGTTGGTTAAAAAGCAAAACTTGGCCGCTACAGCCGATCAAATCAAAGCTGAGATTGATGAGCAGGCTGCAACATATGAAGATCCAAAAGAAGTGGTGCGTTGGTTCTATAGCAATCCAAGCCGTTTGAAGGATATCGAGAACCTGGTCCTTGAAGATAACGTCATTAAATTCTTCACATCTCAAGCCAAAGTGAGTGATAAGGCTGTGACTTTTGAAGAGCTCAGCAAGCTAAACTAAGCAATCTACTTACCTATAAGAGGTTTCAAAATGATCCACAATCATTCACAGTCTGAAAATCTAGAACCAAAAGGCCTGGGCTTGGTTCCAATGGTGATCGAAACCTCTGGTAGAGGTGAGCGCGCTTACGATATCTACTCCAGATTGTTGCGTGAACGGGTTGTCTTTTTGGTTGGCGAAGTAAACGACCAAACCGCTAACTTGGTGATTGCTCAGTTATTGTTCCTTGAGAGCGAGAACCCAGATAAAGAAATTTCTCTGTACATCAACTCTCCTGGTGGATCTGTATCTGCAGGCTTGGCTATTTACGACACTATGCAATTTATAAAGCCGCATGTAAGTACTTTGTGTATGGGTATGGCTGCAAGTATGGGAGCATTCTTGTTGTGCGCTGGTGAAAAAGGTAAGCGTTATGCGTTACCGAATTCACGTGTGATGATTCATCAGCCTTTGGGCGGTGCGCGTGGCCAAGCATCTGATATTGAAATTCAAGCCCGTGAAATTTTGTACTTGCGCGAACGACTCAACAAAATTTTGGCTGACCGCACTGGTCAATCGATTGAAACAATTGCAAAAGATACTGACCGCGATAACTTTATGTCAGCTGAGCAAGCCCGCGAGTATGGTTTGATCGACAAGGTTATTGAGAAGCGCCCTTAGTTTACTTAATCATTATTTACAGAGCCTATTTTGAGCGATACAAATTTAACTAATTCATCAGATAAAGTTCTGTATTGTTCTTTTTGTGGCAAGAGTCAGCACGAAGTAAAAAAACTTATTGCTGGTCCATCTGTTTTTATTTGTGATGAGTGTATAGATCTTTGTACCGATATTATTCAAGAAGAGATTGCCAAGCTTCCCAAGGAAGAGGGTGATGATTCCTTACCAACACCGCATCAGATTCGTGAAAATTTAGATCAGTATGTCATCGGTCAAGATCACGCCAAAAAGACTTTAGCTGTAGCGGTATACAACCATTACAAACGCCTGCAGTATTTGCCTAAGCCAAAAAAAGAGAAGTTGGATAAAGATGGTAAGCCGGTAGAGGGCTTAGATAAGAAAGAATCCAAGGTTCCAGCTAAGGCAATGGTGGACGGTGTGGAGCTTGCAAAGAGCAACATTCTCTTAATCGGTCCTACTGGTTCAGGCAAGACCCTTTTAGCTCAGACTTTAGCTCGTATGCTGGACGTCCCATTTGTGATGGCTGATGCAACAACCTTAACCGAAGCTGGTTATGTCGGCGAAGACGTTGAAAATATTATTCAAAAGCTTCTGCAAGCGTGCGACTACAACGTAGAAAAAGCGCAACGCGGCATTGTTTACATTGATGAGATCGATAAGATTTCTCGTAAATCCGATAACCCTTCCATCACTCGCGATGTATCCGGTGAAGGTGTTCAACAGGCGTTGTTAAAACTTGTTGAAGGCACCATGGCTTCCGTTCCGCCACAAGGTGGTCGCAAGCATCCCAATCAAGATTTCTTGCAAGTAGATACAACGAATATTTTGTTTATTTGCGGCGGCGCTTTTGATGGTCTTGAAAAGGTCATTCAACAGCGTACCGCTAAAACAGGCATTGGTTTTAATGCAACCGTTCCAGGTAAAGATGATCGCGGTGTAAGCGACCTCCTGATCGAAGTAGAGCCAGAAGACTTAATTAAGTTTGGCTTGATTCCAGAGTTAATTGGCCGTCTGCCGGTTGTGGCTACTTTGGCCCAATTGGATGAAGAGGCTTTAATTCAGATTCTGACTGAGCCTAAAAACGCTTTGGTTAAGCAATATCAAGCTCTCCTGACCATGGAGGGCTCTGAGCTTGAGGTTCGCCGCGAGGCTTTATCCGCCATCGCTAAAAAGGCAATTGCGCGTAAAACTGGTGCTCGCGGACTTAGATCCATCCTTGAAGGCTCTTTAATGGATGTGATGTATGACCTGCCATCTCTCAAGAATGTCCAAAAAGTCGTTATCGACGAAAGCAGCATTGCCGAGGGTGGAAAACCTCTTTTGGTCTACAAGCAAGACGTCGAAGAGGCAGATTTGAGCAAAAAAGCCTAAATTCTTAGGGTTTTCGCTATTTTTTGGTCATTTTTGCCCTCTTTTTGTCTTTTTGCCCCTTGTTTTTCTCTAAAGTCTACCCATATAGGTAGTATGCTACTCATAAATAATGTCTCTATTTAGTGGTTGTTTAATAACTATCACTATTAAAGGCTTTTGAGGATTGATTACTTTGGAGGATTTGCCCCATGCCTGGCCACTTATTACTACCCTCTGAACCCATTCAACTACCTTTACTCCCATTAAGGGACGTAGTTGTATTTCCTCACATGGTGATCCCTTTGTTTGTGGGTCGCCCTAAATCCATCAAAGCCCTCGAGGCAGCTATGGAAACTGGCAAAAATGTCCTTTTAGTGGCCCAAAAAGCGGCCGCTAAGGATGAGCCTGTTATTGAAGATCTGTATGAGGTTGGCTGTATTGCCAATATTTTGCAAATGTTGAAGTTGCCTGATGGCACTGTCAAAGTATTGGTTGAAGGTGTTCAGCGTGCTGAAGTAAGTCAAATTGAAGATAGCCTTGGCTACTTCAATTGTGAAGCAACACCAACAGCCATTAACGCTATCGATGCGCATGAAACAGAAGCATTACGTCGCGCAATCATGGCGCAGTTCGATCAATACGTAAAACTAAACAAAAAGGTACCTCAGGAGATCCTGTCTTCATTAGGTGGGATTGATGATCCAAGTCGCTTAGCTGACACCATTTGTGCACACTTACCAGTCAAGCTTGAGCAGAAACAGCGCTTGCTTGAAATGACCGATGTTGTGCAGCGCTTAGAAAGCTTGTTGGCTGATCTCGAAAGTGAGATTGATATTCTTCAGGTGGAGAAACGTATTCGTGGACGTGTAAAGCGTCAGATGGAAAAGAGTCAGCGCGAGTACTACTTGAACGAACAAGTTAAAGCGATTCAGAAAGAATTAGGTGAGGGCGAAGAGGGTGCTGATCTAGAAGAGCTAGAGAAGCGCATTAAAGCTGCACGCATGCCTAAGGAAGCTTTGAAAAAAGCAGAATCCGAACTCAAGAAGCTGAAATTAATGTCACCGATGTCCGCTGAGGCAACGGTTATCCGTAACTTTATCGACACGCTGGTCAATTTGCCTTGGAAGAAAAAAACCAAGATTAATAATGACCTCACTAATGCTGAAAAAGTATTGGATGAAGATCACTATGGTCTGGACAAAGTTAAAGAACGTATCTTGGAGTACCTCGCAGTTCAACAACGAGTTGATCGCGTGAAGGCACCCATTCTTTGCTTAGTAGGCCCTCCTGGTGTTGGTAAAACATCGCTTGGTCAATCCATTGCACGCGCTACGAACAGAAAGTTTGTACGCATGGCTTTAGGTGGAGTGCGTGATGAATCCGAGATTCGTGGTCATCGTAGAACTTATATTGGTTCAATGCCCGGCAAGATTCTGACAAGCCTTACTAAGGTTGGTGTGCGCAATCCTTTATTCCTCTTGGACGAAGTTGACAAGATGGGCATGGATTTCCGCGGAGATCCGGCTAGCGCCTTGTTGGAGGTTTTGGATCCAGAGCAAAACCATACATTCCAAGATCACTATGTTGAGGTAGATTTTGACCTCTCTGACGTCATGTTTGTGGCGACCTCGAATTCTTTGAATATTCCAGGTCCGCTACTGGATCGTCTAGAAATTATTCGTTTGGCTGGTTATACAGAGGATGAAAAAACCAGTATTGCTGTTAATTATTTGATTCCTAAACAAATCAAAAATAATGGCTTGAAAAAAGACGAACTCAAGATTGAAGATAGTGCCGTTCGTAATATGATCCGTTATTACACACGCGAGGCTGGCGTACGTTCTTTAGAGCGTGAAATTAGCAAGATCTGCCGTAAGGTGGTCAAGCTCTTGCTCTTGAAGAAAGAGGCTGCTCCAGTTGTTGTGAATGCGGATAACTTAGAGAAGTTCCTCTCAGTTCGTATGTATGATTTTGGTTTAGCTGGTAAAGAGAATCAAGTGGGTCAAGTTACTGGTTTGGCTTGGACTGAGGTTGGCGGTGATTTGCTCACCATTGAGGCTGCTGTAATGCCTGGTAAAGGGGTTATTACTCGCACTGGTTCTATCGGTGATGTAATGAAAGAATCCGTGGAGGCAGCCCGTACCGTTGTTCGGTCCAGATCTAAGCGTCTAGGAATTGCGGATGAGTCGTTTGAGAAGAAAGATATTCATATTCACTTCCCTGATGGCGCAACACCTAAGGATGGTCCATCTGCCGGTATCGCAATTACAACAGCCTTGGTTTCTGTATTTACTGGTATTCCGATTCGATCGGATGTTGCCATGACTGGTGAAATTACTTTACGCGGTGAAGTGCTTCCAATTGGCGGCTTGAAAGAAAAGCTCTTGGCTGCACATCGCGGAGGTATTAAGCTGGCCTTGATTCCGGAGGAGAACGTAAAAGATCTCATCGACATTCCGGATAACGTTAAGAATGCCATTGAGATAGTTCCTGTACGCTGGATCGATAAAGTTTTGGAGTTGGCGCTAGAGCGTATGCCAGAAGCGCTGCCAGACCCTACGCCGGAAGAGCTTGCTAAAAAGGCAGCAGAGGCCAGCAAGGCAAACGACAAGGGCGCAGCTGCAGACGTTCTTAAGCACTGAAAATAGGGCGGTTTTCCGTTAAATTGACCCCATCATTTGAGGTCGATTTAGCGGAAATTTCCCCCGAAATCCACGCTTAGGTTACAATCACACCTTGTAATATTTTGGGGCGCTTAGCTCAGTTGGTAGAGCGTCTGCCTTACACGCAGAATGTCGGGAGTTCGAGCCTCTCAGCGCCCACCAAATTATTACCAGCATTACCCCCTCTAAGCCTGCTCAGGCGTTTCAATACCAAGCTCATTACCCTAGTACACTCCTAGTATTCATACTTTTTACTAGCGAACTTTTTCATGTTTGATACCGTCCGTAAACACCAGCGAATTCTGCAATTTGTATTAATGCTTTTGATTGTTCCGTCATTTGCATTTTTTGGCATCTCAAGCTATTCCAGCTTTCTTGATAAAGAAACAGACCTGGTCAAAATTAATGGCAAGCCTATTACTGCGCAAGAAGTAGATTCGGCAGCAAAACGCCAAGCTGAGCGTGTCGGTGGTAATGCGCAAATTGCACAAAGTCTGCAATTTAAACAAGCCATATTGAATGAGTTGTTGCAGCAACGAATTTTGGGTTTTGCTGTTGGCGATCTTCGTTTGCAAGTGGGTAATGAGGCTTTGGTTAAAAGCTTGCAAAACATTCCACAGATCCGCGCACTCTACAAACAAGATGGTAGTTTTGATGATGCTCGTTTCAAGCAATTGCTAGCAAGCAATGGAATGAATGAAGAGCAGTTTTATGCTAGCCAAGCTTTTGATTTAAAGATTGGTCAACTGGTGAACTCAGTGGCGCGTACTGAAATCGGTAGCCCTAAATTATCTGAGATTATTTCAACTCTGTATGAGACAGAGCGACAAGTGCAAGCGATGTCTTTTGATGCCAAGGACTACTTATCTAAGGTAAATCCTTCACAAGAGGAGTTGCAAGCCTTCTACACAGCAAATGCTAAGCTATTTGAGAGTCCTGAGTATGTGGATGTTGAGTACATTGTTCTTAAGGCCGACCCAAAGGAAGATGCCAAGGTATTTAGTGAAAAGGCTGATCAGTTTGCCAACATGACTTATGACCAGTCAGATAGCCTTAAGCCGGCCGCAGATAAATTGAAGCTAAATGTTCAAACACAAAAAGGCGTAACTCGCTCTGGCGCGTCTGGTGTTGCAAAAGATCACCCACTAGCCAATCCAAAGGTTGTTCAATCCCTTTTTGGTGATGAGGCCGTTAAGAACAAGCGCAATACAGAAGCAGTGCAAACATCCCCAGGCGTATTTGTTTCTGCTCGCGTAGTCACTTTTCATCCTGCGCAAACGCTTCCATACAAAGATGTCGCTACGGAAGTGAAGCGTCAAGTGAGTCAGCGTTTGGCTGAGAAGCTTGCAATTAATGCCGCTGCCGATCGTTATGCTGCATTAGAAAAGGATCCTAAAAGCGCATCAGGTTTTGCTAACCCAGTTTGGGTTTCCAGAAATAAACCAGCCAATTTAGTTGGTGGTGCGCTTGATCAGATAATGTCCATCAGCCCAGATAAATTCCCGGCCCTCGTATCGGTTAGCAATCCTGGCGTTGGAACCACCCTTTACCGCGTTGATCAAGTTCGTCAACCAACAGGTGTCGATGCCAAAGTTCATAAAGCACAGGCCCAACAAATCCAGGCTTTGGCAGCCCAGTCTGAGTTTGCAGTATTCATGGCTTATTGGCGTGATGTAGCTGGAGTGAAAGTAATTAATCCCCTGAAGCCAATGTCACCTGGTTCCGGAAGCTAGGCTAGTTACCTTTAAGGATTGTTTGATATGGGGCCATAGCGTCCCATACGTTTTTAAAGAGAACGATTTGTGCTTTTTCATTAGGATGAATGCGGTCGGCTTGGAATAGGCTGATATCGGATGCAACTCCACTTAAAAAGAAAGGGAGTAATTGCACATTCTCTTGTACTGCTAGCTTTGCATAAAGATCTTTAAATTCCCGGGTGTACTCTTGACCATAGTTTGGTGGAATCTGCATTCCGAATAGAAGTACTTTTGCCCCAGCTTGCTTACTCATTTGAATCATCTTGCGCAAATTCTTATTGGATTCTTGAATGGATAGACCGCGCAAGGCGTCATTTGCGCCTAGCTCAAGAAATACAATGCCAGGCTTTTTTTGCTCTAGCAGCTTGGGAAGTCGGGAAAGACCTCCGGAGCTCGTTTCCCCACTGATGCTGGCATTAAATACATTCCATGGGCTACCTTGTTTTTGAAGCTGCTCTTCCAATAGCTTGACCCAGCCAGATCCGCGTACGAGACCGTATTCGGCGGATAGGCTGTCACCCATCACCAAAATGGTCTGGTTTGTCTGGGCTAAGGTGCCAAATGAAATAAACAGGCAAAATAGAGCAATAGCCGACGTTAGGGCTTTCATTTTTTTACTCAAGAAGCTCAACCCAATATATCGATTCATTTATGAGTAATCCAGTAAAGGTCCTTAGTGCGATACATCTAGGTAAACAAGTTTTATCTAGCGATGGATCGTTAACTATTTTGCACGACATTAGCTTTGATGTCATTCAAGGCGAGAGTGTTGCCATTACGGGAGCCTCGGGTTCTGGTAAGAGCACCTTACTCAGTCTTTTGGCTGGATTAGATATTCCTTCTAGCGGTTGTGTTGAGCTGGTCTCGCAAAACCTCACTGAATTGGATGAGGATGGTAGGGCGCTTTTGAGGGGGCAAAAAGTAGGGTTTGTATTTCAATCATTTCAATTGCTTCCGCATCTAACGGCGCTTGAAAATGTAATGCTGCCTGCCGAGCTCAATGGCTTGGATATGCCCAAAGAAAATGCTCTGCATTGGCTAGGGCAAGTAGGCTTAAGGGAGCGCGCCAACCATTTCCCAAAGACCCTATCGGGCGGTGAGCAGCAGCGTGTTGCACTGGCCAGGGCTTTCATCATGAAGCCCGCCATCCTATTTGCGGATGAGCCAACTGGCAGCCTAGACGAGGCCAGCGGAAATAGGGTGATTGAGCTCCTTTTTGAGCTAAATCAGGCCAATAATTCGACCCTTATTTTGGTTACCCACGATCAGGCCTTGGCTGACCGGTGCCAGCGGCAACTGCACCTTCAGGGCGGTCGCTTAGTGTAGGCAAAACCTTATAATCTAGGGATGTCTTTTTTCCACTTTTTGCCCGGCGCTGACGCGCTTTCCCCCTTCCGCCAACAGCGACTTTTAGCGTCTTTGGCTGCCCAAGGGGTTGATCTTGAGTCTATTGAGGCTCAATACCTTCATTTTATTTGGTCTGAGGCAGAGTTAGCCTCCAAAAACCAGGAAGTCATGGCAAGTCTATTGACCTACGGTCAGCCATTTCAATCCAAAATAAATTCAGGTAAATCCTGGTTTGGAAAAGGTAAAGCAGAGGATCAATCTGCAATTGTTATCCCTAGGTTTGGAACTGTTTCACCTTGGGCTAGTAAGGCAACTGATATTGCTCGTCAATGTGGATTGGATGTTCTGCGACTTGAGCGCGGTGTTCAGTTTTCATGGAAGAGCAAAAAGGCGCTAACTCCAGAACAAAAACAATTGGTGTTAGCTGCGGCCCACGACAGAATGACTGAAGCGGTTATCGATTCAACCGATGCGGCTAATGCTTTATATCAATCTTTAGAAGACAAGCCTTTAGCACGCATTCCAGTAATGACCGAGGGCAGGGCAGCTCTTGATAAGGCTAATCAAGAATTAGGTCTTGCCTTATCTGATGATGAGGTTGTTTATCTAGCAGAAAGTTTTACTCGTCTTCAACGCAACCCATCAGATGTTGAGTTGATTATGTTTGCCCAGGCAAATAGCGAGCATTGTCGTCATAAGATTTTTAATTCAAGCTGGACAATCGATGGCGATGATCAAGAGCGCTCATTGTTCGCCATGATTCGCAATACTCATCAGTTGCACCCTGAGGGTACGATTGTTGCCTACTCTGATAACTCTGCAGTGATGGCTGGATGTGAGGCGGAGACTTGGGCCCCCCAAGGTTCAGATCATCGCTATCAAAAAGATACGCGCTTAGTTCATACCTTAATGAAGGTTGAAACACATAACCACCCCACAGCGATTGCGCCATTTCCTGGTGCTTCTACTGGTGCTGGCGGAGAGATTCGCGATGAGGGTGCAACCGGTGTTGGTGGTCGTCCTAAAGCAGGTCTTACTGGGTTCTCTGTTTCCAATTTGAATATTCCAGGTACAGATCTTCCATGGGAAGCTGAGAAATACGGCAAGCCAGAGCGTATTGCCACACCATTGCAAATTATGATTGATGGCCCCTTAGGTGGCGCAGCATTTAATAATGAGTTTGGTAGACCTATCTTAGGTGGATATTTCCGCGTGTTTGAGCAGACATTAGATGGAACTCGCCGCGGTTATCACAAGCCCATCATGATTGCTGGCGGTATTGGTAGCATCGACTCAATTCACACTGATAAAAAAGCAATTCAAGCAGGGCATTTACTCATTCAACTTGGCGGCCCTGGCATGCGTATTGGCATGGGTGGCGCTACTGGTAGCTCTGTTTCAACAGGCACAAACACTGCAGATCTGGATTTTGATTCAGTACAACGCGGTAATCCAGAAATGGAACGTAGAGCACAAGAAGTGATCAATGCTTGTCGTGCCCTTGGCGACCGTAATCCGATTGTTTCCATTCATGACGTCGGCGCAGGCGGTTTATCAAACGCCTTCCCAGAATTAGCTGATGGCGCTGGTTTAGGGGCTGCTTTTAAACTCCGAAACGTGCCCCTTGAAGAAAGTGGCATGAGTCCTGCGGAGATTTGGTGCAACGAGTCTCAAGAGCGTTATGTATTAGCAATTGAAGCAAAAGATTTAGATTTGTTTAAATCATTTTGTGAGCGTGAGCGCTGTCCTTTTGCGGTTGTTGGTGAAGCTACCTCTGAGCGTCAGTTAACGCTGAGCGATTCTAAGCAGGCTGCCGGCGCAGACGCTGCTTCACCAATTGATATGCCGATGGAGGTATTGCTAGGCAAGCCTCCGAAGATGCATCGAGACGTCAAACGCGTTGCGCAAGAATTTAAAGAGTTGGATGTAACCGATGCTGATCTAGCTCAATCTATTGCCTGGGTCTTACAGCAACCAACAGTTGCTAGCAAATCCTTCTTAATTACGATTGGTGACCGAACTGTTGGCGGCCTTAATGCTCGTGATCAGTTTGTTGGTCCTTGGCAGGTTCCTGTTGCTGACTGTGCCGTCACTATGATGGATTACAAGGGTTATCGTGGCGAAGCGATGTCCATGGGTGAAAGAACTCCATTGGCAGTTATCGATGCTCCAGCGGCAGCTCGTATGGCTGTTGGTGAGGCCGTTACGAACCTTTTGGCTGCAGATATTGCAAATCTTCAGGGCGTGAAGCTCTCGGCAAACTGGATGGCTGCATGTGGAGCCCCCGGTGAAGATGCCAAGCTTTATGACTCAGTTAAAGCCATTGGCATGGAGTTGTGTCCCGCTCTTGGAATTTCCATTCCAGTAGGAAAAGATTCTTTATCAATGTCTACCTCATGGCAAGATGGTAGCGAGGCTAAAAAAGTAGTTGCTCCAGTCTCCTTAATTATTTCTGCATTTTCATCAGTGCAGGATGTTCGCAAGACATCAACCCCACTTCTGCAATTGAAAGATCAAGCCGGATCTCCATTGGAGACTGAACTTATTTTGATTGACTTAGGTCGCGGTAAAAATCGCATGGCCGGAAGCATCTTGGCTCAAGTTCTGGATCAGTCAGGAAAAACGGCTCCAGATGTTGATCACCCAGAAGACCTCAAATCTTTATCCTCTGCAATCATTGAGCTGCGCAAAGAAGGTAGGTTATTAGCTTATCACGACCGTTCTGATGGCGGATTACTTGCTTGCGTTGCAGAGATGGCTTTTGCTTCACATTGCGGTATCTCCATGAACGTCGATATGATTGCTATGGATGCAGGGCAGGAACCAGATTACGGTGATGCTAAGAACTGGGCGCAACAGGTTTCAGGCCGCCGCCATGAGCAAACTATGCGCGCTTTATTCAACGAAGAACTTGGTGCTGTTATTCAAGTTCGAAAAGAAGATCGTGACGCTGTATTTGCCACCCTCAGAAAATTAGGTCTTAGTGCTTACAGTCATGTCATTGGTAAGCCAAATACCAATGGACGCATTGAGATCTGGCGTGACGCCAAAAATATTTTTGCCGAGCCACGTGAGGTACTGCAAAAGATGTGGACTAACACCAGCTACCAGATTGCACGCTTACGCGACAATCCAGCGTGTGCCGATAGCGAATTTGCGCTCTTAGACAATATCGCAGATCCAGGCATGAGTCCTAAACTCACTTTCGATTCGTCTGAAGATATCGCAGCACCTTTTATTGCTAAAAATTCGCGTCCTAAGGTCGCCATTTTGCGAGAGCAGGGCGTTAATTCTCATGTAGAAATAGCTTACTCGGTTAACTGGGCTGGATTTGATAGTTATGATGTCCATATGTCCGACTTGCTTAGTGGTAAAGCAAAGCTTGAGGACTTTAGAGGTTTAATTGCTTGCGGTGGCTTTAGTTATGGTGATGTGCTCGGCGCTGGCGAAGGTTGGGCTAAAACCATTCTCTTTAATCAACAGTTGCGTGATCAATTCTCTACATTCTTTAATCGCCAGGATAGCTTTGCATTAGGTGTCTGTAATGGTTGCCAAATGATGAGCAATCTCTCCGGAATTATTCCAGGTGCTGAAGCATGGCCTAAATTTACCCGCAACCAATCCGAGCAGTATGAGGCTCGCTTGGTGATGGCAGAAGTGATGGCTTCTCCATCGATCTTTACTCAAGGCATGGAAGGCAGTCAAATTCCAATTGCTATTGCACATGGTGAAGGTTATGCAAACTTTAGCCAACAAGGCAATCTTGAGCAGATTCAAAAGCAGGGATTAGCCTCTTTCCGGTTTGTAGATCATCAAGGTATTCCTACGGAAACGTATCCGATGAATCCCAATGGATCTCCCGGCGGCTTAACAGGCGTTACGACATCCGATGGTCGCTTCATGGTCATGATGCCCCATCCGGAACGTGTATTTAGGGCTGCGCAGATGAGTTGGTGCCCACCAGAGTGGTTAGATACCCCTGATGGCGCTAGCCCATGGTTACGCCTTTTCCGCAATGCACGTCGTTGGGCTAAATAATCTTTCTATAGATGGAACCGGTTACATTTTCTGAAAGCGGTGGCATACGCTATCTTCACTTTGGTACTGAATTGATTCAAGGGGCAATGCGCTTGCGCGACCCCGATGAGATTTACCTTGAGTACAACCAGCAGATGATGGCCTGGTTATTGTTTTTGGAAACTAAACCTGGGATGCGGATTGCTCAATTAGGTTTGGGTACTGGTGCATTGACCAAATTTCAGCATCGTTATTGCCCGGCAGTAAAGACTACGGTTGTGGAGTTAAATCCTGCGGTAATCGTATCTGCCCGGTCGATGTTTTTTACACCAGATGACGATCGTAAATTAGAAACCCTTGAAACTGATGCGAAACAGTTTGTTAAGGATAAAAAATATCAAGGCTTGTTTGATGCTGTTCAGGTCGATTTATATGATGCAATATGTGATGGCCCGGCGGCGAGCTCCTTGGAATTTTATAAAGGTTGCTTCAACATCCTTAAAGGGCCAGGTGTAATGACGGTGAATTTATTTTCACGTCATAAAAGTTTTGAAGTAAATCTAAAGAATATCTGCGAAGCATTTGATAATAGGGTTCTGTTATTTCCCGAGTCTCATGATTGCAATGTCGTTGCCATCGCTTTCAAGGGCCCTAAGCTTGAGGCTGAATGGAAAGATGTCTCCAAGCGAGCTAAATTGATTCTTGAGAAGACTGGGTTACCTACCAATAAGTGGGTTTCCGGCATCAGTCGCGAGAATGCACGTCAAGAATCAAAACTTTCTATATAAACGGTCAGAAATCTAACATAACAAAAAAGGCGATCATCAGATCGCCTTTTTATATTCAACACTCACGAAGGAGTGCTGAAATACCAACTTACACAGTTACTGTGTCAGCAACATCACTAAATGACTTAATCTTGTCAAAGTTCATGTAGCGATAAACTTCGCCAGATTTAGCATTCAAAGATTCAACTTGCTCGAAATATTCTTGCGGCGTTGGTAAGCGGCCCAAGAGTGCTGCAACAGCTGAAAGCTCAGCAGAAGCTAGGTACACACGAGTATCGATACCCAAACGGTTCGGGAAGTTACGTGTTGATGTAGAGACTGCAGTAGAGCCTTTACGGATCTGCGCCTGGTTACCCATACAGAGTGAGCAGCCTGGAGTTTCCATGCGAGCACCTGTAGCACCCAGAATGCCGTAATAGCCTTCTTCGGTCAGAATCATTTGGTCCATCTTGGTAGGAGGGGCTACCCACAAACGAGTAGGCATATCCTTTTTGCCTTGAAGAACTTGACCTGCTGCGCGGAAGTGTCCGATGTTAGTCATGCAAGAGCCGATAAATATCTCATCGATTTTCTCGCCAGAAACTTCAGACAGGAATTTCACATCATCTGGATCGTTAGGGCAGGCCAAAATTGGCTCTTTGATTTCGCTCATGTCGATTTCAATTACTTCAGCATAGTCAGCATTTGCATCAGCCTTGAGTAAGTCCGGCTTAGCGATCCAAGCTTCCATTGCTTTAATGCGACGACCTAAAGTGCGCTTATCTTCGTAGCCATTTGCGATCATCCACTTCATCAATGTGATGTTTGAACGCATGTACTCGATAATTGGCTCTTTGCTTAATTGAATCGCGCAACCAGCCGCAGAACGCTCAGCAGAAGCGTCAGACAATTCAAATGCTTGTTCAACTTTCAGGTCGGGTAGGCCTTCAATTTCCAGTATACGGCCAGAGAAAACGTTCTTCTTGTTCTGCTTTTCAACAGTTAGCAAACCTTTTTTGATGGCATACAAAGGAATTGCATTAACCAAATCACGCAAAGTAATGCCAGGCTGCATTTTTCCTTTGAAGCGAACCAATACAGACTCAGGCATATCCAAAGGCATAACGCCAGTAGCAGCAGCAAAGGCAACTAAGCCAGAGCCAGCAGGGAAGGAGATGCCGATTGGGAAGCGAGTATGACTATCACCACCAGTACCGCAGGTATCTGGCAGGAGTAAACGGTTTAACCAGCTGTGAATCACGCCATCACCTGGACGCAATGCAACACCACCGCGGTTGGTCATAAATGCTGGCAACTCATGGTGCGTGCGAATGTCTACTGGTTTTGGATATGCGGATGTATGACAGAAAGATTGCATTACCAAGTCTGCAGAGAATCCTAAGCAAGCTAAGTCTTTCAATTCATCACGAGTCATTGGACCAGTAGTATCTTGTGAGCCTACTGTAGTCATGTGTGGCTCGCAATAAGTATCTGGGCGAACGCCTTGACCTTCTGGTAATCCACAAGCACGGCCAACCATCTTCTGAGCCAGGCTGAAACCTTTTTTGTTATCGGGAGGGCTAACAGGAATGCGGAATTCAGTGGAAGCCGGCAAGCCAAGTGCAGCGCGTGCTTTAGCCGTAAGGCCACGACCTACGATTAAAGGAATACGTCCACCTGCACGAACCTCATCCAGAATCACTGGTGACTTGAGAGAGAAAGCGGCAATTTCTTTACCGTTTTTAAATGCTTTACCTTCATAAGGGCGGAGTTCAATCTCATCGCCCATATTCATATCAGAAACATCAAGCTCAATCGGCAACGCGCCGGCATCTTCCATAGTGTTAAAGAAGATTGGAGCAATTTTTGTGCCCAAGCAAACGCCACCAAAGCGTTTATTTGGAACAAAAGGAATATCTACACCAGTCCACCACAACACAGAGTTAGTGGCAGATTTACGTGATGAACCAGTACCAACAACGTCACCAACGTAAGCAATTTGATTACCTTTTTTCTGCAACTCAGCAATTTGTTTCATCGGACCGCGAACACCAGTTTCATCCGGCTCAATGCCTGGACGAGGGTTCTTCAACATCACTGTTGCATGCAAAGGAATATCAGGACGGCTCCACGCATCAGGAGCAGGCGATAGATCATCAGTATTTGTTTCGCCAGTCACTTTAAATACAGTGAGCTTCATGCTTTCTGGAACAGCTGGACGACTTGTAAACCACTCAGCATCAGCCCAGCTTTGCAATACAGACTTTGCATTCGCATTGCCTTTTTCCGCCATCTCTTGAACATCATGGAAGTAGTCAAACATCAACAATGTTTTCTTGAGTGCAGCAGCTGCAGCGGCGCCACATTCAGCATCGCTCAATAACTCAACTAGCGGTTTAATGTTGTAGCCGCCGAGCATGGTGCCCAACAATTCAGTAGCTTTGACTCGTGAAATTAAAGGGGATTTTTCTGTTCCTTTAGCGATCGCATCTAAAAACTCAGCTTTTACTTTTGCAGCTTCGTCAACGCCAGCAGGAACGCGGTTTGTAATTAACTCTACAAGCTCAGCCTCTTTGCCAGCTGGTGGATTTTTTAGCAATTTAACCAATTCAGCAGTCTGATCTTTGGTTAAAGGTAAGGCGGGGATGCCAAGGGCGGCACGTTCAGCAACTTGGGCGTTATAGGCTTCTAACATTGTGTTTCCTATGAGGTAAAAGTGGTCAATAGAAAGGCCAAAAGGGAATTTTCTCCCGATTAATCAGATTATAGTTATTTATTTAAGTCTTATATAAGACTTTGAATAGCCAATTTGCCCTTAAAACGCTAAATTATTGAAAATATTAGGGTTTTTACGGAAGAATTCCTATATTTCATAGGGGTGACCTAGGGCATTCAGTTCCTTATTAAAGGACTTCCTCTTCCTTCATGGCCCAAACTAAGGCGACTACCCAACCAACCAGCGACCAGCCCAGGAACAGATTTAAGGCAAAGATGGCACCAGAGTTAGCTCTTTTCTTATTAAATGCAATGGAAAAAGGCAAGAAATAGAAAAGGGAGAGCAGTGTAAGTAGTACGGCGAATAAAAGGCGCATGGGGTCAAGAAATGGGTTAATTTGCGGGAGAAACCCCATATTACAGATTTTCAGTTTTGTCCTGGGTGACCCTCTGTCGTTATAATTACTTTTTCCAACAGAGCTTAAGCGATGACCAAATACGTTTTTGTCACTGGTGGTGTGGTTTCTTCTTTAGGGAAAGGAATCGCAGCTGCCTCGCTTGCCGCGATTCTCGAATCCCGCGGCCTGAAAGTCACCCTCCTAAAATTAGACCCCTATATCAACGTTGACCCGGGCACTATGAGCCCACTCCAACACGGTGAAGTTTTTGTTACTGAAGATGGTGCAGAAACCGACTTGGATTTAGGTCACTACGAGCGCTTCGTATCTGCAAAGATGCGTAAGAGTAATAACTTCACTACCGGGCAGATTTATGAGTCCGTGATCAGCAAAGAGCGTCGTGGTGAATACTTGGGTAAGACAGTTCAAGTTATTCCGCACATCACTAATGAGATTCAAGCATTTGTAGAACGTGGCGCCAAAGCAAGTCACGACAGTAAGGCAGATGTTGCTATTTGCGAAATCGGTGGCACCGTCGGCGATATTGAGTCCCTACCATTTCTAGAAGCTGCAAGACAGATGAGCTTGCGCCTGCCTCTTCATGATTGCGCTTTTGTTCATTTGACTCTGGTGCCATACATCAATAGCGCTGGCGAGTTAAAAACCAAGCCCACACAACATTCAGTGCAAAAGTTGCGCGAGATTGGCATCATGCCAACTGTATTGCTCTGTCGTGCTGATCGCCCGATTCCGGAAGATGAACGCGCAAAGATTTCACTATTCTCAAATGTCCGTGAAGAAGCTGTTATTTCGGTGTGGGATGTAGACACCATTTATAAGATTCCTGAAATGCTGCATGCACAGGGAATGGATGACTTGATCTGCAGACAGCTTGATCTCAAAGCTAAACCGGCAGATTTATCCGTATGGGCTAATTTGGTGTATGAAATGGCCAACCCACAACACGAAGTCACTATCGGCATGGTCGGAAAGTATGTGGAATTAACAGAATCTTATAAGTCTCTAATTGAAGCATTGCGTCATGCTGGCATTCATACTCATACGCGCGTCAACATCAATTACATTGATTCTGAAGTAATTGAAAAAGATGGCGTTGATTGTTTGCGAGAGCTAGATGCCATTTTGGTTCCCGGTGGATTTGGAAAGCGGGGTACAGAAGGCAAGATTGCTGCTATTCGCTATGCTCGTGAAAACAATGTTCCTTATTTAGGAATTTGTCTTGGAATGCAATTGGCTGTCATTGAATTTGCTCGCCATGTTGCCAATTTGACTAAGGCAAACAGCACTGAATTTGATCCGCAATCTGATCAGCCCGTTGTAGCACTCATTACTGAGTGGCTTGATAGGGAGGGGCGTGTTGAGAAGCGTACAAATGATTCTGACCTAGGCGGCACTATGCGTCTTGGTTCACAACGTTGCCCAGTAAAGACTGGGACTTTGGCTTATCGTATTTATGGGGCTGAAGTGAATGAGCGCCATCGCCATCGCTATGAGGTAAACAATACTTATGTCCCTCAACTAGAGCAATCTGGCTTAATTATTTCCGCCAGAACTCCAAATGAAGAGTTGCCAGAAATGATGGAATTACCAGCATCAATTCATCCTTGGTTCTTTGGCGTGCAGTTCCACCCAGAATTTACTTCGACTCCCCGTGATGGACACCCATTATTTTCAGCCTTCATCAGTGCGGCATTAGTGCATCAAGAGCTGACTGCAAAGCAGCCGGCATAAAGGAAAAATATGAGCACATTTAAGCTATGCGGCTATGACGTGGGTTTAGATCGCCGCTTCTTTTTAATTGCCGGGCCTTGTGTCATTGAGTCCGAGCAATCCGCCATTGATATTGCAGGCCAATTAAAAGAAATCACTGCTACTTTAAAGATTCCATTTATCTATAAGTCTTCATTTGATAAAGCTAACCGTTCATCCGGTACATCATTCCGTGGTTTGGGAATGGAAAAGGGTTTGGAGATTCTGGCTAAGGTTAAGAAACAGATTGGTGTATCAGTTCTGACGGATGTTCATGACATCAGCGAAATCGAAGCTGTTGCTAGTGTTGTAGATGTATTGCAGACACCAGCGTTTCTATGTAGGCAGACCGATTTCATTCGCGCCTGTGCTCAGAGTGGCAAGCCAGTGAATTTCAAAAAAGGTCAATTCCTTTCTCCGCACGAGATGCTGAACGTGATTGAAAAGGCCCGTGCTGCAGCATTAGAAAAAAACCTTCCAGACCAATTTATGGTTTGTGAGCGTGGCGCATCTTTTGGATATAACAACCTCGTTTCTGATATGCGCAGCTTGGCAATTTTGCGCGAATCTAAGGCGCCAGTTGTTTTTGATGCAACGCATTCAGTTCAGTTACCGGGTGGTCAAGGAAGTTCTAGCGGTGGTCAAAGAGAATTCGTGCCAGTTTTAGCTCGTGCCGCTGTTGCTGTTGGTATCAGCGGGCTTTTTATGGAAACACATCCAGATCCTGCCAAGGCATTATCTGATGGCCCTAATGCTGTTCCACTAGATCGCATGAAAGAATTGCTCGCATCATTGGTCGCGATTGATGACGTTGTTAAATCGACCGGATCTTTTTTAGAAGACAGCTTTAAGTAACTCTTAGTAAATTAGTTAAACCCATTTCATATTGTTTTAAGGAGAAGGTGCATGAGCGCCATTGTTGACATCATCGGTAGAGAAGTTTTAGATTCCCGCGGCAACCCAACGGTTGAGTGCGACGTTTTACTTGAATCTGGTGTTATGGGTCGCGCAGCCGTCCCTTCAGGTGCATCCACAGGTTCACGTGAAGCAATTGAGTTACGTGATGGCGATAAGGCTCGCTACCTGGGTAAAGGTGTTCTAAAAGCTGTTCAAAACATCAATATTGAAATTGCTGAATCTATTCTAGGTTTAGATGCAAGTGAACAGGCCTTCTTAGATCGCACTCTGATTGAGTTAGATGGCACACACAATAAAGCGCGCTTAGGTGCTAATGCAACCTTAGCTGTATCTATGGCAGTTGCTAGAGCTGCTGCAGAAGAGGCTGGATTGCCTTTGTATCGCTATTTTGGTGGTTCAGGTGGTATGCAGTTGCCAGTACCAATGATGAATATCGTCAATGGCGGCGCTCATGCTAATAACAGTTTGGATATTCAAGAATTCATGGTGATGCCAGTTGGCGCTGAAAATTTCCGTGATGCTTTGCGCTGTGGCGCTGAGATTTTCCATGAGCTGAAAAAGATTTTGGGTGCGCAAGGTATGCCAACTACTGTTGGTGATGAAGGCGGCTTTGCTCCAAACTTTAAGAGCAATCATGAGTGCTTACAAACGATTATGAAAGCCATTGAAGGTGCAGGTTACCAAGCTGGTGAAGACGTTCTATTGGCCCTTGATTGCGCTGCTAGCGAATTCTATAAAGATGGTAAATATCATTTGGCTGGCGAAGGCTTGCAGCTTAGCTCAAGCGAGTTCTCAGACTATCTTGGTAACTTGGCAGATCAATTCCCAATCGTTTCGATTGAGGATGGCATGCATGAGAGTGATTGGGATGGTTGGGCCGATATTACCAATAAACTCGGCAAGAAGATTCAATTGGTTGGTGATGATCTGTTTGTTACCAATACACGTATTCTGAAAGAAGGTATTGAGAAGGGTATCGCCAATTCAATTTTGATTAAGATTAACCAAATTGGCACATTGACAGAAACATTTGCGGCTATTGAAATGGCTAAGCGTGCAAATTACACTGCAGTGATTTCACATCGCTCTGGTGAAACTGAAGACAGCACTATTGCTGATATTGCAGTGGGAACAAATGCTGGCCAGATTAAAACTGGATCATTGTCTCGTTCAGATCGCATTGCGAAATACAACCAACTCTTACGTATTGAAGAGGATTTGGGTGATGTAGCAACCTACCCAGGTAAGTCAGTCTTTTATAACCTCAAGCGCTAATCTTAAGATTTAATAGCGATGCGTATAGTTATCTACTCCATGCTGGTATTGCTAATAGCAATCCAGTACCCGCTTTGGCTGGGTAAGGGTGGATGGCTTAAGGTATACGAGATGGAGCGGCAAGTAGAGCTTCAAGAGGCTAAAAATAGCCTCTTAGCCTTGCGCAATGCCAAGTTGGCTGGAGATGTAAAAGATTTAAAGGACGGCACCCGTGCAATTGAAGAGCGTGCCCGTGTTGAGCATGGCCTCATTAAAGAAGGTGAGTTCTTTGTGCAAATTCTGCCTGCAGATAAATCAGGCGACGCTAAAGCTACAAAACAGTAAGTCGATGTTCTCAGTGGCCGCTAGAAGGTGGCCTTGTTGCATCACTCAATAAATCCGTTTTAAATACCTGTAGACAATCAACCGCATCAAAGCGATAAGGCTTAGCACAAAAATCACAAACAGTTTCAACGGCGCCTTGTTCCTCAAGAATGCTCTGAACTTCTTCCTCACCAAGCATGCGCAAGATATCAGCCACCTTACTGCGTGAGCATCTGCAAGAAAACCGAATAGGACGGGCAGGGAAGCTTCGTACACCGTTTTCAGCAGACTCTTCCAAAAATAGACGTCTTAAAATAGTCTCTGGCGGAAGCGATAACAACTCTTCATTGGTAATTGTTTCGCCAAGGGCTTGAATGCGTGACCATCCTTCCGCAGCAATCTGAGGATCCAGGTGAGCATGTCCACCTGAGTTTGGTAGGCGCTGCAGAAGCAAGCCACCAACCTGGGTATCACTCGACGCAAGCCAAATCCTGGTGTCCAGCTGCTCAGAATTTTGCATATAGAGCGCAATAGCTTCTGCAGCACTAGAGACTGGCTTTATGACTGCTCCTTGATGGTCTTGTAAGGCCACAATACCTTGATATGGTGCCTGTCCAGGTTCGCGATCAGCAGGGTCTAGAGTAATAACAAGCCGTCCACTCTGACTGACATCCAATAGTTCAGCGAGAGTTGCATCAGGTTTAATTTCGGAGGGGTCTACAGACAGCTTCACAGTAGCCCTCATTGATAAATCAGACTTGCATTCGACGACCAAGAGCTGAATAGGGCCCTTGCTTTGGGCTTGAATAATGAGGGTGCCATCAAACTTGAGGCTAGCGCTCAATAAAGTGGCTGCGCCCACAAAATCCCCCAAAATTCGACGGACAGCAGGAGGGTCATTTCGGCGCTCTAAAACAGCCTGCCAAGCGCTACCAATAGAGACAATTTCTCCCCTCACTGGGGCGCCATCACACATAAATACAAGTAATTCATTCATATGTCAAAGTATCCACTTTTTTTGGGTTTTAGTCATTTGAAGCACGACCTGAGATAATGTGTTTTATGCATATTCGTACACGTTTCGCCCCAAGTCCCACGGGCTTTATTCATCTGGGAAATCTTCGTAGCGCGCTCTATCCATGGGCTTTTGCGCGACACAATAAAGGAGACTTCATTCTTCGGATTGAAGATACCGACCTTGAGCGCTCCACTCAAGAGGCTGTAGATGTCATTATCGAAGGCATGGCATGGTTGGGTCTAGATTTAGATGAAGGCCCTATTTATCAAATGCAGAGGATTGATCGATATCGCGAAGTTGTAATGCAGATGCTCGAATCTGGATTGGCTTACCCATGCTATATGAGCGAGGAAGAGCTTAACCAATTGCGTGATCAACAAATGGCTAATAAAGAAAAGCCACGTTATAACGGCCTTTGGAGACCTGAGCCTGGCAAAACATTGCCTCCTGTGCCAGAGGGTGTAAACCCCGTTATTCGCTTTAAAAATCCTATTGGCGGCTCAGTGATATGGAATGATGCGGTTAAAGGTCAAATTGAGATTAGCAATGATGAGTTAGACGACTTAGTGATTGCAAGACCTGATGGAACGCCAACCTACAATTTCTGTGTTGTGATTGACGATATGGATATGAAGATTACCCACGTTATTCGTGGCGATGATCACGTCAATAACACCCCTAGACAGATCAATATCATGAAAGCACTAGGTGGCGTGCCACCTGTTTACGCTCATTTGCCAACAGTTCTCAATGATTCCGGCGAGAAGATGAGTAAGCGCAATGGTGCAATGAGCGTTCGTGATTACCAGAAAGCAGGCTATCTGCCTGAAGCCATTCTTAATTATTTAGCGCGCCTCGGATGGTCGCATGGCGATGCCGAAGTCTTCACTAAAGAGCAATTTGTCGGCTGGTTTGATTTAGAAAGTTTAGGGCGATCTCCGGCGCAACATAACCCAGAAAAATTACTGTGGCTTAACCATCAATATATTCAAAGCGAAGATCCCGAGAAATTAGCGGCAGCCACAAAGCCTTTTGCTCATGACTTAGGTATTGATACTGAATCAGGACCAGATTTTGTAAAGGTAGTGGGTCTACTAAAAGATCGTGCAAATACTTTGATTGAAATTGCAGAGGGGGCAAAGCTGTTTTATTTGCCGCCTCCTAATTTAAGTGCAGATCAAATCAAAGAAAATATCTCTGAATTAGTGGTTCCCGCATTAAAAGATTTGGTTAGCGCCATTTCATCGGCAGAGCCAACAAAAGAGGGATTTGCCGCTGCATTTAAGCAGGTTTTAGCCCAGCATCAACTCAAAATGCCAGCTTTGGCTATGCCAGTTAGATACGCTTTATTTGCTACCACCCAAACTCCGGCGATTGATTCTGTACTGGTGGTATTGGGCAAAGAAGAGGCTATCCAAAGGCTCTCCAAGGTCATCCACTAGAGAATTTGCGCACCTGCACAAAAATAGGATAAAATCTTGGATTGTTTTGAGTGTCTTGTAGTTTTATCGCGAGAATTCGGGGGTATAGCTCAGCTGGGAGAGCGCTTGCATGGCATGCAAGAGGTCAGCGGTTCGATCCCGCTTATCTCCACCAAGCATTTAAAATAGTATTTTGTTGTAGTCCAGGTCCCCATCGTCTAGAGGCCTAGGACATCACCCTTTCACGGTGAGTACGGGGGTTCGAATCCCCCTGGGGACGCCAGATTCTTCTGGTAGTTGTAAAGATGTATGATGTTGCGTTACTCGATGTATTTTGGAGCGGTAGTTCAGTTGGTTAGAATATCGGCCTGTCACGCCGAGGGTCGCGGGTTCGAGTCCCGTCCGTTCCGCCAAGACAATTAAAAAGCCCCCTTAATAGGGGGCTTTTTTTTATTACTTTAATTCTTTGATTAACTCAAAGAATGAGATATAGATCTTACTTCTTAGGCGTAGTAATTGATGCAGCCATTGCATCAAAGTAAATCACCTTTACTTGCTCACCGACTTTGACATCAGCTAATAGGGCGGGATTCTTTACGGTTACAGCAGTGATCTTGCCGCTTGGCCCCTTAACGGAAACCAACTTCTTCTCACGATTTACCTCGACAATATCGGCAATGATGGTTGTCTGGTTGGTAATTGTTTCAGAAGGTTTTTCGCTTGCTTTTGATTTGGTAACTGTATTGGTTTCTACCTTGGAACGAACACCATCACTCTTAGTTTTAATTAATTCAATAGCTACAGCCAACTCATAATTAACGTTAACGCGGTCGCCTTTTTTGATTTGGTCAAAATTCTTAATATCTGGACCAGCCACAAATTTAGATTCGCCTTCTTTGTTTTTAAATGTAATTGTGCGGGTTTTTTTATCCACCTTAACGACTTCACCTTCATAGAGCTGATAGACATTATCGGTAACAGCTGCATCGATAACAACTGGCTTGGTGGAACCAGCTGTAGAGGGAGACTGGGCATTAACTGCCGTTGTTCCTGCGAAAAACACAGCAAGCATCATAGCAATCGGGGCGAATTTCATATTAGTTTTCCTTATTTAAATAACTACTAAATTCAATCTTAGCCTATTTGAAAGCAAATTAGAGCTATAAAAGGGTATACACCTCTGCAAGACTGAGCTGCTGAGGGTTTGTTAAGATCAACCAGTACGTTAATTCATTCTAAAGGATGTGAAATGCCCCAGTTTGCAGCCAATCTGACCATGCTATTTAATGAATATCCTTTTATGGAGCGCTTTGAGAAAGCTGCTAATTCAGGATTTCAGGCGGTGGAGTTTCTCTTTCCATATGCATACTCGGCTCATGAAATTCGCCAACAGCTAGATCAAAATCATCTTCGCTTGGTTCTTCATAATCTGCCGGCAGGAGACTGGGATGCAGGAGAGCGTGGGATTGCTTGTTTGCCGGATCGTGTAGAGGTATTCCAGAGTAGTGTCACTAAGGCAATCGAATATGCAGCAGTGCTTGGCGTAAACCAACTCAATTGTTTAGCAGGGAGAACTCCCGAGGGAGTTGATCCTGGATTGCTGCGAAAAACATTTATTACCAATTTAAAGTACGCTGCAGCCGAGCTTAAAAAAGCCAATATTAAATTACTTATTGAGCCGATTAATACGTTTGACATTCCTGGTTTTTATTTATCCAAGACTGAGCAGGCATTAGATATCCTGAATGAAGTTGGTTCTGATAATTTATATATCCAATATGACATCTATCATGCACAACGTATGGAGGGTGAGCTTAGCAAAACGCTAGAGAAAAATATTTCTAAGATTGCCCATATTCAACTGGCTGATAATCCGGGTCGAAATGAGCCTGGTACGGGCGAAATTAATTACCCACACTTATTTAAGTTGCTAGATAAGATTGGCTATGCAGGATGGATAGGTTGCGAATACAAGCCAGCAAATCAGACTGAGTCTGGATTGGGTTGGATCAAAGCGCTCAATTAATTAATATAAATCAATGCACTCTAGGACTTACATATGTCTTCAACCTTAATCGTTTACCTTCACGGTTTTCGCTCTTCACCGCGCTCAAGTAAAGCAGTTATGACTGGTGACGCAATTAAAGCCTTGTCTACTTCAGAAAAACCCATTGAGTGGTATTGCCCTCAACTTTTAGCTTCTCCTAAGGCAAGCATGGACATGGTTAATGCGTACATTTCAAGCTCTCAGCATGATCGCCTGGTGGTTATTGGATCTTCTTTGGGTGGCTACTATGCAAATTACTTGGCAGAAAAGTATGGATGTAAAGCGGTCGCACTGAATCCTGCCGTTAGAGCCCCCAGAGAGTTGGCAGCACATGTAGGCATACTTACTTCCTACGATACTGATGAGCCATACGATTTTCGGCCAGAATATATTGTTGAATTAAAAGCCCTACAGGTAGAATCAATTACCGATCCTTCCCGTTATTTCTTGATGGCAGCCAAAGGGGATGAGCTTCTTGATTGGCATGAGATGGTGGATTTTTATAAGGGTGCCGAGCAACTAGTGCTTGAGGGTAGCGACCATGGAATTGCAGATTACCCTGAACATTTGCCAAGGGTATTAAAGTTCATTGCCAAATAGGTTGATTGATTGCAGCCATCTTCTTCTGTAAGATGATCCAAACGACTGTTATCCACTCGATGCGGTCTAGAAAGGAGAGTTTGTGCTGAGCATCTTGAAATTAGACGCAGGTGGAATTCCCCAGGGCTGGGTAAATCCTGAAGAAGCTACGAAGCAATATGCCGATAGCAGTGTCTTATGGACTCTAGGTGATCCTATATTCAAAATGCGTGGTGGCATTTCTCGCGCAACTGGACAGCAATCTGTTATTGAACTTCACTCCATCATTGCGGTGAAAGGCAGCGCAAAAATTAATCTCTTTGATGTGGTGCCTGTCATCACTAAGCATAAGCTCTATAAACGGGATAAAGGTTTATGTGCTTATTGCGGTGATGCCATACATGAAAATCATGCGGAAGCAGAGCACATCATTCCCAATAGTCGTGGTGGTCAATATAGCTGGATGAATTTAGTCATATCCTGCAGACCATGCAATCAAAGAAAAGGTAATCGAACCCCAGAACAGGCTGGTATGGGTTTGTTGTATACGCCCTATTTACCAAGTCTCTATGAAGACATGATTCTTAAAGGGCGAAATATATTGGCCGATCAAATGGATTTTTTAGCAGCTAATCTCCCTAAAACTAGCCGCCTTTTGGAGGGCTTGTCCTGAGTTTAGTAAGAGGGTGGGGTAGTGGTCTTCACTTCCCCAAAATTAAATCATTACGAATTTTTCTTGCTGCCCTGCTACTTTCTATTGTTGGGCATTTCGTATTATTTTTTGGCATCCCGTTTTTCTCATTTAAAGATCCCCAGCCTATTGCGGAAGATCTCATTATTAGAACGGAGCTAAAAACAGAGCCGCCTAAGAAAATACAAATGTCTAGGGCTCCTAAAAAGAAGGCTGAGAAACAAAATGTATCTTCAAGCTCTCAAGCTGAGGTCAATGCAAGCGGCAACGGAAATCTAGGTGCAAATGGTGATCAATCTGGAGTTGCATTTAAATTGCCCGAATCGGGAATCATTTATTACGACACGTATGTCGATGGCCAGCAATATCAAACCGGCGAGATTGATTGGATTGTAGAAGGGAATAGCTATCGCCTATATATCAACATTCCATACGCATTTGTTGGCCCGTTCGTCTTCGAATCACGCGGAACAGTAGACTCCTATGGTATAGCGCCAAGCATTTACTGGACGCAGCGTGGCACGAAAGCACCGCGCTACTCTCGATTTGATCGAAACGACAAAGGGGAAGGGCAGATGTACTTTTCAGAAAAGCCCGAATTTACTCCAACCATTTTGCCAGGCACACAAGATCGTTTTAGCCTTATGTTTCAGCTTGCCTCTCTATTGAATGGGGATAGCAAGATGGATGAAGCTGGGAGCATTCGATCCATTCCAGTTGTCGATTACAACACTCTGGAGATGTGGAATTTCAAGAGTTATGGCGAATCCCTGTCAGATGACATTCCAAGTATGGGCAAGACAATCAATCGTCACTATGCACTGATGCAGCGTGAAAACGACCCCTATAAGCGACAGGTTGATATCTGGCTTGCGAAGGACCTGGAGTGGCTCCCAGGACGCATTCGCTCATTAGAGGCTAATGGGAGAGTTCTTGAGATGGTATTTAAACAGAAGAACCCAATACCAGTTCGCACAAACCCTTAACTTTAAAAGCCTGATCCTGATTTTGGGTTTTGGTTTTGCTCGTTATGACCCAATAACGCCCCCATCATGGTGTAAAGCGCTGCCCCTGACATAGACACTGCAAATATCCCAGAGAAGGAGATGATGATGGGGAGGATCCGCCATTGTTCAGTGAGCTTGTAATCGCCATAACCAACCGTTGTATACATTTCACCAGCAAAGTAGAAGGTTTGAGGATTGGTTGGGAAAACCTTCAAAGCAACGCAAATGTATGACCAAATAATGATTTCGGCAAAATGAATGGAAATCACCAATAGAATGGCGATGAAATAAGACAGGAAGCTAGCCCCAAAGACTCGTCTTCTAGACATGAAATTGTCAATGGCATGAAATGCTCCCGCAATGCCCAGTACAGCAACTGCGTGAATAGCCAGCATTAGGCATGCACAAACAACAACGACCCAGATCTGGCTATTGCCCATATCGGCATTAATCTCACCAAAGAGAGTGGAAAAGCTAGGTAGGTTGGTATTTTGAAATAGGCTAAGCATTGGTGTTGTGATTGTGAAGGACTACAGAAATATCTTATTTGACATAATAATGATTATACGCAGATAATAATATTAGGACTTGAGAGGCTCAACACCCTTAGGCCACTTATAAGGCTGCTTGTAAAGCTTTTGCCAGCGTGATAACAAGCCTTCTGAAATCCATGGCTTCTCATAAATAACAGCTATATCAATCGCGCTAAGACCTTTGGAATTCCTTAATTGCAAGTCTGCGCCTTTATCAAGCAATAGCTTTACTAAGGCCTCATTACCGGATTGGACAGCCATCATCAATGGTGTCGTATTTCCTTGGCTTAACGAATCTATAGATGCTCCATTGGCAATAAGAAACTGTGCGACATCAAGATGACCTCTGGCACACGCATAATGTAATGGAGTCCACCCAATATGATCAATCTGAGCCTTACGCTGTAAAACAAGGGCTTTTACAGCTGGTAAATCTCCATTTATGGAGGCAATCATTAAAGGTGTTTCCCCAGACTTATTGGATAGATCTACATCTGTAGCCTTATTTGTTATTAATAGATTAATTACGTCTTCAGACTTATCTCTGATGGCTAAATTAAGCATTGGATCACCCTTGGGATCCACTGTATTGGGGCTAACACCCTTTGAAATTAGGCTTTTGACTGTAGCTGCATCGTTAAACTTAGCCGCTTTTGCAAATTCAGAAATTTGATCTTCTGTTTGTGCGTAGACTACCCCAAAAAATAACGTAAAAGTGAAAAAAAACGAAGCATAAATATTAAACTTGAATATCATAATTACGCTCTATCTATCTGAAAACAATCATAAAAATTACTAGAAGTCTGGTTGGCCAATACTTCAATAGGCACCCCCTTTAAATCCGCGATAAATTCACCAACCTTAGAGACCCAGGCAGGCTCATTGGTCTTGCCGCGATATGGAATTGGCGCTAAATAAGGTGAATCTGTCTCTATAAGCATTCTCTCAAGAGGTACTTGCTTGCATGTTTCTTGCAAATCTTTGGCGCTTTTGAAGGTCACAATTCCTGAGAAGGAGATGTAAAAACCCATCTCCATTGCAGCCTTTGCCACTTCATAGGACTCTGTAAAGCAGTGCATTACCCCACCGATTCTCTGAGCACCCTCTTCTTTAAGAATTTTTATAGTGTCCTCAGAAGCTGAGCGGGTGTGAATAATCAAAGGCTTTTTAGAGGCAATTGATGCTCTTATATGCGTCCTAAAGCGCGCACGCTGCCATTCCATAGATTCATAGCTGCGCTCTCCCATGCGATAGTAGTCAAGGCCAGTTTCACCAATGGCAACTATCTTAGGGTGCTTTAAAGCCGTATCCACTAAAAATTCCAAGCTTGGCTCAGGCGTATCCTCGTAATCCGGGTGCACGCCAACGGATGCATAAAGATGCGGATGATCCTGGGCTAGCTTTAATACATTCGGAAAGTCAGGAAGATCTACGGATACGCATAAAGCATGGCTAACTTTGGCAGACTGCATATTAGCCAGCATCTCTGGCAATCGCGATTGAAATTCCGGGAAATCGAGGTGGCAGTGGGAGTCAATAAACATAGCGCCTATTTTAGTCCGCCCACGAACAATTTAAGGACCAAATATCTGCTGATATTGAGAAAGCAGCGACTCTAGTTGAATTTTATTTGCAAGGGGGTGATTCTCATGTCGACGCGCCTGCACAAGAGATTTCCAGAAGTTATGCAACCGTTGAACATTGGCCAGCTTGGACAGGCCTTGAAGCACGACTAAATGTTTGGGGTAGTAACGCGGCTCTCCACCCTGCGCCACAGACTGCAGATCGGAAACCCAACGTTGCATACTGGCTAAAAGGAAGCCATATTGCGCCTTATGTGTTTTTTCGGCAGCATCAAGCCAGTTAAGTCTGGCGCCTTGGGCCATGGACTGGAGTAGATAGCGGGAGGCTTGGATTGATATTGTTAGCTCATCCTTGTCGTCTTTATTGTGTCTCGCAATGAGAGAGCTCAGAACCGAGTATGGTGCCCCACCCTGTTCATCATAGATGGTCTCGATATCTACATCAGCCGCTTTCAATCCTGCGATTTCATTGAGTTGGGTTTTTAGCCATGAAATGCCTTGCTCGCGATTTGGCCGCGGGGCTGTTAGGAGTCGGCAACGGGAGCGAATGGTTGGCAATACACGATCTACTCGATCGGCAAGTAATATAAAAATAGTATTTTTTGGCGGCTCTTCCAAAGACTTCAGTAATGTATTAGCAGAATCGGATCGAAGCATTTCGAGTGGATAAATTAATATCACGCGATTTCCGCCACGATGCGAACCAATGGACAAATTCTCAATCGCATGTCGCGTTTCTTCAATTGAGATATTTTTCTTCTCTTTCTTTTCGCTTGATTCACTATCATCATCACGTGCAGCCTTGCCTCTCTTGGGCGTATCGTCGCCATCATAGTCAGCATGCGGCAAGAGTTTGCGATGGGTCTCAGGAACGAGAGAAATAAAGTCTGGGTGATTGCCGGTGTCAAACCAATGACAGGCTTCACATTGATTGCATGGTTTTATAGATTGATCATTGTTTTCGCAAAGTAGCGCTTTAGCTAGCTCAATCGAAAAAGCGAACTTACCAATACCGGACTGACCATGAAGCAAGATGGCATTGGGAAATTGATTAAAGTCCAGACTCTCCCAAAGAGGCTGAAGCCAAGGTGCTATTTGAGTCTTATGATTCACTTAAATGGCAATCTGAATCTGTTTTAAACCGTTCCAAATTACTTCAGGCGTTTGTGTTGCATCTACCAGATGAAAGCGCTTGGAATCTTCCTTTGCTCGACGTAGATATTCTTGACGAACTCTTTCAAAAAAAGATAAGTCCATTTTTTCAAATTTATCTGGTGCGCGAGCTTTTGAGCGGCGAGCCTCGGCAACCTCACCCGGTAAATCAAACAAAATAGTTAAGTTTGGCTGCAGGAGTGAGCCGTCAGGTTGACCCTGAACCCAGCGCTCTAATAGATTTAATTTCTCTAAACTTAAACCTCTACCACCGCCTTGATATGCAAAGCTAGCATCGGTAAAGCGATCGGATATCACAATCTTGCCTGCTGCAAGAGCTGGCTCGATGACTTGCGCTAGATGCTCACGACGCGCCGCAAACATGAGTAATGCTTCCGTCTCTAAATTCATTGGGGCATCTAAAAGCAAGTTGCGAAGCTGTTCGCCTAAAGCAGTCCCCCCAGGCTCACGCGTCATCACTACTTCTATATCAGGATAACGTTCTTGCATCAAATTTCGAAAAGCATCGACATGCGTACTCTTGCCTGCCCCATCGATTCCTTCGAAGCTGATAAAAAATCCTGTATGCGTTGATGTCATATGAAGTGAATTTAGTTACTGTTATTTTTAGGCATTATTTTGCGTTGATATCGATCAACCGCAGCTTCATGCTCTTTTAAGTTTTGTGAAAAATGACTACTTCCATCCCCTTTAGCAACAAAGAATAAAGCATTGCTTTTTACAGGGTGTGCTGCGGCCAGAATGGACTCTTTGCTAGGCATGGCAATAGGGGTTGGAGGCAGACCTTTGTGCATATAGGTATTGTAGGGAGTGTCTCTACGTAAATCCGCTTTCTTTAAATTTCCGTCAAATTTAGGCCCTATTCCATAGATAACCGTAGGATCAGTTTGAAGTGGCATCCCTTTATTAAGCCGGTTGATAAAGACAGCCGAAACTAGATTCCTATCGCTTAGACGGCCAGTTTCTTTCTCTACGATTGATGCCAATATCAATAGTTCATAAGGTGTTTTAAGAGGCAATCCCGGCTCTCTTTGCTCCCAGATTTGCATAAGCTGTTTTTGCATAGCTTGTGCTGCTCGACGATAAATATTGAGATCAAGCTCGTCTGGGTCAAAAACATATGTATCAGGTAGAAAAAGACCCTCATCGCTTGAATAGTTCAAATTTAATTGTTGGAGTAGCTCCTTACTGCTCATGCCCTTGGTTCGATGGATCATTGCCAACTGCGAATCCATTAAAGCTCTCAATTGCCAAATCGTCATTCCGGGAATAATGGCAACTGCTTCTCTAACGCGATCCCCGCGGGCAATTTGCAAAAGCACCTTTCCAAGACTCGCACCATTTGGCAATAAATATGTTCCCGGCTTTAGCTTGGAGGCAACCAATAAGCTTCTGGCGCCTAAATGTAGGGCAACTGAATTAACAGCCAATCCCTGCGCGCTTAACTGATCAGAAATGCTTGTTAACCCAGAATTGGGGTTAATCTTCACTCTATAACTAGAGCCATCAACAGTATTTGACTGATTAGGGACAACTGGGAATAAAAAAATAGTCCCATAAATAAGGCCTAATAGGACCACAGCGAGGGTAAGCAATTTTTTAAGATCTCGGTATGAGGGCCTTCTCTTCATAAAAAAGCCCCCCTTCTGAATTTTTCTACTCATCAGGCTATGATAAAAGGGTCATGACATATTCCACCCAAATCCAGCAAAACTGGCTAGAAAACAGCCTTTCCCTACCCTGCAGCCTGACTCAGTGGGGTCTTATCTTAGTAGAGGGCTCTGATGCTGCAAGCTTTTTGCAAAATCAATTAACAAACTCTGTCTTGGGGCTCAGCCGAACACTACCGGGATCAATAGCTCAGAGCTACTCAGGAAGTCGTCTCGTAGGTTATTGCAATCCAAAGGGTCGTTTGTTGGCAAGTGCTTGGCTTGGCTTATTTCCATCTACACCTGATGGAGAAGACCGATTTGCTTTATTTATCTCAAGAGACATAGCAGCTAGCACCGCTAAACGTTTGTCTATGTACGTGCTGCGTTCAAAAGTTAAAGTGACTGATCTTTCTTCAATCTGGTCAGTTGCAGGACTCTATGGCTCCGATGAAATTACAAATAATGTGAAACTGAATGATCAGTGTATTGCATTGCAGCTCCCCGACGTTCTGGTTGGATCTCGGTCGGTTACACGTCTTTTATTGGCATATCCTAATCAAGCCAATATTGATGTCCAAAACTCCGAGGAATCATTGCGCTCTTGGAATGAGTTAGAAGTATTAAGCGCTATTCCGCGGATTGTTGAAACTACGCAAGAGCAGTTTGTACCGCAAATGATTAATTTCGAATCAGTAGCTGGCATTGACTTTAAGAAAGGTTGTTATCCAGGACAAGAAATTGTTGCTCGCAGCCAGTATCGAGGCGCAATTAAGCGAAGACTTCAGCTTGCGCACGTAATTGCTTCTGAGCAGGATGAACCATATGCATTGCCTGGTTCAGAACTTTTCCACAGCAATGATCCTGGACAACCTGCTGGAATGGTTGTTTTATCAACCAAGCACCCCACAGATTCTGCACGTATTGATCTACAAATTGAGTGCAAGCTAGAAGCACTTGAGGGCGGTGAGATTCACCTGGGTAGCGCTACTGGACCTGTGTTAAAAATAGATTCATTGCCGTATCCTTTGATAGAAATTTAATTCTTTTTATGTGCCTCATTCTTTTCGCATGGAACTCTCATCCAGACTACTCTCTGGTGGTTGCGGCCAACCGCGATGAGTTTTATGAGAGGGACACAGAAGGGGTTTCTTGGTGGCCAGAACACCCAAACGTTCTTGCAGGGAGAGATCGTGCAGATGTTGTGGGGAGTCCAGGGACCTGGCTCGGCTTTACTAAGACGGGTAAATTCGCCGCCTTAACCAATGTAAGAGCTCCAAGCGAAAAAAATCCAGATGCTAGAACTCGTGGCGAACTGTCATTAATGTATTTGACCGGCAACGATCGCCCAACAGAATTTGTTCAAGGAAATTCAAAACGATTTTCACAATACAACGGCTTTAATTTGCTCATGGCTGAACTTAGCGATCCAGCAAAAGCAGAAATGCATTGGGTTAGTAATCGCATGATGATGGGTCAAAATGTTCGTCCCCGTAAAGTATTTCCGCCTCAACCCCTAGAGCCAGGAGTCTACGGGCTATCTAATGCAATGCTTGATACACCTTGGCCTAAGGTAAATCATCGTGTAGCAGCATTTGCCCAGACATTGGCAATGGACCAAGGCAGCCTCAAGAATGCAGATCAGTATTTAAAACTGTTGGCTGATACACATCATGCAAGCGATCATGAGCTCCCTAATACAGGCGTTAGTAAGGAGTGGGAAAAAGCGCTCTCCCCTGCTTTTATTAAAACGCCTGCTTACGGAACGCGCTCCAGCACCGTTCTTAGAATAAGAAAAGATGGTCAGTTTGAATTAGTCGAGCGCCGCTTTGATTCATCCGGAACGGTTGGGCATGACGTTGTGACTGGGGCGCTTAGCTCGTCCTCTGACTCTAATTTATCTGTATAGGGTTAGTCGAAGCGACCATCGTCGTTCACAACACGTGCACCATCGGCATTACGAGTTGCCAAGCGCTTTAGAAACTTAAATGTCCCGGTGGCCATGCAACATATTTCACCTTGATCGTTATAGAGCTTCGCTTCACAGAAAGCCATAGTTGCAGTCCTTCGAACTGTATCTGCTTTGACACGCAACACCCCAGTTGCGGCCTGCATGAAATTATTTTTCATTTCAATAGTGACAACACTTCGGTCGCCAGGATCACCAGAGCGAGCGGCAACTGCCATAGCCACATCCATTAACGTTAACAATACGCCGCCATGGGCTACTTCCCAGGTATTGTTATGTTCAGGCTTAAGGGCCAGCAAAATCTCCCCTTTACCCATTTCTGCGCTTAGGCAGCGAACCCCAAGGAGCTTTAAAAAAGGAACATTTAATTCTTCCCCTAAATTGGCCAGTTGGGTCTGTGGATTGATTTGGACTTGTTTATTCATTGAATAATTTTAGAGGCATGTACGTGTTTTGGTAAATCCCCCTAGAATAAGCCCATGGCCTTTATATTCAGTGGCGATGACGTTTGCCAAGCAACCCCACCAACACCAATACCAGCACCCTACTGGGTTGCATTTTCACCCTCTGCGGCTAATCTCATTGGCATTTCATTGGATGAAAGTGGTCTACCAACGGACAAAGAATGGCTAGGGGTTTTATCTGGAAACCAACTAAATACTAGCGATCGCCAGTTTTCCAATCCAATTGCCACCGTCTATAGTGGCCACCAATTTGGTGTATGGGCTGGACAGTTGGGCGATGGCCGAGCAATCCTATTGGGAGATGTTGCTGATCAAGAGCTGCAACTCAAAGGCGCTGGCATCACTCGTTTTTCTCGTATGGGCGATGGGCGAGCAGTACTTCGATCTTCAATCAGAGAGTTTCTGTGTAGTGAAGCAATGCACGCTTTAGGCATTCCGACCACAAGAGCTCTATCAATCGTTGGATCCGATTTGCCGGTTAGAAGAGAGACTCTGGAAACCGCCGCAGTATGTGCACGACTTGCTCCTAGCTTCTTAAGAGTTGGCCACTTTGAACACTTTGCCTCGCTAGATGATATTGATCGCTTGAGGGAGTTTGCGGATTATTTAATTCAATACCACTATCCTGATTCTCAAAATGCCAATGAGCCTTATTTAAGTCTCTTTCAAGAAATCTGCGCTCGCAATGCTAGGCTTGTAGCCCAGTGGCAAGCTGTTGGTTTTTGTCATGGCGTACTTAATAGCGATAACATCAGCGTCCTTGGTCTAACTATGGACTATGGGCCATTCGGATTCTTGGATCAATTTCAGATTGATCACATTTGCAACCATAGTGATCAGGGTGGAAGATATGCATATCATCGCCAACCTCAGATCATGCACTGGAATATGGCATGCCTTGCCAGCGCTATGATCCCTTTGCTAGCAGATAAGTCTGAAGAAACGCTAGCGCAAGAGCAGTTGCGATCTGCTCTCGAACAGTTTCCAGTGATATATGCCCAGACATGGCAATCCTTATTTCGCAAAAAGCTTGGATTTACCACTTCTCAGGAGGGGGATATAGCTCTTATTGAGAGGTTATTGCAGGCCATGCATGATTCAAAAGTAGATTTCACCAACTTCTTTCGAAGTCTTGGCAAGCTGAGGATCGGTAAAGCAATTTCACAAAACTCATTGAGAGATCAATTTATAGATAGAGAATCAATTGATCAGTGGTTCGGAGATTATGTAGAGCGATTGCAAGTTGAATCTTGTCCCGATGAGGTTCGACTGCACGCAATGAATCAAGTGAATCCAAAATACATACTGCGAAATCATCTGGCTCAGACTGCAATTGAAAAGGCACAAGATAAAGATTTTTCAGAGGTTACCAAGCTTCTCCAAATCTTGAGCAAACCCTTTGACGAGCAGCCAGAATATGAATCTTATTCTATCGCCCCACCTCCTAATGCACAGGCAGTAGAAGTAAGCTGCTCATCCTAAATTTAATCTAATACATCCCTCTGAATTGAAAATGAAGAAAACCGACCAAGAATATAAGCAGTCACTTAGTGACATTGAGTATCGAGTGACTCGTGAAGCGGCAACTGAAAGACCATTTACCGGGAAATATTGGGATCACTGGGATAAAGGCCGATATAAATGTGTCTGCTGCGATACGCCACTTTTTTTATCAGAAACCAAGTTTGATGCCGGCTGCGGTTGGCCTAGCTATAACGCACCGGAAGTTGCCTCCTCCATCAAGGAAATTCGAGATACCAGTCATGGAATGATTCGTACGGAGGTACGATGCGCTCATTGTGATGCTCATTTGGGCCACGTATTTGAGGATGGACCTATGCCCACTGGCTTGCGCTATTGCATCAACTCAGCTTCTTTAAGTTTTGAGCCAAACGCCAATGCAATTCCGGTAAAGGCGGACAAGTAATCAAATACCGGGATAATCCACCTATGAAATTTTTATTCGACCTCTTCCCCATAATCCTATTTTTTGTCGCTTTTAAGCTTGGTGACATCTATACGGCCACCATTGTTGCGATGATAGCCACCATTGGCCAGATACTTTGGGTCTATTATCGCCATCGCAAAATCGATGCAATGCAATGGATTAGTTTGGTAATGATTGTTGTATTTGGTAGCTTGACTATTTTCTTGCATGACAAGACATTCATTCAACTCAAGCCAACTGCTCTTTATTGGTTATTTTCTGGCGCCCTTTTTATTAGTGCGCAATTTTTTCAAAAAAACTTGATACAGGTATTAATGGGCAAACAGGTAACGCTGAAAGAAAAAAATGCGCATTCTGTTTGGCATCAACTCAATATGGCATGGGCTGCATTCTTTTTTGCAATGGGAGCACTCAATCTGTATGTAGCCTTTGAATTTTCCGAGGAAACTTGGGTCAACTTTAAGTTGTTTGGTAGCACTGGCTTATTGTTGCTATTTGTCGTTATTCAAGGTGTTTGGCTATCTAAACATATGGAGCACCCCAGCGAATGAATGTGAATCAACAAAGAATTGCAGCTTTTGACCAAGACTTGCGCAAAGCTTTTCAGGTTCAATCCTTAGTGATTGATGATGAAAGCCATCTTCATGCAGGACATGCTGGCGCAGCTAGCAGCGGCGGTCATTTCAAACTAGAAATCGTTGCTCCGGAATTTAAGGGTATAAACCTAGTGGCTCGCCATAGAGCTGTTTATGCCGCCCTAAATCGCCATATTCCCAAGGAAATTCATGCTTTAACGATTATTGCTTTAGCGCCGGATGAAGTTTCTAAATAAGGCTACCTTAAAATAGCCGCATCTTTTATTAACCTATCAAATACTATGTTCACTAAACATCAATTACTTTCAATCAGCCTTCTGAGCGCCTCCTTTTTGACATCAGGTGCGTATGCACAAAATGCAGTCATCGTGAACGGCAAATCTATTCCAAAAGCGCAGCTTGATAAATTGGTTCAACGTTCGGGCCAGCCGGACAACCCTCAAGTACGCGACCAGGCGCGCGAGATGCTTGTGACTCGAGAACTTATTTTGCAAGAGGCCGACAAACGTGGCGTTATTCAAAAAGAAGCTGTTCGCGAACAGTTGGAGCAAGCACGTATCGGCGTATTGGTCTCAGCTGTGTTTGAGGATTTTGTTGAAAAAGAAGGTGTTGCCGAGTCTGATCTTAAAGCGGCTTATGAGTCCGTTAAAGCCCAATACACCGGCAAGGAATATCACGTTGAGCACATCCTGGTTGAAAAGGAATCAGATGCAAAAGCAATCATTGCTCAGTTAAAGGCTGGCGCTAATTTTGAAGAGATTGCTAAGGCTAAATCCATGGACCCAGGCTCAGCAAAAAATGGTGGCGATCTTGGCTGGGTAAGCGATAAAGCACTAGTACCAGAGTTTTCTAAAGCAATGGTTCAGTTGAAGAACGGTCAAATTACAGATAAGCCTGTTAAGTCTCAATTCGGTTGGCACATCATTAAGATGGTAGATTCTCGTGATGTAAAAGCTCCAAGCATGGAAGAAATGAAGGATCAGCTTAAGCAAATGATCATGTCTGATAAGAATTGGCAAAAAGCCAAATTTGCAGAGATGATGCAAAAACTACGTGCCAAGGCTAAGGTTCAATAAGAAGCTTAAAGTTTTATCTGGCGGGGTAACGTCGCGGTCTGAGTTTTTGGATTGCCATGCCCGCCAGTCCGCATGCAAATACAGACATTACAAAAACATCTCTAGGTTGTGACACCTCCCAAATCCAGCCAGCACACAGACCCCCCAGGGTTCCACCTAAGCCATATGAAATGGTAGCCATTAATGCTTGGCCTCTAGCTTGTACGGGTCCAGTAAACCAGCGCTGTAGCATTTTATTGGCAGCACTATGGTGAGCGGCAAATGTGCCCGCATGCATTAATTGCGCCACAATTAAGACCGATGTGATGGGTAAGAAGGCAATCAAGATAAAACGAATAACGCCAATACCAAAGGTGGCTTGCAAGATAACTTCGGCATCCAATCTGCTCAGCACCTTGCTTTGAAAGTAAAAGAAAATGACTTCTGCAGCAACTCCGAGGGCCCAGAAAAGCCCTATCTGAAATTTGTCGTATCCAAGATCTGACAGGTATAGTGAATAAAAAACATACAAAGCGGCATGGGCAAAAATCATAAAAAAACCGGATAGCAAAAACCAACGAACGTCAGGATTAAAGAGCACTATTAACAACTCCCCTTTCACCATTTTGCGTCGCTCCATCTTTGGTTCGTGCAGGCAAAAGGTAATTAGAGCCAAGGCAAATAAAACTACCGTACCTACGATTGGGTATAACTCAATAGTTTTGCGCTGGAATAACTCACCAGCAGCAAGTACCATCGCTATAAAGCCAATTGAACCCCATAAGCGCAAGCGTCCATAGCGCTTATCAAAAGAATTGTCTTTGTATAAAGCATGGATAGTGGCGGACTCACCAAGGGGCATCAAACTACTCAAGATGGTGTGCAGAACAAACATCCAAATGAAAAAACCAATGTAATCTTGTAAAAAATAGATGCATAAGAAAACAAGTGCGGCCAGACAGGCGCAAACGCGAATAATGCCAATACGATTTGATAGATAGTCTGACAACCAACCCCAGGAGAAAGGTCCAACTATTCTGGTGATTTGCAACATGGACATCAGCGCTGCTATCTCAATAACGCTAAAGCCCCTCTCCAAGAAGAAGAGGCTTGCGTACGGTGATACCAATCCAACATAAGCGAAATATAAAAAGAAAAAGGACCCGAAGGCCCAGCGAAGCGAAGGCGTCATTTAATCAGCCAAATCAATCACGAAAAGATCCAGGTTGTGCAGCCGGTATGGATGCAGCAAATGCTGGTACATCAGCGCATTGAGCGCGATGGCGTAGAGCATGATCCATCAACACCAGAGCAAGCATTGCCTCGGCAATCGGGGTTGCACGTATACCAACGCAAGGGTCGTGTCGGCCCTTCGTTTGAACGGTTATGGGTTTGCCATTTAGATCTACTGACTGCTTAGGACTCATAATGCTTGAGGTAGGCTTGATCGCTATGGATACGCGTAAATCCTGCCCAGTGCTAATCCCGCCAAGAGTTCCGCCAGAATTGTTGGTAGCAAAACCATCTGGGTGAAGCTCATCCCCATGCTCGCTACCACGCTGAGCAACAGATTTAAATCCTGCACCAATCTCAACACCCTTCACGGCATTAATACCCATCATGGCATGCGCAATATCAGCATCCAACTTATCAAATAATGGCTCGCCTAGACCTACCGGCACATTGCGAGCGCGAACTTCGATACGCGCGCCACAAGAGTCCCCTGCTTTGCGCAGGTTATCCATGTATGTCTCAAGCTGAGGAATCATTTCTGCATTTGCAGTAAAGAAAGGATTCTTCTCAATTTCTGCTGCGTCTTTAAATGGAATTTCCAGTTCACCTAATTGACTCATGTAGCCATAGAACTCAGTGCCATATTTTTCGTGCAACCATTTTTTTGCGATCGCAGCAGCGGCTACAACTGGAGCTGTTAAGCGTGCAGAAGATCTTCCACCACCTCTAGGATCGCGAATGCCATACTTAGTTTGGTATGCATAATCTGCATGGCCTGGTCTAAAGGTCTGCAAAATATCGCCATAGTCTTGGCTGCGTTGATCAGTATTACGAATTAATAGTGCGATCGGAGTGCCGGTAGTTTTGCCTTCAAAAACACCAGAAAGAATTTCAACCTTATCCTCTTCCTTGCGCTGAGTAACGTGTCTTGAAGTGCCTGGCTTACGTCGATCCAAATCAAGCTGAATATCAGCCTCAGAAAGCTCCATGCCTGGCGGGCAGCCGTCAACCACCGCTCCAATAGCCGGACCATGGGATTCACCAAAAGTGGTAACTGTAAAGAGAAGGCCTAATGTATTTCCTGACATACCGACATTATGTCATTTGTCAGTAAATGATGGTCAGAACGCCTTAAGAAGCTGTTTTTTCGGTATCTTCCGGCCAGTCGCGGATATAGGCTTTGAGCATTGTGTTTTCAAAGTCTTGTGCTTCCACTACGGACTTTGCTACGTCATAGAAAGAAATTACGCCCATCAACATCTTTTGATCAACCACCGGTAGATATCGGGCGTGGTCCACCAACATCATGCGGCGCACTTCATCAATCTCAGTTTCCATGTTGCAAGTCAAAGGCTTTTGATTCATAACAGAGCTAACTTGTAATCCCTCAAGCTTGCCGTGATGTTTTGCCAATGCGGCAATGACCTCTCGGAAAGTCAAAATGCCGACCAACTTGTCGTACTCCATAACAACCAGGGATCCAATATCGTGCTCGCTCATTACCAGAACCGCTGTCTGCAGGGCTGTTTCTGGAGCTACCGTAAAAAGGGTGCTGCCCTTAACGCGCAATATGTCACGAACTTTCATTTGATCTCCAAAAACAATGTATTTATATGCTCAATATAGACTTAAGACCACTCTGAATCAAGGGTTAAGTTATCACTTTTAGTAACGAATAACCCTAATGAAGCCACTGCGTATCTCTGGAAGATTCGCCACAAGGACCGCACCAGTTAAGGTAATCCACCAGGTCATGTAAATCCACATCAAACCCAAGGGGAAGATGGCAAAAGCTCCATAAACCGTCTTGTAGAAGGCGGTGTTACTCAAGAAAATAGCAAAGCCGAATTTCATCAACTCAAATGCTAGTGCAGCTACTAAAGCCCCAGTGAAAGCATCACGCCACAGGATTTTTGCATATGGCAGAACTTTGTAGACAACTGCATAAACCACAATAGCCAAGAAGATTGGGGCAATAGTGGCTACCAATTGAAAGCCGAAAGATACTGCGCTAATCCAGCCCTCCGACGCGCTAAATAAAACACCGCTGAGGTAGATGCCAATACCTAGCAGTATTGGCCCCAATATTGTTGCTGCACTGTAGATCACAATCTTTTTGTAAAGAGGTCGACTTGTATTGACTTTAAAGATCTGATTGAAGGCTCCCTCAATCACGGCTAAAGTCATGATTGTGGTGATGATTAAGCCCGCTAAACCTACGAATGTTAAGCCCTTGGCCTGGGAAGAAAACTGATCCAAGTAAACAAATACTTGTTGATTAATGCCACCGGGCATATAGGTATCTAAAAGCCATGATTTAAAGGCGTTTTTGACTTGAATAACACTGGGCAAGTAGCCAATCAACATGGTGGCTATAGTCACCATAGGAACCATTGATAAGGTCGTCGTAAAGGCCAGGCTAGCGGCAATTTGCTTTAAATTTTGGCCACGATTGCGCTCCCAGATCTCTTTTCCAAGAGAGAGCCATAATTGGGGGTTACGAATGAGGCGCATCGCCGTATCATAAGAGATCAATATGAGCCAACCCGATATTTTAGTTTTGTACTACTCCCGTTACGGTGCAACAAAGGACCTAGCGCGCTTGATAGCCGAGGGCATTGAAAGCGTTCAGGGGGTAAATGCCCGCCTCAGGACAGTACCTGCCATTTCTACCGCTTGCGAAGCAACCGAAGCATCTGTACCTCAAGAAGGAGCCCCTTATGTGGAGTACTCAGATCTGCAGGAGTGTATTGGACTTGCATTAGGGTCCCCTACCCGTTTTGGCAATATGGCCGCCCCCATGAAATACTTTTGGGATGGCAGTTCATCTGAGTGGATGAATGGCGCATTAATTGGTAAGCCCGCTTGCGTCTTTACCAGTACTGGCAGCATGCATGGCGGACAAGAAAGCACTTTGTTAACAATGATGATTCCGCTATTTCATCACGGCATGATGTTGATGGGTATTCCTTATAGCGAGCCAGATCTGATGTCATCCAACACGGGTGGTAGCCCTTACGGTGTTACCCACCTTGCCCATGCAGACGGTCGTGCACCCATCAGTCTCGAAGAGCAGCGTTTAGCTAAGGCTCAAGGAAAGCGTTTAGCCGAAACGGCTTTAATGCTGCACCTCAATAAAAAGCAAGGCATTTAAAGCGCATCATGATGAAAAAGATCCTCGATAAGAATCCTTACCAACTCATAGCTACTGCTGCCTTTGTAGATTTATTCATTCTTTGTGTAGCTTGGGAGTGGTTCATCTCACCCCTGCGCCCTGGTGGATCCTGGCTAATACTTAAAGGCATTCCTTTGTTGTTTGCCATTCCCGGCCTATGGAAGGGAAATGTCTACACCATGCAGTGGGCCTCAATGCTGATCTTGCTTTATGTCACTGAAGGCTTAGTGCGTATCCTAGAAACTGGCGCTAACTTTTGGCTTGCCGCGATTGAAACGCTCTTTGCAACCATTGGTTTTGTTTGCTTATTGATGTATTTAAGGCCAATTAAAAAAGAGGCTAAAGCTTTAAAGAAGGTTTCTGCAGAAAAATAAATCAATGCAAAACTTCATCAATCAACTATCCGAGGTTCTTGAGTCAAAATATATTTTGACTCAAGATGAAGATAAAGCACCCTACCTAACTGATTGGCGAAAACGATTTACCGGAAAAGCCTTTGCTGTTTTATTACCTAGCACTAGCAATGAAGTTGCAGCAATCGTAAAGCTATGTGCTCAGCACCAAATTGCACTGGTTCCACAAGGTGGTCATACTGGTTTTTGTGGTGGCGCTACTCCAGACAATAGTGGTAAGCAAGTGATACTTAATCTCAAGCGAATGAATCAAATTCGCGAGATTGATATCGCAAACCAAACGATTACCCTCGAGGCCGGTTGCATCTTGCAAACTGTACAAGAAAAGGCCGCAGAGAATGGCTATCTGTTTCCGCTTAGTCTTGGGGCTGAAGGTAGCTGCATGATTGGCGGCAACCTCGCAACTAATGCAGGCGGCACTAATGTTTTGCGCTATGGCAATACTCGGGATCTTTGCCTGGGCCTTGAAGTAGTTACTGCCAAAGGAGAGATTTGGAACGGCATCAAAGGATTGCGCAAAGATAATACTGGTTATGACTTGCGTGACCTATTCATCGGATCAGAAGGCACGCTTGGCATTATCACGGCAGCGGTTATGAAGCTTTACCCCTTACCCGTTTCTCAATGGACAACCTTAGTTGCTTGCGAGAACATTGCATCCACTATTGAGTTGCTAACTCTTTTTCAAAAACGGGCAAGCTCTTTGCTTACGGGTTTTGAAATGATGACTCGAGAATCTTTGGACTTGAATGAAAAGCACTTTCCGCAAATGGCTAACCCTTTGCAAGGAAATCCGCCATATACAGTCTTGATTGAATTGTCTGATCACGAAAGTGAGGAGCATGTCAGGCAACTTCTTGAAACTATCCTGGAGGATGCCTTTGAGAAGTCAATCATTAGTGATGCGGTAATTGCTAGCAATTTATCTCAAGCAAATTCTTTTTGGCATATGCGCGAACACATCACACTTGCGCAAGCTGAAGAAGGTGCGAACTTGAAGCATGACATCACCATTCCCCTCTCTTCGCTTGATAGCTTTATCCGTGTGACTGATGAATTAATGAGAGAAAAGTTTCCGGGGATCAGAATCATTAATTTCGGACATCTCGGTGATGGGAATCTGCATTACAACATTGCCCCGCCATTGGGTACAGACCCAAAAACCTTTAACGAAACCAACGAAAAGCGCATACATGAGCTGGTCTATGGGCAGGTTGAGAGATGTAAAGGCTCCATCTCTGCGGAACACGGGGTTGGACAGCTCAAATTAGATGGCCTAAGGGCGCACAAGGGCGAGGTTGCTCATGACCTTATGAAGGCCCTCAAAACGGCTCTAGACCCCCAAAATATCCTTAATCCCCATAAAGTTGTCTCTATTTAAGGAAATTAAGCAGTTTTTTATTAAATATTTTGTAATTCATGTCATCTCGACCCCTTTTTCATGCGTTGTATGGTCATGGAGGTGACAAATATGTCAACAAGACTCAAACGTTGGGCCCGTGCAATTCAACAGATCGACTTGTCCAAAAGGACGCCTGAAGTAGCGATTGGCTATTTAGATAGCAAATATCGCGATATTGCTTGGCGCTACATTCGTATCCTAGGCTTTGAACGCACGATCAGCTTCATGGCTAGCAATAACTTTCACCCAGAGTAATGATTAAAAAACCCTAAATATATGATTTATTTAGGGTTTTTGGTTTTCATTCGATGTATTTACCTGAAAAAGTCCCTGGCATCATCTATTAACAGACCCGGGATCTCCTCCGGAATGTAATGACCACTGGGAACAGCCCTACCTGTGACGTTCATTGCCACGCTTCGCCAGTCATCAAGCGGCTTAAAGCACTGATTGACTAGCCCATGCTCGCCCCAGAGTACCTTTAAAGGCATTTTTAGTTGATTGCCAGCAGATCGATCTGCGCGATCATGCATCAAATCAATTGAGGCTGCAGCACGGTAATCCTCACACATTGCATGCATGCATTGCGGATTACTAGCGCCAGCTAAATATTCGGCCCATCTATCAGCAGAAAATATACCTGTACCCGCATGACGACCCATATGATTTTTTAGCCAATACTCTGGGTTTGCGCCAATCATCGTTTCAGGTACTGGTTCGGGTTGAATTAAGAAAAACCAATGCCAATAGCCTTTTGCAAAAGCCATGGTTGAGCCTTCATACATCGTTAATGTTGGAGAAATATCTAGCACCATTAAACGCAGCACGCTTTGAGGAAAATCCATTGCCAGTCGATGAGAGACCCGCCCGCCCCTATCGTGCCCTAGCAAAAAGAATTGATTAAATCCCAATGACTGCATTAATGAGTGTTGATCAGCTGCCATTGATCGTTTTGAATAAGTGGAATGATCTGTTTTGCCATGAGGCTTTGAAGAAGCGCCGTAGCCTCTTAGATCGGCAGCCACAACCGTGAAATGTTTCGCCAGCTCAGGAGCAACTTGACTCCAAATTGCTTTGGTTTGAGGAAAGCCATGTAATAACAATAAAGGTGGGCCGCTTCCACCAATTAAATAAGCAATTTCAATTGGACCGTCGTCCGATAAAACGGAAATCTTGCTTTCTGTAAAACCAGGAAAAGAAACTGCCATCATTCATCCTATACAAAAGAGCCTCGAAAGAGGCTCTTGAGGTTTCATAAAATCATCTATTTGCCATTGCCTGAATTTCAGCAACAGTTACGTAACCTTTGCCAGAGGAATCAATATAGCTAAAGTGACTATAGATACGTGGCATACAACCTTTTGCCTCTTCCTTGGTTAACTTCCCATCTTTATTAGTGTCACACTTTGCAAAGCGCTCAACAATTTCTTGATCTCGAGATGCATCATCCGCATGAACCAATATAGGTGTTACTGATAGAAGGCCGCAAGCCAAGACAAAGAATGGAGTTTTCATACGAGCCAGTTATTTACCGGTAGGAGTTGGATTGGCCGATGTTTCTAATGCGGTGCGAACCACTTTCTTAGCCATGGCAATAAAAGAATCTGCGGAGCCCGCACTTGTTCGGAAAGATTCACCCTGAACGGTAATTAAACCCTCGCCCAATAGTTGCTTTGACTGACTATCAGTAATTTTACTTTCGACTAAAAGCGCAGGTGTTTTAGCATTAACACCACCAGCATATGCGGCAGCATTCATAGCCAAACCGATTGGAGTGAAGTTCCAAGGCTGCAAACTATTTGCAGAGCTTTCTGCGCCAGTAATACCTACTGAAATACGTGCCACACCTGGGCCAGGTTTAGTCACAATGCGAATATTGCCTCGCGCATTTACAGCCTCAACCATAGATTCTTGTAATGCCGCTTTTGCTTTATTAATCAACTCAAGACTGACATCTTTAGTTGCATTTTGATTCAAGTAAATTGGATCAAGAATAACCGCTGTATATACCCCTGGATTTACACCAGAAACACGATATCTCCAAACCCGCGTGTCGCTATCGCTTGTCGCCATTGGCACCAAGAGGTTGTAATCTGGCAAGAATCCAGATCTTGGCATTGATTCAGTCGCTAACTTGGGTGCATTGCTACAAGCAGCCAAAGCAATTGCTGCCGCAAAGGAGACCAGCAATATATTCATTTTTTTCATAGCGTTTCCATGGGTTGCTTACTTTTTAGAGAGTTCTAATACAGAAGATCATACCTACTTCGAGTTATTCTGGTGTGGGGCACGGCAATGTTCCGCCGGTCTTTTTGTGAATCTGAGGCTTGCAATCATTTTGAGAAGGCGCCCTTAGTCCAGCATCTGATGTTGGAGTGGCTTGAGCATTTAATGGTGGAGTATTGGGAACGGAGCTATTTACAACAGCCGTCGCCTTTACTGGCGCTAAGCCTGCCTCTCTATAGAAAGCCTTATCAGATCCAGGACATGGCATAAGAGCGCCTGTTTTTGGATTGATAACGTCTTTGCACTGCGGATTAGCTTCTAGTCGGGCCTCTAATTTAGCCACCGAACATGCTGAAAGCAAAAAAATGAGACTCAAGAATGAGCAAATCTTGGAGGAAATAGAGTTCATCGATGCATTCTAAGTCACGGCACACAACATAAAAAGGTAGTTAAGCCACAATTTACAGCATGGGATCAAATGAAGAGGTGGCCTGCCCAGCACGATTCGAACGTGCGACCTACGCCTTAGAAGGGCGTTGCTCTATCCAGCTGAGCTATAGGCAGTGAGTACTGGGACTGAAAATCGTAAAACAAAGAGAAAGTGGTCGGAGTACAAGGATTCGAACCTTGGACCCCCTGCTCCCAAAGCAGGTGCGCTACCAGGCTGCGCTACACTCCGACGGAATCGATATTCTACACCGAGAGCGCTATTGCAGGCAAATCCTGTAAGATTCATGCCATGGTTGCCTATTTTTCAAGCAAATTTAAGAAGCAAATTCAAGTTGCCCTGAGCATTGCTTTGCTTGCATTCTGCTTGCTGGGGACCCGCTGGATAGGTCTATCTCATAGCATTTCGCATGCAAATTTACAGATCCAAACTGAAGCGTGCTCGATTGAGATTGATGCTGCGCCCTCACAAAATCACAATTCAGACGTATGTCACTTATTTGATGCTCTTACCTTGGCTGGATTTGTTGCATCTGATAATTCCACGCTCATTACATACGGCAATCACGTAAGTCGTTCAGAAAGATTAGATAAATCCCTCGCAGTTCAAGTCTTCATTGAGCACTATCAATCAAGAGCACCACCAGCCCTTTTTTTATAAATCGCTGTAGAGGCTAGATCCAGTATCTAGCCAGAGATTTATTTGCTTCCATAGTTTGGTTGCAAGAATTAAAGGGTTTCAAATGAAGTGTAAAAAATTATTAAAGCAGCGCATTATTTGCGTGCTAGTAGGCGGCATGTTCAGCTCTTATGCCTTTGCACAAAATCAATCTCCTAGTCTTGAGATTACTGCGACCGGCAGCCAAGAGGCCACACAAAGTATTTTGACGCCAACAAAAATTCTCCAAGGAGATGAGTTAGCAAATAAATTAGGCGGCACGCTGGGAGCAACACTGGCTAATGAGTTAGGCGTATCGGCAACTGGTTATGGCGCTGGATCGTCCCGACCAGTGATTCGAGGGCTAGAGGGCTCACGCGTGCAAATTCTGCAAAATGGATTATCGGTCGGGGACGTATCTAATATTTCCCAAGATCATGCTGTTGGCAACAATATGCAAAACACACATCAAGTTGAGATATTGCGTGGAGCCGCTGCCCTCCTCTATGGTTCAGGCTCCAGCGGCGGTCTAGTGAATGTTGTTAATGACCGAATCTTGACCAATTTACCCGATCGCCCAACTGGAGCGTTTAATACCAGTTACGAGACCGTCAATAATGGCCGTGCCGGGTCTATTGAGGTGGATGGGGCCTTAGGATCAGTAGCTGTACACGTGGACACCGCAATTAATAATGCCAATAATTATTCAATACCTGGCAGCTCCACACAATCACAGGGTGAGCCCGTTGGCGGCTGGACTGTCCCGCCAGAGGGCAATGCTGGGAAGAACTATACGGGCAAACTTCCAAATACCTATACCAATCAAAATAATTTAGGCTTCGGCGTTTCCTATATAGGCAAATCTGGTTACACGGGCGTGTCAGTCGAGCGGTTAAATAATAACTATGGAATTCCAACACCCGAAGGTGGGTCAATAAACCAATCACAAAATCGTTACGACTTTCAGCACCAAACTCGCGATCCGTTTAGTGGATTCTCATCATTTAAATTTAGTGCCGCTAATACCAATTACAACCACACAGAATTTAATAACGCCGGCGAAGCAGCTGCCCTCTGGAAAAATTTAGCAAATGAAGCGCGCTTTGAGCTAACTCATAACCCCCTTCTTGGCTGGAAAGGTACATTTGGCGCTCAAGTAACCGCCGCTTCATTAAATGCTACTGAGGTAGGCAGTGGCAGCTATGCAATTGTTCCACCAACTAAAACAAATTCTAATGCCCTATTTTGGATTGAGGAAGGTAAATGGAATAGCCTGCAAGGCAGTCTTGGCCTCAGATACAACAATGTTGCACAAAATCCAAACACCAGCACAGTTTTAGAGTCACAAGATACTTCTGCTGGCACGCTTACCCCGCAAATTGCATTGCAAAGCCGGACTTTCAATTTGATGTCTTACTCTGCTGGGGGGCTATGGAATTTTATGCAAGGTCATGGTTTAGGTGTGGCATACACAGTTTCCCAGCGCGCTCCAAGTGCCCAAGAGTTGTATTCTTATGGCGCCCATGAATCTACTGCGACGTTTGATATTGGCAACCCCAATTTAAGCAAGGAGGTTTCCCACAATTTAGAGTTCAACTTTCAAAAGAATTTGGGAATTTTTCGTAGTAAAGCTAGTATCTATGCCAATCGTTTTAATAACTATATTTATGGCTACTACACTGGCAATGCCATCAATAATGGTGGTCAGGAAGGCGATGGTTTTAGTGTAGTCACTGCCCAGCAAGCTGCCGCAACCATTAAAGGTATTGAAGGTGAAATTACCTATAACTGGCGAGAGCCCGGTCTTGGCGGTAGGATTTTTGGCGATGCCTCTCAGGGAACGTTTGATGCTGGAGGAAACCTTCCTTTGCAACCTGCACCTCGCCTGGGTGCTGAAATTGCCCATCAAAGAGATGGATGGCTAACGAATGCTAGCTACATCTATAGCTATCAACAAAATCGTTTAGCAAATTGGGAACAAGGTCCGGCTCCAAGTTACAACCTTTTGAATGCCGGGATCTCTTACACCGAAAGAATTCAGCAAGTCAACTGGACCGTTTATCTCAATATGAAGAATTTGCTTAATGAGCAAATTCGTTATGCAACAACGCCTATGGCAGTAAGGCTCTATGCACCTCAACCAGGAAGAAGTTTCATGGTCGGACTAAGAGGTACATTCTAAGCAGATCATTATGACTATGCAGTAGGCACCATATCAGCAATACTTTTAGCGGCGGTCATGGCTACAGCGCTATCCTTAGTCTCCACCATCACGCGCAATAATGGCTCAGTACCGGAAGCTCGAATTAAAACCCTGCCGATATCTTTTAGATCATGCTCAACCAAAGAAATTTGTTTTTTGAGAGCCTCATCAGATTGCCAGTTGTAGCCAGGCTTAAATTTCACATTTAAGAGTACTTGTGGAAATATACTGACCGCATCTAATAGCTGCGCAAGGCTCTTTTTAGATTGGCTCATAACGGTTAATATCTGCAGCGCCGCTATGGTGCCGTCTCCTGTCGAATGACGATCTAAACAAAGTAAATGACCAGAGCCTTCACCGCCGACATCCCAGCCATTCTTTTTAAGAAGCTCTAAAACATAGCGATCGCCAACATTTGCGCGCTCAAACCCAATCCCGAGTTCTTTGATGGCATTTTCAACAGCCAGATTGGTCATCAATGTGCCAACCACGCCACCAACCTTGTCGCCACGGTCAACGCGATCTTTTGCCAGGACATAAAGTAATTCATCACCGTTAAACAATCTGCCGGATGCATCAACCATTTGCAGACGATCAGCATCTCCATCTAAGGCTACACCAATATCTGCTTTTACTTCCTGAACTTTTGCAATTAGAGCTGCTGGTGCGGTAGCTCCACAGCCATCATTAATGTTGCGGCCATCTGGTTGTACGCCAATTGAAATCACTTCAGCACCCAATTCATGGAAAACATGTGGAGCAGTATGATAGGCAGCGCCGTTAGCGCAATCGACTACGATCTTCAATCCTTTTAGATTTAGATGACCAGGAACGGTGGATTTGCAAAACTCAATATATCTGCCTGCAGCATCATCCAAGCGAAATGCTTTACCCAAATCTTTAGAGCTTACGCAGCCAATTGGGTTTTCTAGCTCTTTTTCAATTGCGAACTCAAAATCATCTGAAAATTTATCCCCTTCTGCGGAGAAAAATTTAATACCGTTATCTTGATATGGATTGTGTGAGGCAGAAATTACCAATCCCGCAGATAAGCGTAAGGCCCTCGTGAGATAAGCAACTCCCGGTGTTGGTATGGGGCCGCAAAGCATTACATCCACGCCAGCAGCTGCAAAGCCTGCCTCCAATGCGGCCTCCAACAAGTAACCAGAAACGCGGGTATCTTTACCGATCAGAACCTTACAACGTTCGCCCGGCTTAGCATTGCGTGTTAATACCTTGCCAGCCGCGTAACCCAAGCGAGTCATAAATTCTGGAACGATAGGAAACTGCCCTACCTCCCCTCGGATTCCATCGGTGCCAAAGTATTGTTTTTTCATGGGATTAATTATAAAACTTAGGCAGACATATCTACTTGAATAGCTTCCCATAGCTTTAGAGCATCAACTGTCTCGGCTACGTCATGAACCCGCACAATATTGGCCCCACGATCTGCCGCCATAATGGCCGCAGCAATACTAGGAGCCACTCGGTCATTGGTGTCCTTGCCGGTTATTTTGCCAATCATGGATTTGCGAGAGATACCAGCCAATACGTGAAGCCCCAATGATGAAAACTCAGCAAAATTAGTCAACATATTGAGGTTGTGCTCCAGACTCTTACCAAATCCAAAGCCTGGATCAATAGCAATGCGATCATTTGCAATGCCAGAAGAAATTAAGAGGTCAGCCTGATCATTTAGGAAATGCTTTACTTCAGCAATCACATTGATATATTCGGGATTAAATTGCATTGTTAGGGGATCGCGTTGCATATGCATCAATACAATGCCGCAATTTTGACTTTCCAATACTGCGTCAACAGCGCCAGTTTGTCTAAGCGCCCAAATATCATTGACGCAATCCACACCAGCATTCAGTGCTTGGCGCATTGTTTCTGATTTGTAGGTATCGATTGAAAGCGGAACTCCGCAATCTTTGAGCGCCTCAATTACAGGCAGTACCCTATCAAGCTCTTCTTGGAGTCCAACGGGTTCTGCACCAGGTCTGGTTGATTCGCCGCCGATATCAATGAGATCAACACCATCAGCAAGCATGCGTTCAGCTTGTGCAACTGCATCTTTAGGCGATCTAAATTTACCGCCATCTGAAAATGAATCTGGCGTGGCATTCAGAATGCCCATGACTATTGGGCGATTACGTTTAGCAAAATCAAAAAGAAAACGCCCACAACGCCATGTTGTGGGCTTAGTTTGGATGCTTTGATTCTGCATCAAAGGCTAAAGCTATTCCTATTTACGCTGTTGCCGGTGCACTGCCAGTAGCAGGACCAGGCGTGCCAGCAGAATTACCAAACTGGGTTGCTGGAGGTGGTTTAGGTGACCGTGGTGGACGACCTTCCATGATGTCGGTGATCTGTTCTGCATCAAGCGTTTCCCACTCAAGCAGTGCAGCTACCATAGCCTCAACCTTGTCACGATTTTGTTCCAAGATCGATCTCGCTAAAGCATATTGACTATCAATCAACATGCGAATTTCTGCATCCACTTTTTGTTGCGTCAATTCGGAGACAGTCTTAGTGCTATTGCGGCCAAATATGCTTTCAGATTCAGTATCAACATAAACCATCGTACCTAAACTATCGCTCATGCCATAACGGGTAACCATATCGCGAGCCATCTTAGTAGCACGCTCAAAGTCATTTGATGCTCCAGTACTCATGGAGTGCAAGAAAACTTCTTCAGCAGCACGGCCGCCAAAAAGAATGGCCAACTCCTCCAACATGCGATCTTTGTAAAGGTTCACGCGATCGAATTCAGGCAGCTGCCAAGTAACGCCCAAGGCCATGCCGCGAGGCATGATGGTGACCTTGTGTACGGGATCAGCCTTAGGCAAGACTTTGGCTACCACAGCATGGCCAGACTCATGGTAAGCCGTATTGCGACGTTCTTCTTCACGCATCACAGCAGACTTACGCTCAGGACCCATATAGATCTTATCTTTAGCGTCCTCAAAGTCCTTCATATCAACAGATCGCTTATTGCGACGAGCAGCAAATAAAGCCGCTTCATTCACTAAGTTTGCTAAGTCGGCACCTGAGAAGCCAGGTGTTCCACGCGCTAATACAGCTGCATTTACATCAGGATCGATAGGAACCTTGCGCATATGCACTTGCAAGATCTGCTCGCGACCACGAATGTCAGGCAAGCCAACATGAACTTGACGATCAAAACGACCAGGACGAAGTAATGCTTTATCCAATACATCAGAGCGGTTGGTTGCAGCAACAACGATCACGCCGCTATTACTCTCAAAACCATCCATCTCAACCAACATTTGATTCAATGTTTGCTCACGCTCATCATTGCCGCCACCCATTCCGGCGCCACGATGACGACCTACTGCATCAATCTCATCAATAAAGATGATGCAAGGAGAATTTTTCTTGGCATTTTCAAACATGTCACGTACACGTGATGCACCAACACCAACAAACATTTCTACGAAATCAGAACCGGAAATCGAAAAGAACGGAACTTTTGCTTCGCCAGCAATAGCACGTGCCAAAAGGGTTTTACCCGTACCCGGAGGACCAACAAGTAACACGCCGTGCGGAATGCGTCCACCCAATTTTTGGAATTTCTGAGGATCTTTTAAGAAATCTACTAACTCAAAGACTTCCTCTTTTGCCTCGTCGCAACCAGCAACGTCAGCAAAAGTAACTGTATTGCTGTTCTCATCAATCAAGCGCGCTTTTGATTTGCCAAAAGAAAAAGCGCCGCCTTTGCCGCCACCCTGCATTTGGCGCATCATGAAAAACCAGAAACCAATAATTAAGAGAGTTGGTCCAAGATAGTACAAAGCAGACACCAACATATTTGGCTCATCATCCGCTTTACCAGTAACTTGAACTCCATACTTCATGAGATCACCAACCATCCAGATATCGCCTGGAGAGATGATGGAATATTTAGCGCCATCAGCAGGGGTAACTTGTAATGTGCGGCCTTGCACGTCAACACGCTTTACTTTTCCCGCTTTAGCGTCATCCATGAATTGGGAATAAGTGACCTGAGTTTGGTCCTTAGGCTTATCAAACTGTTTAAAAACAGTAAAAAGCACTAAGCCCACAATGAGCCACACACCGATTTTTTGGAACATATTGCTGTTCAAAATGAGTCCTTTTCTGGATTGATCCAGGAGTTAAAGCGAATCGCTTCCTAAGTATTTGATTCTACTACCACCCTTTTTCAAGGGCTAATGGCATATTTATTTAATAAACCCCCTACAAATTCAGGGTTTTTAGCCATTATTTCGGTGGTTTGAGGTTTCTTCCGAGGAGGAATATCTCTGAAGAGCGGGCTCTTGATGCCTTAGGTTTGCGGGGGGCTACGGTTTTAAACACCTTTTTAAAGGATTCGACAATCTGGCTATAGCCACTACCGTTGAAACACTTGATTAACAAAGCACCCTCAGGCTTAAGATGTGCCACAGCAAAATCTAAGGCTATTTCAGCCAAAAAGGCCATTCTGGCGGCATCAGCAACGCCGACACCAGATAAATTGGGGGCCATATCCGAAAGGACTAAATCCACTTTTCCTTCAGCCTCCTTAGGCAACAAGGCCTCAAGCGCAGCCAGACCCTCATCTTCACGAAAATCACCCTGAATAAAGCTCACATCCGCAATATCTTCCATGGGCAAAATATCAATCGCAATAATTTGACCATCCGGTTTGCCAGACTCAATCTTGGGATTGCTTTTACCAAGCTCTGTTAGACGATTGCGGGCGTACTGAGACCAGCTCCCTGGGGCGCTACCCAAATCGACAATCGTCATGCCTGCTTTAATGAGGTGATCTTGCTCGTCAATTTCGCTGAGCTTGTATACCGCTCTAGCGCGATAGCCCTCTTTTTGAGCCATCTTCACATAGGGATCGGTTAAATGATCCTGCAACCAACTTTTATTAAATTTATTCTTTGCCACAACTCACCCACTTTCGCCCTCTATTTTCCTGGTTTCTTCCGGCTAAAGCAAAAGGAATCTAGAAAAATAGCGCTAAATTGGCTTTATTCGACTGATTTTGTTGGTGAATGCTCTATCATCAAGCCCATGACTGCACTCATCCTTACCCCCGCACAACGTAAATCCCTCAAAGCTGACGCACATGATTTAAGTCCTGTGGTGATGGTCGGCGGCGATGGTTTAACTCCTGCTGTAATCAAAGAAGCAAAGTTAGCCATCAATCATCATGGCTTGATTAAGATTCGCGTTTTTGGTGATGACCGTGAGGCTCGTACAGCAATCTATCAAGAGCTCTGCGATAAATTAGATGCCGCTCCAGTACAACATATCGGTAAATTATTGGTGCTATGGAAACCAAAAGATGCTGTTGATGAAGTTTTCAGTAATTTAGGTCGCTCAAGCAAACAGACTAAAAAAACTTTGCAAGCGCCCCGCACTAAGCGTCAGCCAAACCGTACTGCAACTAAAACTGGTGTTCGCACTAGCACTTCCGAAAGATCAGATCGTCGCTCTGCGTCTAACAAGTCGCCTTTTGAACGCGCGGCTGCTGTGAAGTCTGCTACACCAAAGAAAAGAGTTTTGCGCTCCGAAGCTGCTGAATCCAAAATTGGCTGGTCTTCACCTGGTTACAGAAAAGCTACTGCAGCGCCAGCGCCCATTAAGAAACGTAAAGTACGCATGAGCAGTACCAAGAAAAAATCTTTGGGCTCTTAATACTTCTTTTAATAGATTAAAAACGTCGCTAGTCGGCGTTTTTTGTTGTGCGCCACACTAAGGCGATACCCAATATTGATTGGAGCATGTAGATGGCGGTTGATCCGCCATGTAACCGACTAAAAAGAACAGCGTGAGTGGATTCGCGAACAGACAATCCCAAATACAAAGCTTGGTCTCTTAATGAATTCATCCAAGGAATGATGATAAAAGCCGCGCAAATTGCACAAGCCAGCATCCCCAGCAACAACAAACGATCTATTCGATATTGTGGCTTACCTACGCGTACAAAGTAATTGGCAAGCACCATCAGGACAATACTTATTAGGACGCTTATGTATGCGGTTGACTTGAATAAGTTTGCCGCTACCATTCCAGCGACCTGACGATCCCCTAGACTCGAAAAGAGTGTCGGGACAACGAGAAATCCAATGGTTAATAAACCGCCAACCCAGAGACCCAAAAGCAGGCTATAAATCCTCTGGGCAAATGATGGAAACATTAAACGTAGCGTACGGCCAATATTTCAACTTCGCGGTTACCGCCAGGAGCTTGAACGGCAACAACATCGCCCTCTTCCTTGCTAATTAATGCACGCGCAATTGGTGAGCTAATTGAAATCTTATTTAAAGCGATATCGGCCTCGTCATCACCCACAATTTGATAGGTCAACTTAGTGCCATCTTCAAGATCTTCGAGGTCAACGGTAGCGCCAAATACGACACGTCCAGTAACGTCAAGAGAGGAAGGATCAATGATCTGGGCGGCCGACAACTTACCCTCTAACTCCTGGATACGGCCTTCGATAAAACCCTGCTTTTCTTTGGCTGCATCATATTCTGCATTCTCAGAGAGATCGCCCTGAGCGCGAGCCTCAGAAATAGCAATAATGACCGCAGGACGTTCTACATGCTTTAAGCGGTGCAGCTCTTCCTTCAGAAGTTCTGCGCCGCGTTTAGTGATTGGAATTGTGCTCATGCTGCTAACCTAACTTAAAATCTTGCGCAAAATTACGCATAAAAGCTGATTTTAGATTAAATAAGCGTCTGATGTAAGTTTTGCAATGAATAGACCTCGAGTGACTCTAGCTTGCCATTTTGAGATGCCAATAAACCATCCATTACTGCACGTGCCGCACTAATTGTTGTGTAGTAAGTCACGCCATTGGCCTGAGCACTAGTACGAATCGATCTAGAGTCAGCAATTGCAGTGCGGGTTTCATCCACAGTAGTAAATACCAAGGAGATTTCGCCATTCTTGATGAAATCAACAATGTGAGGGCGTCCATCCTTGACCTTATTTACTACTCTTACAGGCAAACCGGCAGCTTCAATTGCAGCAGCAGTACCCTTAGTAGCAACCATTGGGAAGCCGAGCTGATGCAATAACTTGGCAACTTCGATCGCCTTTGGTTTATCGCTATCCTTTACAGTCAAAAGAACAGTTCCGCTCTTAGGAAGCTTAATTCCAGCGCCCAATTGAGACTTGAATAAAGCCTCGCCAAAGGTTTTACCTACACCCATCACCTCACCAGTTGAGCGCATTTCTGGCCCAAGGATTGGATCGATACCAGGGAATTTATTAAATGGAAATACCGCTTCTTTTACAGAGAAGTATGGAGGTTTCACTTCAGCAGTAATGCCTTGCTGTGCAAGTGTTTGACCAACCATACAACGAGCAGCAATCTTAGCCAGTTGTAAACCAGTGGCTTTGGAAACGAAAGGTACGGTGCGGGAAGCGCGTGGATTTACTTCAAGAACATAGATAACATCATTGCCATCTACATTTTGTATAGCAAATTGAACGTTCATTAAACCAATAACATTCAATCCCTTAGCCATAGCTGCAGTTTGACGCTTAATTTCCTCTACCGTTTTATCGGATAGAGAATATGGAGGCAAAGAACAGGCTGAGTCGCCAGAGTGAACCCCGGCTTGCTCAATATGCTCCATAACGCCACCGATGAATACTTTTTCACCATCGCTAATACAGTCAACATCACACTCAATCGCATCATTTAAGAAGCGATCCAGTAAAACAGGAGAGTCGTGAGAGACTTTGACTGCTTCGCGCATGTAGCGCTCTAGGTCACGACCATCATGAACGATCTCCATGGCGCGACCACCCAAAACATAGGAAGGACGCACAACTAATGGATAACCAATTTCTTCCGCTAGTTTGAGAGCCTCTTCTTCGGTGCGCGCAGTGCGATTTGGTGGTTGACGCAAGCCCAAATCTTGCAATAATTTTTGGAAGCGTTCGCGATCTTCTGCAGCATCAATCATGTCAGGCGAAGTTCCGATAATAGGAACGCCGTTACGCTCAAGATCCAATGCCAGCTTCAAAGGAGTTTGACCACCGTACTGCACGATGACGCCCTTAGGCTTTTCCTTGGCTACGATCTCTAGAACATCTTCAAGAGTTAATGGTTCAAAGTACAAACGATCAGACGTATCGTAATCTGTTGAAACTGTTTCAGGATTGCAGTTGACCATAATGGTTTCATAACCATCATCGCGCATTGCTAAGGCCGCATGTACACAGCAATAGTCAAACTCAATACCTTGACCGATTCTGTTAGGACCACCGCCCAGAACCATAATCTTGTCTTTATTGGTTGGGTTTGATTCGCACTCACCATGATCAGCTTCATAGGTTGAATACAAATACGCGGTATTTGTTGAAAACTCAGCTGCGCAGGTATCCACACGTTTATAGACTGGAACGACTTTTAAGCGATGACGCGCAGCTCGAACGGAAGCAGCATCAATGCCAAGCAGTTTTGCCAAACGACGATCAGAGAATCCCTTCTGCTTTACAAAGCGTAGCTCTGGCGCAGTAAGGCTATCAATTTTGCGTTGCTTTAACTCGGCTTCAATCGTAATGAGCTCTTCAATTTGCTCTAAGAACCAAGGGTCGACTTTGGTTTCTGCATAAATCTCATCAAGCCCCATACCCATACGGAAAGCATCAGCCAAATACCAAATACGATCTGGGCCCGGCTCATTGATTTCGTTAATGATGTCATCAAGATCAGTAGAAACTTCATCAAGACCATCAACACCGACTTCTAAACCACGCAGCGCTTTTTGGAAAGACTCTTGGAAAGTGCGGCCAATAGCCATCACTTCACCAACAGATTTCATTTGAGTAGTTAAGCGTGAGTCTGCTTGTGGAAACTTCTCGAACGCGAAGCGTGGAATCTTTGTTACTACATAGTCGATTGATGGCTCAAAAGATGCCGGTGTAGCTCCACCAGTAATGTCATTTTTAAGCTCGTCTAATGTGTATCCAACTGCTAATTTGGCAGCTATCTTTGCAATTGGGAAGCCAGTTGCTTTGGAGGCTAATGCAGATGAACGCGAAACCCGTGGATTCATTTCAATGACGATCATGCGACCATCAACTGGGTTGATCGAGAACTGAACGTTTGACCCACCAGTGTCAACACCGATTTCTCGCAAGACTGCAATCGATGCGTTACGCATGATTTGATATTCTTTGTCCGTTAAGGTCTGTGCCGGAGCAACGGTAATGGAATCACCAGTGTGCACACCCATTGGATCTAAGTTTTCAATCGAGCAAACAATGATGCAGTTGTCATTACGATCGCGTACCACTTCCATTTCAAACTCTTTCCAACCAAGCAAAGATTCTTCGATGAGAAGTTCGCGAGTTGGAGATAAATCGAGACCGCGTTTGCAAATCTCTTCAAATTCTTCGCGGTTATAAGCAATACCACCGCCAGATCCACCCATGGTGAATGATGGGCGAATAACAACTGGGAATCCTGAACTACCCGTTTCCTGTTGAATGCGCTGTTGCACTTCGTGCGCTTCATCCATAGAGTGCGCGATGCCTGACTTGGCAGAGCCTAGACCAATCTTAGTCATAGCCTCTTTAAACTTCTGACGATCCTCCGCTTTGTCGATCGCTTCAGGAGATGCGCCAATAAGCTCGCACCCATATTTTTCCAACACGCCATGGCGATGCAGATCTAATGCGCAGTTCAGCGCCGTTTGACCGCCCATCGTTGGCAATATCGCATCTGGTTTTTCAGTAGCAATAATACGTTCTACAACCTCCCAAGTAATTGGCTCAATGTAAGTTACATCAGCCATCTCAGGATCAGTCATGATGGTTGCAGGATTACTGTTTACCAATATGACTTTGTAACCCTCGTCACGCAGCGCTTTACATGCTTGCGCGCCAGAATAGTCAAACTCACAAGCCTGACCAATCACGATTGGTCCTGCACCAATAATCAGAATGCTCTTAATGTCGCTACGCTTAGGCATTATTTGCCCTCCTTCTTGCTGGCAGCATTCATGAGCTCCACAAAACGATCAAATAAATAGGCAATGTCATGAGGTCCAGGTGAGGCCTCAGGATGTCCTTGGAAACACAGGGCTGGCTTATCTTTCCAAGCCAAACCTTGTAAGGAGCCATCAAACAAAGAAACGTGGGTTACACGAATGTTGTCTGGCAATGTATTGGCATCAACGGCAAAGCCGTGATTCTGAGAAGTAATTGCCACACGACCAGTATCTAAATCTTTAACCGGGTGATTTGCACCATGGTGACCAAACTTCATCTTCAAAGTTTTTGCACCAGCAGCAAGACCCATAATTTGATGGCCTAAGCAGATGCCAAAAGTTGGCACACCTTTATCAATGATTTCTTTTGCGGCGGCAATTGCGTAATCACACGGACCAGGGTCTCCAGGGCCATTTGAAAAGAATACGCCATCAGGATTCATGGCTAATACTTCAGCTGCACTAGTTTGTGCTGGCACTACCGTCAATTGGCAGCCACGCTCAGCAAGCATGCGAAGAATATTACGCTTTACACCAAAGTCATAAGCAACAACTTTCTTAACTGGTTTGCTGGTATCTAAGTCTCTGTATGCAGGCTTGCCATCAGGACCGTGCAGATCCCATTCAGCTTCACGCCACTCATAAGACTTATTGGTTGTAACTACTTTAGCTAGATCCAATCCAGACATACCTGGGAAAGCCTTGGCAAGCTCAAGAGCCTTCTTGCCTAAAGTCTCATAATCATCACCCACCTTGCCAGCAACGATTGCGCCTGATTGGGCGCCCTTGTCGCGCAAAATTCTAGTGAGCTTGCGAGTATCAATTCCAGCAATACCTAAAACTCCGGCTTTAGTGAGGTAGCTATCTAAAGAGTCTTCCGAACGGAAGTTAGATACGCGTTTTGGGAGGTCTTTAATAACCAATCCCGCTGAATGTATTTGAACGGATTCTGCATCCTGAGCATTTACGCCGACGTTGCCAATGTGGGGATAAGTGAGCGTGACAATTTGACGTGAGTAGCTAGGATCAGTAATGATCTCTTGATATCCAGTCAACGCTGTATTGAAAACAACTTCGCCGGTAGTTTCGCCTGGGGCGCCAATGCTAAAACCGGGAAATAAAGTGCCGTCGGCTAGGGCCAACACGGCTGGGGGAAAAGAAGGAAGCAAGGGTGACAAACCATCTCCAGTCCCTGCTCCATCCGACGCTCAAAACCCTCAAAAATACCAACCCGAGGATGTTTTTGCGGGAGGTGAGTGTCTTTAAGCGCTAGGGTATTTAATAAGTTTCGAACCCTACAATCATACCATTTCTGCTCGTAAACCCTTGAATATCCAGTCAAATGGGGCTTACAAAGGAAAAAGCCCCTCCAACCTGCTGGCTGGCAAAGCTTTTCAGCAAAAGTTAAGGGTTTTTAAGCCTTAGCGCTTTGCTCAATAATGGTCTTAATTTGAGCCAATACCGTCTGGTCGTCCATGGTGCTGATGTCACCAGGATCACGACCCTCGGCAACAGCCTGGAGTGCACGACGCACAATCTTGCCTGAACGTGTTTTTGGTAGTGCCGTGACAATATAAACACGACCTGGGCGAGCAATTGCGCCTAATGTTGTGTCAACAGTTTTCATGCATTCCGCTTCTAGGGTTGCGATATTTGAGGCGTCCTTAGGGATAACAAACGCTATCGCAGCCTGACCTTTAAGCTTGTCCTCAATGCCCACTACAGCAACCTCTGAAATATTGGGGTGGCTAGAAATGCTCTCTTCAATTTCGCGAGTACCTAAACGATGTCCGGCAACGTTAATCACGTCATCTGTTCGTCCAAGAATAAAGAAGTAACCATCTTTATCCTTGATGCCCCAGTCAAAGGTGGAATAAATCAACTTGCCAGGAATAGTTTCCCAGTAGGTGCTGATAAAGCGCTTGTCGTCACCCCAAACTGTTTGCATGCAACCTGGGGGCAATGGCCCTTCGATAGCGATAACCCCTTTTTGATCTGGTCCCAACTCTTCTGATGTGGCGTCATCAAGCAACTTCATGTTGTAGCCAAACGATGGCACACCTGGTGAGCCAAATTTATGTGGCATCACTTCTACGCCACGTTGAATTGCTAGCATTGGCCAACCAGTTTCTGTTTGCCAGTAGTTATCCACAATCGGCTTATTAATAGCGCCATGAATCCAGCTTGCAGTAGGCTCATCTAAAGGCTCACCCGCCAAGAACAATGCCCGTAATTTAGAAAGATCGTGCTTAGTCAAAAATGAGGGATCTTGTTTCTTGAGAACACGAACTGCTGTTGGCGCAGAGAACATGACAGAAACTTTATATTTATCTACCAGTTCCCACCAAATACCAGCATCCGGGCGCAAAGGTGTGCCCTCATACATGATTGTTGCCATACCAGAAAGCAATGGCGCATAAATGATGTAGCTATGACCGACCACCCATCCAATGTCAGAAGTACAGAACATTGTCTCGCCTGGATTACCAGTAAAAATATGTTTCATTGATGCAGCGAGCGCAACAGCATAACCACCGGTATCACGTTGCACGCCCTTTGGCTTTCCTGTTGTACCGGAAGTGTACAAAATATAGGAAGGATGCGTAGCATCAACCCACTCAACTGGAACTACATCATTAAGATGTTTCTGGCGTTCGGTTGCATAGTCCAAATCACGACCAGCAACAGTAGTGAACTCAGTTAAGCCGCGATTCACAATCAACACTTTTGCTGGTTTGTATTCAGCCAATGTGATTGCCTCATCCAACAAAGGTTTATATGGGACCGCTTTACCACCGCGCGCACCAGCCTCTGCAGTAACGATGAGCTTTGGTTTTGCATCATCAATTCGTGAAGCAAGGCTGTGAGATGCAAAGCCGCCAAACACCACAGAGTGAATTGCGCCAATACGAGCACAGGCCAACATTGCAAAACATGCTTCAGCAATCATTGGCATATAAATGAGCACACGATCGCCCTTTTGAATACCGTTTGCTTTATAGATTGCAGCCATACGATTAACTTCTTCGTATAGCTCTTTGAATGTGTAAGTTTTCTCTTGATTGGTTTCGGTTGAAACAGCAACTAGAGCGATTTGATCCGGGCGATCTTTGAGGTGGCGGTCTACTGCGTTGTAGCAAAGATTCGTAAGTCCACCCTCAAACCATTTTGCAAATGGCGGGTTGTTGTAATTCAGCACCTTATCGAATGGCTTTTCCCAGTGAATTAACTGCGCTTGCTCACCCCAAAATCCGTCTGGGTCTTTAATTGAGCGTTCGTGGTGTGCTTTATAGGACATGGTCAACCTGATTTCTTTAAAAAGTTACTGTAATTACTGGCCTTTGCTCGCCCCTTTGCTACCGTTATTGCTGTTGGAGGCGGCTGAATTACCATTTTTCGCAGATTTTGCAAGCCCTGTCGATGCGGATTTATGCTGAGATGCAGCATTTTTTTCAGGAGAATTACCCTTAGAAGCGGTTTTTCCTGATGTTTTGGCCGTTGTCGCTGGGCCGCACTTTGCGGTCTTGCCGCCCTTCCCAGTATTTGCTGGTTTTGGGCACTTTGGTGCCGGCGGTGCAGGCTTTTCCAAACTTAAGCTGGCATTTTCTGCCATGGCAGTCGATACATCTCCAGGACGGCGATTGGTTTTAGGGATCAACACTGTAGAGCCAGAGCGTATTCTCATTCCCCGTGGGATGCCATTCACTTCTCTTAGGGTGTCCACATCTACGCCCAAAGTTTTCGCCGCTTGATCTACGCTTTCAGTTTTAGATACTTTTACAGCTGTCCATGAAGAAAGCGGTTTGTCGTACTGCTTCAAGTTTGCTTGGAAGATTTCAGCATGAGCAAATGGCAAGAGGATTTGCTGATTCGCATTGCTCAGAATGACTGGCTTGTTAAATGAGGGGTTCAGACTATGAAATTCATCTGAAGGAATTTCAGCCAACTTAATTACAAGTGCTACGTCAATATCACTCCCCACATCCACCGCAACAAAGTACGGGTGGTTTTCAAGTTCAGGCAAAACAATTCCATATGCCTGTGGGTCCAAGACAATTTGACGATAGGCCATAAGCTTGGGAACGTAATTTCGTGTTTCACGAGGCAAGGTCAAGCTCTCATAGTCCGTTGGCAATCCAGCTGCAGCATTGCGCTTCTGTGCTTTAGCAATATTGCCAGCACCCCAGTTGTATGCAGCCAACGCCAACTCCCAGCTGCCAAATTGATTATGTAAGCGCTGCAAGTAATCCAATGCAGCATCAGTTGACTGAACTACATCTCGTCGTTCATCTCTAAATACGTTTTGCGTTAAGCGAAAATCTTTTCCGGTGGCCGGCATAAATTGCCATAAGCCCACTGCTTTTGCGCTTGACTTGGCGTGCGTAACAAATGCACTCTCTACAAATGGGAGTAATGCAATCTCAGTTGGCATATTTCGTGCGTTGACTTCTTGAACAATGTAAAACAAATAGCGTGAAGAGCGCGTCATTGAACGATTGACATAATCAGGCCTAGCAGCGAGCCAGCGGACTTGCTCAATTTCTAACGGCGTATTCATGGGCTCCATTTGGAAGCCATCACGGATGCGTATCCACAAGTTATCCGAAGGCGCGTACACCTTGCTAACTGATTGGTTTTTTAGGTTTACGCGCGTAGCTTTAGACGATTTTGGATTGGCTCTTGTTGGAGTATCGGACGACCAATCACCTGTACTCGCACAGCCACTCAAGAAAGCAACCATTAAAACTGCTGCATAAAACATGCGCATCAGAAGCGATCTTTCCAGGCGCGGATGACTGCTAAGACGTGTGCGAGACTTGGAAGCTCTGCCTGCCCTGAAACCTCTTTTGCCATTGCAATGACTTCAGGCTGATCGCAGCGCATAAAAGGGTTAACTTGCAGCTCTTGACCGATCGTAGTGGGAAGTGTTGGCAACCCCTGCCCTCGTAAAGATTTCGCCTGTTCTGCCCATGCAACTAAATTGTGGTTATTCGGTTCAACAGCCAATGCAAAGCGAATATTAGATAGTGTGTATTCGTGAGTACAGTAAACCAAAGTATTTTTTGGCAACGCAGCAAACTTACTTAAAGATTCACTCATTTGCGTAGGCGTACCCTCAAACAATCTTCCACAACCAGAGGCAAATAAAGTATCCCCACAGAACAACATAGGCTCTACAACGTTAGCCTGCATATTGGCAAAATAGGCAATATGGCTCAGAGTGTGGCCGGGAACTTCAAATACTTTTAAGCTAATTCGCGGGGAAGCAATTTCAATTTTGTCGTCCTGCATTGCTACCACTGTTCGACCGGGAATGTTATCTCCCGCCGGCCCGTAGACAGGAATATTGGCACCCAACTTTTCCAATAAGGACAGAATGCCTCCCGTATGGTCAGCATGGTGGTGCGTAATTAAGATTCCCTTGAGGGTTAATTTATTTGCTTTTAGATATTCCAGGGTCGGCTCAGCATCCCCCGGATCAACAACTAAAGCATTGCTACCATCGTGAATGCACCAAATGTAGTTATCATCAAATGCCGGTATGGGCCAGACCTGCAATAAAGTATTCTTATCCATGTACTCATGATACCAACCCCACCCATCCCTTCTCAGATGCCTGCACCCCCCTGGAGCTCCTGGGAAAAATGGCTCCAATCACCACCTGGGCGCTATGTCCTAGCCTGGGAGCAGCGCTGTTTTGATCAAATTGTTGCAGATGTCTTTGGATTTCATGCCGTCCAGATTGGTCTGCCGCAGATCAACACCTTGAGCGAGAATCGGATGCCCCTACAGGCGCTCCTAATTCACTCAAACGACAACCGCATAGATGCTGGCCGCTTTAACTGGCATTTAATTGAAGCCAACTCTACTGAGCTCCCTTTTTCTAGCGAGAGTTTGGATTTAATAGTCTTGCCTCATGTATTGGAATTTGCAGCAGATCCCCACCAAATATTGCGCGAGGTTGATCGAGTGCTTCGCCCAGAAGGCCGCTTGATTATTTCAGGCTTTAATCCTGCGAGCTTATGGGGTGCCAGACAATATCTCAGCAGATTAATAGGCAGCCCCTACCTACCTAGAGACGGTCAATTTATTAGCCTCATTCGCATTAAAGATTGGCTTGAGCTTCTCAATTTCTCTCTCGATCGCGGCCACTTTGGATGCTACAAATTTCCCCTACAGGGCGAAGCTGTTATGGGCAAAATGAATTTTCTTGAAAAAATGGGAAATCGTTGGTGGCCAATATTTGGGGCAGTTTTCCTGGTATCAGCCATCAAGCGCCAACAAGGAATGCGCCTCATCGGTCCAGCGTCTCTAGTCCGAATTCCGGCAATTCAGCAACTAAGCCCCGCTGCGGAGCGAAGTAATCTGCAAAAACGTCTCAAGAGCAACAATAACCAGTAAATTATTGCTATGCCGCATACCAAACACCCCCATATCGTGATTTATACCGATGGAGCCTGCAAAGGAAACCCCGGACCTGGTGGTTGGGGAGCTGTTTTGCGCTCAGGCGGGCACGAAAAACATATCCATGGTGGCGAAAAACTCACAACTAATAACCGTATGGAGATTTGTGCGGTTATTTTTGCCCTAAAGGCCTTAAAACAACGTAGTACGGTCGAGCTTTGGACTGACTCCCAATATGTCCAAAAGGGAGTTACGGAATGGCTAGAAGGATGGAAAAGGCGCGGTTGGAAAACAGCCAGCAAGGATCCTGTTAAAAATGCGGATCTTTGGCAGGAGCTAGACTCACTACTCCCAAGCCATGACATCTCCTGGCACTGGGTAAGAGGTCATAACGGTCACCCTGGGAATGAGCTGGCAGACCAATTAGCCAATAAAGGCGTTGAAGAATTTCTACCCTAGGCCAATGCCCTTCGGCAACCACCTTTTAAGGCATCTTATGAGAGAATGGTCCTGCTTTAAATACCCCAGAAACAGCATATAAACCCTAGAAATCCAAGAAAAACAAGTCTGTGTCAAAAATCGAATCCTCCCTTGATAAGTTGTTAGGCAAGCTCGTGCAACTGAAGGATGCGGGCAAGTCTCGTTTATGCACGCTTTGGAATAAATATTTGCCTCAGGTTGATAAGCTTAAAGACATTAATTACGTCTCTATCAAGGCATTCATCAAACGCTTTAAGTGGCGTATTTTGATCGTTTTGATACTGCTGTATGCGGGCTCAAAAACATACGATTATTTTTTCCCAGCAGGCAAGAAAGCTGGCGGCCCTCAAACGATTACTAGTATGGTGGTCGAGAAAAAGGATGTCCCACTGATCATCGAGGCAACTGGCACGATTGTCTCCAATAGCATTGTTGATATTCGCCCGATGGTGACCAATACCGTTACCAAAATTCACATCAAAGATGGGCAAGAAGTAACAGAGGGCCAACTTCTCTTCAGTCTAGATGACCGCAACGATAAGGCTAACTACGAAAAACAGAAGGCCTTGGCGGATGATGCTCAAAAGCAATATTTGCGCGCTAAGGAATTGGTTGCCAAAAATTTCATATCAAAAGCAGGTTTAGAAACTTCTCTTGCAAACGCGAAATCAGCACAAGCTGCTGCACGCTCAGCCGAGGTACAACTCTCTTTTGATTCAATACGCTCCCCCATTAACGGTCGTGCCGGCATCATTAATGTGTTCCCAGGCTCCTTTGTGCAGGCTAGCAATGCGGTAATTAGCTCAACCAACGCTTCCGCTACATCGACCACTGGATCCATGGTCACCATTACGCAATTGAATCCAATTAATGTTCAATTTGTTATTCCAGAAAAAGATATTCCAATTATTTTGGAAAACAAAAAAGCTGATGAACCCTTAAAAGTTAAAGTCACCGTTGGCAATTCTGACAAAGCTGCTTATGAAGGCCAGGTATTAGTAATTGATAACCAAGTAGATCCAGCGATTGCAGCGGTAAGAGTTAAAGCGCAAATTCCCAATGAAAAAATGGAGCTTTTACCAGGTCAGTTTGCACGTGTATCCCTAAATGCCAACACATTAAAGGATGCAATTGCAGTACCAACTGAAGCTATTGTGATTAGTCCAACCGGTCGCCTCGTCTATATAGTAGACAAGGATGACAAAGTGACTGCGAAGCCAGTAAAGGTGACATACGAATACCAGGGCACCTCTGTTGTATCGGGAATTCAAGCTGGTGACCGCATTGTTGTTGAAGGCAAGCAAAATTTACGTACCGGCAGCAAAGTGCGGGAAGCTAAAACTGGTAAAGGTCCGGCTCCCGCCAATAACACACCTGCTGCAGAGCAAAAATGACACTTTCTGAGTTATGTATTAGACGCCCCGTCATGACGGTGTTGCTCTCTATTGCAACCGTCATTGCTGGAAGCGTAGCGTATTTCAAAATTCCAGTAGCCGCTCTACCGAGCTTCAATACGCCGATCATTTCGGTCACCGCAAGTTTGCCAGGCGCTGCACCAGAAAATATGGCCTCCGCAGTTGCGTTGCCGCTTGAGAAAGAATTCTCAACAATCGATGGCATCAAGGTCATTAGCTCAACCAATTCACTCGGCTCTACTAGCATCACCCTTGAATTCAACAATGATCGCGATATTGATAAGGCGGCGGTAGATGTACAGGCAGCTCTTTTGCGCGCACAAAGGCGCCTGCCGATTGAGATGACGGTACCGCCTTCTTACCGAAAAATTAATCCTGCAGATACACCGGTACTCATTGTCAGAATGAGTTCTCCATCAATTAGCCTCTCGGAAATGAACGCCTATGCCGAGAATTTAATGGCACCGAATTTATCGACGATTTCAGGCGTGTCTCAGGTTTCTGTTTATGGCGCTAAGCGCTATGCAGTTCGCGTTAGCGTAAGACCAGATGCTTTAGGCAACCGCAATATTACGATGGATGAAGTGGCTGCTGCAATCAATAAAGCCAATACTAATAGCCCCGTTGGCACCCTAGATGGTCCACGACAACTCATTACCATCTATGCAAATCCTCAATTAGTTAAGGCAGAAGAGTTTGGCAACCTCATCATTGCACAGCGCAATGGATATCCAATCTATCTTAAGGATGTGGCTGATGTACAAGAAAGCTACGAAGATGTAAAAACTTTTGCCTCAGCAAAAGGCGAAAGATCGATTGCGATTGGTATTAACAGACAACCAAATGCCAATACGGTTGAAGTAGTTGATTCGATCAAACGCTTATTACCCTCGCTTCAAGCGCAGATGCCGGATTCGATTCAGCTAACACTCATCAACGATCGCTCGCTCTCAATTATTGAGTCCATCCATGACGTTAATATCACCCTGCTTTTCACTATTGCATTGGTGATTCTGGTGATATTCCTGTTCCTCAAGCATGTATCAGCAACCGTTATCCCATCAATTAGCCTGCCTATTTCCTTAATTGGTGCCTTTTTTGTTTTCTACTTCTTGGGCTACAGCCTGGATAACATCTCTCTATTGGGCATCACGCTAGCTGTTGGCCTGGTTGTTGACGATGCGATTGTTGTTTTAGAGAACATCATGCGTTACGTTGAACAAGGCATGGATCCACTTAAGGCTGCGCTCAAGGGAAGCAAAGAGGTTGGCTTTACTATCGTTTCCATTTCCCTGTCCTTGGTGGCAGTCTTCATTCCGCTCTTCTTTATGGCGGGACCGATTGGCCTCCTATTCAGAGAGTTTGCAGTTGTTGTTACCCTCTCTATTTTGGTTTCTGCGGTTGTTTCACTGACAGTAGTGCCAATGCTTTGTAGCCGGTATCTACCAAAGCCAGACCACAAACCAAAAGAATATGAAATTACTAAGAAATTTGATCGCCTCTTCGACTGGACTCTAAAGGGATACGTTCACTTTTTAGACTTAGCTTTAGTCAATCGCAAAAAGGTGTTGTGGGGAGCAATTGCTAGTTGTGTCATTACTGTTGCCCTCTTTATCTATAGCCCCAAAGGCTTCTTCCCCGAAGAAGATATTGGTCAATTGCGAGTTACGGTCGAAGCCTCAGAGGACACTTCGTTTAAAACGATGATTGCCCTGCAAGATCAGGCAGCCAAAATCGTTGATAGCGACCCTAACGTTGCAACATCGATTTCTATTTTGGGTGGCGGACAAAGCTCAGGGCGCAATACCGGTCGGTTCTTCATTATTTTGAAGCCAAAAGGCGAGCGTCAAAAAATGAGTAAGGTAATGGAAGGTCTTCGAACAAAGTTCAGAGAAATTCCTGGCATCCAGGTTTACATGAGCCCAGTACAGAATTTACAACTAGGCGGACGAAGCAGTAAGAGCCGCTATCAGTTCACATTGCAAAGTGTTGGCTTTGAGGGTGTAAATGAATGGGCTGATAAGCTATTGCAAAAGATGCGTACTGATCCGATCTTTAGGGATGTGACAAGCGATTCACAACTCAAGGGCCTTAACGTCAAAATTGAAATTGACCGTGAAAAAGCAGCAAGCGCTGGCGTATCGATTGCCGATATACGAACAGCCCTCTACTCTTCATTTGGTGAGCGCCAAGTGTCTACCATTTACACACCGGTTAATACCTACTACGTCATTCTTGAAACGGCAGAGGATGATAGGCAGTTTGAAACAGACTTAAATAAAGTATATGTACGAGGCAGAGCTACTGACAAACTCATACCGCTATCTAGCTTGGCTAGCTTTGTAAGAACGGTTGGACCAACCGCTGTAAATCATCAAGGTCAAATTCCTGCTGTAACGATTTCATTTAACTTGGCACCTGATGTCTTTTTGGGTGATGCAACCAAAGCGATTGATCGGTTTGTCAATGAAGTTGACTTGCCACCTTCCATCATTACCAGCTATGGTGGCGATGCCGCTGTCTTTAAAGACAATCAATCGGGACAAGTAATCTTATTGCTGGCAGCGTTAGGTGTAATTTATATTCTGCTTGGCGTTTTATACGAGAGCTATATTCACCCACTTACTATCTTGGCAGGACTACCATCTGCTGCGATTGGCGCCATACTAGCGTTACGTATTTTTGGCTTTGAGCTCACTATCGTTGCCTCAATTGGCATCTTGCTACTGATTGGCATTGTTAAGAAGAATGCGATCTTGATGATTGACTTTGCACTAGATGCGCAACGTAATCAAGGCATGAGTCCAGAGAAAGCAATCCGAGAGGCTTGTATCTTGCGCTTTAGACCCATCATGATGACCACCATTGCCGCTTTGATGGGTGCGCTGCCAATTGCACTCGGCCTTGGTGCTGGAGCAGAGTTACGCCAACCTTTAGGTATTAGCGTTGCCGGTGGCTTGATATTTTCTCAATTTGTAACACTCATCATTACTCCGGTAATTTATCTTTACCTGGATAAATATGCAGGTAATGGTCCAATGGATATTCCACCTGCCATTCTGGAGGGAACCTAATGCGTCAAGTTATTCTCGATACTGAAACCACAGGCTTAAATCCTGCTACAGGTGACCGCATTATTGAAATCGGTTGCGTTGAAATGGTTGGTCGTCGCTTAACGGATAGAACCTTTCATTACTACATCAATCCAGAGCGCGATATCGATGCAGGAGCCTTTGCAGTTCACGGCCTCTCAAGAGAGTTTTTATCTGATAAGCCCATCTTTGCAAATATTGTTGAGCAGCTTATTGAGTTTGTTGATGGCGCTGAAATCGTAATTCATAACGCAGCATTTGACTTAGGATTTTTAGATAACGAGTTTGCGCTATTAAAACGTCCTCCGTTTCGGAATCTTGCATCTAAGGTAACCGATACCCTATTAGATGCCCGTCAAATGTTCCCAGGTAAAAGAAATTCCTTGGATGCATTGTGCGAACGTTTTTCGATTAGCAATAAACACCGTACCTTGCACGGCGCTTTATTGGATGCCCAGCTTTTGGCCGAAGTCTATGTAGCGATGACTAGGGGTCAAGAGGATCTGTCCATAGATCTCATTGATTACACTGTAGGCGCAGATTCCTCTGGACACACCAAAGCACTTCCGACCAATTTAAAAATACTTTCCGCTTCAGAGGATGATCTACTCAGCCATGAAAAGATCCTTGCTGAAATTGCCAAGGCAAGTAAAAAGGACTCCGTTTGGAGTCCTTTAGGTATTGCTAGCTAACAAGAATTAGCCGTTCATTAGATCGCTGCGGCAATCGCCTTACCTAAATCATCAGTCTTGGCTGTGCCACCAAGATCAGGTGTCAAAGGTGCATTTCCAGGGCCAGAAGCTAATACCTTTTCAATCGCTGTAAATATAGCTTTACCAGCCTCTGGATAGCCAAGGTGATCAAGCATCATCGCCCCGCTCCAAATTTGACCAATCGGATTAGCAATCATCTTGCCAAAGATATCGGGTGCAGATCCATGCACAGGCTCAAATAATGACGGGAACTTACCATCTGGATTAATGCTACCTGATGGCGCTACAGCAATTGTGCCGGTACATGCAGGCCCCAAGTCGGAAAGAATGTCTCCGAACAAATTGCTCGCCACAACGACATCGAAACGATCTGGATTCATAACAAAGTGTGCAGCCAGAATATCAATGTGATATTTGTCTGCTCTTACATCTGCAAACTTCTTCGACATTGCTTCTACGCGCTCATCCCAGTATGGCATCGTAATAGCAATACCGTTTGATTTTGTGGCTGAAGTGAGATGCTTCTTAGGGCGACTTTGTGCCAGATCAAATGCATATTGCAAAATACGATCTACGCCTTGTCTTGTGAAAACGGATTCCTGAATAACAATCTCACGATCCGTATCAGGGAACATTTTTCCACCGACACTTGAGTATTCGCCTTCTGTGTTCTCGCGCACAACAAAGAAATCAATATCACCAGGCTTGCGATTGGCCAATGGGCAAGGAACACCTGGCAGCAAACGCACTGGACGCAAATTGACGTATTGATCAAAGCCGCGACGGAATTGAATCAAGCTACCCCATAATGAAACATGGTCAGGAAGAACATCAGGCATTCCAACTGCGCCAAAGAAGATTGCGTCGTACTTCATTAAGGTATCGAACCAATCATCGGGCATCATTTTGCCGTGCTTGAGATAGTAGTCACAGCTTGCAAAGTCAAAATGATCAAACTGCATTCCGAGATTAAATTTGCGATTGGCAGCCTCTAGTGCGCGGACGCCCTCAGGCATAACCTCTTTACCAATGCCATCACCAGGGATAACAGCAATTTTTGGATTCTTAAAAATTTTTTTTGCGTTCATGAGTAACTTGTCTCTTTTAATTTTTGATGAAGATGAATTTTACAAATTTCTAACTAATAGCGCGGCGGATCTCATCCGGCGCTTTTTTAGTACCTTTTTCTACAGAATCAGAATCGTAATCAGTCGTATTTTCAATTGTCTCGGGAACCGCCTCTAGCATACGAATATTGTCTTTTGGGCAAATTGGCGCGCCATAGCTAGCCCACTTTTTAAGCAAGGTAACCTCATAGCCACATTGGCTGCATTTTGCTTTGCTACGGCTGGCATTGCTAGGTCTAGGGGGTGGAAATACGATGGCTTGATGTGGGTATGGGCCCAATTCCTGGCTAATCATCATCAGTTTTACTGTTAATTCTTCAGTAGCATGAGCCATTCTGGCTGGGCCCTCTAAACCAACTGTCTGAGCTATCCCCTTGAAATCCTCGCCATGGCCACTAAAGCAGTCATCAACAGCATGGCAAAGCTCATGCACTAAGGTGTCCAAAAGCTGCACTGGCTCATCTAATTTTGGGGAGATAAATATCTCATTAACACCACCCCCAGATCGCTCACGAGGCCAGCACTGACCTAGTGTTGTTCTGGGGCTACTAGAGGCTGGAAAGCCGCAAGAAACCCTTACTGGAGGGATTGCGTAGCCCGCTTTTGAAAATACTGGCTCCAAATGCCTTACAGCATCTTCAAGCCATGCTTCACGTACTGTATGTTGCTTCATCTAACTTATCTTCTATGGAATTTCTGGGACAAAAAAGCTTAAATTGCGATCATACGCCACCATAAGTAGAATGAACCAATGAAAGATCTAGAAAGCCTCAGCGCCTCTCAAGCCATTAAAGCCCTCTCTCAAAGGGAGATAAAGGCCACTGATTTGCTGCTCTCCTGTCTTGACCGCATAGGACAACGGGAGAGCCACATTAAGGCTTGGACCAGCCTTGGCAAGGAAAATGCTTTATCGCGCGCCAAAGAGCTTGATAAAGGGGCATTTAAAGGCATTTTGCATGGCCTGCCTATCGGCGTGAAAGATCTATATGACACCTATGACCTGCCAACCTCTTATGGCTCTCCCATCTACGCCAATCACTATCCAGTAGCCGATGCCGTCTCGATTGCATTGATAAGACAGGCAGGCGGCATCATTCTAGGCAAAACAGTTACTACCGAATTAGCATCATTTAAAAGCGGTCTAACAACAAATCCGCATAATTCAAGGCATACGCCCGGAGGATCATCAAGCGGCTCTGCCGCAGCGGTTGCCGACTTCATGGTGCCTCTGGCAACAGGCAGCCAAACAGCTGGGTCTATGATTCGTCCAGCATCCTATTGTGGCGTAGTAGGCTTTAAACCTAGCTTGGGCAAAGTGAGTATCGCGGGCGTGAAAAGCCTTTCGGTTTCATTGGATACTTTGGGATGCTTTGGCAGGACTGTAGAGGATGTAGGGTTAGGTGTTGCAGCCATGAGTGGTGATCATCGCCTTGCAAAGATTGAGATGCTGCATAACAAACCCCGCATTGCGATTTGCAAGACTTCAAACTGGTCTCTTGCCCAACAGGAAACTGCAACTGCGATGGCTGTAGCGCGCCATGCGGCGGAGCGCATTGCCAAATCCACTGTTGTGGACTTAAAACTACCCAAATCCTGTGATGACATCACGCAAGCTCAAACTCGCATCATGCTCTCCGAAATGTCTCGCAGCTTTGTGTTTGAGCGAACCCACTATCCAAAGAAATTAAGCTTGATATTGAGCAAGCAACTCACTGACGGCGCTGCAATTAGTTATGAGCAGTACGCAAAAGATTTACTGTTTGCAGGCAATGCTAAATTATCCATCAACGCACTATTCAATGATGAGGTTGACCTATTGATAGCTCCCAGCGCTCCGGGTGAAGCGCCTGATTTAAAAGATGGTACCGGCGATCCAGTCTTCTGTCGAGAATGGACTCTCTTGGGATTGCCTTGTATCAACATCAATGTAGCCAGCGGCCCCAACGGATTACCGGTTGGCGTGCAGCTCATAGCTGGGCCAGACAAAGATCATTTTCTTTTAAGCGCAGCAAGAGCTTTCGTACATGCTCTGCCTGATCCCACTTTAAGAGATCAGGCATAGAGCAAGTATCAGTCAAGCGTAATGTTTGCCGCTTTAATTGCTTTACCCCAGAAAGGAATTTCTTTCTTTACTAGCGCATCGGTTTGCGCTGGATTGAGATAGCGGAGCTCTACACCAGCCGCATCCGAACGCTCTTTGACCTCAGGTAATGCCAAGCTCTGTTTTACCGAGTTCGTCAGTTTTGTAATAATAGGGGCTGGAGTACCCGCTGGTGCATACAAAGCAACCCAAGACTCTAGCTGAAATGAAGGAAGACCTGCTTCTGCAGTGGTTGGTACATTAGGCATACCAGGATGACGATTTTTTCCAGTAACAGCTAAGCCTTTTAATTTACCGCTTTGTACATGCTGCATCAAAGAAGGCGGCGTACTAATAAATACTTGAACCTGCCCTGCCAATACGTCTTGAATTGCAGGGCCCGATCCCTTGTAAGGAACGTGCACCATTTCTACACCGGTTGTTTGCTTAAAGATCTCGGTACCGATATGAGATACAGAGCCATTACCTTGAGATGCGTAGTTTAATTTACCTGGGTTCGCTTTAGCATATGCAATAAATTCTTTGAGGTTGTTCACCGGCACAGAAGGATGAACTGCAATCACGTTGGTTGAAACAGTTAATAAAGCAACAGGTGAAAAGTCTTTAATGGGGTCCCATGGAAGCTTGTCAAATAAAGCGGGATTACCTACGTGATATCCAGAGTAAGAAATCAGCAAGGTATAGCCATCTGGTTTAGCTTTTGCAACATATTGATAGGCAGTGTTTCCACTTGCCCCAGGTTTATTGTCAACAACCACTGGCTGACCAATAACTCTTGTCAATGGCTCACTCAACAAACGCGCTGAGGTGTCAACTAAACCGCCCGGTGGATTTGGCACAACCAAAGTAATCGGCCTATCCGGAAATGATTGTGCGGATGCTAAGCCCACCAAACCCATAGTCAATAACGCTAATACGCTAGCTATCGCTCTACTTTTATTCATTAGTGCCTCCAGATTTTTATAATTGGAACTTATCTTTGCCCAATTTTTACATTACCAAATACTGCTTGCGCTTCACGCGGCAAGCAGCGCCAATAACGCTCATTAGCTGTAATCGTTCCATCCAAAACTGCAGCAGCCTCCCAAGCCCAACGCGGCTTGTATAAAAAGGCTCTTGCTAGAGCTATTAAATCTGCATCGCCCGCCTGCAAAATATCTTCAGCTTGCTGAGGCTCTGTAATTAAACCAACTGTCATGGTTGGCAAACCAGATTGGTCTTTGACGATCTTTGCAAAAGGCACTTGATAGTTCGGACCAATAGCAATTTTCTGCTTAGGAGAAATGCCGCCTGAAGAGATGTGAACAAAATCACAGCCCAATGGCTTCAGTTGTTTAGCAAAATCCGCAGTTTCTTCGGGCGTCCATCCCCCTTCAATCCAATCGCTAGCTGAAATTCGGATACCAAGAACGCCTTGATAGGCAGCCCTTACAGCTGCAAATAGCTCAAGTGGAAAGCGAATTCGATTTTCATATGAACCGCCGTATTCATCAGTGCGTTGGTTTGCAATCGGAGATAAAAATTGATGCAATAAATAACCATGCGCACCATGAAGTTCAATGCCATCAATACCAATGCGATCTGCGCGCTTGGCTGATGCAACAAAATCAGCAATCAACTTCTTTAGCTCATCCTTGCTTAATTCATGAGGTGGGCGCTCTCCGTCTAACTGCGGAATAGCTGAAGGCGCTAGCGTTTCCCAGCCACCTTGATCTTTGGCAAGCAGTTGACCACCATTCCAAGGAGTGGCGCTGGAGGCTTTACGACCTGCATGAGCTAGCTGGATAAAAACTGGTACAGCGGGGGCCAAGGAGCGCGCTCTAATTAATTTATCTTTTAGCGCCGCTTCTGTGCGGTCATCCCAGAGCCCTAAGCAAGCCGGAGTGATGCGAGCCTCTGGGCTAACGCCCGTTGCTTCAATAATGAACAGTGCTGCGCCGCTATTGAGTAAATTACCCCAATGCATTAGATGCCAGTCTGTTGCCTCGCCGTTACTGGCTGAATATTGGCACATTGGGGCCACTACTATACGATTAGCCAGCTCCAGGGGTCCACGTGGCGAATTGAGGGTGTAACTAGAGAATAAAAGACTCATTGAATGCCTTAAAAAGCCCAAATAAGGGTCAAAAATACGAAAATTGCTGTAAAGCTATAAAATACTTAAAAAGCAGAATAAACGAGATAGTAAAGTCGTGCAGGCCATATAGCCAAGCGTCTTTTTTACCAATAATCCTATAAACACTCACTACAAGAGACTATGAACGCACCTCAAGCCTTTGAATCAAAAGAAGATATTGGCCACTTTGTTGGCGGCAATGTAGTTAACCCTAAAGATGGCCGTTTTGCCGATGTATACAACCCTACCAAAGGGTCTGTAGCTCGTCGCGTCGCCCTTGCTAGTCGCAAGGAAGTAGATGCTGCTGTAGCGGTTGCGCAAAAAGCTTTTGAGACCTGGAGCCAAACCAGCCCCCTGCGCCGTTCACGCATCTTGTTTAAGTACTTAGAACTCTTAAACGCCAATCGCGATGAATTGGCTGCGATTATTACAGCAGAGCATGGCAAAGTATTTACCGATGCGCAAGGTGAAGTTACTCGTGGAATTGAAATTGTGGAATTTGCCACTGGCATTCCAGAATTGCTCAAAGGCGATTACACCGAACAAGTTTCTACAGACATTGATAACTGGGTAATGCGTCAGCCATTGGGCGTGGTTGCTGGTATCACTCCATTTAACTTCCCTGTCATGGTGCCAATGTGGATGTTCCCAATGGCAATTGCTTGTGGGAATACATTCATTCTGAAGCCAAGTCCTACCGACCCAACTGCATCTCTATTTATGGCCAAGCTCCTCAAGGAAGCCGGCCTTCCTGATGGCGTATTTAACGTAGTTCAGGGCGACAAAGAGGCAGTTGATGCTTTGATTGAAAATCCAGATGTTAAGGCTGTGAGCTTTGTCGGCTCCACCCCAATTGCGAACTACATTTATGAGCGCTGCGCTCACTTTGGCAAACGCTCCCAAGCATTGGGTGGCGCTAAGAATCACATGGTCATCATGCCTGACGCCGATATTGATAAAGCAATTGACGCATTGGTTGGCGCTGCTTACGGCTCAGCTGGCGAACGCTGCATGGCGATCTCAGTGGCAGTCTTGGTTGGTGATGTTGCTGAAAAGATCATGCCAAAACTGATCGAGCGCACTAAGACGCTAAAAGTGAAGAATGGCATGGAGCTTGATGCAGAAATGGGTCCAATTGTCTCTAAGGCGGCTCTTGAGCGCATTACTGGCTATATCGAAAGTGGCGTAGCTTCTGGCGCAAAACTATTGGTTGACGGTCGCGGCCTCAAAGTTCCTGGTAATGAAAACGGCTTCTTTATTGGTGGCACATTATTTGACAATGTCACCCCTGATATGAAGATCTACTTAGAAGAAATCTTTGGGCCAGTACTGTCTTGCCTGCGTGTTGCTAACTTTACTGATGCACTCAACCTAGTGAATTCTTGCGAATTTGGCAATGGCGTTGCTTGCTTCACCAGTGATGGCAATATTGCCCGTGAGTTTGCGCGTCGCGTTCAGGTAGGCATGGTTGGTATTAACGTACCTATTCCAGTTCCAATGGCGTGGCATGGTTTTGGCGGCTGGAAAAAATCCATCTTTGGCGATATGCATGCATATGGCAAAGAAGGCGTCCGTTTCTACACCAAGCAAAAGAGCGTAATGCAGCGCTGGCCTGAAAGCATTGCTAAGGGCGCAGAGTTTGTGATGCCTACCTCCAAGTAATTCTTAGATGTAAATAGCAAAAAAGCGATCTTCGGATCGCTTTTTTATTTGCTCGGTTTATATAAGACTGTTACTGAAGGGTATTTTTTAATGCTGGAATCATTGGCATTGATAGCACGTCGATACCCTCTTCTCTTAGGGCCTCAGCCTCATCCAACGTAGTTTGACCGCGAATGCTTCTCTCGGGAGTTTCTTTGTAGTGAATCTTTCTGGCTTCATCAGCGAAAGAATCGCCGACATCTTCAGAGCGGCCCATCAGCTCTCTCATACCCTTCAAGAAGGCCGCTTGGACTTGCGCCTCAAGCTGGGAATGATCGCTACCAGTAAGCGCAACTACCCCTCCACTCAGATTTTCGGATTCAGCTTTAGGAATAGCTAATTCAGTAGAAGATGATTTACCAATATGCGGCGCTGATGGCATCCGGGTAATTTCTGGGCTGTCACAAACCGGACAAGCAAGCATCCCCTTGTCTTGTTGGGCAAGACAATCCTCTTCCGAAGCGAACCACCCTTCAAAGCGGTGATCTAGTGGACAAGCTAAGTTATAGACTTTCATAAAACGTATATAGGGTCAAAAACGATAAATTCAATACCCCCATTTTAATCGGGTTTGGGAACACCCTATTCGATCGGGGTTGGCTTGACTAAGCCTCTGCGATAACGATCGAGCCAATAGGCTGAAATCGTTGTTTTAACGTCCGTAATCTCACCATCCTCAACCCAACCGATTAACTGCTCTAGGGGAGCTGCAAAGACGTCTAAAAACTCCTCATCGTCAAGATGACTTTTGCCAGGGACCAAGTCTTCAGCCAAGTAAATATCAATAAGCTCCGTGGAATAAGAAATCACCGGATGAATACGGCGAATGTAACTCCACTTCTCGGCTGTATAGCCCGTCTCTTCCTCGAGCTCTCTTTTAGCGCACTGAAGATGATCTTCACAAATCTCCAGCTTACCCGCGGGAATCTCTATACAAGCTTTTGCGATTGGGTAGCGATATTGGCGCTCAAGAAGCACCCTACCATCATCAAGAATTGCAACAATAGCTACAGCCCCTGGATGGGTTAAATACTCGCGCACAGCCTCTTCGCCATTCGGCAGGGAAATCTTGTCACGCTTCATCTTCAGGAAAATGCCACCATAAATATCTTCCCCAGAAATGCGCTCTTCGCGCAAATGAGAATCTCCTGATGGTAGATCTTTAAATGATTTTTCAGTCATTTACATATTCCTTTTGAAATTCGATGACTTCATCATACAAAACAGCCGTGACACTTCAAAGTCATAAATAATAAAGGCTCCCTAAGGAGCCTTTATTGGGATTGGACTTTGTATTAGGAGCCCAATAAGGTACGACGCATAGCATCTAGGCAGAGCCCCATTAGTCCAGCAGGAACAATGCCGATTGCCAATACCAGAATACTATTTAAACCCAAGATGCCTTTAGCAAAACCAGAGCCGCTAACAGTAATCTCATGCTCAGGCTCATCAAAGTACATAACCTTGACTACTCTGAGGTAGTAAAAAGCGCCGATCAAGGATGCAATCACAGCGATTACAGCCAAGAATGTATGCTCTGCATCAACCAAGGCCTCAAGAACGCCCAACTTAGCAGCAAAGCCAACCGTTGGCGGAATACCAGCCAATGAGAACATCATCACAAGACCAATAAAGGCAAACCATGGGTGCTTTTTATTAAGGCCTTTTAAGCCATCCAAGGTTTCGCAGTCATAGCCCTTGCGTGACAGCACCATCAATAGACCGAAGGTGCCTAGAGTAGTCATAACATAAGTAATGGCGTAGAACATTGCAGCACTAAAAGCATGGTCATCAAATACAGATAACATACCTAAAAGAACAAAGCCCATTTGAGCAATAGCTGAGTAAGCCAACATACGCTTTACGTTAGTTTGAGCGATCGCAGTAACGTTACCCACAACTAGAGATAAGACTGCCAGCAATACCAACATGGGTTGCCAGTCGCCTAGCAATGGCAACAAGGTGTTTACTAACAAACGGAACAACAACGCAAAAGCGGCTAGCTTTGGAGCTGCAGCGATCATCAATGTAACAGCCGTTGGTGCTCCTTGATAAACATCAGGTACCCACATGTGAAATGGCACCACGCCTAATTTAAATGCTAAGCCGGCCACAATAAATACCAAACCAAAAGCCATCACCAAGTGGTTAACTCTAGGATCGGCTACTACCTTGAAAATTTCAATGAGATCCAAAGAGCCAGTAACGCCATAGAGCATGGACATGCCATAAAGCAAGAAGCCTGACGCCAATGCACCCAAGATGAAATACTTAATACCAGCCTCAACACTCTTCTCGCTGCTATGACGCATCGCCACTAAAGCGTAGGTTGGCAAAGCCATTAACTCCAGACCGAGATACAAGGTCAACAGATTTGCGCCAGAGATCAATACAAATTGACCAAGCAAGGCAAGTAAAGCCAATACGATGAAGTCCGGACGGAATAAAGCCCTATCCATCAAATACTGCTTGGAATAAATCAAGCTTACCAATACAGCAATGCAAGAACACGCTTTGAGCAAGTTTGAGAAAGGATCAGACTGGAATAATCCATTCATTGCGACTAAAGCTGGATCACCCATGCGGCCTACAAAAGCGATCACCAAGTAAACCAACAAAATGATTGTAAAGAAATAAACAAAGCCGACACCACGTGGAGTGTGGAAAACATCTTGCTCCACACCGGGAGTGGATATCACTCTTTCAGGAACGTAAACACTTGCAACCAGTAGCAAACAGGTCGCTATCAGTAAAACAAGTTCCGGCAGGATGGCGTATAGATCGAATGCTTGCATTTGCGCTTACTCAGAGTTTGCTAACAGCAACATGCTGTAGCAGATTAATCACGGCTGGATGAATGATGTCGGTAAAAGGCTTTGGATAAACACCCATACCAATCACACAGATCGATAGAACTGCCATCAAGAAATACTCGCGACCATTCAAATCTTTTAACTCTTCTACATGAGCGTTATTGATCGTGCCGAAAAATACGCGCTTGACCATCCATAAAGAATACGCAGCACCCAAGATCAAGGCTGTTGCAGCCAAGATACCAATGACGAAGTCATAATCAACGGCAGCCAAAATCACCATGAACTCGCCTACGAAACCAGAGGTTGCAGGTAAGCCGCAGTTAGCCATCGCCATCAATACTGCAAATGCAGTAAATGCAGGCATACGGTGTACAACGCCACCGTAATCGGCGATCTGACGGGTATGCATACGGTCATAGAGCACGCCAATTGAAAGGAACATTGCGCCAGCAACAAAGCCGTGTGAAATCATTTGCACAATGCCACCCTCAATGCCCAAAGGGCTAAAGAGGAAGAAGCCTAAGGTTACAAAACCCATATGCGCTACAGATGAATAAGCAACCAGCTTTTTCATATCCTTCTGGACCAAGGCAACTGCACCTACGTAGATCACGGCAACTAAAGATAGGAAGATTACAAATGGGCCTAAATATTGACTTGCATCTGGAGCGATAGGCAATGAGAAACGCAAGAAGCCGTAAGCGCCGAGCTTCAACATAATTGCAGCCAAGACTACGGAGCCACCAGTTGGAGCTTCTACGTGTACGTCTGGCAACCAAGTGTGCAATGGCCACATTGGCACTTTTACAGCAAACGCCATAAAGAACGCAGCAAATAATAGGATCTGCTCAACGATATCTAAACGTGCATTTTGCCAAGCCAAGATATCAAAAGTATTAGTTACGTTGTACAGATACAGCATGGCAATCAATGTAAGCAAAGAGCCAAGCAATGTGTACAAGAAGAACTTGAATGCAGCGTAAATACGATTATGGCCACCCCATACACCAATAATGATGTACATCGGGATCAAGGTTGCCTCAAAGAAGACATAAAACAATAAAGCATCAAGCGCACAAAATACGCCAATCATTAATCCAGAAAGGATCATGAAAGAGGCCATGTATTGAGACACTTTGGTTTCAATCACTTCCCATGCTGCGATCACCACAATGATGTTGATGAAAGCGGTGAGCACTATGAACCAAACGGAGATACCGTCGATACCTAAGTAATAGTTAATGTCGTAGCGCGGAATCCAGCTAATCTTTTCAACAAACTGCATTCCGGAATTGGCAATATCAAAATTAATCACCAATGGAAGGGTTGCAATAAAGCCGAGTACGGCACCAACAAGAGCTAACCAGCGTACGCCGGCAGTTGGCTTCTCAGACCCATAAAACAAAATAATGAGTCCAAAGACAATCGGGGTCCAGATGGCGTAAGAAAGAATCATAGTGGCTACTTAAGTAACAAAGGCCTAGCGAACAAAAGGCAGATAAGCGTACAAAACCCAAGCTAACAATACCGCTAGGCCCGCAATCATTGCGAAAGCATAGTGATACAGATAACCGGATTGCAAATGGCGAATAACTCCAGCAAAGCGCCCTACTGCATGCGCACTGCCGTTAACGAAGAAACCATCGATAACCTTTTGGTCACCGCGATGCCATAGGAATCCACCGATCCAAATGAGGCCCTTAGCAAATACGGCTTGGTTGATTTCATCGAGATAGTATTTGTTATCAAACAATTTCTTAATTGGCGCAAATGTTTCCGCAACTTTGCCAGGCAGTTTGGGTGCCCATAAATAGCCGATAGCTGCAGTTAGTACACCCAACACTACTAATAACAATACAGGCGAAGTAAATGCATGAATCGCCATAGCAACTGGACCGTGGAATTCATCTTCCAATTCTTTCATCACTGGATGGCGAGCCAAATCAATAAAGATGGAATCACCAAAGAATGTTCCAAACAACAATGGCGATATTGTGTAGAAACCAATGATTACAGATGGAATAGCCAAGAGAATCAATGGCAAGGTCACAACAAACGGTGACTCATGTGGTTTTTGACCTGGAGCTAATCCGTGGTGCGCATGATCGTCACCCTGCTCTGCGTGACCATGATGGTGGTCATGAGCATGTGCATCATCGTGACCCCAGCGTGCTTTGCCGTGGAATACATAGAAATACAAACGGAATGAATACAAGGCAGTTACAAATACGCTTCCCATAACCGCAAAGTATGCAAATCCAGAACCAGGAATATGGCTTGCAGCTACCGCTTCAATAATGGAATCTTTTGAATAGAAGCCTGAGAAGAACGGTGTACCAACGAGTGCCAAGTTACCTAGCAACATCATGAGGCATGTAATCGGCATGTATTTCCAGAGGCCGCCCATCTTACGCATATCTTGTTCATGATGCATGCCAAGAATCACGCTACCAGCAGCAAGGAACAATAAGGCCTTAAAGAAAGCATGAGTCATCAAGTGGAAGATGGCTACTGGGTAAGCAGAAACGCCCAGAGCAACAGTCATGTAACCCAATTGAGACAAGGTTGAATAAGCAACTACGCGCTTAATATCATTTTGGACAATACCTAGGAAGCCCATAAAGAGTGCTGTGATAGAACCAATCACTAAGATGAAGCTTAATGCAGCATCAGACAACTCAAATAAAGGTGACATACGTGACACCATAAAGATGCCAGCGGTAACCATCGTTGCAGCGTGAATCAATGCAGAAATTGGCGTTGGACCTTCCATTGAATCCGGCAACCAAACATGCAATGGAAATTGGGCCGATTTACCCATGGCGCCAATGAACAAGCAAATACAAGCAACCGTCATTAAATTCCAACTTGTACCTGGTAGGGTTTGCGCAGCTAAAGCAGAGTTCTGAGCAAAAATAACGTCATATTGCATCGAGCCAGTGCTGGCTAACAAAATTCCAATGCCAAGGATGAAGCCAAAGTCACCAACGCGGTTGACCAAGAAAGCCTTCATATTGGCAAACACTGCAGATTGACGCTCAAAGTAGAAGCCAATCAATAAATAAGAAACTACGCCAACTGCTTCCCAGCCAAAGAAGAGCTGTAATAGGTTGTTACTCATCACCAGCATCAACATGGCAAAGGTAAATAAGGAAATGTAGGAGAAGAAGCGGTTGTAACCCTCTTCACCATGCATATAACCAATGGTGTAGATGTGAACCATCAGCGACACAAAGGTTACTACGCACATCATCGTCGCAGTAAGCGGATCAATCAAGAAGCCAATATCTAGATTGAGCTCACCCAACTGCATCCAGCGGTAAACAGTTCCATTGAAATAGAAACCATCCATCACCTGTACTAATACATTGCAAGATAAGACAAAGGCAATTGCGACACCCAAGATAGTCACAAATTGGCTTGCCCCGTGGCCAATACGATTACCACCTAATTTTGTACCAAAGAAACCGGCAATGATGGAGCCAACCAATGGCGCCAAAGGAATTGCGCAGAGTACGGGAATATTTAAGGTCAATTGCATGACTAGCCTTTAAGGTGGTCAAGATCTTCGGCATTAATGGTGTCAACCTTACGGAAGAGCACAACCAAAATTGCCAAGCCGATAGCCGCTTCAGCAGCTGCCACTGTCAAAATAAAGAATACGAATACTTGACCTGCCATATCTCCCAAGTAGTGAGAGAAGGCTACAAAGTTCATGTTGACTGCAAGAAGCATCAATTCGATTGCCATCAGCAATACGATCACATTCTTGCGATTTAAGAAAATACCAATAACGCTAGTTGCAAACAAAATTGCACTAAGTACTAAATAGTGAGCGAGAGTGATGTTCATTTCTTCTCCCCTCTTGAATCTTGCTTCGCAGCCATGTCTGAACCCATTTTTACAATGCGCATGCGATCTGCAGCAACCACATTGACTTGTTCGTGAATATTCTGTGACTTAGAGTCCTTGCGATTACGCAAGGTCAAAGCAACCGCAGCAATAATTGCCACCAATAAGATCACTCCAGCAACTTCAAACGCATACACATAATCAACAAAGATCAGCATACCCAAGGCTTGAGTATTGTTTGCCATCATCTCTTCTGGCATAGGCTGCACTGGCGCATTTGTTCCGATGAAGCTACGAATAATCACTATAGAGAGTTCAAGAACAATCACAGCGCCCATCAAGAAGGCAACTGGAAGGAACTTTTTGAAGTCACGACGCAAATGCTCTAAATCTAAATCGAGCATCATGACCACGAAAAGGAATAAAACCATCACCGCGCCAACATAAACCAAGATCAAGGCGAGACTTAAAAACTCGGCTTTGAGCAACATCCAAAGACCGGAGGCGCAGAAGAAAGCCAATACCAGAAATAAAGCCGCATGGACTGGATTACGAGCTGTGATCACGCGCAATGCAGAAATAACAAGTAAACCTGCAAAGCCGTAGAAGAAAACAGCAAACAAAGTAGATGGATCGAATGTCATATTCAGTTCAGCTCAATTCGATTAACGGTAAGGTGCATCAGCTGCACGGTTAGCAGCGATATCTTTTTCATACTTATCGCCGACAGCCAAAAGCATGTCTTTAGTGAAATAAAGGTCGCCACGCTTATCGCCGAAATATTCAAAAATATTGGTTTCAACAATTGCATCAACTGGGCACGCCTCTTCGCAGAATCCACAGAAAATGCACTTTGTTAAGTCAATGTCATAACGACTGGTACGACGAGTGCCATCATCACGCTCAGCGGTTTCAATAGTGATTGCATAAGCTGGGCATACTGCTTCACAGAGTTTGCAACCAATACAACGCTCTTCGCCATTTTCATAACGACGGAGTGCATGTAAACCACGGAAGCGATTAGACAATGGAGTCTTCTCGTCTGGATACTGAATAGTAATTTTTGGCTTGAAAAGATAGCGCCCAGTAATCGACATACCAGTAAGGATGTCTTTGAGCATCAAGCTATCGAGGAATTGGGAAATTTTCTTAAACATGATTGGTCAACTTATTTCCAAATATTCCATGGAGACACAACCCATGCGCCGATAACAACCACCCAGAAAACGGAGATGGGAATAAAGATCTTCCAACCCAAACGCATGATTTGGTCATAGCGATAGCGTGGCAATGTGGCACGCAACCAGATCACACAAGACAAGAGGAAGAATGTCTTGCCAAATAACCAGAAGAAACCTGGAATGTCGCGCAAGATTGGCAAATCAACAATCGGTAACCAACCGCCTAGGAACATGATTGAAGCAACAGCAGCAATCAAAATCATGTTGGCGTATTCAGCCAAGAAGAACATCGCAAAAGACATGCCTGAGTACTCAACCATGTGTCCAGCAACAATCTCAGACTCACCCTCAACCACGTCAAATGGATGACGGTTAGTTTCAGCAACGCCGGAAATAAAGTAAATCAAGAACATCGGAAGCAATGGGAGCCAATTCCAAGAAAGGAAATTTAGACCCATGTCTGCAAACACACCCTGCTCTTGGGATGCAACGATTGCGCTTAAGTTTAGAGAACCAGAAGTCAATAGCACAGTTACCAATGCAAAGCCCATCGCAATTTCATAAGAAATCATTTGGGCTGATGCGCGCATGGCGCCAAGGAACGGATACTTGGAGTTAGATGACCAACCAGCCAAAATCACACCATAAACACCAATCGATGAAATAGCCATGATGTAAAGCAAGCCAGCATTAACATCAGCCAAAACCATCTTGGCTTGAAATGGAATGACTGCCCATGCTGCAAACGCAGGCATGATCACCATGATTGGCGCTATGAAATAAAGAACTTTGCTTGCTTGTGCAGGAGCAATAATCTCCTTCATCAAAAGCTTCAACGCATCTGCAATTGGTTGCAATAAACCTAATGGACCAACACGGTTTGGTCCAAGACGAATATGCATCCAACCAATCAGCTTTCTTTCCCAGAGGGTTAAGTAAGCTACGCAACCAAACATTGGCAATACGATAATGACGATGCGCACCAAAGCCCAAACCAATGGCCATAAAGAACCAAAAAAGGCTTCACCTTGGGTGGTAACGAGGTTCAAGAAATTATCCATCTCTGACCTTATGCCTTACTAACAGTTACAGGGCCAAACATAGCACCCAATTTCGCACTAGCCATAGTGCCAGCAGAAATCCTGACAGCGCCTGGCGCTAGATTTACTTCTAATGTTGCCGGCATATCTACTGACTGGCTACCTTGAGTTACACGTACAGCATCACCCTCTTTCAAGCCTAATTCAGAGAATGCCTTTTGATTTAAGCCAGCTTGATTGCCACGTTTTGCATCACGTGTAAGTTGCAGCGCTGATGAACGACGAACAATTGGGTCGCCAGCATAAATATTGACATCAGCCAAGCGCTCAAGACCATTCACTGAAGACGCACTTCCATTGGAAATGGAAGTGGCTGAAGTTTTATTGCTCAGACGAGTGCAATAGTTTTCAGGTAACGCTTCACCCAAGACTTCTTCAGGAAGATTAAATAAGAAACCATCAAGCCCCAAAAGACCGCCGAGCACACGAATAACTTTCCATGCCGGACGTGAATCGCCTAATGGTTTTACTGAAGGTTGAACAGTTTGAGCTCTACCCTCTAGGTTTACAAATGTAGAAACTGTTTCAGAGAATGTTGAAATTGGCAGAATGACATCAGCCACTTCAAGCAAATCGGCACTCTTATAAGCACTCAATGCGATGACTGTGTTTGCCCTGGCCAAAGCAGCGCGTGCGGCAGCAGGATTTGGTAAATCTGCATCAGGTTCGATATTCATCAAGATCACAGCACGACGATCGCCGGATAGGACAGATTCCACACCAACGCCGTTAGCGTTAACCAAGGAAGCGCCTACTGCATTTCCGCCCTCTGGCAAGAAACCTAAAGTTGCGCCAGTTTGGTCAGCAATAAATTGGGCCAGCACATGCAAATCAGATGCATGTTGATGGGCAATAGCAGCAGAGCCCAAGAGTACCGCTGCTGATTCACCAGAAATGAGACTATCTGCAATTTTTTGGGCTGCAGGTGAGGCTACTAAGTTAGCAGTGCCAGCTGGTGCAGTAACTGATTTGGCTTTAGCGACTGCCTGAGCCACTTCACTTAATGCGCTTAACCAAGCGCTTGGAGCCGCAGCAATGCCACTACTTGGAATTAACCAATCATCGCCACCCGCATCAATACGAGCAACTTGTAAACCACGCTTGCTAGCAGTACGAATACGGGCCGCCAATACTGGCTGGTCCTTACGCAAGAAGCTGCCAATAACTAAAACGCGATCTAATTCACCGACCTTAGTAATAGGCATACCGAGCCATGGTGCAGCTGCTGAAGACTTCACATCAGTTTGACGCAAACGAGTCTCCACTTGCTTAGAGCCTAAACTGCGAATCATCTTTTGTAAGAGATGTAATTCTTCTGCGCTAGAAATTGGGTGAGCTAAAGCACCGATTGCTTCAGGACCGCTTTCCGCTGAAATAGTCTTTAATGAATGTGCAACATAATCAAGCGCTGATTGCCAATCTGTTTCTAGCCATTGGCCGCCCTGCTTCACCATTGGTGTTGTGACACGATCAGAGCTATTTAATCCTTCATAAGAGAAGCGATCGCGATCGCTAATCCAGCATTCATTAATAGCTTCATTTTCTAAAGCAACAACGCGCATCACTTTATTGGCTTTAGTTTGAACTGTAGTGTTTGCGCCTAAGCTGTCATGCGGACTTACAGAACGCTTGCGACCTAATTCCCAGGTACGCGCAGCGTAGCGGAATGGCTTGCTGGTTAACGCGCCTACTGGGCATAAGTCAATCATGTTTCCAGAAAGCTCTGAATCCACTGTCTGACCTACGAAAGTAGTAATTTCTGAATGCTCACCACGGTTGACCATTCCTAGTTCCATCACACCAGCAACTTCTTGGCCGAAGCGAACGCAACGTGTGCAGTGAATGCAACGAGTCATCTCCTGCATGGAGATTAATGGTCCAACATTCTTATGGAATACAACGCGCTTTTCCTCGTCGTAGCGAGAATTGGATTTGCCGTAACCTACCGCTAAATCTTGTAACTGGCACTCACCGCCTTGATCGCAAATTGGGCAATCTAATGGGTGGTTAATGAGCAAGAATTCCATTACAGAACGCTGCGCTTCAACTGCTTTAGCTGAATGCGTAAACACCTTCATACCTTGAGTAACTGGTGTTGCACATGCAGGCAAAGGTTTGGGGGCTTTTTCAACCTCCACCAAGCACATACGGCAGTTGGCAGCGATTGATAATTTCTTGTGATAGCAGAAGTGAGGTACGTAGGTGCCGAGCTTATTCGCGGCGTGCATCACCATCGAACCTTGCGGAACTTCTACAGCCTTACCATCTAATTCGATTTCTACCATGCTCACTTTTAGATATCCCGTGCTCTAAATCTTTATAAAGGTTTTGCAGAATCTAAGCATCGCTTATGTTCTACGTGATACGCAAATTCATCCATGTAATGCTTCAACATGCCACGTACTGGCATCGCCGCTGCATCACCTAAAGCGCAAATCGTACGACCCTGAATATTGGCTGCTACGTCATTAAGCAAATCCAAATCCTCTGGACGCCCTTCTCCATGCTCAATACGGTGAACAATGCGCCATAACCAACCAGTACCTTCACGACAAGGAGTGCACTGACCACATGATTCCTCGTGATAGAAGTAAGACAAGCGCTCTAATGCACGAACCATGCAACGCGTTTCATTCATCACAATGACGGCACCAGAACCCAGCATCGAACCAGCTTTAGCAATGCTGTCGTAATCCATTGTGAGTTCCATCATTTGTGCGCCAGGCACAACTGGAGAAGATGAACCACCAGGAATAACAGCTTTTAATGCCTTGCCATCACGCATACCACCAGCAAGCTTCAATAGCTCTGCAAAAGGTGTGCCCAATGGAATCTCATAGTTACCTGGATGAACCACGTCACCAGAGATAGAGAAGATTTTTGTTCCGCCGTTATTGGGCTTACCAAGATCTAAGTAAGCCTGACCACCAATTGCCAAAATGAATGGCACAGCAGCGAATGTTTCGGTGTTGTTAATCGTTGTTGGCTTGCCATATAAACCAAAGCTTGCTGGGAAAGGAGGCTTAAAGCGTGGTTGACCCTTCTTGCCCTCCAAGGACTCCAACAATGCAGTTTCTTCGCCGCAAATGTAAGCACCCCAACCTGGAGATGCATGCAATTGGAATGAAAAATCGCTACCTAAAATTTTGTCGCCCAAATAACCTGCAGCACGCGCTTCTTCCAAGGCCTCTTCAAAGCGTGAATACACTTCCCAGATTTCGCCATGGATATAGTTGTAGCCAGTTGTAATACCCATGGTGTACGCACCAATAATCATGCCTTCAATCAAAGCATGCGGGTTGTAGCGCATGATGTCGCGGTCTTTAAAAGTACCCGGCTCACCTTCGTCACTATTACAAACTAAATATTTTTGCCCCGGGAATTGACGCGGCATAAAGCTCCACTTCAAACCAGTCGGGAAGCCCGCACCACCACGTCCACGCAGTGATGAAGCCTTCAATTCTGCAATGATGGCATCTGGCGCAACTTTGTCGTTAATCAAACGACGTAGTTGCTGATAACCACCACGGCTTTCGTAATCTTTTAGACGCCAGTTATCACCATTTAATCCCGCGAGGATCAAAGGCTTGATATGACGATCGTGCAAGCTGGTCATGCTGCTTTCCCTTCTGCACGTAATTCATTTAACAATGCATCAATCTTTTCTTTGCTCATGAAGCTGCACATACGCTTGTCATTCACAAGCATTACTGGTGAATCACCACATGCACCCATGCACTCACCCTCTTTGAGAGTAAACGTACCACATGGAGTTGTTTCGTTATAGCCAATGCCAAGTGTTTCTTTGAGGTAAGTAGCAGCAGTTTCACCATGCGTTAACTGGCATGGCAAGTTTGTGCAAATTACCAATTTGTACTTACCAATTTTTTTGGTGTTGTACATATTGTAGAAAGTAGCCACTTCATCCACTGCAATGCTTGGCATTTCTAAGATCTGAGCAATAGTTTCGATCACTTCAGGAGAAACCCAGCCCACCTCTGTTTGAGCGGCAATTAAGCAAGCCATTACCGCAGATTGCTTGTGCTCTGGTGGGTACTTGGCGATATTGCGATGAATATCAGCCATTGTTTTATCGGATAGTTGAAGAGTTGTAGTCATTAAATAATCCTTGGCACGCTAATTAGCGGTCAATCTCCCCGAACACGATATCTTGGGTACCGATGATGGTTACCGCATCAGCCAACATATGGCCACGTGACATCTCATCCATTGCAGATAAATGCACGAAACCTGGTGCACGTATCTTCATGCGATAGGGTTTATTGGCACCATCTGAAATCAAGTAAATACCAAACTCACCTTTAGGATGCTCAACAGCAGAGTAGGCCTCGCCATCAGGAACGTGAATACCCTCGGTAAAGAGTTTGAAATGGTGAATCAATTCTTCCATATTGGTTTTCATATCCACACGCTTCGGTGGAGAAACCTTATGGTTATCGCTCATGACAGGACCTGGATTTGCTTTCAACCAAGCTACGCACTGCTTGATAATGCGGTTTGATTGACGCATTTCTTCCATACGCACTAAATAACGATCATAAGAGTCGCCATTCACGCCAACCGGAATATCAAAGTCGAGACGGTCATACACTTCGTATGGCTGCTTCTTACGCAAATCCCATTCGATGCCAGAACCGCGCAACATTGGACCAGTGAAACCCAGTTGCAATGCACGCTCAGGAGTCACAATACCAATATTGACTAAGCGCTGCTTCCAAATACGGTTATCCGTTAAAAGATTGCAATACTCGTCAACATTGGCATCAAAGCCATTCGTAAATTGTTCAATGAAATCCAACAAGGTGCCGCTACGGTTTTCATTCAAACGCTTTACTGCAGAAGCGCTGCGAATCTTAGATTTATCGTACTGAGCCATTTGATCTGGCAAATCACGATATACACCACCTGGACGATAGTAAGCAGCATGCATACGTGCGCCAGATACTGCTTCATACATATCAAAGATATCTTCACGATCGCGGAAGGCATAAAGGAACACCGCCATCGCACCAACGTCAAGACCGTGACAACCAATCCAAAGTAAGTGGTTCAATAAGCGAGTTAACTCGTCATACATCACACGTATGTACTGAGCACGCAAAGGAACATCTACTTGCAATAACTTTTCAATGGCCATGACATAGGCATGCTCATTGGACATCATCGAAACATAATCCAAGCGATCCATGTATGGAACGTTTTGAATCCATGTACGAGTTTCAGCTAATTTTTCTGTAGCGCGGTGCAACAAACCAATATGCGGATCGGCGCGTTGGATCACCTCACCGTCGAGCTCAAGCACTAAACGCAATACGCCGTGGGCAGCAGGATGCTGAGGGCCAAAATTGAGGGTGTAGTTCTTAATTTGTGCCATGACTTAAACCGGACCTCCGTACTGCTCTTCACGAACAATGCGTGGAGTAATTTCGCGAGCCTCAATCGTGACCGGCTGATAGACAACACGCTTCAACTCTGGGTCATAACGCATTTCCACATTGCCACTGATTGGGAAATCTTTTCTAAATGGATGACCAATAAAGCCATAGTCGGTCAAGATGCGACGTAAGTCGTCATGACCTTCAAACAAAATACCGTAGAGGTCAAACGCTTCACGTTCAAACCAGTTAGCGGAATTCCACACCGGAGTAATTGAGGCAACCAATGGATAGCTATCGTCAGGTGCAAACACACGAACACGCAAGCGCCAGTTATGTTCTATAGAAAGCAAATGACTCACAACACCAAAGCGCTGACCACCCCACGCGCCATCACGGAAGTCTTGATAATCCACGCCACACAAATCAATCAATTGCTCAAAGGCAAGAGATGGATCATCACGCAACAACAGGGCGGATTCTAAATAGGTATCTGGGTTAACGACTACAGTAACTTCACCCAATGCAATCTCAATTGATTGAACACGCTTACCTAAAACTTTTTCTAAATTGGCGGCTAATTGATTTAAACGATCTGACATGATTTAAGCCTTCCGCGCAATCGTGCTGGTACGTGCGATCTTGGATTGCAACTGGATAATTCCGTAGATCAACGCTTCCGCAGTTGGAGGGCAACCAGGAACATAAATATCCACTGGCACGATGCGGTCACAACCGCGAACAACTGAATACGAGTTATGGTAGTAGCCACCGCCATTTGCGCAAGAACCCATTGAGATCACCCAACGTGGTTCAGGCATTTGGTCATAAACCTTACGCAAAGCTGGAGCCATCTTGTTACATAAAGTACCAGCCACAATCATCAAGTCTGATTGACGTGGAGATGGGCGGAATACCACGCCAAAACGGTCTAAGTCATAACGGGATGCGCCAGCATGCATCATCTCTACCGCGCAGCAGGCCAGACCGAAGGTCATAGGCCATAAAGAACCATTACGAGTCCAGTTAATCAACTGGTCAGCTGTAGTGGTAACAAAACCTTCTTTGAGAACGCCTTCTAATGCCATATCTATCACTCCCAGTCGAGAGCGCCCTTTTTCCAGATATATACAAATCCCACAATGAATTCCAAGAGGAAGATCACCATAGAGGCGTAGCCAAGCCATCCAATATCACGTAGCGCTACACCCCATGGGAATAGGAATGCAGTTTCTAAGTCAAACAGGATGAAGAGAATGGCAATTAAGTAGTAGCGCACGTCAAACTTCATACGCGCATCTTCGAAAGCTTCAAAACCGCACTCATACGGAGAGAGTTTTTCAGCATCAGGCTTCGAAGGAGCCAGTATTTTTCCGAGGAACATGGGGACTAATCCCACCCCAATGCCTACGAGGATAAAAAGCAGAACAGGAAAGTAATTAGCGAGATTCAAAATAGCCCTGATTCGTTTGTCTGGTAAATCCTAAAAGCAGCAAATTATTAATTATTCCACTACATAAAGCATTGATTTAGGGCAAAAACCCTTATCAATACTCGTTTTTGGTGCCGACGGCGAGACTCGAACTCGCACAGCCTAAGCCACTACCCCCTCAAGATAGCGTGTCTACCAATTTCACCACGTCGGCATCTTGCAAAACCCATTAATTCTACTGCATTGCACCACTTCACTACCCCATTTTTGAGGCATTTAAATACGTAAAAACCTACTTTTTTACTTAGGAACTGCTGGCTTAGTTGGGTCTTGAACTGGAGCAACAGGGACTGTTGGTGCCACTGCTGGGGCTACCGTTCCAGAAAGAACACCTGGGCTCACTTCTTTCTTGTTACCAATCCAGGTAATACCCAAAGTGCTGATAAAGAAAACAGCAGCAAAAATAGCAGTTGCATGGGATAGGAAGTTGGCAGAGCCACTGGCGCCAAAAAGGCTTCCAGAGGAGCCTGAACCAAAGGCTGCACCCATATCGGCACCCTTACCCTGCTGCAATAGAACCAAGAGAATCACAGCCAAGGCTGAAATTACCTGCAATACGATTAATAAAGTCTTAAACCATTCCACAGCTTATCTCCAAATAAAAAATCTATGCCTGGCAGATAGCAAGAAAGTCCTGGGGATTCAATGAAGCACCCCCAACCAATCCACCATCAATATCCGGCATGGCAAACAATTCAACAGCATTGTCAGGCTTGACACTGCCGCCATACAAAATTCCAACGTGAGACGCTACATCTTCGTTAAATTCGGCTAATTGCAAGCGAATAGCTCGATGCATGTCTTGAGCCACCTGAGCACTTGCAACTTTGCCAGTGCCAATAGCCCAAACAGGCTCATAGGCAATCAGACAGTCTGCCAAGCGATCCTGCAGAACACTAACCTGTTTAGCAACCTGTGAGCAAACAATCTCTTCTGCTCTACCAGAATTTCTCTCATCCGCAGTCTCACCAACGCAAATAACTGGCGTCATGCCATTATCTAAAACCTGAAGGGCTTTTGCTGCTACAACCTCATCCACTTCATGATGCATTTGACGACGTTCTGAGTGGCCAACAATGACATAAATACAGCCCATTTCTTTGAGCATTGAAGCTGCAACTTCGCCCGTATAGGCGCCAGATCCATAAGCTGAGGCATCTTGAGCACCTAGACTTAAAAAGGCCATTGAATGCGCCTTGATTAATTCGGCACACTGAGGCAAATAGGGAAATGGTGGACATACAGCATATCTACGACCTGATGGCATTCCACTCTCCATGCCACGAGCAACGGTCTTGATCCAGTCTTGATTACTTGCAAGACTGCCATTCATTTTCCAATTGCCGATAACGATGAGTGGTCGCATAGGGGTGTTGAATTATCTAAACAGTTAAAACGATTTTGCCAACGTGTTCAGATGACTCCATTAATGCATGAGCATCAGCGGCCTGATCTAGCGTAAATGTTTTATAGATAACTGGTTTGAGCTTGCCAGCATTAAGCAAAGGCCAAACATTTTCAAACAACTGTTTAGTGATTTGCTTCTTAAAAGAAACTGGGCGTGGACGCAATGTTGAACCGGTAATAGTCAAGCGTCGACGCAAAATCTGATTGGTACTTACTTCAGCTTTAGACCCACCCTGGATAGCAATGATCACGATGCGGCCATCATCAGCCAAGCAATCAATTTCCTTTTGCACATAAGCGCCGGTAACCATGTCCAAAATGACATTGACACCCTTGCCATCTGTAGCTTTTTTGACTTCCTCAACAAAATCTTGTGTCTTGTAATTGATAGCAAGATCAGCACCTAAGGCCACGCAAGCAGCACACTTTTCATCGGTACCAGCAGTAACAAAAACTTTGTGACCCAAGGCTTTTGCAATCAAGATGGCAGTAACTCCAATTCCACTGGAACCACCTTGAACCAATAAGGTCTCGCCTTCAGTCAGTTCACCACGCATGAAGACATTGCTCCAAACAGTGTAAAAAGTTTCCGGCAAAGCGGCGGCCTCTTGGTCGCTAAATCCTTTAGGGTATGGAAGGCACTGAGCAACAGGTGCGGTACATAATTCTGCATAGCCACCACCTTGAACCAATGCGCAAACCTTATCGCCAAGCTTCAATCCAAATACATTATCAGAGTGAGATAAATCACCGCCAACAATCTCGCCAGCCACTTCAAGACCAGGAATATCGGATGCGCCCGCAGGAACTGGGTAATGCCCTTTGCGTTGCAAAACGTCAGGACGATTGATTCCAGCTGCAAAAACTTTGATCAAAATTTCACCAGTGCCAGCAGCCGGAGCTACTGGATCAGGGCGAGTGGTTGGCACCAACATTTCTGGGGCGCCAAATTCTTTGATTTCAATTACGCGCATAGATATTCCTACCGGCTTATGTAATTAAGCAGATTCGCCAGATGCCGGAGCCTCAGCAGCCACTTCAGCCGCGCCAGCCAAAGGAGCAATCGTGCCGCCCTCATCAGCCATCGCAGCTTTCAGTGACAAACGCAAACGACCACGCTCATCAGCAGCCAACAATTTCACGCGCACTACTTGGCCTTCTGCCAAATAGTCTTTAACTTCTTTTACGCGCTCATTGGAAATCTCGGAAATATGCAAGAGACCATCTTTACCTGGAAGAATGTTTACCAAAGCACCGAATTCGAGCAACTTAACTACTGGGCCTTCATAGATCTTACCTACTTCAGCTTCAGCAGTAATGCCTTCAATGCGTGCTTTTGCTTCTGCCATGCCTTCAGCAGATGTAGAGGCAATCGTTACAGTACCGTCATCTTTAATATCGATGCTGCAACCAGTTTCTTTGGTCAACGCTTGAATTGTTGCGCCGCCTTTACCGATTACTTCACGAATCTTGTCTGGATGAATCTTGAAAGAAACCATGCGTGGAGCGTGTGCTGACAATTCTGTACGAACTGAACCCATCGCTTCTTGCATTTTGCTCAAGATGTGCAAGCGACCTTCTTTAGCTTGCGCCAAAGCTACTTGCATAATTTCTTTAGTGATACCTTGAACTTTGATATCCATCTGCAAAGCAGTAATACCGTTCGCTGTACCAGCAACTTTAAAGTCCATATCACCTAAGTGATCTTCATCACCCAAGATGTCTGTCAACACAGCAAAACGATTGCCATCAAGGATCAAACCCATAGCTACGCCAGCAACGTGCGCTTTAACTGGAACACCAGCGTCCATCATAGCCAAACAGCCGCCGCAAACAGAAGCCATTGATGACGAGCCATTGGACTCAGTAATCTCTGAAACCACACGAATGCTGTATGCAAAATCTTCTGCACTTGGCAATACTGGAATTAATGCACGTTTAGCCAAACGACCATGACCAATTTCACGACGCTTAGGGCTACCTACCCGACCTGTTTCGCCAGTAGCAAACGGAGGCATGTTGTAGTGGAACATGAAACGATCGCGGTATTCACCCTCGAGCGCATCAATAATTTGCTCGTCACGTGCAGTACCTAAAGTAGCCACTACGAGAGCTTGCGTTTCGCCACGAGTAAACAAAGCAGAGCCGTGTGTACGTGGCAATACGCCGTTACGAATTTCGATTGGACGAACTGTACGTGTATCGCGACCATCAATACGTGGCTCACCATTCAAAATCTGGCTACGCACAATCTTCGCTTCGATTTCAAACATGATGTCACTCACAGCAACAGCATCAACATCACCCTCTTCGGATAACTTAGCCATTACTTCTTTAGAAATTTCTTTGAGCTTGTCTGAACGAGCACCCTTTTGACGAATCTGATAAGCCTCACGCAATGGTGCTTCAGCCAATGCAGTTACCTTAGCGATAAATGGCTCATCTTTAGGAGCCGCAGTCCAATCCCACTCAGGTTTGCCAGCTTCACGAACTAAATCGTTAATAGCATTGATGGCTGTTTGCATTTGGTCATGACCATATACAACTGCACCCAACATTACATCTTCAGATAATTGATTTGCTTCAGACTCAACCATCAATACAGCTGCTTGTGTACCTGCAACGATCAAATCGAGTTCGCTAGTAGCCTGTTCTGTACGGGTTGGATTCAAAAGGTACTGACCATTTGCATAACCAACACGTGCGGCACCAACTGGTCCAGCAAATGGGATGCCTGAAACAGCTAAGGCTGCAGAAGCAGCGATCAAAGCAGGAATATCAGCAGGTACGTCTGGGTTGATGGACAAAACGTGCACCACAACCTGAACTTCGTTCAAGAAACCTTCTGGGAACAATGGACGCAATGGACGGTCAATCAAACGGGAGATCAATGTCTCACCTTCAGATGGACGACCTTCACGACGGAAGAAGCCACCAGGGATCTTGCCTGCTGCGTAAGTTTTTTCTAAGTAATCAACAGTCAATGGGAAAAATGATTGGCCTGGCTTTGCAGACTTAGAGGCTACGACTGTACCCATTACTACTGTGTCATCTACGTTAACGATAACGGCACCACCAGCTTGACGAGCAATCTCGCCTGTCTCCATTGTTACTTGATGATTGCCCCATTGAAAACTTTTTACTGCTTTTTTAAACATAGTCATTCTGATCTTCTCCAAATTGTTCACGCAAGACTCACATGAGCATTGCGCTTGTCGTGGGATAAAGCAGTGTCACGACAACACTGGAGCGATTTAAGATCACAAGGGATGCCATTCCAGGGAGGCTCTGAACAAACATCAGAAGCTCATTGGAATGACACAATCCCCTACACAAATAATCTTGAAACGCCCAAAAAACATGCCATCTGCTTAAGACTGATTCTGTGAAGAAACAACCCTAAGATAGATGGCATTGCATACCGATAAGAATTACTTACGGAGACCTAATTTCTCAATCAATGCGCGATAGCGATCCAAATCTTTGCCTTTGAGGTAATCCAAGAGACGACGGCGACGTGAAACCATCTTCAACAAACCACGACGGCTGTGATGATCTTTAGCGTTAGCCTTGAAATGGGGGGTTAATTCATTGATGCGGGCTGTGAGCAATGAAACTTGAACTTCAGGGCTACCCGTATCGTTTGCGCTGCGCGCGTTTTCTTTGACGATTTCCGCCGTTTTAATATCAGCAACTGCCATTTTTAATACTCCTAACTTGCGAACACCTGAGCTTTCACCCAATAAGTGTCGTGCGTGATTAACAAAATAATACAAAAAAGCTTTATAAATCAAAGCCCTCGAATTGTAGCAGATGAATCAAGACTGAAGTCCGAGTAAGAAAAAACCGCCAAAGAGGCGGTTTAATAAAAATACATATATAAAACAATGACTTATGGATTTTAAGGGGTCATTTGAGCGTTTAACTTAGCCTGACTCGGGTCATGTAACTTGTTTAAGGCTGACAAGTAGGCCTTCGCAGAGGCTGCAATGATGTCGGGATCAGTGCCCACACCATTCACAATACGACCGCCTTTAGCCAAACGAACAGTCACTTCACCCTGGGATTGTGTGCCAGAGGTAATTGCATTCACTGAATAAAGCAACTGCTCTGCCCCGCTTTTAGCAATGCCCTCAATCGCATTCAAGCTAGCATCAACCGGTCCGTTGCCTTCTGCTTCTGAACTAATCTCTTTGTCACCCATGCGGAAAGTCACACGTGACTTAGGGCGTTCACCAGTTTCAGAATGCTGGCTTAAGGAGATAAATTTGTAATGCTCGCCCTCTTCTGCTGCAGCTGAATCAGACATGATGGCAATAATATCTTCATCAAAAATCTCAGACTTCTGATCTGCCAAGGCCTTAAAACGAGTAAACGCTTCATTCAAATCAGCCTCAGCTTCAACCGTAATACCCAATTCTTGCAAGCGTTGTTTGAAAGCATTGCGACCTGATAACTTACCCAAAACAATTTTGTTTGCTGACCAACCCACATCTTCTGCGCGCATGATTTCATAGGTGTCACGGTTTTTCAATATGCCGTCTTGGTGAATACCTGATGTGTGCGCAAAGGCATTAGCGCCAACCACCGCCTTATTAGGCTGCACAACAAAACCAGTTATCTGGGAAACCAACTTTGAGGCTGGCACGATTTGGGTAGCATCAATGCCGCAAACCATATCAAAGTAATCCTTGCGGGTACGCAATGACATCACGATTTCTTCTAATGCAGTATTACCTGCACGTTCGCCCAAGCCATTAATCGTGCACTCGATTTGACGAGCTCCGCCGATCTTGACGCCAGCCAAAGAGTTCGCAACAGCCATACCCAAGTCATTATGGCAATGCACTGACCACACTGCTTTATCTGAATTAGGCACTCGTGTGCGCAAAGTCTTAATAAACTCACCATACAACTCAGGGGTTGCGTAACCAACCGTATCTGGAATATTAATGGTGGATGCACCTTCCTTAATTACGGCCTCAACGACTCTGCACAAGAAATCCATCTCAGATCGATAACCATCCTCAGCAGAGAATTCAATATCAGCAGCCAAGTTACGCGCAAAACGAATAGAGCGTTTAGCTTGCTCCAAAACCTCTTCTGGAGACATACGCAACTTCACAGCCATATGCAATGGACTTGTGGCCAAGAATGCATGAATACGCTTTGCATTAGCCGCTTGCAACGCATCAGCAGCACGGGTAATGTCTTTGTCATTGGCTCTGGCGAGTGAGCAAACAATCGAATCTTTGACAGCAGCCGCCACAGCAGAAATAGCCTGGAAGTCACCTTCAGAGCTTGCTGCAAAACCAGCCTCGATCACATCAACTTTAAGACGCTCTAACTGGCGCGCAATTCGCACTTTTTCGTCTTTAGTCATTGATGCGCCTGGTGACTGCTCGCCATCACGTAAGGTGGTATCAAAAATGATTACTTTGTCGCTCATTACTACTCTCCGGTTTTAAATGCTGCTGAACTCATTAATACAATCTTATAAAACAAAAACCCCAGCAATTTGCTGGGGCTGGTATGTGGTGGCTAATGAATATCTTTTATCTCATTAACTCAGGCCTTACCCGCCCCAAGCTTTAGGCTTAGTGCTAGCAGAAGAAGGCTAGATAAAAGTGAGAAATTCATAGTCATAGAATTACTATACCCCAAAATTGTGGAATTAGCTAAAACGCTTTCCACTGAGTCGTTCCCATGCCCAAATGACGTAGCCGGATATGGAATAGACCACAAACAAGCCGAATAGAGTCAACGGCGGATTTGATGAGATCAAAACAAACGTGAGGATCATCAGAACCATGACGCCAAAAGGCACACGGTAGCGTACATCTAAGGCTTTGCCACTGTAAAAACGGGCATTAGAAACCATCGTTAAACCAGCATAGACTGCAATAAAGAAAGTAACCCAGGGAATCGCAGTATCTCGCACCGGAATCTTGTTGTCATCAGCTAACCAAATGAAGCCGGCCATTAAGGCGCCAGCTGCTGGGCTTGGCAAGCCCTGGAAAAACTTCTTGTCCACTACGCCTGTGTTGACGTTGAAGCGCGCCAAACGCAAAGCAGCACCAGCGCAGTAAGTAAATGCAGCTAACCAACCCCATTTACCCAAATCTTTTAGGGCCCATTCGTATGCGACCAATGCAGGCGCAACACCAAAGGAGACCATATCGGCAAGTGAATCATATTGCTCACCAAACGCACTCTGAGTGTTAGTCATGCGCGCCACCCGACCATCCATTCCATCCAAGACTAGAGATGCAAAGATCGCAATGGCTGCCATCTCAAACTGATGGTTCATCGCATTCACAATAGCAAAGAAGCCGCAAAACAAAGCGGCAGTAGTAAATGCATTTGGTAAGAGATAAATGCCCTTGCTACGTAAGCGGGGCTTTTGAGGATGCAACTCTTCTACTTCGTAATCTATCCCATCGCCCAACTCATCAGCCCACTGGTGATCAGAGGTGGCAGTATGCTTGTGGGACAGGCGGCTTCGGTCTATGCGACCACGACGGCGAAATGTAGTCAAAAAATATCCTAGTGAATAATATTTCGAATCAATCTAAGCCAGGCAAACGTGCCAAAGCTGTATTTGTTGCAAACACTTTATCACCAACACTCACCAATGGTTCGGCGGTTAGTGGCAAATACACATCCACACGCGAACCAAAGCGAATAAATCCATAACGCTCGCCTGCTTTGAGACGATCACCAACATGGATATAGCAGAGGATGCGGCGCGCAATCAAACCAGCAACCTGAACTAAGGTAACGATTTGACCATTGGCATCAATCACAACAGCATTGCGCTCATTCTCTGTTGATGCTTTATCTAAATCTGCGTTTACAAACTTACCAGGGAAATACTGGATCTCTTTCACCAAGCCATTTACTGCGCTACGGTTAGAGTGAACATTGAATACATTCATGAATACGCTAATTTTGAGCGCCTCACGACCAGCATAAGGATCATTAGTTTTTTCAACAACCACAATGCGACCATCAGCTGGAGATAAAACTAGATCGCGACCCATTGCAGGTATACGCTGCGGATCACGGAAGAACTGCAGAACAAAGATAAAGATGATCCAAAGAGGCCATGACCAGGCAATCCCACCGAGATAGTGGACAAGTAAAGTCACCGCCCCCACTAACGCCAAATACGGCCATCCTTCTTTCGCAATAATGGGGTGTGGATACATCATCTTTGTTCTGAGCCTTTTTATTTACTTCTATTGGTTAGTTGCTTAGTTTTTAGTCTGGTCAACCAACTTGTTCTTAGCAATCCAAGGCATCATAGCGCGTAATTTAGCGCCCACTACTTCGATGTCATGTTCTGCGTTCAAACGACGACGAGAAATCAAAGTAGGCGCACCCGCTTTGTTTTCCAAGATGAAGCTCTTTGCATACTCACCAGTTTGAATATCTTTCAAGCACTGACGCATTGCATTCTTAGTATCTTCAGTAACTACGCGTGGACCAGTTACATACTCACCATACTCAGCATTGTTAGAGATTGAGTAGTTCATGTTGGCGATGCCACCTTCGTAGATCAAGTCAACGATTAACTTGAGCTCATGTAAGCACTCGAAGTAAGCCATCTCAGGAGCGTAACCTGCCTCAACCAAAGTTTCAAAACCAGCTTTGATCAACTCAACTGCGCCACCACAGAGAACAGCCTGCTCACCGAACAAGTCAGTTTCAGTTTCTTCACGGAAGTTTGTTTCGATGATGCCAGCACGACCGCCGCCGTTTGCAGTTGCGTATGACAAAGCAACATCACGTGCAGAACCAGACTTGTCTTGGTACACAGCGATCAAATGAGGTACGCCGCCACCTTGTGCGTAAGTACCACGTACTGTGTGGCCAGGAGCCTTAGGAGCGATCATGATCACGTCTAAATCAGCACGTGGCTGAACTTGACCGTAGTGAACATTAAAGCCGTGAGCAAAAGCAAGAGCAGCGCCCTGCTTGATATTGCCGTGAACTTCTTTGTTGTAAACATCAGCGATTTGCTCATCAGGCAAGAGCATCATTACTACGTCTGCATCTTTAACAGCTTCGCCAACTTCTTTAACTTTCAAGCCAGCATTCGCCGCCTTGCTCCAGGAAGCACCATCTTTACGCAAACCAACAGTAACGTTAACGCCAGAATCTTTGAGGTTCAATGCGTGCGCGTGACCTTGTGAACCATAACCAATGATGGTGACTTTCTTGCCCTTAATGAGGGACAAATCAGCGTCTTTATCGTAAAAAACTTTCATGCTCTTTCCTTGTATTGAAAATGTAATTAATGCAGTAATTAGTTAAAAAATTAAACCTTGAGGATGCGTTCTCCACGACCAATTCCGGAACCGCCCGAGCGAACAGTTTCCAAAATCGATGCGCGATCGATCGAATCAATAAAGGCATCCAGCTTGGCACCATCGCCAGTCAACTCAATGGTGTAACTCTTATCAGTCACATCAATGATGCGACCGCGGAAGATATCGGTAGTGCGCTTGAGCTCTTCACGCTCTTTTCCTACAGCACGAACCTTAATCATCATGAGCTCACGCTCAATATGAGGACCTTCACTCAAATCAAATACCTTAACAACTTCAACCAAACGGTTTAAGTGTTTAGTGATTTGCTCAATGACATCATCGGAACCAAAGGTAACGATTGTCATGCGAGACAAAGATGGGTCTTCAGTAGGTGCAACACTTAAAGTGTCAATGTTGTAGCCGCGAGCAGAAAATAGGCCTACTACACGTGACAATGCGCCTGGTTCGTTCTCAATCAGTACAGAAATAATATGACGCATTAGAGATCCTCACTACCCAAAAGCATTTCAGTAATACCCTTACCCGCTTGAACCATAGGCCAAACGTTTTCTTCTGGGTCAGTCTGGAAGTCCATGAATACGGTGCGATCTTTTAAATGAATCGCTTCTTTAAGAGCGCCCTCAACATCGGATTTCTTTTCAATACGCATACCAACGTGACCATAAGCTTCAGCCAACTTTACAAAGTCAGGCAAGGAGTCCATGTATGAGCTGGAGTAGCGCTTGTTATAAGTAAGCTCCTGCCACTGGCGAACCATACCTAGGTAACGGTTATTCAAAGACACGATCTTCACAGGAGTGTCGTACTGCTTGCATGTCGACAACTCTTGAATACACATCTGGATAGAGCCTTCACCGGTAATGGTGAATACATCTTTATCTGGGAATGCTTTCTTGATGCCCATAGCGTATGGCAAACCAACTCCCATAGTGCCAAGACCACCAGAATTAATCCAACGACGTGGCTTATCAAACTTATAGAACTGAGCAGCCCACATTTGATGCTGACCTACGTCGGAGCAAATAAATGCATCACCACCTGTGAGTTCCCATAACTTTTGAACAACGTACTGCGGCTTCACAATTTGAGAAGCTTCGTCGTACTTCAAGCAATCTTTTTTGCGCCACTCATTAATCTGATCCCACCATGCAGCAACTTTATCGCCATTCTTACGTGGGCCAGCTGCCTTGATTTGAGCGGTCATCTCAACCAGAACTTCTTTGAGGTTGCCAACGATAGGAACATCTACCTTCACGCGCTTAGAAATCACGGAAGGATCGATGTCAATGTGAATGATTTTGCGTGGATGACTTGCAAAGTGAGCAGTGTTACCAATCACACGGTCATCAAAACGCGCGCCAATGGCAATCAATACATCGCTGTGTTGCATAGCCATATTGGCTTCGTATGTTCCATGCATGCCGAGCATGCCCACGAACTGTGGACTCGTTCCGGGGAATCCACCCAAGCCCATCAGGGTATTGGTAACTGGATAACCCAAAAGATCAGCAAACTCCTTTAACTCGGGAGCAGCATCTGACAAAATCACGCCACCGCCGGTGTAGATGTATGGGCGCTCAGCTTCTTGCAATAGGGCTACTGCCTTACGAATTTGTCCGCTATGACCCTTAACAACAGGGTTGTAAGAACGCATTTCCAGGCTATCAGGATATACAAATGGTCCCTTAGCCGCAGAGACATCTTTTGGTATGTCAATCAACACGGGGCCAGGACGACCTGTCTGCGCAATGTGGAAGGCCTTCTTCAACACCATTGGAAGATCTTTAACATCCTTGACCAAGAAGTTGTGTTTTACAACTGGGCGCGTGATACCAACGGTATCTGCCTCTTGGAAAGCGTCTTCACCAATAGCGTATGTTGGCACGTTACCGCTGATGATCACCATGGGGATCGAGTCAGTGTAAGCAGTAGCAATACCAGTCACTGCATTAGTCACACCTGGGCCTGAGGTAACTAGTGCTACGCCGACCTTACCGGTTGCGCGCGCATAGCCATCAGCCGCATGAACAGCCCCTTGCTCATGGCGAACAAGAATGTGCTCAAACTTGTCTTGCTTAAAAATTTCGTCATAGATAAAGAGAACTGATCCACCTGGGTAACCCCAGACAAATTCAACACCCTCTTTGTGCAATGCATGAACGAGCATCTCTGCGCCAATCATTTCTGGAGGCGCTGCATCATTGTTTGTATTTGTTGTGTCTTTGTTAGCTTTGCTAGCTAAAAATTCGGCGCTGCTTGTATTCATTTTCTTTCGTCCTTTGCAATTTTCGGCAAAAAATTGATTGGTCTGTTCTATCTCCTGCTTATGGCCTGAGTTCGAACGGCGCTGCTACCGGAAAAAACCACTTCTTGAATGAGATTCTAGGTAGTAAGCCCTATATTCTATAGCAATCCCCTAAAATGGCTGAATTCTTACCGATTCAGGTCTAATCCATTGCATGGCATCAGCCCAAGAACTATCTGACTTTCTCAGCAGTGTTGAGCAACGCGCCTTTAAGCAGGCGGTATACGCCGTGCGTGACGACGATGCTGCATTAGATATCGTTCAAGATGCCATGATCAAACTGGCCGAAAAATATGGTGATAGACCGGCAGCTGAACTGCCCTTAGTTTTCACCAGAATTTTGCAGAACTGTATTCATGACTGGTTTAGAAGGCAAAAGGTTAGAAATACCTGGGTCACCCTTTTTTCCAATATGGGTAAAAAAGTGGATGAAAACGATGATTTTGACCCTTTAGAGTCCCTTTCAGCTCCAGATGACAGTGAAATTCACCAGGATGGGGCGCAAAAGCTTGAAAAAAGTCAGCTTTTACAGGCTTTGGAGTCAGAAATATCTAAATTGCCTGTACGTCAACGAGAAGCCTTCCTGATGCGTTATTGGGATGAGCTAAGTATTACTGAGACGGCACAGGCAATGAGTTGTAGCGAAGGAAGTGTTAAAACCCACTGTTCTAGGGCCACCCAAACATTAGCTAAAGCATTGAAATTAAAAGGAATTACGCTGTGAAACACTTTGATGACCAACTATCCCAGACTCAAGCCGACCAATTTGGTCAGGCTAGCGCTGCCCTGCTCCGTCAAGGTGCCCAAACCATTCCTCAAAACATTAAAGATCGCCTGTATTCAGCACGTATGAAGGCGCTGTCTGTTAAGAAGCCAGAAAAAGTACGTATTCAAAAGCAAGTTTTGGCAGGCTCTGGCCGTAACTGGACATCCGGATCTAGCAGCACTTGGGATACCTTGGGCTGGATTGCTCCATTGGTAGTCTTGGTATTTGGCTTGATCGGTATTGCCCAATGGCAAGATGATTCTCGCATTAATGACATTGCTGAAGTAGATGCGGCTTTATTGTCTGATGATGTGCCGCCAGATGCTTATGCTGATAGCGGATTTATGGCCTTTCTTAAAAATGGTCCTCTCTCTGAGTCAGATAGCTCATCAGACTCTATTCAAAGCAAATAGTTCCGACTCAATTGATGTCATTAACTACTAGAACGCAAAAGACTTGTGGGCTAGCGCTCTGTGCTTTTTTGTGCGCGTTTTTAGTTAGCCCAGCATTCGCACAGTTACTGCCAAACACTTCAAATGGGAAAGCAACGGCCATTCCCGAGAAAAAGCCTGACGGGACATGGGAAGGCTTAAAGCCAGCTCAACAGAAAATACTTGCGCCGCTTGAAAGCGATTGGGACTACATGCTGCCCGATAGTCGTAAGAAGTGGATTCAAGTTGCCAACATCTATCCGAAGATGAGCGTTCAGGATCAAGAGCGACTTCAATCGCGGATGACCGGTTGGTCCAACCTCTCCCAAAAAGAGCGTCGCATTGCCCGTGAAAATTATCTCGCCAGCCTCAAATTCCCTGCTGAGAAAAAGGCAGAGGCATGGACTGCCTACCAAAAACTAAGCGATGAACAAAAAAAGAAGTTGGCAGAATCCGAAGCAAAGAAAAAACCCACTGCTGCTAACGCGCCAACACTGCAACAGCATCCCATATCCCCAAAGGCAGCCCTTCCTCCAGCTGTCATAGCGCCATCAGAAAACTCAGGATCTGCAACAGAGAGCAGCTCACCTGGTAGCGCATCTAGCAGCCCAACAAACAATTAAGCAGTCTATGACGCCTGCTGAACTAGACGTATTACCCTCCCCTCAATTTTGGCGTCGCGTTTCATGCTGCCTCTATGAGCAACTTGTATTGCTAGGGGTAATAGCATTTACTTTTTTGGTTCCAAATCTTGGATTAGGAATTCTATTTGGTATCTCGTTGCCAAGTTGGCTTACTTTTTTGTACCTCTACGCTGTTTTAGGAATTTATTTCGTGTGGTACTGGACCAAATCTGGTCAGACACTTGCCATGCAAACATGGCGCGTTCGCATCATCGGCAAAGGTGGGCACACCCTTACTAAGCGACAGGCCTTTTGGCGCTATGTCTATGGGTCCCTGTGGCTTATACCGTGCGTCTTATTGCAATGGGCTTTTCATTTAGAAAAGTGGCAAATCATTGAAATGCTTTTTGAGGTAGCTTTGTTTATTTGGCCACTCAGTATTTACCTAGACCGTCGCAGCTACTTGCATCGACAAAGCCTGCCAGATCGGTTAGCCGGAACCCGTTTGGTCGAGCTCCCTAAAAATCTCGTCACTCTGACTTGATAGCGTTGCCTCAGGCCTCACGCAGACACTCAATCGCCGTAGCCTTCTGTATCCTTCTTTGGAAGCGGTAACCCGAAGCTAAACAAGCAACCACTCCAAAGCTAGCTCCCATCAAAAGCGCTTCACCAAAAGCGTTGAATTGTATTTCCATTACGTAACGACCCAAAGCCCAGGCAGCAACGCCGGAGGCAAGACCCGCCAATACACCCGACACTAAACCAATCATTAGCAGCTCAATGTTAGCAATGTTCGCTAAAGTATTTCGAGAAGCGCCTAATGCCTTTAGGAGGGCAGCGTTTTTATAACGCTCGTCTTGTGTAGCCGCGATAGCAGACATTAAAACCAAAATGGCAGCCACAATGGTAAATGCGAGCAGCAAGCCCAAAACCGATGAAAGCTTATTCAGAACTTCCTGAATTTGTTGCAATGAGGCTGATACATCCACAATCGTTAAGTTGGGATAAGTTTGACTCAGCTGAAAATCCAAGGATTCCTGTTTAGGCGATTGATAGTAAGAAGTAATCCAAGATTGCGGCAGTGGCTGCAACTGGGCCGCGGGCATGATCACAAAGAAGTTCACCCGCATTGAACCCCAATCTAATTTGCGCAACGAGGTGATCGGAGCAGTAATTTTTTCACCTGCCACCTCAAATGTCAGTTGATCGCCCATCTTTAACTTCAGGGTTTTGGCTATACCTGTTTCCATGGATATCTGCGGCGCATCACCCTCGATCCACTTGCCTGCCAACAATTGATTACCTAATGGCAATTGCTCTGTATAAGATAAATTAAACTCACGATCTACAAGGCGCCGGGCATTCTCTTCAGCATAATTATTTGGCGCTATATCTTTGCCGTTAATTTCAATTAAACGACCTCTGATCATCGGATAAAACTGTGGGGCAGGTACGCCTGCGTTTTGTAAAGATTGCGTAAGCCCCTGCTTTTGATCTTCTTGTACATTGATCATGAAGCGATTAGGGGCATCGGTGGGTATATTGCCCTGCCACGCACTTAAAAAGTCCGCACGCAATAAAAGAACTAACAGTAAAGCCATTAGCGCAATACCTAAAGCGGTAATTTGGACAACAGCGAGACTTGTTCTTCGGCCTTGCGCAAGGATCACGAATCCAAGTGCGAATCGCCTGGTTGGCATTGAACAAACGAGCCTTAAAAGTCCCCAAGAGACAAAAGCAAAGATGGCAATTGCAGCAGCAAAACTAAGGCTAGTCCATAAGGCTAATTTCCAATCGCGTGCAGCAATCATGATTAACGCCAGTGCCGTCGCTAAGCCAAAAATAATGGTCCAAAATGTCGATACATCTACGCCATCAAATTCTTTACGGATCAAACGAATTGGCGAGACCTTTACTAGCTTGAAGATGGCTGGGCCAGCAAACCCAAACAGCAAACTCCAGGAAACTAAAACACTCCAAAGCACAGGCCATATGGATACCTGTGGCAGGTCTGACATCACAAGATTACCCAATAAAAGCGTCAATATATGCTGCCCAAGATAACCCAATAGAGAACCCAGAAATGCTGCTATCAGACCAAGCATTAATAAGGTGTGAGCTTGACGGATCAGAATTACATTGGATTTAGCTCCCAAGCACTTAAGAACTGCACATGCATCTGCCTGCTTGCGCGTGTAACGATGCGCAGACAAAGCAATTGCAACTGCAGCAACCATTGCAGTCAACAATGCAATTAAAGACAGAAAACGATCTGCGCGCTCAAGCGTTTTGCGCATCATAGGCTGAGCATTCTCCAGGGTTTCGATACGTACACCCTTGAGCCCTTCTTTTTCAATATATAGATTTGCCCATGCGCCATAGGCAGAAATTTGCTGGTCTGTACCCGCAAGCAACAAACGATAAGTCACTCGACTACCTAGCCCAATCAGTCCTGTTGAACTTAAATCAGCCAAGGACATCATGACTCGAGGTGCAAAATTCATAAAGCCTGCGCCGCGATCCAGTTCGCGCTCAAGAACGCCAGCAATCAGAAAGGTCTTATCGCCTAGCCTGATGGAGTCACCTTCTTTAGCAGACAAACTCGCCAACATCGCCGGATCGACCCAAACAGAGCCCTGCATAGGTCCGGCACTTAGCGTTTTATCTTCTGAGCCTGTCTGAACGCGTAATGAACCGCGCAAAGGATATTGAGCGCTTACTGCTTTAAGGGATGCAAGCTTGCTGTTTGGGCCAACAGTGGCCATGCTTGGAAATACTACTGTTTGCGCTATTTTTAATTCTTTGTTTTGTGCTTCATTCAAAAATATGCTTGGTAATGGCTGATCAGAAATAATGAGCAAGTCCGAAGCTAAGAGCTTCCTAGCATCAAATGCAAATGCCCTTTGCATTCGGTCCGCCAAAAAACTCACGCTGGAAAGCGCCGTTACAGAAAGTGTTAGCGCAACAAAAAGCCAAGCTAATTCAGCAGAGCGAAAATCGCGCTTCAGACCACCCAGGAAGCGAAGAATCAATTGTCTCAAATGGCCTGAATTTGACCGCCATCAACGCGCATAACGGTACCCGTAATAAAGGAGGCATTTTGACTGGCTAAGAATGCAGCTGTATCACCATATTCTCTAGGGTCCCCATATCGCCCCATCGGAATTTGTCCCAAGCTTAGCTTAACAACATCTTCGTAGCTTTTGCCTTCGCGATTCGCGCGGGCCTCATCAAGCTGACGCAAGCGATCTGTTGCCACTCTGCCCGGCATGATGATATTCACGGTGACACCATCAGCAGCTACCTCTGACGCCAAAGTTTTTGACCAAGCTAGCAGTGCTGCGCGCAATGTATTGGAAATAGCTAAATTTTTAATGGGTGCAATCGCGCCTGATGTCGTGCTAGTAATAATGCGGCCCCATTTGCGTTGACGCATTCCTGGCAATACACGATCCGTAATAGCGATAAGCGATAGCACCATATCGTTAAAACTTTTTTGCCATAGTGCCGGGTCTTGACCAGCAGCAGGTGTTGGTGGTGGACCGCCAGTGTTATTTATCAAGATGTCGATTGGGCCTAGCTCTTTTTCCACTTTTAGGATTAAGCCATCAATCACTGACGGATCCGATAAATCCCAATTCAATGCCAAAGCCTTTCCACCGGCCGCCTCAATTAATTTGACGGACTCCTTCAAACCTTCTGCGTTACGCCCAGTGACAGCAACTTTAACGCCTTCGCGCGCTAACGAGACTGCCATCGCTTGACCTAAGCCACGACTAGAAGCCATCACTAAAGCAACCTTACCCTGAATTCCTAAATCCATTTTGTCTCCAAAAGCTAATTTTTATATTTTTAGTCTAACTGCAATTTTTGTTTAGCAACAACCTCTTTATAAACGGTGTACTCAGCCTTAATCTCTTTTGCAAAGGCTTCGGAGCCGTTCACATTAATGATCGAACCTGTGTCTTCAATTCGCTTTTTTACCGCTGGATCGGCAACCACTTTTTGTAGTGCTGCGTTGTATTTATCTACCACCTCTTTTGGAATACCAGCTGGGCCTAATAAACCGTAGTAAGCCATACGATTGACTGGCGCCAAACCAACTTCAGCAAAGGTTGGGACATTAGGTAATTGAGCCAAACGCTTAGGGGCGGCAATCACGATCGGAACAAGCTTGCCATCTTTAATGAACGGCAAAGATGATGGCAAGTTATCAAAAATCATCGACACTTGTCCGCCAACTGTATCTGCCAATGCTGGACCAGCACCACGATAAGGAATATGCACGATAAATACGCCTGTCAAACTTTTAAATAATTCGGTTTGCAGATGTCCAATGCCTCCTGTGCCAGAGCTTGAATAGGAGTACTTACCAGGATTCGCCTTCAATACCTCCATAAAAGTTTTGAAGTCTTTGGCTGGGAATGCTGGATTGACTGCGATGATGTTTGGTGTTGCTGCAATATTGCTAATGGCCGTGAAATCAGTGATTGGATCGTAACCAACCTTCGGGTTAATAGCCGGATTAGCAGCCGTTGTAGATACAGTTGCCATACCGATGGTGTAACCATCTTTAGGCGCACGCATTACCTCCAATGCACCAATAGAGCCACCACCACCCGCCTTGTTTTCCACAATGACAGGCTGGCCAAGCTGACGGCCCAGGGCATCACCCACTGCACGAGCGATGATGTCAGTACTGCCGCCTGGCGCGAATGGCACTACCAAGCGAATTGGCTTAACGGGGAAATTTTGCGCCTGAGCGACAGCAACAGAGCCAACCGCTACAAGAGCGGTCGCGCTAATAAATTTAATAAGCTTTACTGTGGTGAATTTCATAAGTTTACTGACCTATAGGTTTAGGTAAATTAGAGGCATATTTAGAAAGTTGACCTTCATAGTCCTGGAAGATTTCAGCCAAGGCTTGCTGCTGACCCAAAACTAGCGCCTCTGGAGTATTGTCTTTAAGCGCTACTCGTTTTGTATATCGATTTGCACCAATCAAGGGATTGCTCTTGCCTGCATTAGTCGCAGTTAAGAAGAATTCAACGCTCACTACCGCCTCTGGCTTGATGCGGTAGTCACCGTAAAACTCATTAATTGTTAACTGCAGAGTATAGAAAGGGAAAAAGCTGTTGCCCTGACCAACGGTTGCGGCAAAGATATTTGCCTGGTTAAACCACTTACGCTCTGCATTTGCAATCATCTCCGATGGGATAACGGTATACACGTTATAAAAATCTTTTTCATAACGTTGATCACTCAAGCGGTAGACCAAAGACTTTGCATCAAATGGTGGCGCTACAGATACTGAGCCGATCTTTAACCATAGGTCAGAGCGAGTTTTAAGGGGCGCGGCAGTTCGTTCAGGCGCAACCATCCAGCTCGTAGGAGAAACCGGTGCTCGAGTCGGAAGTGAGCATGAAACTAAACCCAAGATTGCTATTAAAAAGAGAATTCGTTTAATCATTTTTGCGCTCCAGAACCGCTTGAACCTTTTAGCGGTGGTGTAATTTTCGCTGGCGGCTCACCCCATATCAAGCTAGATGGTGATTGACTTGCAATGCGACTAAATTCATTGAGATTCTCGCTAGTCTGCTTCAGGTTCTCAATCGTGGCACTAGTGTCACCCTGAATGCTGGTAACGGTTTGACGTAATGCAACCATCGTGCCAACAAGCTCTCGCATCAAAATACTGAGCTCGTCTTTATCGGTTACCTTATTAATACGAGCCATGATCACATTGAGTTGTTTAACAGATTCAATGACGCCCTCATTGCCTTTGCCATCACCAGCCATCATGACATTCAAATTGGTAAATAACGCATCCAACTTCTTCTGTGTGCCGTCAATATTCATATCATTGAGTGCGCCAATCAGCTTTTGAATGCCAGAAATGATTTCATCAGCCTGATTTGGTAAAGAGGGAATGACCGGGTAGTCAGGCTTCCAATCATACGGCAGCTCTTCAGTCCGATTGGCTTCGCCAACAAAATCAAACTCCACATAGTTCACGCCGGTTATACCCATGGACTTAACGCGCGCACGTAAATTATTTTTTACAAAAATATTAAGGTGATCCATGTCCACTTGCTCGCCAAAAATTTGCATGCGAACGATCACATACTGTCGACGCTTTTTAAAGGGAATGTCTTTTTCGTAAATATCCCCGGTTAGACCAATCATGGTGACCTGACCCACCTTCACACCCCTGAAGCGCACTGCAGCACCAGTGTCTAATCCAGTAACGGATTGCTTAATATAGGTTTCAATATAGAAAGATTTTTTAAAAATCTGTCCAGATCCAAAGATCAAAATCACAGCCAATAGCACCCCTATTGCGGCCAGAACGAAAACGCCTAGGCGGAAATAATTCGGATTTGAGTTATTGCTCATGCTGCGTCCTTGCTCATAATGCGATTAAAGAATTGATGCACTCTAGGGTCCTTACTGGTATCTCTTAACACTTTCGGATCTCCCTCCGCAATGATGCCTTTAGCATCCTTATCCAACATGATGACCTTATCAGCAATGGCATAAATGCTGGCCAACTCATGAGAAACAATCACAAAGGTAATGCCCAAGTTTTTTGATAAATCTTGGATGGTGCTATCGAGATCCGCTGAGGTGATTGGATCAAGACCCGCTGAAGGCTCATCCAAAAATAAGATTTTAGGGTCTAGTGCCATCGCCCTTGCAATCGCTGCACGTTTTTGCATGCCACCACTGATTTCACTAGGCATATAGGACTCATATGGCAAGAGACCGACCAAATCTAGCTTACAGCGCGCTAGAAGATTCATTTGCGCCTGTGTCAGCTGAGTGTATTCCTGCATAAACAAAGTGACGTTATCCAATAGATTCATTGATCCAAATAACGCGCCTTGCTGATACATCACCCCAAAGCTCGTCATGATCTTTTGACGTTCGGCACCAGTTGCAGTGGTGATATTTTGACCTTCGATTAGGACATTACCAGCTAATGGTTGATACAAACCGAACAAATTTTTCAGAAGACTGGATTTACCGCAACCCGAACCACCGAGAATCACAAAAATCTCACCGTTACTAACAGTGAAATTTAAGTTCTGCATGAGCACCTTAGATCCATAACCAACCGTGAGGTTCTGGACATCAATAGCGTAAGGAGAATTATTCGGAGTAATTGGCGCGTCCATCAGAAGCCTGTTTTATAGGAGATGAAGGCGAAAATACCGTCAACGATGACAATCATGACAATGCTGCTAACTACTGCACGTGTAGCTGAGATACCTACAGCAGCCGCACCAGTACCCGTTTGCATGCCGCGCAAACAACCCATAGCTGAGACAACTACACCAAATAGGGTTGCCTTCAATAAGCCAGAAAGAATGTCTTCCACATCGACAGCAGATAGCATGCCATTATAAAAATTTACAAATGGAATGCCATAGATCAACATCGTCAACATCGAAGAAAAAATACTGACGATATCTGCGAACAAAGTCAAAATTGGGGCAACGAGAATGCCAGCTAAGACTCGCGGCACTACCAAAAAGCGAATTGGGCTTAAGCCGCCTGAAACTAAAGCATCCACTTCGCTGTTGACTGTCATCGTACCGATCTCAGCAGCAAAGGCAGCGGAGGAACGGCCGGCCAACAAAATAGCGGTAATTAACGGCCCCATTTCTCTAACAATCCCCAGGGCAGCCAAGGGGCCAACAAAAGATACCGCGCCAAACTGTTTCATACCAATTGCAGCTTGGAAAGATAAGATCACACCGATTAAGAAGGCAACCAAACCAACGATTGGTAATGCCGCAATGCCCGCCTCAACCGCAGCATTAATAAAGTCGCCCCACCTCACTTGCTTTGGATTTCTAACTGACCAAACTAAATCAGAAAATAAATGACCCGTGAATTCAATTAAACCTGCAGTGTCATCAATGATGTTTTGAACTGCCATCCCCAGGCTGACCACAAAACTTCTTTTGGGTTTTACAGATGGCGCAGGAAATAAATTATTGATTGGATCAAACTCTTTTAGTAGAGGTTGATAACGAGCATCCAAGCCAGATAAGAGATATTTAGCGCCGGCAATTGTCTGCGCCTCTTGTATGGCTATCAGAAAGGCAATACCAGCGCCATCTAGAGAAGCAACTGCCGATGAATCAACACTGAGGGTTTTTGCTTTGCTATCGCCCTGCTTTAGCCAGGCATCTTGAGAATCACGAATTTGGGTCCAAACTCCACCCAAGGAATAGACGTTCACAATGCCACTGAGAGACACCTTTGCAGAATTGGCATCTACTTGCGACCAAACAGCAACTGGGGCCTCAGAAACGGCAGAAATGGTGTCAGAAATGCTCATAACCCAACTATAAGGGATACAGGTTTAAGTTTTATAAAACGCTTAAAAATGAAAAGGGCCCAGTTTTGCAACTAGGCCCTCATATAAGTTGGTGCGGCTGGCAGGAATTGAACCCACGACCCCTTGGTTCGTAGCCAAGTACTCTATCCAGCTGAGCTACAGCCGCAACAGCCATAATTATGCCATGGAAGAGAAGAACTACATCACCCCAGCTGGTCACGAGCGTATCAAGACCGAGCTCCTAAAGCTCTTAAACCTTGATAGACCGGAGGTTGTCAAGGTTGTCCACTGGGCTGCCAGCAACGGCGACCGGTCTGAAAATGGGGACTACATCTATGGAAAAAAGCGCCTCAGGGAGATCGATAGACGGATTCGATTCCTTAATAAACGCCTTGAATTTGCCGTAGTTGTAGACAATTCCACCCGAAAATCTGGCGAAAATGACGCCGATCAGGTCTTCTTTGGGGCTACCGTAACCTACTCCGCCCTTGAAGGACCTCAAGAAGGCAAAGAGACCGTTATTACCATTGTTGGGGTAGATGAGGTTGATCTAGATAAAGGCCATGTGAGCTGGGTATCACCTATAGCTAAAGCACTCATTAAGTCTCGAATCGGAGACTGCGTTTTTATTCAAACGCCAACTGGACCAGCTGAAATTGAAATCCTAGATGTTCAGTATCTTTAAAACTACATAGCGCGGGTACGAGTGACACGCATAACGTCTGGATTAGCACGTAAGCTACGCATCACCTTAGAGAGATGCAGACGATCGTAAACCTGGATCGTAAAGCGGATTGTCACAGAATCTTCCTTGAAGCGATCCTCCATTGAAACATTCATGATGTTTGAGTCAGCCGCAGTCACACTACTTGCAACTCTAGCCAAAACACCTTTACCTTGGCGCGTATCAATTGCTAGATCCAACTCAAACTCACGATTGAGCTCTTTACCCCACTCCACCTCTACCCACTTATCGCTGTCTTTTGAGAGCATGCGTAAAGCAACCGGACAATCGTTGGTATGCACTTGCAGGCCTTCGCCTTTACCTAGGTAGCCAATGATGTTATCGCCTGGAATCGGGTGGCAACAACCCTGGAAGTGAATGGAATTGCCCTCACGACCATCCACCAAAATAGCCTGGCGTTGATGATGATTAATTTCTTGATTTGGTGCAACCCAATCGGAGGCGCCCAAGCGCATCTGCTCTGAACCACCTTCGTCATCAATCAAAATCTTCAGACGAATTGCTAACTCTTGAGGGGATCTTCTACCTAAGGCAATGTTGACGCAAGCTTCTTCTCTGGTTTTATCACCAGTCCAGTGAGTAAGTTTTTCCCAAATCTCTGGGCTCAGCAATGCTGCATCAACGCCTTGCTGACGCAATGAATTTGCTAAAAGGCGTTCGCCAAGCTGCAAGGATTCGGAATAATGCTTAGTCTTTAAGGAATGGCGAATAGAGGCACGGGCTTTTCCGGTGCGCACAAAAGCGAGCCAACCAGGATTAGGCTGCGAGCTTGCAGAAGTAATGACTTCAACAATGTCACTATTTTTTAACTCACTGCGTAGTGGTAATTGCAGGCCATTAATCTTGACGGCTACACAAGTATTGCCAAGGTCGCTATGGATCGAATAGGCAAAATCAAGTGCAGTGGCGCCTCTTGGTAAAGCCCTAATTTGTCCGGTAGGCGTAAAAACATATACCGCATCTGGGAACAAATCGATTTTGACGTGCTCTAAAAATTCTTGTGAGTCGCCGCTACTATCTTGAATATCAATTAACGATTGCAACCATTGATGGGCGCGGTTTTGTACTTCACTCATATCAGGTGAACCGTCTTTATAAGCCCAATGCGCTGCCACACCCGCTTCAGCCACTGCATGCATATCAGTAGTACGAATCTGAAACTCTACTGGCACACCTGATGGACCCAACAAGGTAGTGTGCAAGGATTGGTAGCCATTCAACTTAGGAATGGCAATGTAATCCTTAAACTTGCCAGGCATTGGCTTATACAAAGAATGTAAGATCCCTAGAGCGCGATAGCATTCGTCAATCGAATGAACGGTTACGCGGAAGGCATAGACATCTAGTACTTGAGAAAAACTTAAATGCTTAGAGCGCATCTTGTTATAAATGCTAAAGAGCGTCTTTTCACGACCACGAAGATCTACTTCTAAGTTGGCTTTAGCGAACGCCATGCGAGAAGCCTGCAAAATCTTCTCGACCATTTCCTTGCGATTACCACGCGCCCGCTTGACCGCTCCTTCAATCACCCTAAAACGCATCGGCATGGAATAACGGAAGCTCAAATCCTGTAGATCGCGGTAAATGACGTTCAAGCCGAGGCGGTGAGCAATAGGCGCGTAGATTTCAATGGTTTCAGCTGCTACACGACGACGCTTCTCCATCGGCACCGCATCGAGAGTGCGCATATTGTGGGTGCGGTCAGCCAGCTTGACTAAGATGACACGAACATCGCGTGCCATTGCCATAAACATTTTGCGAAAGCTTTCTGCTTGCGCCTCTGCATGACTCTGAAACTCTAATTTATCGAGTTTGGTTAGACCTTCAACTAGCTCAGCTACTTTGTTGCCAAACTTTTCAACTAAATCTGCCTTTGTGCAGCCGGTATCTTCAATCACATCATGCATTAAGGCCGCCATGATGGAAGGCGCATCTAAGCGCCAGGTAGCGCAGAGCTCAGCAACAGCAACTGGGTGTGTGATGTAAGGTTCACCACTATGGCGATATTGACCTAAATGCGCAGCATCAGAAAACTGAAAAGCCTTTTTAATTTGCGCAATTTCTTCTGGCTTGAGATAGGTAAGCTTTGACAGCAATCCCTCAATCGAAACTACCTGATGCTTGAGAGGAAGATTGGGCGCTGAGGTGGGCCCAAACAAATGACGACTCGATTGCGCTAACAAACTCGCAATGATTGATTTTTTACCGCTTTGAGATGTATTGGAATCGATATCCAACAATTGCGCTTGAGCTGAGTCAAGCGAAGCATCTTTAGGCAAGATGCTTCCTACTTTTTCCGATGTTTTGACTTGTCCAATAGGGAGCTCCACACCGGAACTCCTTAATTACAGAGGTACTTTGGTCAACATGTCACGGTCGGTTACACCAGCAGCTACTTCGCGCAATGCAACTACAGTAGCTTTATCTCTGGACTCAACACGTGGGGAGTGACCTTGCACCAATTGGCGCGCACGATAAGTGGCAGCCAAAACCAATTCAAATCGGTTTGGAATCGTTTTAAGGCAATCTTCTACAGTAATTCGGGCCATGCTGAACTCACTTAATTTAGCTTCAATACCTATAGGATAACTGATTAGACCCCGAGACGCTTCAAAAGAGCTGGATTTCGGGCCATACTGGGTCCTGAGCGCAGGCGGCTGGAAGCCAAAATATGCTTTAAATCCACCAAAGCCTGATCAAACGAATCATTCACAACGATGTAATCAGCCTCATGGGCATGCGTGAGCTCAATATGGGCAGCCGCTAAGCGGCGCTCAATAGTGGCTTCATCATCTTGGCCACGCTTACGCAAACGCTCTTCTAGGGCTTCAATGGACGGTGGAAAAATGAAGATCCACTGCACTGATGGAATTAATTTACGGATCTGTTGGGCACCCTGCCAATCGATCTCCAGCATGACATCACTGCCAGCTTGCATTTGAGACTCAATCCACGGCTTAGATGTGCCGTAAAAATGACCATGCACTTCTGCCCACTCTAAAAAATGACCTTGGTCACGCTCTTGCAGAAAATTGTCTTTGGTCAAAAAACGATAGTCTTTACCATCTATCTCACCAGGTCTTGGAGCGCGAGTGGTAGTGGATAAAGATAACTTCAATCCCTGGTCATCTTTTAATAAAGCATTCACCAAAGATGATTTACCGGCACCGGATGGTGCCACTATCATCAACATGCTGCCTTGATAGGATGGAGTTGAATTAGCGTTAGTCATGAATTGTTTAATTACTCAAGGATTACTCAAGATTTTGAACTTGCTCACGCATTTGCTCAATAAACAATTTGAGCTCTAGCGCTGCTTGCGTACATTCTTCTGAAACAGACTTAGAGCTTAAGGTATTGGCTTCGCGATTGAGTTCTTGCATCAGAAAATCTAAACGTTTGCCTACTGGGCCCTTGCCTGTAAGCGCTGTATCTACAGCCTGAAGATGGGTTTTTAAACGCGCAAACTCTTCGGCAACATCGATCCGCACAGCATATAGAACAACCTCTTGGCGAATACGCTCCATGAGCTCTGCCCCTGCTTTAGCCTGCTCTTGCGCAGCTAAGGCTTCTGATAATCGCTCAGTTAACTTCTCTTGGTATTGCGCGACGTATTCAGGAACCTTGGGCTCAATCACCTTAACGATGTCACGCATCTTGCCGGTAATGCTAGTAAGAACGCCAACTAAGGCTTTGCCTTCCGCATGACGACTTTCCATAAGGGCTGCTAGAGCAGCTCGCCCAGCTTCAACGGCGGCTGTGACCCAACTATCTTCTTCACCGCGCGGCTCAGAAACAACGCCAGGCCAACGTAATACTTCAGCAATACTCAGTTCTTGCGCTTTTGGAAAAGCGTCTTGGGCCCTTTCTTGCAAGGTATATAGAGCGTCTAGGCGGTCTTTATTAATAGCACCCAGTGCATGTGGGTTAGATTTGGCTGAATTAGCCGCCCCTGCATTGACTCGCCAAGCAGCCCGGAACTCTACCTTGCCACGAGAGAGGCTTTGAGTAGCCATTTCTCGTAAGGCGGGTTCAGCCCCACGGCACTCGTCCGGAAGACGAAATCCCAAATCCAGAAAGCGGCTATTAACAGCCCGACATTCCACCTGCAGATCAGCAACTACACCAGCTCCCAGGGAGACTTGGCGAGAAGCGCTGCCATAACCAGTCATGCTCGATATCATATGGACATTGTAGATTCATTATTGAACCAGACCCGATACATACCCTAACCCCACAGGACCCCATTTCCATGAGCACCGCCAATTCAGCCAATATTACCCGCCCGAGCGGCCGTCAGCCAAAAGATTTGCGCCCCGTAACCATTTCTAGAGCCTTTACCAAGCATGCCGAAGGTTCGGTATTGATTGCCTTTGGGGACACCAAGGTTCTTTGCACCGCCAGCATCCTAGAAAAGGTGCCACCCCATAAAAAGGGTTCTGGCGAAGGCTGGGTAACTGCCGAATACGGCATGCTCCCCCGCTCTACCCACACCCGTAGCGATCGTGAAGCAGCTCGCGGCAAACAATCAGGCCGTACCCAAGAAATTCAGCGCCTGATTGGTCGCGCTATGCGCAGTGTCTTTGATTTAAAAGTCTTGGGAGAAAGAACCATTCATCTGGATTGCGATGTATTGCAAGCTGACGGTGGTACACGCACTGCATCGATTACTGGCGCCTATGTTGCCGCAAGAGATGCAGTTAACCAACTTCTAAAAAGTGGTGTACTCACCAAGGACCCGATTATTGATAGCGTAGCCGCCATCTCTGTCGGTATTTATCAAGGCACGCCAGTGCTTGACTTGGATTACCCAGAAGACTCTTCTTGCGATACCGACATGAATGTCGTCATGACAGGTAAAGGTGGCATGATTGAAGTACAAGGTACCGCTGAGGGCGCTGCTTTTTCTAGAAATGAACTCAATGCACTCCTGGATCTTGCTGAACAAGGTATTCGTGAGCTTACTCAAATGCAAATCGATGCATTGAAATAAAGGTCGCAATGCAAAAGCTGGTTCTCGCTTCCAATAACGCTGGCAAGGTAAAGGAATTTCAGGCGCTTTTAGCTCCTCTGAATTTTCAGGTCATTCCTCAAGGTGAATTAGGCATTCCGTCCGCAGAAGAGCCTCACTGCACTTTTGTAGAAAACGCACTAGCCAAAGCACGTCACGCCAGCGCGGCGTCTGGTCTTCCGGCTTTAGCCGATGATTCTGGAATTTGCGCACACGCCTTGGATGGCAAACCTGGTGTTTTGTCAGCCCGCTTTGCAGGAGAGCAAGGCGATGATGCAGCGAACAATGAAAAACTCATTCAAGAATTAAAGGCTCACACTGATCGGGGTGCGCATTATGTTTGCGCTCTTGTACTAGTCAATAGTGCAGATGATCCAGAGCCGTTGATTGTTCAGACCCGCTGGTATGGGCAAATTGTTGATAAAGCATCAGGCAGCAATGGGTTTGGGTATGACCCTCATTTCTTTTTAGAGGATCAAAACTGCACTGCTGCAGAGCTAGAGCCCACCCAAAAGAATTTAATAAGCCATCGTGGTCAAGCCTTGCGCGAACTAATTACGCAACTTAAAGCTCGTGCTTAATTCCAATCCTAACAAAGTCAGCCTCAGTGCATTGCCACCTTTGGCTTTATATATTCACTTTCCTTGGTGCGAAAAGAAGTGCCCTTATTGCGACTTTAATTCGCATCAAATTAAAGAAGGTAAAGCGGGCTTTGATGAGGCTCGTTATATCAAGGCGCTGATTGCTGATCTAGAAACGGAATTGCCTAATACTTGGGGACGTCAAGTTCACAGTATTTTTATTGGTGGCGGAACGCCCAGCCTACTTTCCGCTGAAGGAATGGATCAATTGCTTTGCGCAATACGTGCCAGAGTAAATCTAGAGCCGGATGCCGAGATCACGATGGAGGCAAATCCTGGATCAGTCGAGACTGAGAAATTAGCAGGCTTTGCTAAGGCGGGAGTCAACCGCGTTTCTTTGGGCATACAAAGCTTTCAGGATGAGCAGCTTAAAGCCTTGGGACGCATTCACAATGGTGAAGAAGCGAAGCGAGCAATTGAGATCGCTTTAAAACACTTTAAATCCGTGAATCTAGATTTAATGTACGGCTTACCCAAGCAAACTCTTGAAGCAGCAAAGGCGGATATAGAAACTGCTCTGTCATTTAAGACTCCCCACTTGTCTTTCTATAACCTCACCTTGGAACCAAATACCTACTTTGCTAGTTTTCCACCCAACCTTCCTAGCGAAGATGAAATTGATGCGATCTATGAGCAGAATTTAGATTTACTCACTAAGGCAGGCTATCAACGCTACGAAGTTTCTGCATATGCCCAAAAAAATCAAGAGTGCAAACATAATCTGAACTACTGGCGTTTTGGTGATTACATCGGCATTGGCGCAGGGGCGCACGGCAAGGTTTCATATCCAGATCGAATCACACGGCAAGTCCGAGAGCGCCAACCAGAAGCCTATATGAGCGCTATGGAATCCAAAGGTAATGCGCTCATTGAAAACCGTGAGATAGCAGCCAAGGATCTTCCTTTTGAATTTATGCTCAACACCTTAAGGTTAACTGATGGCGTAGACACCAGCACCTTTAGTGAGCGCACTGGCTTGCCTTTAAGCGTGATTAGCAAAGGCTTAGATGAGGCAAGTAAAAAAGGATTGTTAGATGAAAATCCTAGCAGACTAAAAGCCACCGAAATGGGAATTCGCTATCTCAATAACCTGCAAGAGATGTTTTTAGATTAGATCGGTAGCTTCAGATTACTACTTACCGATCCAAACTGGTGGCTCGCCATTTAAAAATGCAGCGACACCATTCTTAAAGTCTGCACTGCCATAAGTTTCACTAATGAGATCTCTGCAATCGGGCAGATTATTTTTAATTAGTCTTGCAAGAACGAGCTTGGTCGATTTTTGAGTAATGGGCGCTAATTTACTGAGGCGCTCAGCTAAGTTTTCAGCCTCTTGACTTAATTGATCTTGATTATGGATAGCAAATACATATCCTTGCTTTGCCAACTCTTCTGCAGAAATCATTTCTGCTAAGAGCAACATCCGTTTCACAATATTGATACCTAGATGTGCTACGAGCCAAGCGACATTGCCCGCTGATAAACAATTGCCAAGGGTTTTAGCTATGGGTACGCCAAATTTGGCTCCAGGTGAAGAAAGTCGAAAATCGCAGCAGCTAGCAATTGCTAAACCACCCCCTACCGCCATACCGTCAATCACGGCGATGGTTGGGATTGGTAAAGTGGCAAGCGGGGCAAGATAACTATCAATACCCTCTTCGTAACGTACCCCATCTTCACCGCTTTTGAAGCTAGCAAATTGGGCGATATCACTACCCGACACAAATGACTTGCCGCCAGCACCCCGAAAGATAGCTACTCGTATCTTTGGATTTGTGGCTAGGTCTTCACAAATGGATTTAAGTGATTGATACATGCTGACGGTCATCGCATTGCGAGCAGCCACATGATCAAAGGTAATGTGGGCAATGTTGTCGCGTATCTCTAATGTAACCTGCGCAACATTACCCTCTTTACCGTGCTCAAGCATGCAATTTATTCAGCTTTGATGTTCAGGCTCTTTACGAGACGCTGATACTTTGCTAACTCAGCTGATAAGAACAAACTAAAGGCAGCCGGTGTTGCTGGGCCTTCAGGTTGCAAACCCTGAGAATCCAATGTCTTTTTAATTTGTGGATCTGCCATTGCAGCCTTAACAGCCTGATCAATCTTGTTCACAACAGCTGGATCCATTCCTTTTGGACCCATTACGGAATACCAATTGGTGACATCGAATCCAACAATGCCCACCTCAGCAAATGTTGGCACATTTGGAAGAATCGATAAACGTTTTGGAGTTGAGATCGCCAATGCTTTTAAGCCACCATCTTTAATCTGCTGCAAGTTTGGAGGCAAAGTATCGAAGTTCATCGTAATTTGTCCGCCAAGCAAATCAATAATCGCCTGACCACTACCTTTATAAGGTACATGGTTTAACTGAATGCCGGCAATCTTGGAGAACAAAGCACCAGCTAAATGCTGCGTGCTGCCAATGCCTGAAGATCCATAAGTCATCTGGCCAGGATTTGCTTTGGCCAAAGAAATTAACTGGGCTACTGAATTTACAGGCAATGAAGACTTCACAACCAATACGTTCGGCACGTATCCTAAATAGGTAATTGGTGTGAAATCCGTTGCTGGATTGTAAGGAACATTTGTTAATACAAATGGTGCAATCGCATTGGAGTTTGAATGCCCTACGAGCAAGGCGTATCCATCCGGATTAGATTTAGCAACCTGATCAGCTCCAATAGTGCCAGCAGCACCTGACTTATTCTCAATAATCACGCTCTGACCCAAGATTTCACTCATCTTGGGTGCAATTGCACGCGCAACAATGTCGGTGCCGCCACCAGGCGCGAAACCAACAATCAAACGAATTGGTTTTGCAGGGTAGGCTTGCTGCCCCATTGCAAAAAATGAACTTGTGGCCAGCGAGATTGCGAGCAAGCTACGCATAGCCCATTTAGGCGTTTTAACCAACATAAAGTCTCCAAAATTGTTTTAATTGTGTTTGTTACTATTACAGGGTAATTCTAAACATATAAAAACAATTGAGACAATGACGAAAACACCTATAAATGGCGCTTCAGATGGCGCACATCACGGATCTTCCAAGCCATTACCCCTTTCAGGAGTACGTGTTCTTGACGTCAGTCAAGTTATGGCAGGTCCCTACTGCTGCATGCTCTTGGCTGACCTCGGTGCCGATGTCATCAAAATAGAGCCGCCTGGAACTGGTGACCAAACTCGTGGCGCTATGGGATTCAAGATGAAGGGTTCAGACAGCATGGGTTTTCTGAATATGAATCGCAATAAACGCAGCCTCACTCTTAATCTCAAAACAGAAGCTGGTAAAAAGGTATTTTTTGAGCTGGTCAAAACAGCCGATATCTTGGTTGAAAATTATCGCCCGGGCGTAATGAAAAAACTGGGTATTGATTACCCCTCTTTGCAAGCAATTAATCCAGGCTTGGTCTATGCCAGCATCTCCGGATTTGGCCAAACGGGTCCGTGGGCAGATCGCCCCGGATTTGATTTAATGGCGCAAGCCATGTCTGGCGTGATGAGTGTTACAGGATATCCAGACGGTCCACCGGTAAAGGCTGGCGTCCCGGTTGCTGATATTGGCTGCGCCCTATTCGCTGTGTACGGAATTTTGTCTGCTTATATTGGTAAAAGCAAAACCGGTGAAGGTCAATTTATTGATGCCTCACTGTTTGATTCAGCCTTAGCCTTCTCCATCTGGGATACCGCGCAGTATTGGGGTACTGGAGTTGAGCCCTACAAACTCGGCACAGCCAATCACATGAGTGCACCTTATCAAGCTATGAAGGCCTCTGATGGTTATTTTGTGATGGGCGCTACGAATCAAAAGCTCTGGAAACTTCTCTGCGACAAAATTGATCGACCAGAATTATTTGAAGACGCACGCTTTAAAACCAATCCTCTACGCTTAGCCAATCGACTGGAGCTCGCTGCTGAATTAGAAAGATCATTCGCCCAAAAAACCAGCAATGAATGGGTTGATGCATTGCTTGCCGCCGGAATACCAGCCGGCCCCATCAATACATATCCAGAAGCATTCGATAGCGAACATGGACGTCATCGCAAAATGCGCATGGAAATCGATCACCCTATTGAAGGCAAAGTTCCCAATATTGGCTTTGCCGTCAAGATGAATGGCACTCCTCAGCAGGTTTATCGCCACCCTCCTTTGCTGGGTGAACACACCAGTGAGCTTCTTGCAGAATTAGGCATTGCTGGGGAAGAACTGAAGTCACTGGAAGCTGGCGGCGCTTTTACAGCCTGAGAAATTCTTCTGTTTTGGATAAAAGAAATGGGCTCCTAGGAGCCCATTTCTTATTACCTACCCATTGATTAGCTTAGGCACCATCAGAATTAGCAATTGGAGGAGCTTCAAACGGATCCTTGCTAGGTTTGGCTGGTGGTGCCTTAGCCTTGGTGCCAGGCATTAATTCAAAGTCTGGAGTAAAGGTGATCATGGTGCTACGCAGTTGATCAAAGACTTTGCGATCACCTTCAAACCTGGCTTTACCTTCGGCCTGAAGTTTTTCAAAAGTAGTTTGTCCGCCCATGACTTTCTCTAGGTCACTACGATTCACAGTAATAGTGAGGTTTGGATTTTTATCCTGATAACCCTTGATATTGGTCAGCGCAGAATTACTCATCTCCACAACAAACTTTTCACCATTATCTGGAGTGCTCAGATTGATGGTGAACTTCATGCCGGCAGCTTTTTTGCTATCCATGCTGATTGCCAATGCATTAAGCCAAAGCTCTGTAGTCATGGCTCTGATCATGTCAGGGCCATTAGTCTTTGGTGATGCACCAGAAGGCATACCATGACGCAATTCGTATGCAGCACCTAGGAAGCTATTACGCACGCTAGGACTTTCTTTTTGATAGCCAATTTGTTCAAAAATATCGGCTAGCAGATCTTTGGCGGCAGTATTGTTCGGTTGCGCATAAACCAGCTTATTGACAATCTCCATCGCCTCACGATATTTGCCCTGCTGATAGAGCTGCTTGCCCTTTGCCATAATCTTGGCAGAACCGCCCATCATCTCAACATACAGCGGCGCAGAATCTTTTGGTGACAGAGGAATCAAGGTAGCAGGATTAGCATCCCAGTAACCCAAGTAGCGATTGATCACAGCACGACTGTTGTGCTCTTCTGAACCGTGGTAGCTATGCGCTGCCCACTGCTTTTTCAAACTCTCAGGTTGTTTGTAGACGTTATGCACTTCATTAATCGTGACGCCATTGTTCGCCAAATGAAGCACCTCGTTATTTAAGTGCGCATAGCTATCACGCTGAGTGCGCATCACCTCTTGAACACGCTCATTACCCCAACGCGGCCAAGAATGTGAAGCAAACATTACTTGAGCCTCATTGCCATAACGATACAAAGCATTATTAATGTTCTTAGACCATGCCAAAGCATCGCGAACTAAAGCGCCACGTAAGGTATAGATATTATGGATGGTGCCAGTAATATTTTCAGCAGCCCAGAATGCTTTGAATTGCGGGAAATAGGTATTCATCTCGGCAGGCGCCTCGGTTCCCGGAGTATTTTGAAACTCCATTTCCACACCATCAACCGTCATCTTTTCAAATGGCTCATTAATGAGAATGGTTGGCTCAATCAAACCAAGATTTCCTGCTGCGGTATTTTTACCAATCGATTGGTCAACGTGTCCAAATGGGCTGCGGGGCAATAAGACGCCATACTGGAAATACAAACGACGTGTCATGGCATTGCCGGCATATACGTTCTCTGCAACGGCATGATCCATAAAGCCAGCAGGTGCAATAATTTTTACCTTGCCACTCTTCACATCAGACTCCTCTACCACGCCACGAACACCACCAAAGTGATCGGCATGCGAATGTGAATACACCACCGCAACTACTGGACGCTTACCTAGTTTCTCATTCACCAATTCCAGAGCTGCTCTAGCGGTCTCTTTTGAGGTCAATGGGTCAAAGACAATCCATCCTGTATTTGTTTTAACAAAACTAATATTGGATAAGTCAAAGCCGCGAACCTGGTAAATCTTGTCTGGCACGACTTCGTACAAGCCATAACCCATATTGAGAATCGCCTGACGCTGCAAAGATGGATGCACGCTGTCAAAGTCTTTACCCTGCAATAGAAATTCATAGCTCCCCATATCCCAGGCAACATTTCCTGCATCAGCCATGATGGCCTTATAAGGAGGCGCAGCAATAAAACCCCTCTTTGACTCTTCAAAATCCCTTTTATCCTCAAAAGGCAGCGTCTTACGTAACCCGTTTTGTAATTCGACCGTATAGCTCGATGGCGACTTACCTTTCACATCAAAGTGTTTGCCTTGCATGGCGCCAGGATCAACTACAACACCGCCGCCGCCCGCAGCTAAAGCCAATCCAGAGGACAACAAGGTAACTGTAATTGAAATTTGAGTAAGTTTGATTTTCATAAGAGCCTAAAGTAAAAATGCTTTGATTACTTCAATGATATGTTTGAGCTAACCAATGGCAATTAGCCCTAAAGCTAATAGTTAAGTTGAATGAGGAAATTAGATTACATAGACCGCAACCAGAGGCAAGCTCACAAAGAAAGTGGCCCCCTTCTCTGGGGATGACTCAAACCAGATTGAGCCACCATGTCTCATCACAATATGTTTGCATAACCAGAGGCCAATTCCCATGCCGGAACTTTTGGTAGTTGAAAGCAGCTCAAACATATGGGACTGAACCTCTAGATCAATTCCCAAGCCACTATCTGCAACTGATATTTGAATATCAGAGCCAACGTGCCGACCCAAAATCGTAATTTTTTTATCCGCTTTGTCCAAATTCTTTAAGGCATCAATTGCGTTATTCACTAAATTTAAAAGTACTTGTTGTAGCTCCCCCTTATTTGCGGTTACAAATAAATTCTGCTCCAGTTTCAATACCATTTGAATATTCTGCTTAGCAATTTCAGGACTTGCGATGGTGAGCACTAAGTCTATTAATTCAGCAATATCTATTTTTGTTGAGGCCAATTTTTCATCAGCAAAGACGGATCTGAGGGAGCGAATGATGCCTGCCGCTCGCTGATTATCGACGAGCAAAGAGTCTAGAATTTCTTTTTGCAATTCAGGACTTAAGCTGCCCTCGGATAACTTTTTTTGCAGAAATTGAATATTCAGACTAGAGGCACCAAGCGGCTGATTGAGCTCATGAGCGATTGAGGCAGATAAAGCTCCAGTGCCGGCAGTCTTATTTGCCTTGAGTAGCGTGCCAATTAGGATATCCCGCTCTTTCAGGAGTGACTTAATCTCTTGGTTCTCATGAGTAGACTGTGCATTTGCTTTTGCAATTTGCTCAGCCCAATAACTGCCAATAGCTATATAGGAGAGCGTATTCATCACCAATTGAGAGATGGTAAAGAGAATCAATATTTGAGGAATTTGCTCAACATGCGTAATAGTAAAAGCTGAGGCAACTAATATAAAAAAACGACCTATTGCAAAAAATATTTCAGCAAAACTGGCGCATTGCATATAGAACAATTGCTTTGATGGTGATGCTTTTCTTTTGATGGCTAACTCATAGATTTGCCAGCAATAAAAAATACTGGCAATAGCAGCCATTGCAGCAGTTCGAATCTCAAAAGTCCCATACAGGCGCATGTATTCGAAAGCAGGAATAAAGAGGAGAACTGAAGCTGAGGCAAATATCTTTGCTCGCCTGGAAACTTCTCGATTGAGTGACTGGCAAAAAAGGGCTTGCAATAGCGCAGCGACATAAAAGAAGCTGTTGGCAACCGTGAAATTAAATTCAGGGTTCGCAATATTTTGAATGGTGATGACTCCCGCCCCAAAAACAAATAGACCCACCACACTCACTAATAGCGAGGACATCCAGTACAGACTTGGCTTAAGCAAATTTTGGGAGCGGTAATAATGATAAATACCGAAAAACAGGCCCATCTGAATAATGGCCAGAATAAAGAAGTAAATAGAAATGAGCAGCTTCATGTTCGCTATAGTACATCCAGAGAATTGATTCGCTAAAATGCCTGTCATGCGGCTTTTAAGTAGAATCCAGCTCCTTTTCTTTATCACCCTATCCATCATTGGGATTGACTTTGCACAGGCCCAATCTGCCTTCTACAACGCCGCTAACAATTACCTCAAAAAGCGTGCCGATGCCTTCATGACAATTACGGGGTATTCACTAACGCCGGATGTCACTACAGGCTCCCTATCAATTCGCAACAATGGTGGAGAGAACTCTGATCTACAAATGATCTCACTTGGCGGTGGTGATCGTATTAGTGCAAATTTTCCACTCTATTTAGAAGGCACCCTAGCAGTCAATCGCTACAACCCTACTTTTACAGACGGGATTGGAAACAGCTCTGTTACCGTGCCCGTGCACTGGAATAGCATTACTGGAACAGGCGGTATCGGTTGGGATTTCCCGATTACCAATGAGTTGCGCTTTCGCCCTATTGCTAATGTAATGTTGGGGCATCTCGAGAGTGACCTGTCGATTGCCTCTAGAGTGCTTCAGAATCAAAAGGGGATTGATTTGCAATTCCTGAACGGAGGTCGCATGAACTCCTATGGCCTGGGTGGCTCCGTCATGCTTGATTATGAAAATTACAAGCCCGATCAAGAGATTGATGTGGAGTTGCGTTACACCAATATTCCGGTCCAAACATTTGCCAGCTCTACCGCAGTACAAGGATCAGCAGATTCACAAAGTCTGGCACTTTGGGCCAGAAGTCGTATTCCGACACCGATCACACTTCTGGATAGACCCTTAAGAGCCGTGTTTGAAGTGGCGCATACCGAATTCTTGGGTGACTTACGTGGAGCGCTGGGTTTTAACTCCCTATCCTCCGTTGGCACCGGTATTGAATTGGATCGCAGTGCATCTGACCCTATTTTTACTCGGGTTAGGGTCGTATTTCGCTATCAGTTTGGCCAAAACGTACATGGCACCTCTATTGGCCTTGCAGCTAGCTTCTAGCAATACAATGGACGCAAGTACTAAATCACCAGTATTTAGACATTTCCGCATCACCACCCAAGGGTGATGCTCTTTAACCACCCAAAGGATTAAACCATTATGAAAAAAATTATCATTGCTATCGTCATTGCTGCAATCGCAGTTGGCGCTTACGTTTTCCTAACCAAACCAAAAGTGCCTATTGCTGGCGTAGCCGCTCAAGAAGCCGCACTCATCTATGATGGTGAAGTAACCAAAATTGATGCAGCAACTCGTACAGTGACTCTCAAAAACAATGATGGCGAAACTTCTATTGTTGCCGGCCCTGAAGTGAAGAACTTTGCTGAAATTAAAGTGGGTGACCGTTTTGATGTTGTTTATGAACTCGCTGTAGCGATTGAGCTGGTTAAGGTTAAAAATCCAGGCACTACTAGTGAGCAAGTTAGCACCAGCACTACTACTGCTCCACAAGGTGATAAGCCGGGCATGATCACTACTAATACCGTTACTGCAACCGCTAATGTTGAGGCAATTGATACAGCTAAAAATGTTGTTTCTTTAAAAGGCCCACAAGGAAATATCATCAAGGTTAAGGTTCAGAACCCTGAGTTGATGAAAGATATTGCTGTAAATGATCAAGTAAAAGTGGTTTACACAGAAGCAATCGCTGCAGTAGTAAGCGCACCAGCTGCCAAGAAGTAATCAAGAAGCAATCAAGAAGTAGCCAAGAAGCACAGTCATTCTTTTCAGTAGCTGAAAAGATAAAAGCCCAGCAAGTAGTTGCTGGGCTTTTTACATTTAACTTGGCGGAAGAGGTGTCAGGATCCCTCCATGTAAAGCCTTGTTTGACCCTAGCAAGCGTTAGTAAGCCTAAAACCCTATAAATTCCAATGCCCTAAGGGTTAGCTGCGCAATAAATAGTTTTTGCGTAGTTAATTTTCAAACAAGACTTTACTTTACTTACCAAGACATCACATAGCCAGCCATGGGGAGCCTGTGGGGAAATATGTGGGGATAGTTAAAGGAAATCTTCATGGCAACCTGCTTTACTGATTTATTCATCAAAAACCTCATAAACCCTGGGAGATATACAGACGGCGAAGTTAGAGGCCTCAACCTCCAAGTAAAGGCCAACCATCAAAAATATTGGGTATTTAGGTACTCTTATAAAAACAAGCGTTATGACTACAGCTTAGGCTCGTACCCAGCCATTCCCTTGAAGGAGGCACGTAAAAGAGCCGTAGCTGCGCGAAACCAAGTAAATCAGGGGCTGAATCCAGCTGATGAGAGAAAGGTCGCCAGGGCATGCAATCGGGAATCAGAAAAAATCGTGACTTTTAAAGATTATGCGCTTGAGTGTATAGAAAGCAAACGATCTGAGTGGAGCAATGCGAAACATGCTGAGCAATGGAGGAATACTCTTCGTGACTATGCATTTGTTCATATTGGCCACCTACCAATAAACGCGCTAAATACCGAAGACATCCTAAAAATATTAAATCCTATTTGGCAAACAAAGACGAATACCGCATCTCGTTTACGAGGCAGAATTGAATGGATACTAGCTTCCGCAACATCCAGAGGGCTTCGCGTTGGCATGAACCCTGCTCAATGGCGAGGTCATTTAGACACAATCCTGCCAAAACCTTCCAAGGTGGCTCCGATTGAACACCATAAAGCCCTACCCTACAAAGAACTTCCCTCATTCATAAATGAAATCAAGGCTATAGATTGCCTGTCAAGCCTTGCGCTTGAATTTTTGATACTTAATGCCAATAGGACGGGGGAAGTGCTGTATGGGCTCCGAGAAGAAATTCAAGGCGATATTTGGACAATACCAGCAACGCGAATGAAGTCAAAGAAGGAGCATCGTGTTCCACTTTGCAAACGATCTCTAGAGATACTGTCAATTGCGTGGCACTCAGATAGAGATAGCCCATATCTTTTCTCAAGGAATGGAAAACATCTTAGCAATATGGCATTAACAGTTATGTTGCGCAGAATGGGGAAAGATTTTACGGTCCATGGATTTCGTTCGACTTTTCGCGACTGGGTGGCCGAAGAAACTCAACACTCTCCAGAAGTTGCCGAAAAAGTGCTGGCACACACCATCCAAAATAAGACAGAGTCTGCTTATAGGAGAGGTGACCTAATAGAACCAAGAAGAAGGCTTCTAACAGACTGGGAGTCATATTGCCAAACTGGCTGCTGGGGGAATACCTTAACCCTGGAATGGCAAAAAGCTGCTTAAACTATAGCTGCGCCTAGCTCGACGGAGCGAATTGGAGGTCCCTGCTCTCCTTGGCGCAGCTTCCCATGCAGGCATGCGTGCAGAGGCGCCAATGAAAAAGACAGCAAAAGGTATACGGCAAGTTGATGGGAAAATTATTCCAATCGAAGAGCGCGAGCCATATCCAGAAGAACCATCAAGAAAAGACATTATCAATCACCTACTGGGAAATCTTCAGAGTGCAAATGAACACTATGAAAAGGAGTTCTTAAATTTTGATAAGAAATCAATTCCGCGTGAATTCTTAGATATTTTTTGGGGGCTGAGAAGCGAGGTTGATCATTTTTTAATGTACTTCGATGGAGTCCTAACTACAACTAAGTCAGGTAAAACAGTGGGCCGAAATAAAACTACTGAAGCCATGAAGATCGCTTCCGATGTAGTGGATGAATTTAGGCAATTAAATCAAGATAAGGATGCATTACCTACTGGTAAATATCTCGCTGATGAGGTGAATGCACGTATCAATGAAATGGCATTGCGCGGAGAGCCATGCCCCATGAATATCAGCACAAGAACAGGTCAAGATTGGATAAAAAAGATGAGGGATAAAACCTTCACTTAGGCCGAGGTCATCCAAAAACGTACCAACGCGCAATAATAATTTATTGCGTTTCTTTATTAGTGCTAATTGATAACAATTAATTCTTCTTAAAGGAGAATTAAAAATGAATCATTTAGACGTAACACATACGGAATATAAACATAGCCTTAGCAACGCGGAAGAAGTTAAAGATATTCAAAATCGGCTGCTAAGAATTGATGAGGTTAGCTCCTTAACTTCTCTTGCTAAACCGACAATCAGACTTTGGGTGGCCCAGTCAAAGTTTCCCGCCCCGCTACGTCTCTCACCAACAATTAATGCCTGGCGCTTAATAGATGTGAATGACTGGATCAGCGCCAAACATGGGGATTCAGTGAAATGAGCGATCTATTGGATTTTTCAATTGCAGCAACACAAATCAACCAACTCCATGAAAAGGCAACCAGATCAGCTGAGGACGCAATAGGCTATGCAAAAGAAGCAGGCATGCATTTATCGACCGTAAAGAAATCCCTTACTCATGGACAATTCGGTAGCTGGGTAAAAGAAAACCTAGCTGTTACTCAAAGACAGGCACAAAGATATATAGCAGCCTACAAGGCCAAAAAACCCGAAATCAACACCCTACCCAAAAGCGACGTCATGTCGGATTTTGAAAAAGAGTATTTCCATGAAAGGCTTCATAACCCACAATGGATACCAGAAGAAGATACTTGGTATTGCGCGGGTCTAGATACTGGTGGATTTTGGATAGTTCCAGATTCCAAATTTACCAATGCATTTCACATAAGTAAATTTTCCGCGCCCCCAGGGATTGACACAAGCCGCACAGATATAGAATGGGATCTCTTGTACAGCTGTACAAAACATTCGGTAGATGCCGATAAAGTTGAATGCACTCTTGTTTTCTATGGATTGATGAACCCTAGGGATGTAATTTGGAATATCAAAAAGGCTCCAGGTCAATCTTTACCTTTTGGACAATTTGACAGTGACGCAGACTCCTCTGCTCTCACTAAAGGAAGTAATGATGCCTAGAGATGTCCCCTACTTCCCATGTTATGCAGAAAACATCCTTGCTAAAAGAGAATATAAGCTGATGTCCTTAATGGAGCGAGGCCTTTGGATCTCCATTCTTCTTGAATGCTGGCCAAATGACTCCGTACCAGCCGATCCCGAAGACCTGGCGAAGTGCCTTGGATTCAACCCCCAAGAAATTAAGGCGATTCCAAAAGATCGTTACATGAAATTTTTTACAGAAGAATTTAATGAAATCTCATCGCCAGAGCTAGATGCCCAAAAAAAAGGATACGCAGAAAAGAGGAGGTTGCAGTCTGAAGGCGGAAAGGAAGGCGCCAGGAGAAAGAAGAGAAAACAGGAAGATCTAAATATGCAAGGTCAACCTTTAGGTCAACCTGAAGGTTCTTCAATTCAAGTTAATTCAAGTCAAATCAGCTCAAGTCAACTTCAGCCATGTAGTGATAATCCTGGAGATCAAAGAACTAGAGATAACAAAGAATTTGATGCAGTGGCTAAAGCCTATCGCGCAGCATCTAAAGGTTAACTTTCGTGGGGTAGCGGAATATTTGCTACCTCCCTAACCCAAAGACCCCCTAAAGCATATTTAACTCTTTTACCAACCAAGCAAGCATTCTCAGCTCTTGGGTTGTCTGTATGTTGCGTGCGCGACGTTCCTTGGTGCACTTGCCATGCAAGAAATTCCAGTGATCGCGCCCTTTGGGAGAAAGACCTCCGTGAAGCCTGCAGCGGCCATTTAACATTCCATGCTTTTGGCATTGGCCACCAGAGCGTGTTTTAGCTCCGCACTGCATATTGAGGCGCTAAATTATTAGCTTTTGCCAGCAGTTGTATGCGTTGTTTTATCTGTTTACGCGTTAGGTATGTTCTTTTCACATTTATCTTCCGAAGATGGTTGATGCATACACTGCATTCCACTCCATCATGACATGAATGTCAATTTAATTCCCGCCCAGAGAAATCATTTTCATATAGCCTATTATTTTGTTAGCTGTAAAACGCATTTACCAAACTCGTTGGTTCCAGATTTAAAACCAAGATCAATGCATTTTTTCTTGGCCTCATCCATTCCCACTGTTTTAGACTGGTTTTGCTGGCTCACAGGAGCCTGGTATATTGGCGCAGGTTTTACAAAAGTCCACTCCGACTCCCTGTGACATATGCGGAGATTCTGTGGGGGCAGAGTCGTTCCATCGGGCCAGCGCGCGGTTGGGCTAATAATTTCTGGGCAGACACCGCCCCTAAAGCCATCTTTTAATCCTGGATAGATCATTCTCATGGGTGTGTTGTATGCAAATGATCCTCCCCCATGTGCATCGCCTGAAATAACGGCACCAGGTGGATCGGACTTATACATAACTCCAGGCGCGCATCCTGCCAATAACAAAAGAGCTAACAGTAATATATTTTTCATAGTGGGTTACCTGGAATTTAAAAGCAATTCGTAACCGTACCAGTTGTTGTGCAATTCATTGTTTTACCGCCCGGCAGAATATATGTTCGATTGGGATTGGGTGGGGTTGGAAGTGTTCCATATCCATTGTTAGCGTTATATGCTCCTGAGGTCATGCCTGTGCCCAATTGCATGAGAGCTAAACCTGCAGCTACGCTTCTTTGTCGCCTTTGCTCATCAAGCTGCGCCTGATACTGCCTTTGCTGCTGTTGATATTGCGCCTGCTGTTGCGCAGCCTGCATTTTTGCCTGCTCTATTTGTTGCCTACATGTTGCGTATTCATTTGTTTTTCTTTTGAACCCATACTTTCGACATGTTGCATCATCTGGATCCGTACTAGCCGTTGAATTTTCCTTACGCTCTAATAGCTCTAAAACGCAATTAGCGAATGAGGGAGTTTTTTTCTTAAAGCCCAAATCAAGGCATGCTGCCTCTTCGGTGCTGGTATCAATTGAGCTATCCTGGCTAGAATTATTCGCCATTGAATTATTGCCCTTTACACATGAGTCAATATCTTCTTTGGATGCGTTATTGCCCAGCTTCACAAGACAATCAAATCTTGTAGGTGCAGCTGATAGGTTTGCACTATTGAGAAGCAGCAAAAAAGCAGATGAGAAAATTATTTTGATAGTTGTAACACGCATTTTCCAAAGTCCTCAGTTCCAGATTTAAAGCCAAGCTCTTTGCATTTGTTTTTGTAATCTTCCATAGAAGTTGCTACTTTGGGGGCTGTTGAGGCTTTAATAGCTGTAACAGTGCCATTAAGGTATGGCAATGGATCTACTGGCTTTCCGTTAACCCGAATCTCAAAATGTAAATTCTGAGTATTAGGCTCACCACTGCCAATTTCAGATATTTTTTGGCCTTTGGAGACCTTATCGCCTTCTTTTACTAAGAGCTTGCTGTTGTTTGCGTAAGCCGTTAGGTATGTATTGTCATGTTTGATGATGATTAAGTTTCCATACCCTTTTAATGAATTTCCTGAATAAACCACTACTCCGTTAGCAGAGGCTTGAACTGGTTCATCCCGACCCCCTTCAATGTCAATACCCCTACTTGCCTCTGTATAGCCCGTCAGTACTCTTCCATTTATTGGCCATATAAATGATGGGGGTAGTGAGATTGGGGCGGAAGTTGATGGATTTGCAGTGGAATTTTGCGCAACAAAACCGCTTGGGGGAGTTAAGGAAAGTATTTGACCAACAACAAGCTGATTTGGATCAACAGCATTCCATGCCACTAAATCTCTTGGGGCAATCCCGTGATCAAGAGCTATACGCGCCATGGTATCCCCAGGCTTTACCTGGTAAGTACTTTGGGGTTGCTGTCCAATTACATTAACTGAGCTCAATAAAAAAACACAAGAAAAGAGTAACTTCGAAGTTGAAGTCAGAACTCCAAAATTTTCATTTTTAGATATCAATTTCAAATCTTTTCACCCATCTGTTTAGAGATAAATTCCCCTAAACCGTGCCTGCTCATTTACAAACCCTCGAATACATTACATACAAGATGATTTTCGATGGGTCTTTATCAATCACGTTCAGGTTCTCCAAAGAAAATCACACCAATAAAATAGGCTGGCACCAAGGCGCCAATAGCCATAACTCCAAAGAGAAGTAGGTCGCCACCGTCACAAAAGCTTCTTTTGGCGCAAGAGCTATTTGAGAGTCCAAATATCATTAGACCAACCCAACTAGCCACTGCAGCAAGCATTCCTTTTTTCGTCATAAATATTAGAGCCTTCAGCCTAAACCGTGGTGATTGTTTGAGGTAAGTTAACTAGTCAAATATATCCTGAAATGGGATATTCTATATTGGAATCTAGCATGAATCTATGCTTGAGCGCCAAAAATACGAATGTCTAAGATCTGAGCTTAAAAAAGCAAGGATAGGTGCTGGGCTGCATCAAGCCGATATAGCAAAGGTCTTAAAGAGGCCTCAAAGCTATATTTCGAAAATTGAGTCGGGTGAGCGCGGACTCGACGTAATAGAGTTTATTGCCTACTGTAGCGCGATGGGGGTGGATCCAGTTAAATGGCTTAAAAAGTTTGTAGATAAGTTTTAAGCCCCCACCCTCTCAAAGCCCGCATACTCGTAATTAAACTCTGTTTGGTATAGCTCCCCCAAGCCATCAACCAATTCATCAGAGAGATTAATCCGATTGGCGCCAATCGACATCAAATAATCATCCCTGAACTCTATCATCGGGAGTCTATGGCCATTCTCCACGTACGAGGAAAATCTAACTTTTGGCGCGGTTACTTTTTGACCCGACACTACAAAAAAAACTAGGTCAAAGAAATTCTCAGAATCCTGTCCTTTAATAAGTGAATTGAGAGTTTTTTCAAACTCATAGCAAAGTGCGCTCTCGATGGATTCATCATGAAAGATGGCTCGCTCTGAGAGTTGCTCAAACTCCTTTTGGGAAGTTGGATAGCCAAATTTGATATTTATCTTTCCCATAAAGTAAGTTTACTTAAATCAACCGAGCAAAATACTATGCTTACCCTGTATGCGGGCAAGGGGCTGAAAAAGGGGATGGGGGTACAGTGGGGTCATAAATTTGAGATTTTATAAAGGGGTACCCCCCAGACTTTGATAGAGTGTCCTTATGGACTTCGATAGCTCAGATAACAGCAACGCACACTTCGCGGGCAAGATAAAAACCCAGACCTTCAAACAGTTTCAGTTGGAGCGTCTCATAAAAGAAGGTAGGGTAATGCCTGCCTCTAATTTAGCTAAGGCTAAAGAGTTGGAATTGAAGCGCGCCAGAGACTTTGAGATGGCTGCAGAGGATGAGCAGCGCCATAGAACAACAGCAACCCCAGCGCAGCCAGATAAGTTAAGAAACCTGCCATTAACGAGAGCGCGCTTCGAGGAATAACCCCCGTGTGGGGAATTTTGGGGTGAATTTAGAGGGGTAAGGTCTTGAACCTATATACCCACTTGACAAGTGGCGGAAGAGGTGAGATTCGAACTCACGGAGGACTTTCATCCTCGCCAGTTTTCAAGACTGGTGCATTCAACCGCTCTGCCACTCTTCCTTTGCGATTTAAGTCCTAGATTATAGAGAACTTTTGATTTGCACTTCCAAATGCTGGGCAATTGCTAAACAAGAGGTTAGCCCAGGGGACTCAAAGCCATATAGATTAAATAGTCCTTGTAGCTGGTGTTGCTGGGGGCCTTCAAAATAAAAGTCTCCTGCAGGGGCATTTGGGGGGACGATTTTGGCTCTAACGCCAGAATAATCTGGCTGCAAAGCGCCATCTTTTAGGTCTGGCCAGTACTGCCTGACCGCCGCATAAAAGCCCTCCCCTCGCTGAGGATCAACCGTGTAGCTAATCTGACTTTCCTCGTCAATATCGAGCCATTCCACATCTGGACCAAACTTTGCCTGCCCACCCATATCGAGGGTGAGATGTACTCCAAGACCGCCCGGCTCAGGGATGGGGTAAATCAAATGACTGAATGGAGATTTACCTGAAAGCGAGAAGTAATTCCCTTTTGCAAAATATGCCTTGGGTATTCGGTCTTTTGCTAGACCTTCAATTTTTTGGGCTAGGGCTGGCGCACTCATACCCGCGCAATTAATTAGAAGCTTGGCTTGAATTTTCATGCCATCGGCACCGCCAATATCTAACTCAAAGCCGCCTTCTGCATTACTACCAATCGGTCTAGCACTAAGCAATGGGGATTGATAGGCAACCATACCGCCAGCGCCCTCAAAACCACCCAACAAAGAAAGCATAAGGCCGTGGCTATCTACTACGCCTGTTGAGCTCGAGAGTACCGCCGCTTCACACTGTAGTTGTGGCTCTAGCGCTTTGGCCTGCGCCCCAGAAATCATCTTGATATCGGGTACTTGATTATTTTGGGCTTTATACAAAATAGCTTGAAGATCATCCAACTGACTCGCATTGGCGGCCACAATGAGCTTGCCATAGGCTTGAGTGCCAACCTGATGGCTGCGGCAGTATTCATATAAAAGGCGGTTACCTTCTACGCAAAGCTTGGCTTTGAGTGAGTCTTTTGGGTAATAAATCCCCGCGTGAATGACCTCGCTATTGCGCGCACTGCTAATGGTGCCGAAGGAGTCCTCTCGCTCGAGCAAAATAGTTTCTCGACCTTGCAATGCCATCTCACGAGCAACTGCCAAGCCTACCACTCCAGCGCCCACTACTACGCAATCAACCTGCTCCATTCGGCTTTTCCTGACCTGATTTCAGATATATCTCAATTTTGTAATGACTTTTGCCTTTACTAAAGGCTTTATATAGCTCAAATCGTAACATTTTCAGTGTTTTAAAGGGATTTTGATGCCCTTGTTGATAAAATCTAGTAATGTCTGCGCAAAGCCAACTAGCTACCCAAAATAGTCATTCAGCCCTCGATATGGTCCTAGATACCGCCTATCAGGGGATTGATGCCGCCAACTGGAAAAAGCTCTTTGCTTCTGCCCGTCAAAGCCATCTCGAGCAATTCATTGTGGATATGTTTGCTGGCAAGCACATTAACAATAGCGAAGATCGCCCCGCCCTACATTCTGCGCTGCGCAATCTGAGCAAAACTCCTGTATTGATTAATGGTACTGATGTCATGCCAGCAGTTTCTGAGGTTTGGCATCGCATTGAAGCGCTCTGCAATAAATGGGTTGGCGTGACCGATGTCATTCATATTGGCATTGGTGGCTCTGACTTTGGTCCGCGACTCGCCATCGAAGCCTTAGCTCATGTTCCCGGCATTGAAAGCCGTGGCATGCGCATGCATTTCTTGGCTAACATTGATACCGCCGAGTTAGCGCGCATTCTGGCACGAGCTCAGCCACACAGCACCCGCGTGATTGTGGTCTCCAAGTCGTTCACCACTCTTGAAACCTCGATGAATGCCAAAGCAGTAGTTGCTTGGCTAAAAGACAGTGGATGCACCAAGAGTCAAATCGCGCATGCTTTGTATGCAGTAACAGCCAATATTCCTGCCGCTAAAGCATTTGGCGTTGAGGAAGACAATATCTACCCCTTCTGGGATTGGGTGGGTGGACGCTACTCCGTTTGGTCAGCTGTTGGCTTGCCAATTGCCCTGCAATACGGCTTTGAAACATTCAAACAGTTTTTGGCTGGCGCAGAAGCAGTGGATTTGCATTTTAAGAATGCGCCCCTGGAAGAAAATTTGCCTGTCATCATGGCACTTACTCTCCTCCATCAACAAGAGAAGCACAACATCAAAGCGTATGCTGCCATTCCGTATGCAGATGCTTTGGATTGGTTTCCGAAATGGCTACAGCAGCTCGATATGGAAAGCAATGGCAAGAGTGTTGATCGTGACGGCAAACCCGTCAAACATTCTTCCCCAGTGGTATTTGGTAGCGCCGGCAGCAATGCGCAGCACTCTTACTTCCAACTCTTTCATCAAGGCACCGAGATCATTCCGATTGATTTCATTGCAGTACGCGAGCCAATGAGCGATAGACCAGAGGCTGTGGCCCATCATCGTATTCTGTTGTCCAACTGCTTGGCACAAGCGCAAGCACTCGCCAATGGCAAAACTGCTAGCAACCCAAATGACGTCTATCCCGGTAAACGCCCAAGCAATCTTTTGCTACTACCTAAGCTCAATCCTTTTTATCTTGGCGGCCTACTCGCCCTCTATGAGAATCGCACTGCGACATTAGGCGCCCTATGGAATATCAATAGCTTTGATCAGCCTGGCGTGGAATACGGCAAAGTACTAGCCAAGCCGATTGAGAAGGCTCTTGCAAGCCATCAGAGTGATATTCAAGCAAGCGCAGATATCGATGCCGTTACTGCAGCTCGTATTAATTTATTAAATTCAAATAACTAGTTATCACCCAAGCCATGCCTGGGTGTTTTTACTGAAGGATCTGCAATGCAATTGTCTCCGTCCATTTTTAAAGCATATGACATCCGCGGCATTATTGATGAGACCCTAGATCCCTCTATCGCCAAATTGATTGGCCAAGCCTTTGGCACTGAAATGCGTGAGCTTGGCGAGACCGATATCGTCATCGGCCGCGATGGTCGTCTATCTGGCCCTAGCTTGATTGAGGCATTAACAGAAGGCCTGCTCTCTACCGGCATCAATGTGATTGATTTAGGCATGGTTGCAACACCCATGGTGTACTTTGCCGCTAATCACACTATCAATAGCAAGACACCAAAGTCCGGCATCATGATTACGGGAAGTCACAATCCTCCGAACTACAACGGCTTCAAAATGGTCTTGGGTACATCGGCTATTTATGGTGAGCAGATTCAGGAATTGCGTAAGCGCATTGAAGCCAAGCAATTTGCTACCGGCCAAGGCAGTAGAAGCACCTTTGATATTTTCCCGATGTATCTTAATTACATTGTGGGCGATATCAAGATTACTCGCCCCATGAAGATTGCCGTCGATTGCGGTAATGGCGTTGGCGGTGCATTTGCCGGCAAGTTATTTAGAGCTCTTGGCTGTGAAGTGCAAGAACTCTTTTGTGAAGTAGATGGTCATTTTCCAAATCACCACCCCGATCCAGCCCATATTGAGAATCTACAAGATCTCATCAAGAACCTCCAGACTACCGATAATGAATTAGGCCTCGCTTTTGATGGCGATGCTGATCGCTTAGGTGTCGTGACTAAAGATGGTCAAGTGATTTTCCCGGACCGTCAAATGATGCTCTTTGCAAAAGACGTTCTATCTCGCAATCCGGGCGGGCAAATTATTTACGATGTGAAGTGCACTCGCAATTTAGCGACCTACGTAAAAGAACATGGAGGCGAGCCCATCATGTGGAAAACCGGTCACTCGCTAGTCAAGGCTAAGCTCAAAGAAACTGGCGCTCCACTCGCCGGTGAGATGAGTGGCCATATCTTCTTCAAGGATCGTTGGTTTGGTTTTGATGACGGTCTTTACACGGGAGCTCGTTTGCTAGAAATCCTAAGCAAAGAGAAAAACCCGAGCGACACCCTCAACAACCTACCAAATGCAATCTGCACACCAGAACTGCAACTTGCTTGTGCCGAGGGTGAGCCTTTTGCCTTGCTGGAAACTATCAAGGCCAATGCGAAGTTCCCTACTTCTGAATCCATCAACACCATTGATGGGGTGCGCGTAGAGTATGCCGATGGCTTTGGCTTGGCTAGACCATCCAATACCACTCCAGTGGTGGTGATGCGTTTTGAGGCTGATAGTGAAGAAGCAATTAAACGTATTCAGGCGGAGTTTAAGACTGTTTTATTGGCTGCTAAGCCTGAAGCAAAGTTGCCTTTTTAAGTTTGAAAAACTCAAATGTCGACTGGTACTATGATAAAAATTATCGTCACAGCAAGTCAAATAAAGCATGATGCCTTATCAAACTTAATGCTTGGAAAAGAATGTCAAGGCTTGATAACTGAAAGTTTTGTAAAGGAATATAACGAAATCATTGAAGTAGAAGGTCCTCCATTGGAAAAATGGAAGACTTTTTAACATTTAAGACTCTTAATGAACGGAGGGCTTCTTACCCTCTTCCGCAAGAATCTCAACTCCGGTAGCGGACTGCGCCACCAAAGGAATATCACCCCACTTGGCATGCTCGCGCAACTGATTCAATAAGGCGCACAAAGCCTGTAAGGTTGGGCCCGCCATCTTGACGTTGATATTGGCGCCACCTGGCAAGACTAGATCTAGTGACACCCCGTCTTCTGAGCCCTGCTTCTCAGGCGTGCATTTAGCATCCATTACCAACAAGGGGTCTGCACCAAGAGGATAGTTTGCGGCGGGCTGATACGCCTCCGCCTTCGAGACACCCTGTGACTCCGGGTTGCTCTGCATGACTTCTTTGTCAAAGTCCGCTATTGCCTTGGCGATCTCGGGAGCATGAGTCTGCTCAAGGCTTTTAACAGTCAGATGCTGAGTTGCCGCCAAGATAAACAGCGTTATCCGGCGCGTAAACCAAAAGCGAAACTCCGTATCTTCGGTGGTATTAAAACGAAATAGCAGCCGATCATCTGGCGCCAGATAGGTAGCGTTAAATTGCTTAATGCTCATAACGTAATGTCTTTAAAGCCGGGTTGCCCACTTGGCTGCACTGGCTTCACTAAACGCTTTTTAGCCGACTCATCCAAGGCTCTTTGCAAAGCTGGCACCGCCCCATTTAGGCTAAATCGATAAACCGAAAATGCTCCACCCTGAAGGGCAACAGCAGAGCCAATATTGCCACCCGATTTAACAGCATTTAAGACCTGATCAAATGGATCCAGAATCTGAAAATAATGCTTTCCCACCAAAGTGCATTGCATAGTGATGGCGGCAGACTGACTTGAGCTATTCATCAGAACAGCATTTTTTGCATTGGGTTGGCAATTGAGATTGGGGTTGAGATAAAACACGCAAGTAGGTCCACCACAAAAAAGACCCAATGAAGAGTTGGAATCATTGGCTGTGTAAGCCTCAGTGGTTTCTGGGCCTGTATCTACAATCCAATTTTGATAGGCAACTCTATCGTTAGCGCTCACCTCAAACGCCAATAACAAGGCGCCGGATAAGGCTATCGCATGAATGATGCTTTTCAGCATGGCCTTATTGAACAATTTTTGCGCTCTCGCGTAGTCGTTTGATAGACTCTGCCAAATACTGCTGTACCACTGCCTGACGAAGCTGATTCTTTGCCTCCTCAAACGTCGGGACTTTCATGGTGCGCTTGTCTTCAAGCTTAATAATGACCCAGCCACCTTGTACCTGAATAGGTGAATTCGAAATGCTACCTTTAGGCAGGTTCACCATGACATCAGCAATTGGCCGCAGAATCTGTTGGGGCAATATCCAACCAACAGAGCCGCCCTGCTCTTTAGATGCGTTATCAATAGAGGTTTCTTTAGCCAGCTTTGAGAAGGACTCGCCCTTTTGAAGTCGCACAATGACCCCTAAAGCCTCAGACTCGGAAGGCAGGATAATTTGACTTACCTTGTACTGAACTGCCGTGGAGTTATCACCCATGAGCTTCTTCTGCTTCTCATATTCTTCACGAAGTTTGGCATCAGTAATGGGCTCTTTCTTGAAATGATCTTCAAGATAAGCCTGCAATAGCAAGGTTTGTTTCAGCTGAACCACTTGATCTGTTAGATCAATGTTTTTCTCTAAGCCCTCCTTAATAGCGGCTTGAGCGATTAACTCACGGTTAATTAATTCTTCTTTAACGGCCTGACGTAATTGGGGGCTATCTTTTTGTCCCTGAGAAATCGCACCCTTCAGATTGAACTCCAGCAAACCTTTTGAGATCGGGGAACCGTTCACGGAGGCTACGAATTCATAGTCAGCAGGAGATTTTTGGGTTTGCGCTAAAGTGATCAATGGCATTGCCATCAACAAAATGACAAATAGAGGTTTATTAAATTGGGTATGGAGTTTGATCATTCTTATGGGTACGCACTTAATCTTCAGCACAGCTAGATTCATTTCCGTCTAGATCAGATGAACATCCGCCTTCAGACTTAGCTTGACCGGATTTAGACTTTCCTTCTACAAGTGTAACTTCATCTGGAGAGCTAACGGATACCGAGCCGGCTCCTGCAAGCAGAGTAGAAGTCATATTGGATATGTGATTACCCAAAACACCTTGAAGAACGGCGCCATCACCAGGAATTGGGGCAACCTGAGTCGGTGCCATGTTTACCGGAGCCTCAGGAGGTGGTGCTACATAACCTAAAGCCTGATTGAGGATTGGCTCAGCCCACTGATTAGACGATACGCCCGTGTTGGCGGCACCGCTGTAATTTGTGGACCCATTAATTGCTAGGAATGCCGAGTTGCCGTTAAAGAGGTTGAGCTGGGTCACGCCATTGGTAACGTGCGTTGGCAACATAAAATTCACAGCAGCAGTCGGATCCCAGATAGAGAAAGTAACAGTTCCGCCAACAGTCGAAGCTGAAGCCGTCATAGACTGGGTGCTGTACGTTTGACTAGAGTACGTGCTGACATTCGTCGATTGAATCGCTCCAGCATAGGCATCAGAACTCGTTGCAGGCACTACGCTTTGCGAGATCGTTGTCTGGCTGTTAAGGCTGTATAGCGGAGCAATTGAACCAACCGCTTGCTCATACATAATTGCCGGACTGTCAATCAGAGCTGAGGCCAAGCTTGGCGCTATAGCTGCAACTAATAAGGTATGCGTATTTGGTACTACGTCATTCACGGTACCCGTAAATGTGACCGATGGGTCCTCAGATATCAAGGTGCGGATATAGACTGGATTGGAATTGAGGTAATCCACCCTACTCACCAACCCACCACGCTGGTAATCAAAATAGCCGCGATAGCCGGCCAGCAAGAAACCAACCACCCTCGGCTTATTCAAATAGGAAGCGTCGCCAATCAAGACGCTTCCACGATAAGCTTGAGTTGCGGAAGTTAATACATCGGCCAAGATATATATAGTGGCGCCCGTTACATCAAGAGAATTCAGGCGCGTTACTGAGCTGACGCTATCACCTATCGTCACAACACCGGTGCCTGCATTGACACTCAAAGACTGGGTTTTAGCCGTGACACCATCAACCGTTCCGAGTAGACTGATATTGGCATTCTGGGAGGCCAAACTAATGGTTGTTGCACCAAAGCTAGAGGTATTCAAACCACTAGCTGTCGTTGCCAATGTTAAGTTCCCGTAGGATTGAACGCCAGTTGAATCAATGCTGCTCAGTAAGGTCATGGAGCCAGTTGCATTGATTGCCGGCAATGTCACACCAGTTAAGGTGCCGAATGAGCCGTCATGAGATTGAATATTGCCAGTCCCGATTGCATTATTCGAGCCCGCTATCAGCGTAGCGCCAGCATTCAGAATATTGCTACCGGTATAGCTACTATTACCAGTCAGGGTTACCGCACCAGCCCCAGAAATGGTCACTACACCGGTACCGCTAATGTTCATTGGCATCGAAGCTGCTGAACTGAGATTGATCTGCAAATTGCCGCTGTTTGCAACATTCGTGTCAACGGGTCCTGCCACAGTCCCGTCATAAACCACTGTCGAACCAACTGGAATAATGACATTCGCCACGTTTGCCAAATCTGGAATAGCGCCCACAGCAGTTGTGCCTGTAGTTGTCCAGTTCGCAGGGTTAGACCAGGCGCCACCTGTATTCGAACCAGTATAGGTAACGGAATTAAGCTGCGTTATTGAGCCGTTAGTCCCTGCATAGCTTGAACCATTTCCAACAACATAATTGGCAGCATCCGGTCCATCAAAGAGAACGCCAACGGTATATGCCAAATTATTCTGAACATTCTTGGAGGCAAATGTTCCTGTTGCCAAGACTGATAAATTGTCACCTGCGATAAATGCATTTGCAGCAGCATTGACTGATAAATTGGTCATGTAAGCAGAACCGTCGTACACCTTATTTAAACCGGAGATGTTTAACTGATTGAAAGTCAGTGCCAAAGGAGTAACCGTCAATCCACCAGAAATCACTAACTGATTTCCGAAATGGGTTCCCGATACGAGCAATTGCCCTGGCGCAGTATTAATCTGCAAGCCATAGCTACCAACACTCAGATTATTGGAGCCACTAAATTGCGGACTTACCGGAATCAAATTAAATTGTGCAGTGCCGCCTGAACCATCGGAAACAGATACTGTTGCCCCAATATTGCTTACCGATAAGGTGGTCGGAGCAATGTTATTTCCATATAGATATTGGGCGGTAATGTTGCTGTAATTCGGCGCAGTGCCATAGATGGTATTGACAGCGCCAACCTTAATCAGCAATTGGGATGCGGGAACAATGGTGTAGTTACCCGGTACGTAATTAAAGCTATAGTTAGCCGCCGTTAAACCGCTAGCCTGTAAGGCTCCAAGGTAAGTATCTGGTGCATGAGGCTCTCCTGAGAGATTGCTATTCACATTACTTACATTTTGACGAGCAACTACTAAGCCACTCGCATTTAATGAACTTACTGAATCGGCATTCTTAAACCCAGAGTACATTACACCTGCGTATCCACCGGCACAGGCCGTGGCTGTACCGCAAGAATTCGCATAACCAGCCGCATCAGTTTGGCCAATAAATTTGGCATCATTTACAGATGTTACTGTTAATACCGCCTTATCAACAATGAGATTTCCTGCTTGATAGCTAATGGCGTAATTCGACAGTCTGACACCAGTGGCATTGCTAATGGATAAATTTCTGCTGTACGTACCAGCATTTGTCAAACCGGACACAGTCTGACTATTTACCCCTGCTTGCCCAGTCTGAGCGACATCAGTCAAGATGCTTGCACCGGATACAGAGTCTCCATTGAGCAATCCAGTGGCAGTAAGCGCTGATTGAGAGAGAACTAAAGGCGAACCATAGGTCGTAGATTGGGTATTTGCCTGAATAGTGAGGGCCACTGTATTCACAGTCAATACACCATCACTTGAACTCACTAGATAGTTTCTATTACTACTTGCAGTTGCAGTGATTGGATAAGAACCAACATTTGATGCAGATCCAGCGGCGCCTGTATAGGCGCTCGCAGTTGTAGCTAAGCTGATAGTACTGGTGTCACCATTGACTAAACCGGCTACAGAATAAGTCAAGGTTGGCATGAGAGCATCGCCGTAGTTCATTGACTTGCTATCAACCGTTACCGCTAATGTTTTTGGTGTTACAACAAGAGCACCAGGAATATAGGTAACAACATAATTGGATAGGTTATTTGTGCCAACAGCCAGGCTTGCATTAATTGCGTAAGGCGAGCCAAGCACTCCAGCAGTCGCTAGTGCGCCCTGGCTCGTTAGTACAACAGAACTAATAGCATCACTACCCTGCAAGCCACTGACGGTGTAACCAGAAGCGCCCGTTGTACTGCCATTGGTATAACTAATATTCGCATTCGTGCTTGTGCTTCCGTAAATCTTGGAATCATTATTTACAGCAATAGTCAAAGGCGCAGCCGTAATGTTGGCAGTCAATGCTGTGGTTACACCCGCTACGTAGTAGTTTGGATTCGAGAGTGTGAGGCCACTGACGTTGGTAGTGACGGCAAGGCCATTACCTACGTTGGCGTTGGCAAAGACGCCAGTCACGTTACCAGTCACTGTTGAGGCATCTGTTGAGAGTAGGCCTGCAATATTCAGGATGCCGTTAATGGTTGCCGTTGTTGTGGCGTCATATACCTTATTCGCAGCTGACAGGCCAGTGATGGTTACTGGGGCTGGTGTGATGTTGGCAGTTAATGCTGTGGTTACACCCGCTACGTAGTAGTTTGGATTCGAGAGTGTGAGGCCACTGACGTTGGTAGTGACGGCAAGGCCATTACCTACGTTGGCGTTGGCAAAGACGCCAGTCACGTTACCAGTCAC
>NZ_JACVOV010000003.1:7470-42508 GCF_018882245.1 Polynucleobacter sp. AP-Capit-er-40B-B4 | reverse complement strand
TGTTGAGAGTAGGCCTGCAATATTCAGGATGCCGTTAATGGTTGCCGTTGTTGTGGCGTCATATACCTTATTCGCAGCTGACAGGCCAGTGATGGTTACTGGGGCTGGTGTGATGTTGGCAGTTAATGGACTCAACACATTAGCAATGTAGTAGTTGCCATTAGACAGCGTTAGACCACTCAGATTTGCTGTGACTGTAATTCCATTGCCTACATTGGCACCAGCAAAGGTACCCACCCCTGCTGTGCCAGATACGCTTGCAGAGTCACTACCCAGCAAGCCGCTCGCAATAGTTGGTGTACCAGACAGCACTGCTGCTGTTGTAGTGTCATATACCTTGTTGGCAGCTGACAGGCTGGTGATGGTTACTGGGGCTGGAGTGATGTTAGCAGTTAATGGGCTTGCCACATTGGCAATGTAGTAGTTGCCATTAGATAGCGTCAGGCTATTCATGTTTGCAGCAACCAACAGTCCAGTACCTACGTTTGCGCTAGCAAAACTACCTATGCTTGCCACACCTGATACGGCGGCAGTATCACTGCCCAATAAACCAGATGCAATAGCTGGAGTACCAGACAACAGTGCCGCTGTTGTAGTGTCATACACCTTGTTGGCGACTGATAGACCAGCAATGGTTACTGGGGCTGGAGTGATATTGGCAGTTAATGGACTCGCCACACTAGTTACATAGTAGTTTGGATTGGAGAGTATTAGACCGCTCAGATTTGCAGTAACAAGCAATCCAGTACCTACGTTGGCACTAGCAAAGGTACCCAAGCCTGCTGCACCAGACACAGTTGCAGAGTCACTACCCAGTAGGCCACTCGCAATAGCTGGAGTACCAGACAACACTGCCGCTGTTGTAGTGTCATAAACCTTGTTGGCAGCTGATAGACCAGCAATAGTGACTGGGGCTGGAGTGATGTTGGCAGTTAATGGGCTTGCTACATTGGCAATGTAGTAGTTGCCATTAGATAGCGTTAGACCAGTCAGATTTGCAGTTACTACAATTCCAGTGCCTACGTTGGCACTAGCAAAGCTACCTGCTGTTGCCGCACCAGAGGCAATCGCAACAGCATCACTACCCAACACCCCACTAGCAACCACTGAAGTACCAGACAGCACTGCAACACGATTAGTGTCATAAACTTTGTTTAACGCAGACAAGCCGCTGATGATTACTGGGGCTGGAGTGATATTGGCGGTTAATGGTGCAGCCACTCCGTTAATGTAGTAATTGTTATTGCTTAAAGATAGAGCGCTCAAATTAGCTGTGACTGTCAGTCCGGTACCCACATTGGCACTAGCAAAAGTACCAGCTGCTGCAGCACCCGTTACCGCTGCAACATCGCCATTCAATAGACCTGAGGCAACGGCAGGAGTACCAGTGAGGGTGGCAGTTGTGTTGGTGTCATATACCTTGTTGGCAGCTGATAGACCGGTAATAGTTACAGGGGCTGGAGTGATGTTGGCGCCTAATGGGCTCGCCACACTAGTTACATAGTAGTTTGGATTGGAGAGCGTTAGACCGCTCAGATTTGCAGTTACTGCAATTCCAGTGCCTACGTTGGCGTTAGCAAAGCTACCAGTCACATTGCCGCTGACGGTTGAGTTATCCCCGGCGAGGAGGCCGGTAATGGTTGGCGTACCAATTAATGCGGCTAATGTACTTGCGTCATAAACCTTATTGGCGGCTGTTAAGCCACCAATAGCGACTGGGGCAGCGGTGATCTCGCTAGCAGTATTTGCCTGATAAGTAATGCTGTAGTTATGCGTGACCGTTGAAGCCCCACTGATCACGCTTGCATTGGAAATGCTTACGGTTTTATTGATGCCTGCATTGGCATTTAAATAAGCAAATGTGCCACCCGATAAGCTATCTTGTGCACCGCTATCTTCATTCAGGAAGAGCGTCCCACTAATTAATAAGGGTGATGGCGCAACTGAAGCTGAAGCGGTGCTGAGTGTTTTATCGTAAACCTTCGTAATGGCGCTCAAGCCCACCGTAATCGCTGCAGGATTAATGGTGACAGAACCGAAGCTTGGATTAACAACAGTGTAGTTACTTGCCAAACCAGTGCCGTTAGCAAGAACAGCTTGATTAAGCCCAACTAAAGTAGCAGAGCCTACATTGGGGTTACTCAAAGTACCTGTACTGCCAGCCGCAAATGTCAAAGTCTGCCCTGCTACACCAGCTATGGTCATCTGATTAGCGGCAAGTGTATTGCTACCATCATAAGTCTTGACTGCGGTAATCGTAATTGGGGCTGGCGTGATATTGGCACTTAATGCTGTCGTTACACCAGCAATAGCGTAGTTGCTATTGCCCAGACTGTAATTGCTAAAGTTGGCTGTTACTGGTAAACCATTACCTGCATTGCTTTGCGCAAAGGTAGCTGATATGGTGCCAGAAAGCGTCACGGCATCAGAGCCCAACAAGCCAATTACCACTGGGGTGCCAGTGACGGTAGCGGGCGTAGAGTTATCGTAGGTTTTATTGCTTGCGGTTAATCCAGTAATGGTGACCGGGGCAGCAGTGATATTCGCTGTGATACCTGTTGGTTGCGTTAATACATAGTTGGAGGCAGCTGTGCCTGTTAATGCATTTGAAATGGTTACCGCAATACCGTTAGCTGCATTGATAGAGGCAAAGCTACCGCCCTGTACTAAACCAATCTGCGCATAATCAGTTGAAACCACGCCAATTAATTGACCCCCCGTCACTACCGCAGCATTGGTGCCGTCATATGATTTATTGACCACAACCGTATTGCCAACCGTGATGACCTTAGGTGTCACACTGAAAACACCATTGTTGTAAATAATGGCTTTGGCTGTGTCATAGTTCGTTGTGTAATTCGCTACAGTAGCTAAGCTACTCGCCGTGAGAACATAGTTACCTACATTGAGGTTATTACCAGCGTTATAGGATCCGGTAGTCGTTGGCAAGATTACAAAAGTATATTTACCTTGACCGCTGTTAGGCCCAGATCCCAATGCGTCTGTCGCTGTCCAGACATTGCTACCAGCACTTGGGGCGGTAATGGTTAAAGCAATAATATTGGGAGTGGTTACACCCACGGCGCAGTTAGTGCAATAACCCGCAGTTACTGCATTAGTACCAGCAAGAGCATCACCAAGGTAACTGGCATTTGCAGAGTTCACCACACCATAACTTGCGGTATTGCTACCAGCGCTGATGATCATTTGGCGATTACCAGCAACCATCAAAGATCCGCCAACAAAGGTCAAACTGTAATTGGAGGAAGTTGCATTAGGAATTAATGCATTAGGAGCTGGCGCATTCATCGCTGTAGTCAGGAGGCTGGCGTTATAAGTCACCGCTGGATTGCTAATGGCAGAACTCGCAATATCCGCCCCCAAGAGTCCAGTCAATTGATAGCTCGATGGGCCAAAGGTCGGCGCAATGCCAACGTAAGTAGAAACATCACTCGCCGTCATTGTTAATGGCGCAGGTGTAATAGTGGCACCACCACTAATAGTTGATGCTGTTGTTGGTAGTACATAGTTAGATAGAACTGCCCCACCCCGGGCAACGTAACTAGAGCCTACCAATGCTGTCAAGGTTGTGGCGCTAGCAACATTGGCACTGTTGTAGCTCCCCACCGTTTGAGTAATGTAGGCGCCATCATTACCAACAAAACCTGTTAGCGTGTAGGCACCATCTGCTGAGCTTGTACCAGCCATCAATACTGCTGCAGTTGTGGTGTCGTACAGCTTAGTTTGTGAACTAATAGCAACGGTAATCAACTTTGGTGTAATCACTACATTGCTTGTGCTTGCAGGCAACATGAAGTTTGCAGCTGAACCTGTACCATCAACCAAGATCAGGCCAGATGTATTGAGGCTGCTAACACCAATCACATTGGCATCATTGGCAAGAGCAGAACCACTGACGCTTAATGTTTGCGAGCCAACGCCAGTAGTTACTGCATAAGTTGTGCCAGATGCACCAGCTGCAAAGGTTCTAGTACCGTCATATACCTTGCTAGCAGATAAACTCACAATCGCAGGCGTTACCGTATATTGATTGCTTAAAGTACTTGCTAAAACAATGCGATAGTTTGTGTTAGTAGTAGTGATGGCCAGGTTACCAGCTGTATAGCCATAAGCACCAGCATTTAGAACTGATGCACTCGATCCATTGGATGTAAATCCAAGGCTACCGGTAAAACTGAATGTCACATTACTAGCAGAATCCGTATTTTGATAACCACTGACCATATAGTTAGCAGCTACAGCGGAGTATGTCGCCGCATTTAATGTATTGCCGTTATAAGCAGCGGACTGATTGATTGGTGTTAATGTTAAGGTGGCCTGACCTACCGTTAAATCACCGCCTACATAACTAATAGTGTAGTTAGACAGACCATTACCCGTTGCGGCACTTGGAATAATGGCAGCACTATAAGTACCCGCATTGACTGTTGCCGATACAGCGCTACTACCGTTATGCAAGAGGGTAACTGCGGCAATCGAGTCGCCAGATAGTAGGCCGGATTGAGTAAACCCACTATTACCCAGGCTGGTGGTACTACCGTAAATGCTGCTGACATTACTTGCGGTAATCGTGAGCGCCTTAGGAGTAATGCTGGCTGTGACACCTGATGGCTGAGTCAAAGTGTAGTTAGAAGCCGCTGAACCACTAATGCTATCGTTCATTGCGATGGTGATACCAGTAGCAACATTGCTAGAAGTAAAAGCCCCTGCCCTGCTTAAAGTAACGTTCGCAGCATCCGTAGCCACCACCCCAAGCAAAGTTCCTGCCGTCACCGTTGCTGCCGTTGTACCGTCATACACCTTATTAGAGACTACGCTACCACTCACAGTTAATGCTTTTGGTGTGATATTGGCGCTTACAGCCACCGGCTGAATTACCGTGTAGTTGCCAGCAAGGCTACCGCTAATAGCATCCACCAAGGTCACTGCAATGTTGTTACCTACATTAGAAGAAGCAAATGTAGCCACCTGATTTAATGTGACATTAGCGCCATCGGAACCCACCAAACCAAGCAATGAACCGCCAGTCACTACGGCAGAAGTTGTGCCGTCATAAACTTTATTCGCTACCGTTACACCATTAACAGTAAGAGCCTTTGGTGTAATGTTTCCGGTTAAGCCCGTTGGCTGAATCAAGCTGTAATTGCTTGCAGATGCACCATCTAAAGTATTGCTAGCGACAACCGCCACCCCATTACCCACTGTTACTTGGGCAAAAGCTCCAGCTTGAGTCATATTAACAACATCAGCGCCAATAACCCCAACCAAAGATCCGCCAGAAATGACTGCGGCTGTTGTACCGTCATAGACCTTATCGCTTACAACGGAAACCCCACCCACAGTCAATGCTTTGGGTGTAATGCTAGCCGTGTTTTTAGTATTGCCAGCACTTGCGTTGTAAGAGGAAGTGATGCTGTAGTTACTTAATACGGCAGTACCGCCATTGCTTACAACACCGGCAACGTAATTACTTCCATTGCCAGAAACGTTAGCATTGCTCACGTTTACGCTAGATAAACCAGTAATAGTCTCCCCATTCACTAAACCAGTTGCGGTAAATGTAGTTGGAGTAATGGTAGTGGTGCCGTTATAGGCCCCTGTTACTGCGATACCTAGCGGCGCAGGGTTCACAATGGCAGTGATACCAGATGGCTGAATCAAGATGTAGTTGGCTGCGGAAGTGCCAGTAATGGAGTCACTAATCACCACCGAAGCAGCTGTACTTACATTAGGATTAATTAAGACTGCAGATTGCACCAGGTTTACCGTGTCACCGGCCATCACGCCAACTAAAGTACCGCCAGTAATGACGATAGACGTTGTACCGTCATAGGTCTTAGTCACAGCAACAGTGCCAGTAACCGTTAATATTTTTTGGCTAGCATTAACCAAAGTTACGGTGTTCTGAGATATGCCGGCTGTAGCGTTATAGGCTGGGCCAAATGCATAATTTGTTGCCAAGGCGGTGCCGCCAGAAATCACAATACTGGTAACAAAATTGCTACCGTTACTAGAAATGCTGGAGCTCTTCACGGTCACGCTACTGAGGCCAGTAATGGTTTGGCCATTAATCAGGCCATTAATCGTGAAAGAGATTGGAGTAATCGTATTGGTGCCATTGGCCACACCAACTACTGAAATGCCCAACATGGCCGGCGTAATGTTGGCAGTAATGCCTGCGGGCTGAATCAAGGTGTAGTTGCTAGCAGCACTTCCGGAGATAGAGCCGCTTGCAATAATGATGATGCCATTACTCACGTTCGGTGATGAGAATCTACCGGCCTGAGTCAAGATGACGTTCGGTGCATCAGCCGGTAAGACACCCACTAAGGCGCCGCCGGTCAGAACCGCATTGGTAGTGCCGTCATAGACCTTGTTCGCAACCGTGCCATCACTAATCGTAATCGCCTTAGGAGTGACTGCAGCAACAACCCCTATAGGCTGAACTAAAGAATAGTTACCTGCCGAGAACCCAGAGATTGTGTCATTCACAATGACTGGCACCGCTGCGCCAGCGTTAGCGCTATTTAATGTGCCAGCTTGTTTTAAGACTACAACGTCAACGCCGATTACACCGACTAAAGAGCCACCCCACACTGTCACACCAGTTGCACCGTCATAGACCTTTTTATCTGCCAAGGTTCCTGTCACGGTAAGTACTTTTGGCGTCAACGCCACGGTATTCAGGGTATTGCCTACAGTGCTGTTAGCAACAGTGCCAAATGTGTAGTTGCCTGCGTTAGCAGTACCAGCACTAATAACGATGGATCGTACAAAGTTACTGCTATTTGCGCCGACGTTCATGCTGTCAAGCACGGCACTAGAAACGCCAGTAATCGTTTCACCATTGACTAGCCCTGTCACGGTAAATGTAGTTGGTGTCACGGTAGTGGAGCCGCTATAGATTGCCGCTACCGAGATCCCCAATGGTGCTGGTGTAATTTTTCCGGTAATGCCAGTAGGCTGGACTAGCGAGTAATTGCCACTGGCACTACCGCTAATAGCATCGCTCATCGTGACAGCTACAGCGTTACCCGCATTCGGCGAGGCAAAAGTTCCGGCTTGAGTGAGATTGACATTGGCCAGATCGGCAGTAATCACGCCTACCAACACACCGCCTGTGATGCTGGCAACGGTAGCCCCGTTGTATACCTTGTCTGTTACGGCTGTGCCAGTAACTGTGAGCACTTTAGTGCTAATGTTGGCCGATAGATTAGCCGGCTGGCTCACCACATAATTGGATGAAGCGGTTCCGCCGATGGTCGCACTTACAAGCACGCTGATAGCAGTACCCACACCAGACTGGGCAAAGGTGCCGCTTTGAGTCAAGCTAATATTAGCCAAGTCCGCAGTGATGACGCCAACCAATACCCCACCCGTTACCGTAGCGCTGGTTGTACCGTCATACACTTTGCTAGCAGCCGTTGATGTGCCGCCTACCGTAATGGCCTTGCGCGCAATATTGGCAGTAATACCGGTTGGCTGTACCAGGGTGTAGTTAGCACTCGCAGTTCCAGCAATGCTATCGACCATTGTGATCGCCACATTATTGGCTGCAGCTGCTAATGCAAAGCTAGCCGCTTGTGTCAAGGTCACATTCGCAATATCTCCAGCGGCAACGCCCACCAAAGACCCGCCCGTAACAACAGCACTTGTCGTGCCATCGTAAGTTTTGGCACCAATGGTGATGCCGGTCACAGTGAGTGATTTTGGTGTGAGCGTTACGGTATTTTGCGTATTGCCAGCAACAGTGTTGTAAGCAGTTGTGATGTTGTAGTTAGCAATAGAGGCTGTACCACCGCCTACGGTAATTGCGCTTACATAGTTGCCATTGTTTGCAGAGACATTTGCGCTATTAATCGTTGCAGCACTAATGGCAGTAATGGTTTGCCCATTAACCAAGCCAGTGACTGTAAATGCGGATGGTGCAATGGTGGCTGTGCCGCTATAAACCGCATTGACGGTAATGCCTAATGGTGCCGGTGAAATGCTGACCTTATTGGTAGCGGTGGCTTGTGCTGCATTTACAGGAATACCACCAACTAAGGTGCCGCTATACCCAGTATTAATTAAATAGTTACTTGCTGAGAAAGTGCCCACTGTAGAAGTGCCACCAATTGCAGTCACGTAAGTGCTTGCGCCATTAGCATCAGGCACATTGACAGTGACAGAGGTAATCCTGTCCCAAGCAGCAAGACCTGTTGTTGCAAGCACTGGATTGGTTAATGTTGTTGTGCCGTTATAAACAGCAGTTACAGAAAGACCTAAAACAGCCGGTGCAATTGTGTAAGTGCGCGCTGTACCGGATAGAGTTACTGTAGTGCCATCAGTGGCAGACAAGCTGGTAGCAGTCAATGTTGTGTTTGATTGAACAGCATTGGCATTGGTGCCATTGAGGGCGGTGCTACCCCCTACCGTTGGGCTAAACACCAGTACTGATTTTGCGTAAGCTAAAGAAGGTGCTGATAAGCCGAATGTTGCGGTAGTTGTACCCGCATATGAAACTGTGGCATTGGCTTGCAGCCAATCATTGGCAGCATTCGAGTTATAGGCAGTTCCGTATACAGCTGAATAATTGCTATTAAGAGTTACAGAAATTGCAAGCGTACTTGTGATCTTTTGACGGTAGTTGATGTAGTTTCCGCCAGCATAGCCACCTGGTTGCACAGGAGTACCACCAGCTATTCCGTAAGCAATATTCGTGGTGGCATTAGCATTTGCGCTAGTAATGCCAAGCGCCGTAGCAATTACATCCCCGGTAGCACTGCCAGGCTTTGCCATCGAAATAGCAATCACTCCACCAGTATTTGTCAAAGTGCCAACAGCAGTGATATCGCCACCAGTGATGACGCCTGCAGCCTGACCCCGACCCGCAACAATGATGGTGCCGTCTACACCAGAATTAGTCACACCAGCAATGTTCACATTTCCTGTTGAATTAACAGTAACGCCACGGTTCGTACCAGCGTTCTTGACTAACGCAGCAAGAGTAATATTTCCACTAGCGTTCATGCCAAAAATATAAACGCCTGCATTTCCACTGATGGTTGCAGATGCCACAGTTTTAATAGCATCTACGGTACCCGTACTGGCAGTAGAGGTTCCGTACATTTGCACGACGCCATCGGTAGTGCTACCTGCGTTAATAATGGCTGTTGCCGAACTGGCATTAATACCGTTGCTTGTGGCTGCAGCACCTACGGAAACACCTGTAATGGTAATACCACCGCCGGTTGTGTTTAATGCTGATGAATAGGTTACGCCAGATGCCGTCGTTGAAATGCCATTAATAGTGATATTGCCAGCGGTATAAATCGCGCCTGAAGTCGTGACACCCGTAGAGGCCGTAGCCAATGTAGCCGCATTAGAGGCAGTGATAAATCCAGCTGTTGGTGTGCAAGGAGCAGCAGTGCATCCGTAGGTATTATCCAAGCTGACATAACCTGGTAATGGGGCTGTGCCTATTCCAATGGCTGGAGTCCAAATTACAGAGCCAGCAGACTTAGCAATGTAATTGATGATGGAACCTGTACCAGCAATGGTTAATGCTCCACCAGAAATATTCGCCGCTTTAGTACCACTAGTAGTGTCATAGGTGACATTAGCTGCCGGCGCCCCAGCACTTGAAACTACCGTAATTGCGCCAACCTGGTTAATGACATTATTGGTGATAAAGCTAATATTGGAACCCGCAGCGTTATCGGTAATCGCCCCGCTTTGATAGATACCGACATCGGTACCAGCAGTAGCAGTATCAGCCATTGCAGTAACAAAAATATTGCCACCGCCTACATTAATAGTGATCGCACCTAGAGAGACTAAGGTGGCCGATAAGCCGCCGCTACTGCTCACCACCAAACTATTTGCAGTGATCAACCCAGTGGAAACAATATGCGCCATTGTGGCTGTTGCAGAAACTTTCACGCTTGTAAGAGTCACTGCCCCACCAGTAATAGCGCCGGTATTGTAGATACCATTTCCGCCTGAAGTCGTTCTGGAGCTAATCGTAATTGCTTGACCCACAGCTGTAATTGCACCACTGCTTGAGTAACCCGCACCCGTTTGACCGTTCACCGCAATCGTTACGCCACCAGCCAATGAGCTAATTGCATTAGCACCCTGGGTAAAGCCAATGCCTGATCCATTAGCTACCGCATTAATCGTGACACCAGTTGAACCTGCATATGAGCCTGCAGAGAGTGCACCAGTAATTGTTACTGCGGCGCCGTTAGCAGCTGCAGTCGATGTGGTTGCTGCCGTTGAGCAACCTAAACAAGTGTTGTCCAAAACGATGTAGCCAGGAACAGTAATTGCTGGCACGGAGATGATGGCGCCATTGGTCTTGACGAGGTAATTGATGGTGGCAGTGGAAGTTCCAGTTACGGATAGTGCGCCAGCAGTAATCGCGGATGCATTTGAGCCGGTAGTCGTGTTGTAAATAATATTTGCTGGAGCAATATTGGTATTGGCCACCAATGCAATCGCTCCGGTCTGGTTAATCTTATTGTTTGAGATGAAGCTGATGCTTGAGCCCACAGCGTTATCGGTAATCGCGCCGGTTTGCGTAATTCCGGTATTGGCTCCTGGAGCAGCATCATTGGCTGTCACAGTGATATTACCGCCGCCAGCATTAATAGTGATTGCGCCTAAAGAGACGATGGTGGCTGATGCTCCACCCGTTCCGGTCACTGTCAGAGAGTTTGCAGTGATGAGGCCAGTTGCAGTAATCGGTGTAGTAGTTGCAGTGGCAGTGTTTAGCGTGCTCGTTAAGCTTACTACCCCACCAGTAATTGTGCCGGTATCGTTAATGCCAGCACCCGCTGATGTAGTGGTGACATTCGTGGTAGCCGTGGTAATCGTGATTGCTTGACCAATTGCCGTGATATTGCCAGTGCTGGAGTAAGCCGTACCCGTTTGACCGTTCACCGTAATCGTTATGCCACCAGCCAATGAGCTAATTGCATTAGCACCCTGGGTAAAGCCAATGCCCGATCCGTTAGCTACCGCATTAATCGTGACACCAGTTGAACCCGCTAAGGATCCTGCAGATAAAGCACCAGTAATTGTTACTACGGCGCCGTTAGCAGCAGCAGTTGATGTTGTTGCCGCAGTTGTACATCCTAAACAAGTGTTATCCAAGAGGATATAACCGGGCACGCTAATTGCTGGCACAGAGATGGTGCCACCATTGGTCTTGACGAGGTAATTGATGGCAGAGGTAGAGGTGCCAGCACCAATAGTGACGGCGCCAGTACCGATGGTGGAAGTGCTGTTACCCGCTGTTGTGTCGTAAATGATATTGGCGGTGGTAGTACCTGTATTGGCAACTAAGGTGATAGCGCCATTTTGATTGATGTCATTATTCGAGATAAAGCTGATATTCGAACCCACAGCGTTATCAGTGATCGTGCCAGTTTGCGTAATTCCGGTGTTGGTTCCTGCAGCTACATCATTTGCAGTTACCGTGATATTGCCACCGCCAGCATTAATCGTAATTGCACCTAAAGATACGATCGTCGTCGCAGCACCACCAGTACCGCTTACCGTCAGAGAGTTTGCAGTAATCAGACCGGTTGCGGTAATTGGTGTTGCCGTAGCTGTTGATATCGACTGTGTAGCAGTTAAAGTGACCACCCCACCGTTAATGGTACCGGTGTCATTAATACCCGCTGCGGTCGTGGTAGTCGTTGTAATGGTGATCGCCTGACCAGTTGCAGTGATATTACCAAGTGCACTTGAATAACCCGTACCCGTTTGGCCATTGACGGTAATCGTCACACCACCCGCAGCTGAGCTGATCGCATTGGCGCCTTGCGTAAAGCCGATACCGGTGCCGTTAGCGACAGCATTAATCGTCACGCCTGTTGAACCCGCCAATGATCCTGCAGAGAGTGCGCCAGTAATAGAGATGGCAGCACCGTTGGCGGCAGCGGTTGATGTGCTTGCTACTGTAGTGCAACCTAAGCAAGTGTCATCCAACAAGATATAACCCGGGACAGTAATTGCTGGTACAGAGATGATGGCGCCGTTGGTCTTGACGAGGTAATTAATGGCGGCCGTGGAAGTGCCGGTGCCGATAGAGACAACTCCAGAGCTAACCTTAGAAATATTGTTACCTGTTGTCGTATCGAAGATGATGCTTGCAATTACACCGCTGGTATTGGCCAATAAATTAATTGCACCATTTTGGTCAATATCATTATTGGAAATAAATCGAATGCTTGAGCCATTAGCGCCAGTAATCGTCCCAATTTGGTAGATACCACCTGCAGCCCCAGGAAGCCCGAGAACATTTCCGGTAACTGTAATGCCGCCGCCGATTGCACCACTATTGATTGTTAAACCACCAATCTGCACATCCCAAACTGCTGCCAGTGTTGAAGTGCCAGTGATAGTGATGTTATTGGCAGTAATGATTGAAGCTAGGCTGTTATAAACACCTCGCCCATCCGTTGTCCCACCATTCAAAATCACATTGCCACCACTTGAGGTGATTGCGACAGAGTAATCGATACCGGTGTTGCCGGCTCCGCCAGTCACACCATTGACGGTAATGTTGCCGCTGGCATAAATTGCATTATTAATCGTTATACCCACTGAAGCGGTTGCAAGAGTGCTTAAATTGGGTATCGCAGTATTGATAAAACCGGATACCGGTGTACAAGCTGGCGTTGATGCCGTGCAGCCATAAGTGTTGTCAATCAGAACGTAACCAGGCAATGCAAGCGTACTAGTACCAATCGCAGCAGGGTTAATTGCTGAACCAGCCGATTTAATGATGTAGTTAATCGGCGAAGTATTTGTACCTGTCGCAATCGTCAGAGCACCAGCTAGGATGCTCGATGTCTTATTACCAGTAGTCACATCGTAAGTAATATTAGCAGCGGCACCACTAGTATTGAGCGCCAATACAATCGCGCCATTTTGCTGAATATTGTTGTTCGAGATAAAGCTGATGTTCGAACCGCTGGCGCCAGTAATCGTACCGATTTGGTAAATGCCACCAAGGGCTCCAGGAGTTCCAATGTAATTACCTGTGACGGTAATGCTGCCACCAATCGAGGCACTGTTAATAGTGAGCGCACCAATTTGTACATCCCAACTAGGATTACCAGAAGAGGTACCGATGATGGTGATGTTATTGGCGGTAATTGTAGAAGCTACGCTGTTATAGACGCCACGAATAGTGGTTGTGCCGCCATTGAGAATGACATCGCCATTTTTGGAAGTAATGCCGTATGAGTAATCAAGCGCATTACTCGTACTGATTGCATTGACAGTGACATTGCCGTTAGCGTATATCGGATTATTAATCGTCACACCAACAGAGGTCGTTGCCAAGGCCACTAGATTGGCGCTTGTGGTGTTGATAAAGCCCGGCATTGGAGTACACCCTACTCCAGCACAACCATACGTGTTATCGAGAAGCACATATCCCGGTAAGTTGACGGTACTAGTACCAATCGCAGCAGGGTTAATTGCTGAACCAGCCGATTTAATGATGTAGTTAATCGGCGAAGTATTTGTACCTGTCGCAATCGTCAGAGCACCAGCTAGGATGCTCGATGTCTTATTACCAGTAGTCACATCGTAAGTAATATTAGCAGCGGCACCACTAGTATTGAGCGCCAATACAATCGCGCCATTTTGCTGAATATTGTTGTTCGAGATAAAGCTGATGTTCGAACCGCTGGCGCCAGTAATCGTACCGATTTGGTAAATGCCACCAAGGGCTCCAGGAGTTCCAATGTAATTACCTGTGACGGTAATGCTGCCACCAATCGAGGCACTGTTAATAGTGAGCGCACCAATTTGTACATCCCAACTAGGATTACCAGAAGAGGTACCGATGATGGTGATGTTATTGGCGGTAATCGTAGAGGCTACGCTGTTATAGACGCCACGTAGAGTGGTTGTGCCACCATTGAGAATGACACTACCGCCCGTTGAGGTAATGGCAACTGAATAATCAATACCATTCTGTGCGCTAGCAACGCCATTTACCGTGATATTGCCAGTTGCATAAACAGCACCATTAATGGTGACACCCGTGGAAGCAGTTGCCAACGCCAGCAGATTGGCAGATGAGGTGTTGATAAAACCAGTTACAGGCGTACACCCTGCTCCAGCACAGCCATAGGTGTTATCGAGCAGCACATACCCCGGTAAGTTGACAGTACTAGTACCAATCGCAGCAGGATTGATTGCTGCTCCGGCAGTTTTAATGATGTAGTTGATCGGTGAGGCATTCGCTCCAGCCGCAATTGTCAGGGCGCCCGACACAACGCTAGAGTCTTTTGTACCGCTGGTGGTGTTATAGGTCACACTCACCGCGGTGGAGGTGGTATTGGCAACTAAAGCAATCGCACCCAATTGATTAATCTTGCCATTAGTAATGAAACTAATATTTGATCCTGCAGCATTATCTGCAATAGCGCCCGCTTGATAAATTCCGGTATGGGTATTCACTGCTACCGTACCGGTAATGTTGATATTGGTGCCGCCCGCCACAATGGTTAGGGCGTCTAAATAAACAGCGTAGGCTCCACCAACCTCAGATCCAATAACGGTAATTGACTTGGCACTAATCGAGGTATTAGGACCTAGGAGAACACCATCACCAGTTGTCGTAGAAATACCGGTGATATTGACAGCTCCACTATTGGCAGTAATTGAAGATGTTAGCCATGCTGCACCATCATGATTGGTAACCGATCGAGGCCCAGTATTGGATGTTCCAAGGATATTGATATTGCCAGAGGTTGCCGTTAAATTAGCACCCAATAAAACCGATCTTCCGCTTGAGCTAATACCATTAATCGTAATGGCGGTCCCACTAAGAGCAGCACTGACAGTAACACCATTGCTGGCTGTAACCAGAGTGGTCCAGCTCGTTAAATCCTTATTGAGATAACCAGAAAATGGAGTGCAGTCCGCAGCAGAGCAGCCAAAAGTATTGGCTAGGGTAATGGCGCCAGGAACTACTACTGCCCCACCAATCGTGATTGCAGAACCTGCGGACAGTACTGAATAATTAATGCCGGCGGTTGATCCAGCAGCCAGACTAATTACTCCGGTATTAATTGTTGAAGTGCTATTTCCAGTAGTCGTGTTGTAGGTGATATTTGCTGCTGTACCGCTAGTATTGATTGCTAGGGTAATGATTCCGTTTTGATCGATTCTCTTATTCGAGATAAAACTCATATTCGAACCACTCGCCCCTGTAATGGCACCGGCCTGGTAAATGCCATAGGCCGCAGCGGTAGTACCAAGGACATTACCGGTAATAGAGATACTGCCACCAATAGCAGTGCTATTGATAGTTAAAGCACCAATTTGTGATGTCCAATAACCAAGGGCGCTTGTAGTTCCAACAATCGCAATATTGTTGGCGGTAATAGTAGAGGCGATGCTGTTATAGACAGCGCGATTGGCTGTAGAGCTGCCATTGAGACTGACGTCACCATTTTTTGAAGAGATGGCCACGGAGTAGTCAATACCAACCGCAGTACTAACAGCATTCACAGTGATGTTACCAGCGGCATAAATTGCAGCATTAAGGGTCACACCAGTGGACGTCGTTGCCAAAGAAGCCAAATTACCGGCGGTAGTATTGATAAAGCCAGTTACCGGAGTACAACCCGCAGGAGTGCACCCATAAGTGTTATCTAAAAGTACATAGCCTGGCAAATTATTCGTACTAGTGCCAATGGCTGCAGGATTAATAAATGCACCAGAAGATTTAACAATGTAATTAATTGCCGAGGTTGAGCCAGTAGCGATTGTTAAGGTGCCAGGGGTGATCGTGGAGAGCTTATTACCAGTAGTTGTATCGTAAGTAATATTCGCTGCTGTACTGCTTGTATTAGCAGCCAAGATAATCACGCCAGTTTGACTAATCGTGGTGTTCGAGATAAAGCTAATATTGGATCCATTGGCTCCAGTGATATTGCCGGCTTGGTAGATTCCATAGGCCGCCGCAGTAGCACCCAGAACATTTCCTGTTACTGAAATATCCCCGCCAACAAAAGTACTGTTAATGCTTAGTGAATTAATTTGCGCCGCATAGAACCCAAGAGCACTCGTGGTCCCGATGATCGTAATGTTATTGCCGGTAATCGTTGAAGCAATACTGTTATAGACGGCGCGAGCTGCGGTTGACACGCCATTTAAAGAGACGTCACCATTTTTCGAAAGAATGGCGACCGAGTAGTCAATTCCATAAATCGTTACACCTGCTGAATTTGATATACCGTTGGCCGTAATGTTTCCAGCAGCATAAATAGCGCCATTAATTGTTAGAGCCGTAGAGGCCGTAGCCAGAGTTGCCGCATTGCTGGTGGTGATATAGCCAGATGCTGGTGATCCAGAGGCGGCACCATACGTATTATCTAAAAGCACGTAGCCTGGCAAGGCAACGGTAGTGGAGCCAATTGAGCCAGGATTAATCGCCGAACCAGCAGACTTAACGATGTAGTTAATTGCTGAGGTATTGGTACCAGCGGCAACCGTGATGTTACCTGTTGTGATGTTTGATGTCTTGGTACCAGTCGTTGCGTCGAAAATAACATTAGCTTCAGTCGTACCGGTGTTAGCCACCAACGCAATCGCACCAGTTTGATTGATGAGATTATTCGAGGTAAAGCTAATGCTTGAGCCTACTGCGTTATCAGTGATAGTGCCAATTTGATAAATGCCCGTATTTGCACCAGCAGTTCCACTGCTTGCGGTAACGGAGATGTTGCTACCGCCCGCAACAATCGTCATCGCACCCAAAGAAACGTTTGTGGTTGGTGCGCCTGTTGCGATACCAGTAATGTCGATTGATTTCCCAGTAATTGCGCCAGCTTGATTGACAGCAGTTCCACCAACAGATCTACCCACAATGGAAACCGAACCTGCAGTTGCGGAAATTGTTGTGGCCGTTGTGCCATTAAACGCGAGGTTGGCCGCGCCTAAGGTAGTTGCATCTAGAGAGATATTTCCAGCGCTAGAGGTAATGCTTCCAGTAGTCGCAGAGAGAACTACTGCACCATTAGCACCGCCAGCGATACCCATAATACTGACGCCACCACTACCCGAGATAGCGGCGTTCAAAATCACACCAGCATTACCACTCGTAGCGCCAGTTGCAACACCCTTAACTACGATGAGCCCACCAGATGTCAAAGCTGAAGTGATGTTAACCCCAGCTCCAGTAGTCGTAGCAAGAGTTGTGACATTACCTACTGTGATATAGCCTGATGCAGGCGGTCCGGATGCGGCACCATAAGTATTATCTAGGGTAATGGCGCCCTTGAGATTGATAACGCCATTAACAGCAATAGTCCCACCGGCGGAAATAGCGCTCAAGCTGACCTTGGATCCAGCGCCGGTTGAGCTGTCTGTCATTGAGATCAACGTAATAGATTGCTTAGATCCACTCGTGTTATTTAAGGTCAGCGTTGGCGTTAAGTTCGCGCCTGTGATGTTAAAAACTAATGCCGTTGTTTGTGTGATAGTCCCTGAGGCTGTGATGGTTACGCTTGTTCCAGCGTTAATTGCATTCTGAATATCGGCGGTATTGAAGGTAGAGGCTGCTGCTTGACCTTGTGCGGCTGTTAAGTTTGCCGCAGAGTTAGTGGTTGTTGCTGCGACACCACCGGTAGATGTTGCTGCGGTAATGGTCACGTTGGTTGGATCTAGCAGCCACATTCCACCTCTACCCGCATTAATGCTTCCTAAAAGATGGAGGGTATTTCCAGAGGTTTCAATGAAGCCGCCTGTGCCATCAGTTGAAATTGATTTCGTGCTGATGAGGGTATTAGCATCAATGGTTGTTGTTACTGAGAAAGGTACTGTCAGGTTGCTGACTTTGTGATTGGCATCGTTACCAATCAAAATTTGGCCGCCTTGGTTGGCGCCTTGGGATGCAATGGTAGATCCCAAAATGGAGGTGTCGTTGGCTGCGGATATCGCGATACTGCCACCGCGTCCTGCACTACCGTTTGTCTGAATGAGGGCATTTTGGATGCGGACGTTTCCATCTTGGGAAACGATATTAACCCGACCACCCTGCTCACCATTTGCTGCAATATTGCCTGCTACTGAGATTGCTTTACCGGAAACTGACACCAAACCACCGGGGCCATTATTGCCATTTGCCTGGATGAGACTGCCGGACTGAAGGTCTGCGTTTGGAGCCGATAAGTAGATTTGGCCACCGGCATTACCCGTGGTTCCATTGGCTAATAATTGAGCACCAGATGCCAAAGTGAGGTCTTGGGATGCAATGAGACGGATGACATTTGAGCTGGCTTGACCCAGAACTTGAGTCTGAATCGCTGGGTCATTTGCTGCCACAGAGGAGTAAACCTGATCCAAAGAGTTACCAGAAAGTCCGTTTGCTGAGATCAGACTATTGAGGCTGACGACTGAATTTGGTCTGACAACAGGGGTTAATCCACCGGTTGTGGTCGATGAATTGCTGCCAGTATTAGTCGAACTATTGGTGGAATTCACTGGGGTTTGGGCAGAAGAATTTAAGCTGCCTGATACCCAAATTGCCTGCGCCAATAAATTAATTGCGCCGCCTAAGGGGTCGGACCCCTGGGTCAAAATTGAGCCATTGGCATAAATTGCCTGAGCAACTACGGTGACCTCTTTCGCGGCAATCGTGGTTCCCACATTAAGGTAGGCGATTGAAGAACTGATAATGACGTTGAGGTTTTCACCGGCAATATTGGCATTGAGATTAAAGATGCCGGATGAAGTTAAGGTCAAAGTAGTCAGACTTGTACCCTGCTTGAGAATATCCGCACCATTAGCGATAGTCAGGCTACCTGAACCATTTTGTGTGCATGCACCAATAGAGGGACAAACATTTCCATTCACCGCAATGCTCACGTTGTTATTTGTTAAGGCACTAGAGATGAGCCCAGCAGCAGTGCTATCAATAATCAAATCAATTGGGTCCAAGAACCATAAACCAGGCTTACCTTTTGCCGCACTAGTATCGACCACTAAAGCTGGAGCCAAAGTTACGTTGCCTTTAGAGCTGGTCTCAATAAATCCACCGTTACCACCCAAGATGCCGCCAGTGGCTTTTAATGTGCCAGCAACGATCGTTTTAACTTGTGACCAGATTGCGATGCTGCCACCATCTCCAGATTGAGTAGCTGATACATCCACCTTGGCACCCGCTTCGATCGTGACCGTTTTAGCCATCTGCCCATTGTTTGATGCCAATTGTGATGCCTGCTTAACCATCTCCTGCTTAGCAAGCGCATTACTGGATGTAGTTAAGTTAACCGATGCCGCTCGAGCAGACTGGTTAAGTTGTGAAGCGGTAGCTACATTTGCATGGTTAACCACGCTGGCAGCGCTTACTGAAGTAGCACCCAAACCAACGTTAACCTGACCGCCGCCGGCAGCGCCAGTAGCAACGGTCTTCGAATTGGCAGTCAAGGTAATGTTTTCACCAACGATATTGATTAAGCCACCTTGAGTGCCTGCTGCCTTGGCATTAGCAGATACGGTACCGGCTTGGGTCACATTGGCTGCAACCAGTTCAATAACACCGCCATTGTTGACGGCAGAGCCTGCAGAGATGCGTCCGGTGTTTTTAATAACCGATGCCATTAACTTATTGGCAGAACCCGCGGCAACCACTACTAAACCGCCATTGACCTCAACGACGCGTTTATTTTCAATTAATCCGTTATATACGCCAACGTCCACTTTGACGCCTACCAGTTGATTGCCTTGGAAATTGAGGGTAATTTGCTCACCAGCTGCCATCACAACAGCATTACCTGGGCCCTTGTGCGCTAAAACAAAACCTTCATTGCGCACTTCTGGCGCCAGTAATGCAATAAAGCCATTGGGATCATTAGCAACAATCTTGCCCTGATTGATTACAGCGCCTTGACCATTGCCCTTAAACGTTGACTTGCCGTCCATAAAGTCTTTATCGGCAATGTTCATTGTCGTTGCTACAACGGCAGCAGCGTTGACCTCAGCGCCTCTGCCAAAGGTCACGCCGTTTGGATTGACAAAAATCACTTGCCCGTTAGCCCTGACTGCACCATCAATCATTGAAGCGCTTGCACCGGTAACCCGATTGAGCGTGACTGCATTTGCGTTAGGTTGATTGAAATTGACTGCGGCATTTTTGCCTACGTTAAAGCTATCCCAATTGATGACAGCACGCTGCGAGCTTTGATTGATGTTCATTTGCGCGCTTGTCGCATTTGAAGTTTGCGTGATCACTGCTTGACCCGCTGCAACTCTACCTCCGGTAGGCAATGCATTCACTGCATTCTGGGCATGAATCAAATGGCTGTGACCAAGCGCAGCGAGTGTGAGCAACACAGAAGTTGTGCGCGCACAAAACGAGACTTTTGCAGTCAAACCAAGAGAAGATTTCGAAGAAAGGAGCGACCTTTTATTCAAATTTTTTGCCAAAATTCTAAATTTCAAATGCCAATGCCGCGATTGTGTCAAAAATGAAATTTAAAGTGAATTGGCTGATGAGCTAACTAGTCAATAACCTGTGTAGAAATATTTTTCAGTTCATTTTGATAATTTTTTTCTCATTTTTTTTATCAAAGAAAAAACGCCTCACAAAATTTTCTGCGAGGCGTTTGAAGAAAAACTAAAAATTGAAACTATTTTTTGGTTAAGTAGTGGTTAAGTTGCACACAAAAAATACTTAAGTGAGTTCAATTCATTTCTAACTTAACCTTTTATGCATATGATTAGTTAAGCGCCTTGTGTTGGAGTATTGTTATTGGTAAACAATGACTCATTAGGAGCTGGATTGGACTCTGCAGGAGTTTCAACCACTGGTTCAACTAAAGGTGCAGCTGCAGCAGCAGTAACGGCAACCAATCCTAGGCTTTTCTTAAGCTTGGCTAGGTTTTCAATATTGCTCATATTGAGCTTAGATACCAATCTAGAGCGATGAACCTTGATTGAAGATTCAGAAGAATCTAGCGCCTGAGCAATTTGACTATTCTTCATACCTTCGGCAGCCAATAAAAATACCTCTTTTTCGCGGTCAGTTAACTGAGCCATCAAAGCTTCTTGTTGGGCAACGCTTAACTCATCTAGATTTGCTTCAGGTTGTTTTGCAGAAGGGGCCTTGACTGCCTTTTCTGGCTTAGCTACTTTTTCTGCATTATTGCTACTATATATAGTGTCTTTTTTTACTTCAGTCTTTACCGCTTTGGAATCAGCCTTAGGTTGCTTAGACTGCCCTCTTTTGCTTGGACTAGTAACAAAGACTGGAACTGCGTTTTTCTTTGCCTCTAAAGCAATGCCAAAGTTAACCAGCTTAATATCGGTTTCACTTAATTCAGATGCCTGGACGCTCCACAGATAATTTGTCATCAAAGAAAGGATTAAGGATGACAAAGCCAATACGCTAATTTCAAAGGAACTGATTTCGATAAGACCTTTTCCCAAACCAAACAAGCTCAATAATAGGGTTAAGACCATTAATGCCGCATAAAGCCAAAAAGCAGCCGAGCTCAGTTTCAAGTAAATGGAATTAGAAATCTTTCCCATCTTCCCTGAAAACCAAGCCGTATAAATATAGATGGCTGCCAAAGGAGCAAATAGGAAAGTTTCAAGACTAGATAGCGGTGCACCCAACTGACGGGTAGACTCAAATAAGAAGACTACAAACGTCAACGCCAATAAGCAGCAAATTGCCGGGATCTTCGGAATGGTATTTTGACCAAAACGGGCAATTGCTGTTAACTGAGTTAATGACCCTAGAACCAAAACTGCGTAACAACCAATCCATGCCTTAGTTAAGGGGTCTTTACCAAAGTAGACAAGGCCAATAAAACCAAGACCAATCAGAATTTGTGCCAATGCCCAAATACGGCTGCTGTGAAATTCATCCCGCAGCGTTAAGGCTTGGACTATTCCATAAGACAGGCTGACCAAGCCCACGAGATAAACCACGGTCAAGTTATCAATGTTAAACATGAGACTCTCCTTTACATAACCACGCAAAGGTAAAGTAAAGCCTCGGTTTTGAATATTCACCCCAGGGTTAACTTAACCAAGATAAGCCCTAAAGTGAGGGCTTTTGGCAACACTATATATATATGTATATATATATGGCAAGCCCAAATTACCCCCCCATGTCTTAACTCAATAACAAGACTAACCACTTATATAGAGGTCGGCCTTGAAATGATCTCTTTTTAGAACCATAGCAATCAATCAATAAAGCACTCTATATAGCGCGTTTTTGAGACGTGGCGGAGTTATGGGAAATTCATGTACGTGGCATTGGGTTTAGGATTGCCTCTCCCCCTTTTTTTAGTCCGCAGCTAGCAAATAGCCAGCCGTTGAGTCATAGCCATCTTTGCCAAAACAGCCATAAATTGCTTGTTGCTGATTGAGGGTTAAGTTAAGGATCTCAAAAAAAACCAGCCACATGAAAAAGCTTACCAAGTTAATTGGTCAATGAGCGATTAACCTGAGATCCCCTAAGATTCATGGCGCATTCAATGGGCCCTAGAAATGAATGAAAGACTAAGCAACGCCACCTTATTACCCTTTGCGCAAATCCCCTCAAAGCTAATTGTTTGTTCTAGGAACACAGACTAACCTGCGTGACTACAAATAATTAGATCATTACAACGGAGATAGCTTTTATATGGGTTCATTTAAAAAACAACGGGAGCTCCCCTTTTGCACGCCAAGTATTGAACACTTTGATACCTTCATTGGTAATCCCACTGAAATTCATGGTCGGATTGTCTCAACGGGCAGCCTACGGATTGATGGCAAGATTATTGGTAACGTCGAATCGCCAGCAGATGCCAACTCAAGCATTGCCCTTGGCAGGACGGGAGTCATTCATGGGGATATTTTTGCGCAACGCGTTCTAGTAGCTGGACTGGTTGAAGGCAATATCTACGCTCGAGATAAAGTCACCCTACATGAAGGCTCAGAGGTTCGAGGAGATGTTACCTACAACCAAATTAGCATAGAACATGGCGCCAAAATTAATGGCCTTTTAATAGCGCGCAATGAAGAGCACGCGATTGAACAAAATAATCAAGCATTTTCTGAGAGCTGGGAAAAGATTAAAAATGGATCATAGACATTAAATACCAATTTTATTACCTATAGGGCTAATGCCCATCGATTTAATTTATCTGTAGCGGATCTTGAGAGGGGTAAAGCCTTTAAAATAGTGTCCTCTCAATAAGTTAAGCGTTGCTGTAAAGGCTTTATACCAACTATGCAGATTATTTGGATTCCTGGATCAACCTCAGAAATTAAGAGAATCAATATCACCAGTAAAGGCATTGCCAAGGTGATAGCAATTTCCTGTTTGATATTTGTTTTGCTGGGTGCCGCCATTCACTTTTTAGGCTTTCGATTTGCGGTGCAATTTAAACCTGATCTTGCACGTGAAATGGGTGGAGTAATCACCCTGCAAGAAAAAGAAGAGATCGAATCCGGTTATCGCGCGCATCTTGAGCAATTGCAAACACAATTAACACAGGCAAGTGATCAAATAAATAAACTGCAATCACTAAAAGAACGCTTTACTGAACTAGCAACACCAACACCTCTGAAGCATAAGTTAAATGAAGATAGCGGTAAAGGTGGCCCCTATCTTCCGCTGCAGTTTAGCCCCCAATCCTCCAGAGGACTTACAAACGATTTTGCTTACACACTTGATCGCGGACAATCTTTAATTGAAGCAGCTAACAAATTAGAAAAAAAATGGCAGCGCCAATATCAATGGTTAAGCCAATTACCGACTGCTGCACCTATTGCTAATCGCATTGGCCTTTCTAGTAACTATGGATCACGTATTGATCCCATTACTAAGCAGATGGCACAACATCCAGGAATTGATTTTTCTGCTCCTCCGGGTACCCCTATTTTGGCTACTGGTAATGGCGTAGTAGTACGCGCAGAAACTGACCATGCTTATGGTCAGTTTATTGAGATTAAACATACTGATGGCTTCATTACCAAGTACGCTCATGCACGTAAGATTTTTGTAACACAAGGGCAAGCTGTAACGCGTGGACAAGCGATTGCTGAAGTAGGCAACACCGGAAGATCTACCGGACCCCATCTGCATTACGAGGTTAGCTTTAATGGCTCACTCATCAATCCAATGCAGGTATTAGCTAGCCAAGACATACACAAAACCGAAAGATAAATTCTTTATTTACCTTTAGTGTCAAATAAAGAGTTGCTGACGAGCATACTAGGCTCGTGCGGGCCGATAGGCTCCTGACCTGATTTAGAGATCATCAGACCACTAATAGTGGCCCCCTCTTCAATTCCCAGTTGATCATACGTCACATCGCCATTGACCTTGGCACCGGCATGCAACTCAACTCGCTCCGAAGCGTAGATATTACCATCAACCTGACCTGCGATAAGAATTCGATCGGCATGAATATCGCCAAGGACTCTCCCGGTCCTACCAAGAGCAATGCTAATGCCGCCAGCATGATGAGCCTCAATATCGCCAATCACTGTGCCATCGATTCTGAGGCCTGTATCAGCAACTACTCGTCCATGAATTGTGGTTGACTTACCGATAACGGTATCAAAAGATTCAACCGTTAACTGAAGTGTAGGTACCGCACTCTTTTTTTTGAAAAACATGTTTGATAAGAACGATTAGTTCTTAATAAACTTACCGGCAACTCTGCCGCCACGTTGAATGTGAATATTTTGATAGGTAATGCTGCCATCAACATAGGCGCGCGGGCCTACATTTAAGTCTTGGCACTGAACTTCACCAACAACCTTACCCTTAACCATCAGAGAGTCTGCGTTGAGTTCACCTTCGACCTGTCCCTCTACATCCACCAAAACCGATCTAGCAGTAATTTTTCCCTTAACTACACCCGCAATATTTAAGGTGCCTTCAGAGGTGATGGTGCCAACAAACTCAAAACCTTCGCTAATAATGGAAGGTTTTGTGAGAATGCGTGGTGCTGGAGCTGGAGAATCGCCGCTTGAGGCCATTGTCTCTTCAGCCTCAACTTCTACCGCGACTTGCTCTTCAATTATTTCTTCTGTTTCAACTGGTGGTTTTTTTGAAAACATAAAAATATCTCAATTAACTACGGTTTGAGCCAACAATGTGCAAATCGCCATGGATATGGCCGCCCTTTTCGATTTCTAGTTCCGCGTAATGAATTGCACCGCTAACCTTACCGGAGGATCGAATAATTAAGGACTGAGTGGAGGATAGATACTCAACCACTTCACCGCGTATATCAATCATCTCACCGGTCACTTTTCCACGAATCGTGCCAGTGGATTCGACGATGACTTGCTTAGCAGAAAGCTCGCCTTCGATGGTTCCAGAAATAGAAGCAATATCAGGAACATCAAAATTTCCTTTAAGAACAACTCCCTCGCCTACAAATAGGCAGCCCTGCTGGTTACTTTCGGCCACTGAAGATTCTCACATTTAAATAGTTGGTAAAAATAATCATGCGCTTTTAATTAAGCCGCAACGATTTCTCCTGTCGATTTTGTCATATTGAATACGATAAGAGTATTACCCCTTGAGCTAATACCAGTCTGGCTTAGTAATTAATTAAGACGTTCAAAATCTATATTCGCATGGGCATGCATTTAGCGACTATCAAATCGGTATTGAATGAAGTCCGCGAGCACAAATCAACAGGGCAGATGGAGACTAGAGTTACTTTCTACGCAAAAACGCAGGAATAAAATCTAAAAAAGATTCTTTTTCAGCAGCCTTGTGGCGAACTTCATTTTTTGCAGGGGGCTCTCTTAGAGCGCCGGCCTTCAGATATTGAGGGGAGCCAACATAACTTGTATTACGAATAGAAAATGCTGGAGCAGTCAATCGCGCTGGAATTGGTGATTCCATTTTCTCTTTAAGTTTTCTATATACAAAACTGCCAAACTCACAGAAATTATTGGCAATTGCCTCTTGCTGTGATTGGAAAAAATAGGAAATATGTAAATGCTTATTGATATCAGGAATACGATAAATTGGCGGCGTAACAAAGCACATACTTAAAAAGCCTAAACCATTAAACTGAATTTCTGACTCCTGCCCAGGCTCTATGCGGCTTGGAGCAACTAGGATTACCTGCTCTTTGGCGTTAATTTTTGCGGAGTTGTTTTGAATATATTCAAGAATGAATATCTCAGTGCTCGCTGTTTCGATTTGACTTAAAGAGCTTGGGACAATGATGACATCAAACTCATTCATAAAATCGTAAGACATGCCATAGGTCCACGTTAAGTCGGCAATGGTGATGTCAGCATCTTTGGAATAATTTCTGAGGGTTGTTTTGGCATCCAACATAGTGAGGCCAGAACTTTGCTCGTAGGTTAGGCCTGCTTTATAAGTCTGAATATTTCCACCAGGGGTTTTGCGAGCAATACCAGTCGATGAGGCCTGCTTGTCAAAGTCAATCAATGAGATGCTGTGGTTTTTATCGATATTGAGATATCCAGCGAGGTTTGCTGAAATCGTCGATTTACCAACACCGCCCTTTTGGTTGGTTACTAAAATTTTGATAGGTCTCATTTACTACCTATCCTAGGTCTAGCGCAACCAATAAAATGAACTGTGACATCTATGCTCTCTCTGCAAACGAGGGCTCATTAAACTAGCAATTTCAAAAAATGAATATCCTACGATCGAACGTAAGCCTCATAGTTGGGCAGCTCAAGCTGCCTAAGCGGCCGGGTTTTTTAAGGCTAGGAGCTGCGCCAATGAACGCAAATTCAACTTACGCATCACTTCCGACTTATATTGCTTGGTGGTTGAAAGGGATATCTTGAGCTTTTCCTGAATCTGGGCATTATTAAAGCCAAGGGCGAGCAACTCAAAGACCTCTCGTTCACGTGGGGCTAAGGCTTTTAAGCCCTCCTCCAAGGATGCTCGCTCAATATAGGATCGCATATTGGTAGCATCCTGCTCTAATCCTCGCACAATAGCCAATAACAACTGATCTCTATCAAAAGGCTTTACCAAAAAATCGATTGCGCCTTGTTTCATGGCAGATATAGTTTGTGGCACGGTGCTTTGCCCGCTAATAAAGATAAAAGGAATTTGTCTGCCCCGCTTGATAAGCTCGGCCTGTAATTCCACCCCGTTCATATCAGGCATGCGCATATCGGTGATGATGACTGCGGGCGCACCATTAATAGAGCTTTCTAAAAAATCGAGCGCTGATGAAAATATGTGAACCTGATAGTCAAGAAATTCAAGCATATTACCAATGGTCTTACGCATTGAATCATCGTCATCTATTAAATAGACGTGCTTAGAGTCATTGATATTGGATGGTGAAGTGGCTGTCATCTGTTTTGAACTATCGGAGAATATGTCAATAATGACAAAACTTAGATCTCTACATTCGAAATAGGATGATATGGAAAAGCGGCTTACTTAAGAATTAGCCCTCAGGCGAATACTTTGGAAGACTCACAATAAAGATTGCGCCTCCCTCGGGATTATCTTCATAAGCAATTCTTCCCCCGAAGTTGTTCATGATGTAAGAGCAAAGCCATAAACCAACTCCCATTCCACTTTGCTTATCGCTACCAAAAAGCTCAAATAAATACTCTCGTCGATCCTTGGATAGGCCCGGCCCTGAATCCATAACCCGAATGATGCAATGATCATCAACCTGGCTTCCGACGATAGTAATGATCTTACGTTCTGGGTTAGCGCTACCCAAAATTTGCATGGCGTTATTGATCAGATTGAGCAATACCTGCAAAAACTGTCCCTTATGGGCCTTAACAGTAAGACTGTAATCCAGGTGTAATTTAAGCTGTATGCTGTTTGATATCAGCTCAGATTTATAAATAGCGAGCGCAGAATCAATTACCTCGCCAGTTGCAAAGACCTCGAAGGCATCCTCGTCCTTGATGAAGATTGATTGCAGTGATTTGACAATATCGCCAGCGCGTTTAGCATCTCTTTCTAATTGATTAATTAAATCGCCAATTAATACTGGAGTTAATTTATTGGCGTCATGGAGCATTTTCATAAACTGAATGTTTAACAAAGAAGCGCCCAAAGGCTGGTTCAGCTCATGTGCAATTGAAGCGGAGATAGCCTCAGTTACAGATGACTTGTTGGCCATTAAAAGCGAAGAAATCATTGCATCGCGTTCAGCTAACAATCTGCTTACCTTTAAGCTATCTTGCATCTGTTCGGCATTCTCGAGAATGAGCTTCTCACCCCAGTAGCCCAAAATAGATACATAAGAAAGCACCGTAAATGCAATAGTAAATGCCCTTATTGCCGCATTGATCAATGGCTCCTCGTAAATCGAAGTAGCAGATGAAGGGTCGCTCATTAATGTTCCAGTCAATCGAATCAATACCAGTATTAATTCGACCGCCACAGTAGTGATCAGAAAGTCCAACTGAATGCGTTTTTCGCTTCTTCTCAACTGGATTAAATCATTCAAACCAAATACTAAACAGATGCCCAAAGTAGTTAGTACTAGTGTTACGCGGTTTTGAAATGTGCCGAGCTGTCTCACTACTTCAAAGATAGCTCCGAAGAATAGAATAAATATTGGGGCTAAGCGCGCCAGCTTTTCAACGGGCTTTTGATTGAGAGAGCGAAAAAAGATAGCCAAGTACACGTAGGCGCCAACAAATAAGGTATTGGCAAGGGTGAGCAAAAAGAGATTTGTTAAAGAAGCAATAGCAAATAAAACGAATGAAACAATATTGATTGCCAGTGCAATTAGCCAGTAGTTATTTGGCTGAAGGTGCTGATTTTTTCGTAGATAGGGAATTGAGGATATAAAAATGCCGAGTAATATCAAGGCGTAGGCTAAGAAAAAGGCTTCGTTTGCATATTTCATAGGCGTAATACTACTACCGAGTCAATAAGTCAGCAGCCATTGGTGGTCTTAGCCAAAACTATCCGTACTTCTGATAGTTTGCTAGAAGCCTGCTTCTCGAATAAATACCGCTAGGCCGTTCCTGATGGCATCACCCAATATTGACTTTGGCCATGCCAGAATGACAACCCTGCCCCGTATATACCCCGTCGATAATTTATCCGGATGCCCATCCACCTTTAAGCGCACTCGGTAGATGGCACGCTCAGGAATTAATTTATTGTTTTGCTGCCTGACCAATATCTCACCACCAGCAAGAGATGAAAGCGAGCCCTCCGCTAAGACGCGAGTGGCATCTTTGTCAATGCTAATGATGCTCAGACCAACTCCACGAACACCAGGCGCATCCGGAATAAATCGCCCCCAATTACCAGTATCCAGCCTACGTAAATCATCTTCCTCTACATAGCAATCAACAATCCAATCCTTTTCTGTGATGAGCGTTACCAATGAAAATGATTTTGGTACCCATTCACCTAAAAATAGATCAGGATCTATATCAGCAATCACTCCAGAAAATGGCGCTCTACGATTGAGCTTCTCATACTCCTTTAGTAAGCCATCTAGTTCATTTTTGGCAGATATCAATTGCTCTTTAAAAATGGGTTGCTGATTGACGGTTTTCAAATCAAATCCAGAGGAGCCAAACTGACGGTTCAATACATCGACTTTAGTTTGTAGCTGACGGATTTTCTTTTCCAGTTCGGGAACTGATAGCCCTATGAGCTGCTCACCCTCTACTACTTGACTGCCAATTTCAGGTGGAAGCTTTGTTACTTGTGCGGCTCGGGTTGCCAATACATTCAGGCTTTTTTGTGGTCTTAATACACCCTGGGTATTGACGGTGAGATCAAAAGGAATGAGCAAAATGACGCAGACAACCAGAGTAATGTAATAAGCTGGCTTGTGTCGAACAACCGGGCCTATCTCCTTCCAACGCTTGCGCCAATATTGCAACTCTTGATAGATTGGCTTGGTTATAAAGAACCAAATTTCCACTAAGAACATGGCAATGCCTAAGGCCTTAAAGAAATAGTGATAAACCAATACCGCAATACCAAAGAAAACAACCAATCGATAAATCCAAGTGGCATAAGCGAAGATCAAGAAGAATTTACGTTGTGTTTCGTTTAGCGGTTCAGGCGAATCGTCATTTAAGCCAAACAACTGCTCTCTGGTCCACCATCTTGCATAGGCAGATGAGCGACTATGTAGGTTAGGCATACCGACGATATCGCACAGCAAAAAATAGCCGTCGAAACGCATAAATGGACTAGCATTGATTGCTAGGGTTCCTGCAATGGAGGTGGTGCCAAGGAAAAAGAAGAGGCTCTTAAATGCACCTTCTGGCAATACGCTCCACATAAAAATGGACCAAGCAGCAATGATTAGCTCGGTAGCAATGCCAGCACTAGCAATCATCAAGCGTTTCTTATGGGAATCGAGCTTCCAAGATTCAGTAACATCGGTATAAGCGACGGGCCACATCACCAGAAATGCCAATCCCATTGTGGGAACACGACAACCGCACTTTTTGGCGACGATGGCATGACCCATTTCATGCAAGAGCTTGACTACTGCAATGGCACCGGCATAACCCAGAATGCCCTCAATACTGAAGGTATCCACCAAGGTAGTGCTGAAGGCATCCCACTGGCGAAATACACCCCACAAACCCAATACAAAGATGAGTAAGGTAAGTTGGAAGAATCGTTTACTAAAGAGAAAGCCCAGCTTTGGCATAAGTTTATCGAGCAAGCGATCAGGACGCAAAATTGGAACTCGGAAAAACAAATAGCCATGCAGTAATGAATCAAACCAGTTTTTATTGCGGCTTTGATTTTTTCGATACAACAAACTGGCATCCTGAGGAGAGTGCTGGTACACCAGTTCGTTATCCGATAAGAACTTAAGGGTAGCCTCTACATCATCCAAAGACACCAGCAAAGTAGTTTGCTGGCTAATGAGATCGCAGATCGCTTCCCCATCCTCAAGGTCTAATCGAGAAATGATTTCAAAGGCGACCCAGTCAATCTGAAAGTATTGATTGCGAGCGGGATCATGCAAGGTCCACGTAGGCGCACCATTTTTATCAGCCGGCCCAGGATAAAGAGTTAAATCCTCGCGTAGCTTCGGCCGCTGCTTTTGCCGGGCTTCCATTGACCTTAGATACCTAAAAATTGACGTAATGTGGACAAGGGACGACGCAGAACCCAATACGAGAGAGGCACAAACTGACCGTGTACCTTAGCGGTTCCCTTCAAGCCAACGCGCGGACCTTTGTCACCCGGGCTCAAGCTAGCCCTGACGCGATAGGCATAACCTCCATCGGGTCTTTGAATCGGCTCATGCCCCTCATATCGCACATATCCAGTGACCGGAGAGAATGGCATGGCATTTAAATACAGGGTCACGCTAGATTGATTAGGTAATTCGATTGCTTCACCCACCGGAATCCAAGCCTCAACCTCTACATCACCAGGCGTTGCCACTACCATTACTTTTTCACCTGCCTGCACAGGTTTACCAATCCACTCAGATGGATCATCAAACAACACAATGCCATCGCGAGGGGCATCAATTTTGGCTTTATTCAAAAGTTCTTTAACGTAATCCGCTTCCATTTTTTTCTCTGCTGCCTTACCTTCTTGCGGCACGAGCAAACCTCGGCTCTTGGAGTCCGTTAAACCCTGTAAAGAACTTTGACGATATTCTTGTGTGGCTATCTGTGTTTCTTGCTCTGCCACATGCAAGCGACTTAGCAAGGAAGTGAGATCCAAATTAAATAAGGGCTGACCCTTCACCACTTCTTGGTTAGGAGTGACATAGAACTCATCCACAATCCCTTCAATCGGTACGCGAATGATTGCGGGGTTTGCTGGTACTAATTCACCAGGGACCAATACTGTTAGGCGTACTGGAAATAATAAAAATATCCAAATTAGCCAGGTGTAACGACGCTTCTTATCGCGCCAGATTGCCTGCGCTTCTGCGATGACTACTTCGCGTGTGCCCTCCACGCCTTGAGCGCGCAACCACTGCCAGGCGTTTTTTACCCAAGCAAGACTATCTTCATACAGCTTACGTACTTGCAGAATGATTTGCCTTGGATTGTTGCGGTAGTTCTCGAAGACAAACCTGGCGCCTGCATACACATCTAAGACGTACGCTTTAATCTCATCCCAACTTGGGGTGATTTCCAAAAACCGAATCCACAGACGGGTTAATTCACCATATATCGTAGGTGCATCTAATCGATTCCAAGAATAGGACCAAATATCAACCCATTCTTTTAAATAGGGTACTTCCGTTTCGGTGAACTCAGATTCTCTGGCAAGCAATAATCCTGCTCTGCGTTTTCCACCAGAAATCGGCAGCCAATACGCATGCGCAGGAAGATAGGTGCCCCACTCTTCAGTAAGCGCATCTGTCAGCATCTCAGGAGTCACTTCACAAGCCTCTTGCTCGATCAACAACCCACAAACATCATTCAACCAAGAAATGTATGGTGAGTTTCGTTCAACAAATGACACTCCCGACTGTATGACCACTCCCTCGTCTTCAATCCATAGAGCACCGAGTAGATAAGGAACTAATTGATGCGTTTGATTGACCAGTAAAAACTGTAAGGCTTTATCTGACTCAGCTTTACGTGCTTGCTGAGCCAGATTGATCAATAGGATCGGGGTTGGAACTTGAGCCGGTACTTCTATTGAGTTTGACATCAATTAACCCCGTCCAAATGTCATGGCCGATTTGATCTGGCTAGAGAGTGACGATTTACCAATAAATGCAGCCTTTTGAACCTTACCTACTGGTGGCTTGATGTTGAGCTTTGTCTTGGCCTGATCACCCTTAGAGTCTGTACCAATTACCTGAACCTCTACAGGCTCTTTTACATCCTTCGGCATGTTGATCTCAAACTTACCATTGACCGGATTGAACTTAATCCAATCTGGCAAGGGCTTACCGTCCTTGGTATAGGCCGTGAGTTTGATATCACCTTTGCCGCCAACGAAAGTAGCTGGTGGCAAGACATAGGTGCCCTTACCATCTGCATCTACCTTCGCATCCGGTGGCATAACTGGGTTATGTAACTCGGAATCACTCGGTTTGGAGAAAATGGCATTTGCATTGATCGTGCGCTGCGCATTTTCAACCTCATCTGTCACTCTATCGTAGCTTGTATATGGGGTTACGTTAGAGTAACTCAAGCTACCACGAGTACCAGTCGAATCTACGTGCGGCAAGCCAAATTGATTGATGCCGCCATGCGCTCCATTGAAATCCAATATGACGGTATTGAACTCGTAACGACCCATCTGAATCGGTGGATGCTCAACTGGCTTTTGCAAGTATGGTGGCAAGGCAATGAGTTTGGTTGGCGTGAGAGCGGCTGGTGGAATATCCGGTGTCTTAGGTTTCCCCTCAACAGGAGATGCTTGTAGAACGACAATAGGAGGTGCCTGTACAACGACAATAGGCACTTCAGGTATTGTTATTCTCAAAGTAGAAGTATCAGTAACGCCGTGAGAATCGCTGACTGTATAAGTAATAACAGGGACAGCTCCGGTATAACCAGTTTCAGGGGTAAAGCTATAGCTACCATTGCTATTGATAGTGACTAAACCTACGCCAGCAATCGCCACTGGATTACCAACGGCTTGTGCACCAGTGATACCAGCAATGCTATAACTAGTGATAGTCAGATTATCGGCATCAGCATCAGAAGCGTTAGCCAAAAGACCAGAATTTACAGGAACGCTTAGGCTCGTATCTTTTTCAATCACGACAACTTCATTGCCATCTATAGGCGGATCGTTAACTGGTGTGACGACGATGTCTAAGGTTGAAATCTCTTCCGCACCATAAGTATCAGCAAGCGAATAATGTACTGTCGGTACGATGCCATTCCAATTTACTGCTGGAGTAAAGGTATAAGACCCATTAGCCGCAATCGTAAGAGTTCCTACTCCAGAAATATTGACTGTATCGCCAGGACTAAATGTAACAAGATGATTATTAGAATCAACAATGCCATCAACAATGAAGCCAGCTACGCTAATTGGACCGTCACCAGAAGTTAACCCGGCATCGATAATGTTTCCACTGATGGGTATATCTTCAGCTGTAATTACACTTTCATTGCCATCGATAAAGCTGTCATTAACAGGATTAACTACGATACTCAAAGTAGATGAATCGCCAACAGTTGCACCAGCATTGTCAGACAAGTAATACGTCACTGTTGGTACAGTACCATTCCAGTTTGCAACCGGTGTGAATGTATAGGTACCATTCGCGTTAATGGTAATAGCACCAACACCAGCGATAGTAGCGCTATGGCCCGCAACAAAGGTTTCTAATGAACCGTCATTGTTAATATCAACCGCAAAGCCAGTTAATGTGATCGGGCCATTAACAGAAGTTAAACCTGTATCTATGACGTTCCCACTGATTGAAGTGTCTTCAGGCGTACTTACGCTTTCGTTTGTATCAACAAATGCGTATGGAGATGGCGCAATGGTGTTATTGACCAAACCTATGGGGTTAAGCGCCTCATAGTTTCCAACCCTACCGGCGGTTTGTACTGCAGTATTAATAGAGACTGCAGTCAAGGTATTGGCGCTTGATACTAAGGGGTTATAAATTCCAACTGCTACTGGCGCAGAGTTCGCAGTCGTTTGACCGACTGGGATCGTAATGACGGTGCCATTAGACAAGGTCACTACCAAGTCGCTACCAGCTACTGCGCTAGCCACGGTCGCGGTGTACACAATGCTGCCACCTTCAGTGATCGCGGCGCCAGCAGTTGCTGAGCTCAGTATCACGGTCATTGGATCAGCATCATCCACTACGGTGTTATTGACGGTACCGGTAGTAGTGAGTGCTTCAAAGTTACCGGTGGTATTCGCGGTTTGGGTAGCGGCACTAATGGTGACTGGTGCCAAGGTATCGGTACCTTGGATATAGCCTTCATCCGTACGCACTGCTACTGGCGCAGAGTTCGCAGTCGTTTGACCGACTGGGATCGTAATGACGGTGCCATTAGACAAGGTCACTACCAAGTCGCTACCAGCTACTGCGCTAGCCACGGTCGCGGTGTACACAATGCT
>NZ_JACVOV010000003.1:5915-7373 GCF_018882245.1 Polynucleobacter sp. AP-Capit-er-40B-B4 | reverse complement strand
TCTGCCACCTTCAGTGATCGCGGCGCCAGCAGTTGCTGAGCTCAGTATCACGGTCATTGGATCAGCATCATCCACTACGGTGTTGGCAACGGTGCCAGTAGGTGTAATGGACTGGAAATTACCAACTGCTCCGACTGTTTGTACAGCAGTACTAATGGTAACTGGACTTAAAGTCTGAATGCCTTGTACCAATGGATCATCAGTGCGAACTGCTACCGGTGAAGAGTTTCCAGTAGTAGAGCCAACTGGGATAGTGATGATTTGACCGTTGGACAAGGTAACAACCATGTCACTACCTGTCACAGTAGTTGCTACCGTCGCGGTATACACAATACTGCTGCCTTCAGAAATTGCAGTACCGGCAGTCGCTGAACTGAGCGTCACGGTCGTAGTTGCAAAAACCGTTATATCGAGTGTACTTGTATCACCTACTGTAGCGCCACTATCGTCTGTCAAGCTATAAGTAACCGTTGGTACGACACCATGGAAACTTGCGGTTGGTGTAAAGGTATAAGCACCATCTGCACCGATTGTGATGGTGCCAACACCGGTAATCGTAGCGGTCTGCCCTGCTGTGTACACCGTACTATCGCCAGCCACTTGGAAGCTTGTTAACGTAATTGGGCCATCACCAGAAGTTAATCCACTATCAATCACGTTGTTATTGATCGAAACACCTTGTGGCGAAACAATAACTTCATTGCTATCAACAAAAGTATCGTTAACCGGAGTAATCGTGACCGTCACTGTCTTAGTGAGCACTTCACCAGAAGCAGCATCCGTTACCGTATAGGTAAAGGTATCCGTGCCACTAAAGTTCGCGGTTGGAGTATAGGTATACGTACCATCGGCAGCAACAGTGACAGTGCCATGCGCAGGATCTGTTGCCTTGGCATAAGCCAAGGTACCACCTGAAGTGGTGCTGTCATTGGCAACAACCGTACCATTGACGGGCGTATCTTCAGGGGTGGTATTAGTGTCATTAGCAGCAGTTAAGTCAACTACCGGAGTCACTGTGATGATGAGCGTGCTGGTATCACCTACTGTAGCGCCACTATCGTCAGTCAAGCTATAGGTCACTGTTGGAACAGTGCCATAGTAGTTTGCAACCGGAGTGAAGGTGTAAGCACCATCTGCACCGATTGTGATGGTGCCAACACCGGTAATCGTAGCGGTCTGCCCATCTGTGTACACCGTACTATCGCCAGCTACTTGGAAGCCTGTCAAAGTAATTGGGCCATCACCAGACGTTAATCCAGCATCAATCACGTTGCCGCTAATTGGGGTGTCTTCAGGCGTGCTAACTGCTTCGTTAGTATCAGCAAAAGTATCGTTAACCGGAGTAATCGTGACCGTCACTGTCTTAGTGAGCACTTCACCAGAAGCAGCATCCGTTACCGTATAGGTAAAGGTATCCGTGCCACTAAAGTTCGCGGTTGGAGTATAGGTATACGTACC
>NZ_JACVOV010000003.1:1550-5818 GCF_018882245.1 Polynucleobacter sp. AP-Capit-er-40B-B4 | reverse complement strand
GAAGGTACTTACCGTTACCGGGCCATCAACACTGGTGGTTCCCGTTAACAAGTTACCGCTCTTAGCGGTATCTTCTGGTGTTGTTACGGTTTCAGGGGCATCAGTGAAGATGTCGTTAACCGGAGTAATGTTAATCGTGATGGTATTTGGGCTTTGATCAGTATTTTGACCATTGTTAGCTGTGCCGCCATCATCAATAACCTGGAATGTGAAATTAGCGTAGTTGCTGCCATTCGCATTGGCTACTGGCGTATAAACGAGGTTAGCAATATCAGCGGCAGTAATAACCTGTCCAGCCGTTACTGCGACACCGTTTAACTTTAATGTGCCATCAACTGGCAGCGTAGTAATGATCACCGCTTGTAGCGTATTTGCAGGGGTATCAAGTGGATCACTAAATCCAAAGTCTGCCGCACTAAAGGTGTAGCTACCATCTTCCAAGATAGTCACTGCATTATCTGTACCAGCCGGCGCATCGTTTTTATCGTAATCTAATGACAATGTTTGAACATTGGCATCAGGCGTACCTGAATTACCACTAAAGATATTGCCAGTTCCATTATCCAAAATGGTTCCTGTACCAACAGCAGCGAGTGCTCCAGTATTAGTTGCAGTTAAGGTGAATGTCTCACCATTGTCTGCTGGCGCATCATTAATTACAGCAACACGCACCAATAAGGTAGCAGCCTGCCCTGGCGTTGCATTTCCATCACTCGGAATTTGCACAAAACTACCTGGGGTGTAAGCAACCCAAGCTGTACCGTTAAAGTATTCAAGAGCCTGACCAATATCTGCAGTTGAACCGGTTAAGGTTGCATCTGTACCAGTGCTAGTAGCACCAAGGGCCAGTTTGACATATTGACCTTCAAGACCACCCACAGTAAATACTGCGTAAGGTGAGCCCTCGTTGATTGTTAGATCATTGATGGTTAATGGACGATCATCATCAGGTAATGGCGTGCTGGCTGTTGGAGTTACTACCGCAGCCGTTTGATCTGGCGCTATCGGCGCTGTCAATATGCCATTGATTGAGCTTGGCGCCGCTTCATTAATTGTTGTATTGGGGTCGTCCGCCACAAATATCGTGCCGCTACCGTTATCCAAAATAGTGCCAATACCAGTAACAGCCACATTACTAATATTGGTCGCTACCAACTTGAAGGTTTCACCATTATCCGAAGTAGTGTCATTCACAATGGGTGTGCGAACTAATAGCGTACCGGTGCTATCCAAGCTTACAGAGCCTGTGATGTATGGAACCCAGGCACCAGAAGTAATATCCCAATACTCCAGACCCGTACCTGTTGATGCTCCGTAATCAACGCCGCTACCGCTAGCAATCAAACCGGTAGTGCTATTAGCCAAAGTCAAACTAGAAACGACTTCATTGGAGATGCCGGATACCGTAAATACCATGTAAGGTGAACCTTCATTCACCGTGACATTGTTGATGCTTAAGGAGCGGTCATCATCCAAGGTTGCCGGGAGACTACTGGTGCCAGGTGCCTCTGGGAGGCCAGTGTTATTGGTTGCACTAAATAAGTCACCAGTACCCACGTCTAAAATCGTTGCAGTACCAACGGCGTAAGCGCCGCCCACATTGGTCGCGGTTAAGGTAAAGGTCTCGCCATTATCCGGAGTCGCGTCATTAGTGATAGTTGTGCGCACCAACAAAGTAGTGCCGGTATTGGGGATTTGAACCAAGCTATTTGGTGTGTAAGCAACCCAAGCTGTGCCATTGAAATACTCTAATCCAGACCCATAGTCTGCTGAGCTAGCTGTGCCGTTAGCTAATGCCAATTGCACATACTGACCAGCCGCCCCTGTTACTGTAAATACAGCATAAGGCGAGCCTTCATTAACAGTGAGATTATTAACAGACAAACGACGATCATCATCTAGTGTTGCAGGGCTAACCGCATCGGGTATGATGGTTGTATTGCTTGCAGTAAAAATTACGCCAGTACCGTCATCTTTAATTGTGCCGACGCCAGCAGCAGTCTCGCCGCCTGGACTTGTAGCCAGCAAGTTAAAGGTTTCGTTGTTATCAGCCAATGGGTCATTGCTAATCGCAGCACGCACCAATAAACCACCTGCTGGAATTTGTACAAAATCACCAGGGTTGTAGTCAACCCAAGTTGTGCCATTGAAATATTGCAAAGCAGTACCGGTATCGCTGCCAATTGTGGCTGTACCAGAACTTAAGCTCAAACTGGTGTACTCACCTACTGTACCGGTGACCTTAAATACAGCATATGGTGAACCTTCGCTCACTGTCACGCTGGTAACCGACAACGGGCTGTCGTTGTTCGGTAAGTTGACTGCATCAACAGCACTAACTACACCATTGACCGGAGTTGGTGCAGCAATGACTGCCGGAGTCAGATTAGTTGGATCGGTAAAGGCAAAGACAGTACCGGTGCCATCATCCATGATCGTGACAGTTGCTGGAGTCGCCGCTATACCACCAGTATTTGTGGCAGTTAAGCTAAATGGCTCACTATTATCTGAACCTACATCCTGCTCTGGTGCTAGCAATACACGGACTAATGCCTTACCAGCGCTATCGAGCGGAATTAAATCGCCTGCGTTATAAGGAACCCATGCGGAGCCATTCCAGCATTCGATATTGGTTAATGGGCTATTAGTATTGGTTGGAAAACTTAAAGATACCAATTGACCCGGTGATCCACTCACCACAAATGCAGCATAAGGAGAGCCCTCATTGACGATTGGTGCAACTGCTGTAATTGTCAATGGACGGTCGTCATCCAATGGAACAGTAGGAGTATCTGGAGTACTTGTAGTGTTTGTAGCCAAGAAGACACTACCAGTGCCATCATCTTTAATGGTGCCAACACCAGTGACAGCCGTGCCACCGGTGTTTGTCGCAACCAAGTTCACGGTTTCATTATTGTCACCAGTTGGATCATTGGTAACTGCCGTGCGCACCAATAAACCACCAGCCGGGATCGCTACAAAGCTATTTGGTGTGTAAGGTACCCAAGCACCTGCTCCACTATTGGCAGTTGGATCAAAGTACTCTAAGGTAGTTGCCGTATCAGTACCAACAGTACCTGTACCAGAGGTCAAGCTCAGTTTAGTGAGCTCACCAGTAGCACCAGTAACCGTAAATACTGCGTATGGTGAACCTTCGTTCACGGTCACACTGCTTACTGCTAATGGACGGTCGTCATCCAATGGAACAGTAGGAGTATCTGGAGTACTTGTAGTGTTTGTAGCCAAGAAGACACTACCAGTGCCATCATCTTTAATGGTGCCAACACCCGTTACTGCAGTACCGCCTGCATTGGTTGCTACTAAATTGAAGGTTTCATTGTTGTCTGCTGAAGGATCATTGGTAACTGCCGTGCGCACCAATAAACCACCTGCTGGGATAGCGACAAAACTACCTGGGGTGTAATCCACCCAAGCGGTGCCATTAAAGTACTGCAAAGCTGTACCCGAGTCAGTACCAACGGTCGCGGTACCAGAGCTTAGGCTCAAGCTGGTTAATTGACCAGTAGCACCAGTAACCGTAAATACTGCGTATGGTGAACCTTCGTTCACGGTCACACTGCTTACTGCTAATGGACGGTCGTCATTTGGCAGGTTAACTGCATCAGTGCTACCCACTACTCCGTTGACTGGAGTTGGTGGTGTCAGTGTTGCAGGCGTGATTCCAGTTGGATTGGTAGAAGTAAATTGAGTGCCAGTACCATCATCTTTAATCGTAACGACGGCAGGCGTTGCGCTAGTGCCACCAGTATTGCTAGCGGTTAAGCTAAATGGCTCATTGTTATCCAAGATTGCATCTTGCTCTGGCGCCAATAGCACACGGACTAATGCCTTACCAGCGCTATCGAGCGTAATTAAATCACCAGAATTGTAAGGGACCCATGCGGAGCCATTCCAATATTCAATTGAAGTTAATGGGCTGCTGGTATTGGTTGGAAAACTGAGTGAAGCCAGTTGATCAGGAGAGCCAGTAACTACAAAAGCAGCATAAGGAGAACCTTCGTTGACGGTTGGCGCAACTGCTGCAATAGTTAATGGACGGTCATCATTCAGATTGACCGGCAAACCATTGCTGCCCGGCTCTTCTGGCCTGCCAGAGGTATTGACGCTGCTAAATAAGACACCAGTACCATCATCCAAAATCGTAGCAGTACCAGTAGCACTAGTAGTGCCAGTATTGGTCGCTGTTAAGGTGAAGGTCTCACCATTGTCTGGTGTGGTGTCATTGGTAATTGCGCTGCGGACTAATA
>NZ_JACVOV010000003.1:0-1457 GCF_018882245.1 Polynucleobacter sp. AP-Capit-er-40B-B4 | reverse complement strand
TTCCAAAGCAGGACCGTAATCTGCAGACGAGGCTGTGCCATTGGCAGTTGCCAAGCTGACATACTGACCTGCTGCACCAGTAACTGTAAATACAGCATAAGGTGAGCCTTCGTTCACGGTCAGGCTGTTAACACTTAATAGGCGATCATCATTTGGCAGTGTCGCAGCATTAGCGCTACTTACCACTCCATTCACTGGAGTTGGTGGCGTAATAGTTTCTGGAGTACTACCAGTTGGATTGCCGGCAGTAAATTGCGTACCAGTACCATCATCCAAAATCGTAGCAGTACCAGTAGCACTAGTAGTGCCAGTATTGGTCGCTGTTAAGGTGAAGGTCTCACCATTGTCTGGTGTGGTGTCATTGGTAATTGCGCTGCGGACTAATAGCGTTGTGCCAGTAACTGGGATTTGTACAAAGCTACCTGGCGTGTAAGCCACCCAAGCTGTGCCATTGAAGTATTCCAAAGCAGGACCGTAATCTGCAGACGAGGCTGTGCCATTGGCAGTTGCCAAGCTGACATACTGACCTGCTGCACCAGTAACTGTAAATACAGCATAAGGTGAGCCTTCGTTCACGGTCAGGCTGTTAACAGCGAGAGGACGGTCGTCATCAGTCAATGGAGCGCTAACAGTAGGTGTTACTACTGCGCCTGTAGCTGGCGTTACTAGACTACCAGCTGCATTCCAAATACTGCCTGTACCATCATCAACAATTTGAGCGTAACCATCATAAGTATGACTTGTGTCAGGAGTTACATAGACACCATTTACCAACACTGGTGTCGAGCTTGCATACTGAACACTTAATTTAAATCGCTCTCCACCATCAACAACGGTGTCTTGCAATATAGGCACGCGCACCAATAGTGAACCTGTATCAGCACTCAACACTGGTGGGTTAAGTGGGTTATAAGCAACCCATGAGCCCAGGCCACCATTAGCGGCCGGATTGAAATACTCCAAACTATTGGTGTAATCACTTCCAGCAGTTGCCGCAGGTGATGTACCCACACCCAAAGTTAAGTTAACTTTTGCTGTTGGCACACCTGTTACGGTAAATACCACATAAGGAGAACCCTCATTGACTAGCAAATCATTCACAAATGCAGGGCTATAAGGATTATCGTTATTCAGTGCCAGCGTGCCGTTGAGGGGATCAACGGTACCAACTGCATCTGGCACTCCAGTGGTGTTTGCACTACTAAAGAGGCTGCCGGTACCGTTGTCATTAATCGTACCAACACCAGTGGCATTATTTCCGCTGGCATTTGTAGCAATCAAATTAAAGGTTTCTGAAACCTCATAAGGAGCATCGTTCACGATTGCAACACGTACCAATAAACCACCTGCTGGGATAGCGACAAAACTACCTGGGGTGTAATCCACCCAAGCGGTGCCATTAAAGTACTGCAAAGCTGTACCCGAGTCAGTACCAACGGTCGCGGTACCAGAGCTTA
>NZ_JACVOV010000002.1 GCF_018882245.1 Polynucleobacter sp. AP-Capit-er-40B-B4 | reverse complement strand
GACGCATATTGGTTCCGCTGTTTGCACACAGTTTTACACGCTATCGTAACTTTCTGATTACGCTCGATATTTTGACCGACACATTATATAAATTTTGCGCACGAAATGTCAGGGGTGGTGTAACCAATTGATTTCATAGACGAAGCGGTCTATCGGAGGATATTTGAAAATCCTTGTGTCGGTGGTTCGATTCCGCCCCGGGCCACCAAGAAACACCAAAACCACCTTCGGGTGGTTTTTTGTTTTGTCCTTGATCTATGCGGGGCTTTTGTTTTGTATAGTATTCAGATATGACCAATCTAAATCAACTCCCTACAGATCTTCCTATTCCTCAGGATGATGGTTCAACCAATCATTTGAAGGGAATGAAACTACCCAATGTTTCTTTAAAGGCTACCAATGGAACGGTCGTTAACTTTGGCGACATCAAAGGCAAGCTGGTTATCTACTGTTATCCAATGACAGGGCAGCCTAACGTAGCCTTACCAGATGGTTGGGATCAAATTCCTGGGGCAAGAGGTTGTACGCCCCAGAGTTGTTCATTTAGGGATCACTATCAAGAGCTTCAAGCATTGGGCGCAGAGGTTGTGGGTTTAAGTGTTCAAACCACTGAGTATCAAAAAGAGATGGCAGATAGACTTCATCTCCCATTTCCAGTTGTTAGCGATATCAATTATGAATTTCAAAAGGCATTAAAAATGCCAACTTTTGTTGCGGCTGGAATGACTCTCTTAAAGCGAGTCACGCTCATTGCGAACAACGGTGTAATCGAGGCAGTTCACTACCCCATTTTCCCAAGTGATAGTGATCCGGCGTGGGTAATTGACTATTTGAAGAGTCATTAGGGCTGCATCATTGGCCTTGATTGGTTGCCCTTAAGCTGACATGTAGTTGTACAACCACCTTCGGGTGGTTTTTCTTTTGCCTGAGATCTTTAAAAATAGCTTTTCAGCGACAATAGAAACTCATAATAAAAAGCTGGGGACTGCATGTATAAGCTGATAGCCTTTGATGCCTATGGAACATTGTTTGATGTGTACTCGATGGGCCAGTTGGCGGAAGAGTTATTTCCGGGTCATGGCCAAGCTTTTGCATTGATGTGGCGCGATCGACAAATTGAATATACCCGCTTAGTAACGATGAGCGACCCCAATCCAGGCGGAAGCAAACACTACCTCCCATTTTGGGAATTAACAATTCGCTCACTTCGCTATGTATGTAAGCGTATGGAATTAAATCTCACGGCAGAACATGAGAAGCGACTTATGGATCAATATGCGAAGCTTACTGGCTTTAATGACAGTCTAAGCGTCCTTAAGACAATTAAGGGCATGGGAATTTCCACTGCGATTTTGTCTAACGGCAGTAGAGAGATGTTGGCAACAGTAGTCGAAAGCAATGGTCTGGCGCCATACCTGGATAAGGTTGTCACGATTGAGGATGTGCGTTTGTTTAAAACGGCACCACAGGCTTATGAGCTTTTATTAAAAGCGTTTCCAGTGAAGAAAGAAGAAATCTTGTTTGTCTCTAGTAATGCTTGGGATGCGCTAGCAGCGAAATGGTATGGATTTGATGTATTTTGGGTCAATCGCCTTGGCCATCCTTTTGAAGAGATTGGTGAAAAACCAAACTATGAAGGAAATTCTCTAGGCAAAGTTTTAGAAGTTATTTAAGGAGAAATGCATGTTGCTGATGACTTCAATTATTGCCGCAATCTTGACTATTATTTTCGTAAAGCTTTCATTTGCGGTAATTGGGCTTAGAAGAAAAAATAAAGTTGGCCTAGGAAGCGGGGGCTATGACGAGTTAGAAAGGGCTATTCGTGCACAAGGTAACTTTGCTGAGTATGTGCCAATCGGACTTATTTTAATTGCTTGCCTTGAATTAAATGGAGCCCCTTGGTGGCTTGTTATTCTCCCCGGCATCACTTTAATTATTGGGCGCTTAATTCATGCCAAAGGTATTAATGAGCCGCCACCCAATTTTAGTAGTCGGGTATTGGGGATGAAATTCACTTTTGGGACTCTCATTACATTGGCAATTCTCAACTTAGGCTGGTCCTTATATAGCCTATTTGCATAGGGATTGCCTAATCTGCATTTTATTTTTCTAATGATGAAGTATAGGCAGGCCTTTGGGACGTTTTTCTTGGTGAATCTGCTATAAATTAGTCGTAACTTGCTCAATGGATATCATCGAATAAATCGGGATACAAAATGAATAAAAAACTCCTTATTACTATTGCATCGGTTTTATTTACTCTGGCCCTAGGGGGCTGCCTTGCCAGCACAACCTCTCCTGACGGAGTTAACTGTAACTATGCTCAGGGTAAGCCCATGTGGGAAATGCCGCTGGATTGTCAGGGCGGTCGTTAAGGGGTTGACGAAGTATTTATTCGGCCACCTTTTGTTAATTTGAGATGATTAACCTTGCCTGATCTGATTCTTCAGGCCCTGGTCCTCGGCTCGCTGGGTCTGGGCGCCGGGGTTTTGGGTGGCGTTATTGGTTTTGGCACCACCATCATCTTAATGCCCGCTCTCGTTTATTTTTATGGGCCTATTCAGGCAATCCCTGTTATTGCTCTGGTTGCGACAGTAGCCAATCTCTCGCGCATCTTTTTGTGGTGGGGTGTCATTCGGTGGCGCGTTTGTCTTGTTTATAGTCTTACAGCTATTCCATTCACAGTGTTGGGTGTGAATACTTTGGTGCAGCTTGATGAGCGACTAATTGAAATGACCTTAGGCGGTTTTTTAATTTTGCTAGTACCAATTCGCCGCTGGATGCGTAAAAAGAACTTTTATTTAAAGCTTTGGCAGATGAGCCTGGTTGGCGCGGTCATCGGTTACTTGACGGGCATTGTTGCCACTACCGGAGCAATCAATACCCCTTTCTTTTTAGCATATGGCTTAAGTAAAGGCGCCTTCTTGGGCACAGAGGCAGCAAGCACCCTATCAATTTTATTTACCAAGGGCATAGCATTTCACCAGCTAGGCTTTTTGAACATGCTGGCTATCATGCAGGGTCTTCTAATTGGAGTTTGTGTTTTGGCTGGCTCAATTTTTTCTAAAAGAATTGTATTGGCACTGCCAGAAGATAAATTTTTATTGCTGATGGAGTTGGTCATGTTGATCTCGGGACTCTCTATTTTGGCGATGTCCTTTTAGTGCATTGGTACAAATCACTAGTTTGATAAATCTAACATTCAGTTATAATTTTCATAAGCAGGAGAGCGAGGGATATCCCTCCACCGAAGGCGCAAACTCCCATGAACGCTCAGGTATCCACCAGGAAGGTACTGCTTATCCTAAATAGCCGTCTGGAGAGTCACCGTTTCTATGGTGCACCGAAGGAGCAAGCCCTAAGCTACGCTTAGTGTGAATCTCTCAGGTATCAAGGACAGGGGGAGCGGCATCCGTCAACGCGGCCATAGTCCGCTAGCGACGGGCTGCTTTGGGAGAGTCTCTATGCATATGCTGATCAAATAGTTCGCCAATTTTTATCATGCCGCAAATGCGGTCTATTAAATTCATCGATATTTCCCAAAATCTACTTTTATTTTGGGCGCTAACTTATCAAGGTAAATGTATGACAAACAAATTTGTTGAAGAGGCTCCATATCATCCCGGCTACGAAGATGCTGGCTTTAAAGGCGTTGCTTCGCCTTTGGCCGCAGAAATTGATCGCTTCAGAAAAAGCAATTCTCGTTACTTAGGCTTTGCTGATGTAATCGTTGATTTTTGTGTTTCAGATCAAAATAAATTACATCCTACCAAGTAATTACAAAATAAATAAGCCATCCTTGGGTGGCTTATTTATTAAGGGGAATAGATTTTAGTTTTTTATAGATCTAAATTATCTAGCGATAAATTTTCTAGGTGGCTAGTGTCAGCCCAACCATCCACTTTCCAAGTATGCCCATCGTGGCTAATCCAATTGAGGGAGGCATTCGGTACGGCAACGGCCTTTTCAGCATCCAAGGGTTGATTGCTTGCAATCCTGTACATCATGTCTAATGCGCCACCATGACTCACTAATAAAACCGTTTTACCAAGATGTTGCGCGCGGATTTTCTCAAGCGCAGTTTTGATACGGTTTGCAAATTGCTCAATGCTTTCTCCACCGCGCAATTCTTCAGTAATATTTCTGCTTAGGTGAGATCTCCAAAGTTCCGGTTCAAGCTGGGGCGCTTCATCGGTGGTCAGTCCCTGTAGCGCTCCAAGGTGCCGCTCTCTAAGCTCAGTATTGGTGATTGCGGATGTACCAAACAATTCCTCAATTGCTTTTGCAGTCTTGGCAGCCCGCTGGAGATCGCTGGTATATAAAACATCAAATGCAAGATTAATTTTTTTGATAGCGCACGCCATTTGCTCTGCTTGCGCCAAGCCTCGAGCATTTAGGTCTATATCTGTATGGCCTTGAAGGCGGCGCTCAGCATTCCAGTCGGTCTCACCGTGGCGAACCAAACAAAATCGAGTAATAGTCATGCCGCAATGATAAAGACTTAATTATTTTTCATAGTCCACGCACGCGGATTATGTTCAAAGCCAATGTGCCCGTAGTATTCGTTTGCCTTGGGCGCGGCCAATAGGACAATCATGCACTCGGGACCAAGTCGAGATTTGGTTTCTTCAATCAGTTGCTTGCCAATTCCAGAGCGTTGATATTCTTGATCGACCGCTAAGTCTGCAAGGTATGCCACGTAAGCAAAGTCAGTTAAGGATCTAGAAATGCCTACTAAAGTTTCGCCATCCCATGCGGTGATTGTAAGGTTGGCATTTTTGAGCATCGCTTCAAAGGTTTGTACATTGTGAATGGGGCGACGCTCCCCAAGAGTTGAGCGTTTGTAAAGTCCTATCGCTTGCTCGGCAGTAATAGTGGCGTTGTCGCGGTATTCAATCATTTGTCTTCTCTGTGGATAGTTGATCACCAATAGCTAGGACTCCAGAGCTTAAAACCTCAGCACGAATCCCCCCGCGCCCTTCAAATGCATCCATGAAGCTTGGTCTACTGAGTAGTTGAGCGGGCCTTTCGCATGGAGTACAAAGTTCGGTGCCCAGCATTTGAATGCCCCCTAACTGAAATCGCTTACCTACCAGGTCATTGAGTTCGTCTGCCGTGATGCCCTTAAGGGCAATATTTCGGCGTGTTTCTGCAGCATCAAAAGTGGGCTCATCGCCAGCTTTTAGCCAATCATTTGCCGTTTCTATGCCCGATAGGCTAATTAAGCTGATATGGCGCACCTTAGCGGGCTCTGTTGCAGAATATGCTCCAGTGCCCATGGCATAGCGGTCTCCCTCAATACCTATGCCGGCATTGAGTTTGGCGGAGTGAACAGATTGCATCTCTGCTCCAGCAGAAGTCGCAAGATAAATAGCTTGTATGTGGGCGTTGAATTTCATAGGCAGTAGTTGAATATTACAGCCCACCTGCGATCGATTGTTAATACAATTAATTCAATACAAGAAAAAGGGCGATGGTGAACAAAGAAACCAAAGGAATGTTAATTGGCTTTATTGGCATTCTGATTTTTAGCCTAACGCTGCCGGTTAGCAAAATTGCTGTTTTAAGCTTCAACCCTTATTTCATTGCTTTTGGTAGAGCAAGCTTAGCGGGGGTTGTCGCGCTCGCTTACCTGGCCTATAAAAAAGAAGATTTGCCTTCCAAAGTCGATTTTGTAAAGTTTGTAGTGATAGCTTTGGGCGTTGTATTTGGATTTCCTATTTTTACTACGGTAGCAATGACCCAGGGCTCTTCATCTCATGGCGCTGTTATTTTGGGAATGATGCCGCTTGCAACAACGGTGATTGGGGTGCTGCGTTTTAAGGAGCGTCCCTCATTTGGTTTTTGGCTGGTATCCCTATTGGGGGCCGGCTTGGTTGTTTTGTATGCCTTGCTCAAGAGTTCGGGAAGTTTTACCTATATTGATGGACTGCTGGTCTTAGGCGGCATCAGCGCATGTATTGGCTACGTAGAGGGCGGCGAGCTATCTAGAAAGATGAACCCTCGCGCCGTAATTTCATGGGCATTGGTAATTTCATTGCCGTTAAATTTCGTAATGACTTGGTTGACGTATAGCCCGGAATATATTTACGTGGGCACAGTGGCATGGACTAGCTTTGTCTATCTCAGTTTATTTCCTATGTTCCTTGGCTTTTTCTTTTGGTATGAGGGCCTTGCAATTGGTGGCATTGCAAGAGTAAGCCAAGTGCAACTCATTCAACCCTTTTGCACTTTAGTAGCAGCCAGTATTTTGCTTGGCGATCCGCTAACAATAATGAACTTAATCTTCGCAGTTCTGGTGGTATCTACAGTCATACTGGGAAAAAGAATGTTGGTTAGAAGGGCTTGATGAAATTAAAAAGCCCCGAGTGGCGGGGCTTTTTAATTATGCAACTACAACTTTATGTTTGCTAAGAGCTCGCAATATTTTGCTTTTCTCTTTTGGTTTAGTGCTTGTTTCTAATAACTTAGTAAGCTGTGCTGAGTTAAGGGGCCCTAAGCGCGCTTTACCAGTTTTGGTAAGCATAGAGTCGTTTTTTCTGGTTCTTTGATTTTGGCCTACAGCCATAAATTTCCTAGAGTAATGGAATGATGAATCTCAATGCTTGCTTCAGAGATTCCCCTATCTAGGGCGCACAATAGTGATCACAGTCCAGAATAACAGTTAACACCTGCAGAAGCTATGATGTACCCATGATGAATTTTCCCAGTTTAGTTTTTGCCCTTGTAATGGGCTTCTTAATGTCTCTCAGCATTACGCTGGCCACTACTTTTGTACGAGTCGGTCCAGCAGGAAATTTCTTTTGGTTATGGCTTGAGGTTTGGGTCGTAGCCTATCCAGTGGCGATTGTCTGCATTTTGATTTACAGACCAACTGCAAGCAAAATTACTGCAAAGATTTTACAAAAGCTGGGCTCTAATAAATCCTAAATACATCTGAGTGAGTGCTAAATGAACGTACTGCTAAAAATTTTTATACCTAGCGTGAGCTGCATATTGGTATTGAGTGCTTGTGCTGCGGTGTATACCGATGCCTCTGACTCTAATCACGTTACTTTCTTAAATAGTAGCGGAGAATCGATGGAGCAGTTAACAAAAAAGGCAAATGCGTATTGTGCGCAATACGGTAAGACGGCTTCTTTCAGAAGCAGTGATACTCAGTTGGTTGCCGTGTTTGATTGCAAGGCGCCTCGTTAATTTATTGAGGCGGTTGGCTAATTAGCCTGCCAAATCCGATTGATAAATTAGGCCAGCGTGCTCTCTCAGGGCGTGGAATTGAATCGATTCCCATCGTTGTTGAGCAACATCCAATTCAGATTTATGTGATGCCAAGAAGACGGATGCGCCTACAACATCTTCGGCCATGCGATGGATATTTTCTTGGGTAAATTTCTTCAGAGCAACAGGGTCATCTGAGCTAACCCAGCGCGCCAAACTGTAGCGAGCAGGCAATAGACGTACCTCTGCGCCATATTCGGTTTGGAGTCGGTGACTGACTACTTCAAATTGAAGCTGGCCAAATGCGCCCAGCAACATCGTGCCTCCAGCCATTGGTCTGAAGACTTGAATGGCGCCTTCTTCGCCTAATTGCATTAGTCCAGTCCGCAATTGTTTAGAACGCAGCGGATCCGCAGACTCAACCATGCGGAAAATTTCAGGCGCAAAAAATGGTAGACCTGTGAACTGTAGCTGTTCGCCTTCAGTTAATGTGTCGCCAAGACGAAGCAAGCCATGATTGGGTAAGCCAATGATGTCGCCAGGAAATGCTTCATCCAAAATATCGCGTCTTTGTGACAAGAAGGAAAGTGCATTATTGGTGCGCACCTCTTTACCATTGCGGCAAATTTTGAGTTTCATACCACGCTGAAAATGACCAGAGCAAATTCTTAAAAATGCTACTCGGTCTCGATGCGCTGGATCCATGTTGGCCTGAATCTTGAATACGACTGCTGAGAATTTGTTTTCTGCAGGGCTGACTTCACGTTGCAATGCTTTGCGTGAACCAGGCGATGGCGCTAACTCAACCAGTGTATTGAGAATCTCACGCACGCCGAAGTTGTTGATTGCGGAGCCAAAGAAGACTGGGGATTGACGCCCTGCTAAAAACGCTTCTAGATCAAATGCAGGCATCGCTTCTTTGATAAGCGCCACTTCAGCCAAAGCGTTTTCTAGATCGGCCCCCAGGCGCTCTTTAAGGGCAGGATCATTTACATCAACTACTGCATGGGAGTCTTCGGTAACGCGATCCTCGCCAGCCTTGAACATCCGCATTCGCATATTGGCAATGTCGATCACGCCAGCAAAAGACTTGCCCATGCCAACTGGCCAGGTAAATGGAACCACTTCAATGCCGAGAGCGTTTTCGATCTCATCCATTAATTCCATTGGTGGCTTTACTTCACGGTCCATCTTGTTGATGAAGGTGACAATAGGTGTATTGCGCGCGCGGCATACTTCAAGCAAGCGTAATGTTTGAGATTCAACGCCATTAGCAGCATCAATCACCATAAGAGCAGAGTCAACTGCAGTCAATACTCGGTAAGTATCTTCTGAGAAATCTTGGTGACCCGGAGTGTCTAACAGGTTAATGATGCAATCGCGATATTCCATCTGCATCACAGAGCTTGCTACAGAAATACCCCGTTGTTTTTCAATCTCCATCCAGTCGGAGGTTGCATGGCGACTTGCTTTACGTGCTTTAACACTACCTGCAATTTGAATGGCGCCCGCATAGAGCAGTAATTTTTCAGTAAGCGTAGTTTTACCCGCATCTGGGTGAGAGATGATGGCGAAGCTGCGACGTCTAAGTACTTCTGCGCCTGGCGTGCTGGGGATGGAGGTTTCGATGGTAATTTTGCGCCACTTAATCTAAGTTTGGTCGCAATTATAAGCGGGTGTGAGGCTTCAGAATTGCTCTTCAGGCCTTACGTAGCGCCATTGGCCTGGAGGTAGGGGCCCCAATGAGATGCGACCCATTCTGACGCGTTTGAGGCCCAACACCTTAAGACCCACCATCTCACACATCCGGCGAATTTGGCGTTTACGACCTTCACGCAAAACAAAGCGAAGCTGATCTTCATTTTGCCAACTTACTTGTGCCGGCTTAAGTTCTACACCGTCTAGCGATAGACCATGTCTTAAACGATCCAAATCTTCGAAAGAAAGTAAGCCTTCAACGCGCACTAAATACTCTTTTTCAATCGGACTATTTTCACCGATCAATAGCTTGGCTATACGCCCATCTTGAGTGAGGACCAGCATGCCGGTGGAATCAATATCTAGCCTTCCTGCTGGAGCCAGACCTTTGGTGTTGAAGCGTGGACTTCTGCCCTTATCTAATGGGCTGGCAAAGTAATTTTCAGGGGTGATTAGAGAGGCTGCAGGTTGGTATTCCTGCTCATCGTCGTAATGAGAGATATATCCAACGGGCTTATTCAAAATCACGGTGATGCGAGAGGCTTGTTGTGCCTTGGCACCAGATTGAAGTTCAATTTTTTGATGACGGAAAGCGCGAACCCCTAACTCATTCACCACTTCACCATCTACCGTTACGAGGCCTTGCTCAATATATGAGTCCGCTTCGCGACGTGAGCAAAGACCTAGCTCAGAGAGTAATTTTGAGACGCGTACTTTTTCTTCCATCCCTGCATTATCCGTCAATTACCGCCCACGGGGAGGCAATAGAAACCATCTTAAGTCCTGACAATGTGCACACTGCAGGGGGCTTCCTCGACGATCTTCGTCATGGAAGTTCTCCAAGGCGTTACCTTGTTGGGTAACTTATGTGATGCGCCAATGAGAATGAGGGATGCATCATTATCTTTGGCAAACTCAACAATCCGTGAGGCGGGATCAAGTGCTTCTAGCACGTGATAAGAGATTCTCTCTGGCGGCAGCTTTAGTGGTTTGGCCCAATCCATCAGTTGTACTAAGTGGCCACGCACAATGCCACTGGCAGTCTCATTCTCTTGGTTGCCCTCGAACGTTGGAGTGCTGCTAATAGTGCTTAAGCAAACCAATCTACTTTCGGGATAAGCTTGCAATAGGTTCTTCGCAGTAATTTGCATGCGCTCTCTTAAGTCTTCGTCTGATTGGCGTGTATCAATTGCAGCAATCATCAGGGGCGCATCAAAGTTACCCATACTTGGGCGCGGACTTGGGGATGGTTCATAGCCAGCGGCTTTGAACATGCCCTTGAGGTTTTGCCAAAAACTAGGCGGCTCAACACGATCGGCCCGTTCGGTAAGTGTTACACCCTCAGGATCACGCAATACCTGTCGCAAGCGAGCAGCACTTTGGTAGCGATCGGCTGCACGAGGCTCTAGACATCTCAATACTACCTCTTGAAGCCAGCGTGGAATTTCTCTGCGAATTGCGCGCGGTGGAAAAGGCTCAGCCCACATTCGTCTTCGTAGGCCACTCATTGTTTGTGGATTGCCGAATGGCAGTTCGCCTGTAAGTAACTCATACATGATTGCGCCGATAGAAAAAATATCACTGCGCGAATCTGAGCGAATTCCAGCTACTTGCTCGGGAGAAATATAAGGCGCAGATCCAACACCCTTACGCATTTCTTCTGCAAGCAAATCTGGATAGCGAGCATGATGCGATAAACCAAAATCAATAAGTGTTAATTTGCCCTTGTCATCAATCAAAATATTTTCAGGCTTGATATCTAGATGTATTGCATCTTGAGAGTGAAGTGATTGAACTGCTTGTGCAAGATCTACTCCGATGCGAACAACTTCATCGATTGTAAAAACCTTACCTTCTTTGATGTAGTCTTCGAGAGGGCGCCCTTCGACTCTTTCCATTGCAATATAAGGGCGTGTGGCCATATTGCCAGAGCCCAAATATTGAGGAACATAGGGACTTTTAAGAGAGCGCAGGATGGTTAGCTCGGTTTCAAAGCCGATCAAACTTTCTACTGGCTGGGCTCTACCAACGCGCGGAATCTTTAGCAGAATGGGTACGTTAATACCTTCTTTAGTTGCTGAAAAGAGGCTGGCCATTCCGCCGCGATGAACCTCTTTGCCCAGAGTAAATCCATCAACTACTTTACCCTCTTGAAATATATCGTCTACTGCTTCAATGTCGGTATTAATGGCCATTAGATTTACTTGCCAGTAATGAGGCGGTTTGCTAGGTCTTCTGGTAGGCCTGCACGACGCACTTTATCTGCTGCAGTAAAGTGATCATAGGGCGTGCGATGAAACGTCAGCACTTCAGCTTCGGGCTCAAAAATGGCAAAACAGGCTTCCGGATTTCCATCTCTGGGTTGACCAAGCGAGCCTACAACCCCTACCCATTGACGATGGTGCAGAACTGGAATTTCATCGCCAGGATGCGGTTCAAAGCGTATGAGTTTGCCAACGGCACTTTGATAAAACAAGGCTTGTTCGTGCGCATGGCCAACAAAGGTGTAACTTTTCCCGGAGTTTTGTGCGCAGCGCCAAGCGCTCATGCTGTCGGTGATGTAATTCCAATCTCCCGGATTATGTGCAGAGGCATGGACAAAGCAAACCCGATCTTCTTGAATGATCAGCGGTAAATTTTTAAGAAACGCCACATGCCCAGAATTGAGCTGAGACTTAGTCCACTCAATGGCGGCATTTGCGCTCGCGTTCATTTGGCTGCGACTATCTTTAAAAATCGCTTCATCATGATTGCCCAGAATGGCAATGGCCTTTTTGCTATCAACAAGATCTGCAATTCGATCAATCAGCGCTACTGGGTCAGCGTTATAACCAACAAGGTCGCCCAAGAAAACCATCCGGGTTACGCCAAGTTCTTGCGCGCGCTCCATGCAGGCTTCAAAAGCCTCTAAATTGCTGTGGAGATCGGCGAATAGCCCAATACGTTCAGTCATCCCTTAATGATAGGACAAAAGACCTCTAGATAGAAGGGTTATAGGGGCTTGGACTGTTGTCGGGACGGTTTTTGAAGCGCTTGTGCACCCAGTAGTATTCAGCCGGCCGAAGTCGAATTTCATCTTCAAAATATTGGTTAAGTCGAGCCGTGTCTGATTTTGGATCTTCCCCGGGAAAATTTTCTATTGGCTCTTTAATTTCACAGAGATATCCAGATTCATCCGCCTTCAAAGTAGTTGTCATTAGACAAACATCGGCGCCTGTAATTTTGGCTAAGCGAGAAATCGTTGTGATTGTATTGGTTTGAATTCCAAAAAATGGCACGAACTCAGAATCTTTGAGGCCTAAATCAATATCCGGCGCAATGATAATGAAGTCACCGTTGCGAATTTCTCGAATGATGGCTTTCACATTCCCCTGTCGATCAATAGAGTTGCCACCAAATCGATTGCGCCATTCCACAATTTTCTTATTAAAAAATGGATTTTTCATTCTTTGAAAAAATCCGGAAGTTCGTGGCCAGTGTTTTTCTTTGCAAAGCGCACTCAAAATAATGCTGCCTTCAATTCCAGTGAAGTGCATATTCACTAAAATTCGAGGTTTTTTGCTAGAAAGATCTACTGCTGACTTCACCTCGATCATATTACTCAACTGTTTAGAGCTCCCGCACCAAATAATGCTTTTCTCTACAAGGCTACGGCCCAGTAAACGCCAGTGTTGTTTGCTTAAGCTGTCAATTTCTGCAGAGTTTAATTGCGGAAAGCATAGGCGAAGATTGGTTTTAACGACCCGATTTCTATCGCTGGGAATGCGAGCAGCTATAAAGCCAAGCCCATATCCAATGGCAACTAATAATTTATAAGGTAGCAGCGCAAGAATCTTGAGTAGCGCAACAACTACTTGATTGGAAATGGATTTGAGCAAATCAGTTTTGTTCTAGTTCGTATCGCTTTACTGACTTTGCGTAGCGCTCAGTCATTTCTTCGATTGAGCTGCTAGACATACCCAGATCATTTACAAGGCCAGTCTCAAGTCGGTAAGCCCAACCGTGAACCGTTAGATCTTGTCCGCGCGCCCATGCATCTTGCACGATGGTGGTTTCACAAACGTTCACTACTTGCTCAATCACGTTGAGCTCGCATAAGCGATCTTGACGTTTTGGAGTTGGGATCATGTCACCCAGATAGCGTTCATGTTTTTGATGTACATCTTTAACGTGGCGTAACCAATTATCGGCAAGGCCAACCCGCTTATCTGCTAATGCTGCATGTACGCCGGAGCAGCCATAATGACCAACCACCAGTATGTGCTTCACTTTAAGCAAATCGATAGCAAATTGAATAACCGACAAGCAATTTAAGTCTGTATGGACAACTACGTTTGCAACATTTCGATGTACAAATAATTCACCAGGCAATAAGTTAACAATGTCATTTGCTGGTACTCGACTATCAGAGCAGCCTATCCAAAGATATTCCGGAGCTTGTTGAGAAACTAAGCGCTTAAAGAAGTTGGCATCCTTGGCCACCATGCTTTCAGCCCAGTTGCGATTGTTTGTAAATAGCTGCTCTAAGGCTTGGGAATTCTTCATCGTCATGGTTTCAGTTTAAAGTACTTTGATGACACCTATTTGGTTAAAACAAACTCCCACCGGAATCACCCTAAATTTGCATTGCCAACCAGGGGCAAAGCAAACCAAAGTTGTCGGTTTGCATGATGGTTGTCTAAAAATTTCTCTACAGGCACCCGCCCTTGAAAACAAGGCAAATGAACTTTTATTGGCCTGGCTTTCTAAGCAGTTAAGGGTGCCCCAGAAGCAAATTCAATTTGTTTCTGGTCAAAATAGCCGTAAGAAAAGAGTAGAAATATGGGGCCCTATCAGCCCCGAACAAATTGTTCAGCTATTAAGCCCCTAAATTTAATTCTTTGCCTACCAAAAAATAGCCCACAAAATTCCCAGAATGAGCACCCATTTGCCTACGTAATAAACAGTGCGATGTTTTGCTTTTAGCTTTTTGGCTTGCGCGCGAAGTTGGTAAAAATACGTAAACAGAACATTTACAAACCCAACTTTTTCACCCTCTTCATTTTGAGAGGAGGCTGCGCTCATGACATATCGCCCAAACCAGCGATTGAATAACTCAACCACTTTGGTGTAAACCGGGCGCTCAACGTCGCAAAATAAAATGATCCTCTGTTGATCGGTTTCGTTGGCGGCAAAGTGAATGTAAGTTTCATCAAAAATTACTGCTTCTCCATCTTTCCAGTGATAGCGCTCTCCGTCGACCTCAATGAAACACTTAGGATTGTTTGGTGTAGACAGGCCGATGTGATAGCGCAAGGAGCCCGCATAGGGGTCTCGGTGGCGCACTAAAGTTGCTCCAGGAGGCAGTGAGGCGAACATCGCCGCCTTGATGGTGGGAATGGACTTCAGTAGAGCGACTGTTTTTGGGCACTTGGCTAGGGCTGATGGCACCTCTTTTCCGTACCAGCAAAGGTGAAAACGCTTCCAGCCGGTGCGAAAGAAGGAATTAAAGCCAATGTCGTTATATCCGGTAGCAGCAGCAATTGACCCGCCTTCCTGCAGAGAAAGCGCCTCTTGCCGTATGGTTTCCCAGTTTTCGTGAATAGGCTTCATCTCGGGAAATTGGCTAACCGGAACAAAGGCGCTGGCCTTTACTTTTGAAAAGAGATACAGCAGGGTATTTACTGGTGCTAGAAGTACCTGATAGTCAGTGAGGGACCTTACTATGCCAAAACGCACCTTTCCTCTGAAATAGACGTAAATAGCTGACGCTACAAAAATAAAAAAGATGATGTGCCGGATTTCCATAAGTTTTATCTATATTTAAAGCTGTTATTAGTATTTTAATTTGGTTACCCGCCTCAAATAGAGTAATTCTTGGAACTAGATGCTCATATACTTCTGATAGAAGATATAAGCACCCGCCTAGGGTTTGTATGGTGATTTACCAAGGAAATTCTGATGAATAGCTTTATAAAGTGGCTCTTAAGCCTTGTTTTAATTGGGTTAGTGGGTATTTCCGTCTATACATGGGCTATGCTGAATTGGAGCTACGGAAGTGGCGAGCGTGCTGGATATGTACAGAAATTCTCTAATCGCGGCTATATATGCAAAACCTGGGAGGGTGAATTGGCCATGGTTTCCATGCCCGGCACTATGTCAGAAAAATTCCTCTTTACGGTGCGTGAAGATGCTGTGGCGCAAAAAATAAATGCTAATTTAGGAAAAAAGGTTGCTCTCAAGTATGAGCAACACATCGGCTTGCCGACAACCTGTTTTGGCGATACGGAGTATTTTGTTTCTGATATCGCAGTTTTGGAAGAGTAGTTTGTAGTCGCATTAAAAAATTGCTGTAACGCAACTTTATTTTTGTAATTTTTTGTGGTTAAAATCATGTAAGCGTAATGTGCGCTGACATCAATATCTATAAGGAGCTTCACTTGAACAAAGCCGAACTAATCGCAGCGATTGCTGACGACGCGGAGATTTCTAAAGCCAAAGCTGAATTCGCATTGAATTCTGCTATCGACACAATCATCAAAGCTGTTACTAAAGGTGACTCAGTACAACTGATCGGCTTTGGTACTTTTGCTTCTGGCAAACGTGCTGCACGTATGGGTCGTAACCCAAAAACTGGCGAGCCACTCAAAATTGCTGCTGCGAAAACTGTTAAGTTTTCTGCTGGTAAGGCATTTAAAGATTCAGTTAATAAGCGTAAGAAGTAATTCTTCCTTTGTTGATAAAAAAGCCCGGCATGCCGGGCTTTTTTATTTCCTCAAGAATCTAAAAAAACAAAACCACAATATTGCGTTGGGTCAGCTTTGCACCAATCGGCGATGACGATGAATACTCATCAATATGCCCGCACCAAACCCCAGGGTAACTAGTGCAGTGCCACCGTAGCTAATAAATGGTAGCGGCACTCCTACAACAGGCAATAGACCGCTCACCATACCGATGTTCACAAAAGCGTAAGTAAAGAAAATCAGAGTGACTGCTGCGCCCAACAGGCGAGTAAATAAATTCGGCGCACTTGCAGAGATGGCTAGGCCTCTCTTAATTAAGGCAAAGAAAAGTGCTAGCAACACCAGGTTACCCAATAGACCAAATTCCTCAGAGAAAACAGCAAATACAAAGTCGGTATGTTTTTCTGGAATGAATTCCAAATGCGCTTGAGTGCCTTGAAACCAGCCTTTGCCAAAGAATCCACCTGAGCCAATTGCGATCATAGATTGAATCGTATGAAAGCCTTTGCCTAAAGGGTCGCTAGTTGGATCTAGCAAAGTGCAGATGCGATGTTTTTGATAGTTATGCACGAGTGGCCAAACTACATCGTGAGCACAGATGGCGCTGCCGAAAATAATAATTAGCAAAATACCAACAACACCTAATGCTACAAACGGCAAAATCCACTTCCAGGGCAAGCCCGCCAAAATGATGACGTAAAGACCTGCAGCAAAAACTAAAAGAGCGGTTCCTAGATCGGGTTGGCGTGCGATTAAAAATACTGGAATTGCCAAAATAATTGCAGCAACTCCGTAGTCCCAAGATTTTTGAATGCCTTCACGCTTTTGGAAGTACCAGGCAAGCATGAGCGGCATTGCAATCTTCATAATCTCAGAGGGTTGAATCACAACACCAATATTGAGCCAACGACGCGCACCCTTTTTAATTAATCCAAATGCAGCCACTGCAATTAAAAGGGCAACACCAAGTCCATATATCCAAACTGCACCCATCTCAAGCCACTTTGGCGGTATACGTGAAACGATCCACATCACCACAAAAGAGAGCGCAAGATTGCGCAACTCTTCTGCAATTTGCACAGGAGTATTTTGACTTGCTGATAAAAAAGTAAAAAAGCCAACAGCCGCCAAGCCAAGCAGAATAAGGCCTAGCTGGCGATCCAACCCAGCAAAGATACTGAAGAAAAATCCTTTAGCTTTTATTAAGGGGCTCTTTTCCATTCAGGAATCTCCTTAGGCCACTTGCCCTCAATGTAGTAGTCCAATGCTTTACGTGCGATTGGTGCAGCATATTGCGCACCAAAGCCTGCGTTCTCCACCACCATGGCAATCACAATGGTTGGCTTATCTATTGGTGCAAATGCAATATACAAAGCATGGTCACGCAAGAATTCTGCAGTAGCGCTATGTTTATATTCTTTGGAGTTCAAGCTAAAGACTTGTGCAGTTCCTGTCTTGCCGCCGACTTGATAGCCGGTGCCTTTAAATGCCGCCGCAGAAGTGCCTGAAATATTTACTTCTAGCATTGCTTTTTTAATGACTTCAATATTCTCAGCGTTGAGATCTATGCGATAACTTTCTTTTGGTGTAGTTAATACTCTATTGCGAGTAAATGGATCTTCAATAGCTTTAACTAAGTGCGGCTTCATCACAATACCGTTATTTGCAACGTTTGCCATTGCATGAGCCAATTGCAAAATAGTAAAGGCGTTATAGCCTTGACCAATACCCAGTGAAATTGTTTCACCCTCGTACCATTTTTGCTGCTCTGGCTTTTTGAAAGTATTTTTCTTCCACTCTGTAGAAGGTAGAACGCCTCTTGCTTCGCCTTGTAAATCAATGCCAGTAATTTGACCAAAGCCAAGTGGCTTCATAAAGTCATGCATCATGTTGACGCCCATATCACGGGCAAGTAAGTAGTAATAGGTATCGCAAGATTCAACAATCGACTTTTGCATATCCACAATGCCATGACCACCTTTTTTATCATCGCGGAAAGTATGATTACCAAAGTCAAAGTAACCAGGATCAGAAATGGTTTGTGATGGCGTGCGCTTTTTATTTTCTAATGCTGCCAGCGCCATGAAGGGCTTGTATGTTGAACCTGGTGGATAGATGCCTTTCAGCGGACGGTTATAAAGTGGCTTCTGCGGTGAATCGTTCAGCTCTTTCCACGTTACTGAATCAATACCCTCAACAAAATCATTGGGATTGAAGTTGGGCTTTGAAACAAAAGCTAAGACATCTCCAGTTTCAGGTTCAATTGCGACAAACGCGCCACGGAAATTGCCGTACAGCTGCTCAACCAAATATTGCAACTTGATATCAACAGAGAGAACCACATTCTTGCCGGGAATCGATGGCGAGCTAGAAAGTGTGCGCACTGGTTTTCCGCCAGCAGTAATTTCTACTTGATCGTAACCGGGCACTCCGCGCAAAACAGTTTCGTAGCTTTGCTCTAAACCAATCTTTCCAACGTACTGGATGCCAGGCAAGAAAGATGCCTGCAAAGCATCTGGATCATCTGCTTTGGCGCCTTCGATTTCAGCCTGCATGCGCTCCTTGTCTTTCTGAGAAACGCGGCCAATATAGCCAATCAAATGGGAGGCTAATTCGTTATATGGGTACTCTCGGAAGCTTCTGGCGCGGATTTCTACCCCAGGAAAACGGTAGCGATTGGCCATAAAACGGGCTGTTTCGGTCTCATTGAGCATCGAACGCAAGGGAAAAGTGCCCATATTTCGTGAATCTTCGAGGGATCGCTTGAAATTACGCTTATCTCTGGGTGAAATATCAATAATTTCGGAAAGATCGCTAATCAGTTGGTCTACGTTGCCTTTTACCTCTTCAGCATTCACATCCAGAGTGAGGGCGGAATAATTCCTGCCGATCACAATGCCATTACGGTCAATTAGTAGGCCTCGGTTTGCAGGAGCGGGAACGAGAGCAATACGATTGCTTTCTGCCAATAGGGCATATTTTCCATGGCTGACGAGTTGTAGCCATACAAGGCGAGTAACTAGTAAAAAGAAGCAAACCGTAACAAACAAGGTCGCAATATGAATGCGCTCTTGAAATGAGTCTAAGTCAGGCTTTTTAAAAGAAACCATCTTGTTTCTTAAAGCGGTCGATTGTGGTCAACATCTATAGGGCGACGCTGTGGCGCAAGCAGAATGCGTGTTGCTATTGGCCAGAGCATCGCTTCAATCAGCGCTTGAATAGCGCCTGTCAGAGCCCACCAGTAGAGTTCTCCACTGAGTAACCAATGTGCCAATACCGGAAAGAGCGATACCAATAAGAAAATCGGCAGTAGATGCAACGCTTGAGACAGCACCGTGAGTGCCACGATGCGCCTGTGCCAGGAGATGGCAACGTAAGCTACAAGCGAGTAACTAAAGGCGTGCAAGCCAAGTAGATCCGAGTTGTGTACATCCATCATCAAGCCCAGAATGAACGCGGTAATCACGCTCACATAACGGTGCTGATGAATGTTCCAAAACACAATACAAAGGATCAGCCAATCTGGTACCCAACCATAATTACCAATCGGCAGCAGATTTAATAGCAGCGCACAAAATAAGCTGAAGTAAATAAAGACCGGATTTACCGGGCGCAGAATATAGCCGCTTTGGAAATCAATCATTGCATTCCCCGCGCACGAGTTTGTCGGCGCCCTGGTGCATTACTTGCACCAGCAGCAGATTTGTTATTTAGTGTCGGCGCTTTGGCATCAAACTGCGGATCATATAAAAGCGCGAGCGCTTGACGATAGCGATTGACTGCTGCAACTGGTACACAAAAAACGTTTGATGAATTTTTATCGACATTGCGTTCAATTTTGCTAATGACAGCCACCGCAAAACCTGGGGGATAAACACCGTCAATTCCTGAGGTCAGCAAAATATCGCCAACTTCCAAGTCGCTGGCTACCGGTAAGTAGCGTAGCTCCAGTGGATTGCCGCGCCCGGCCCCAAATACTGCCGCGCGGAGCCCATTGCGGGCAACTTGGACGGGGACTGCAAAATCTCGGTCTTCCAGCAATGAAACCTCTGCAGAGCGCTCATAAAGGCGGACTACCTGGCCCAAAATGCCAGAATCATTGGCAATGGGATTGCCAAGCTTCAGGCCATCATTGCTGCCGCGATTAATCACAATCCGTTGTGAAATTGGGTTGGGCGGATTGAACAAAATTTCTACTGGCAATGTTTTGAATGGAACCTGTTTTTGTAAAGCCATTAGCTCGCGTAGGTTTTGGTTTTCCACCATCAAAAATTCAGATTGATTTGCAAGCAGAGAAAGTTCTGCTTGGCGAACTTTCATGACTTGGTTTTCTTGATCAAGAGTTGATCTTGTTGTGAAATATTCTGATGTTGCTTCGAGCGCATTGCGCGGAGCCATCATGACATATTCAAGGGGACGCAAAACCCAGTTCACATTGTTGCGAATTGGATCAAGTGCTTTAAAGCGAAAATCGATCAGCATCAGAGCGATGCTGATCGACAGACAGACAATCAGTTTAAGTAAGGCCGGAATGCCCTGTCTGAAAAGTGGTGGAGCGCTATGTTGCAATTCCCTGGTCGACGTGTATGTCGCTTACTCGTGCGAGAACACTCCGCCTAACTTATCCATGCGCTCAAGTGCGATACCGCAACCACGAGCCACGCAAGTTAAAGGATCTTCTGCAACATGAATTGGCAAACCAGTCTCTTCAAGCAAAAGGCGATCAAGGTCGCGCAATAGGGCGCCGCCGCCTGTGAGCATCATGCCGCGCTCAGCAATGTCAGATGCCAACTCAGGGGGGATCTGCTCGAGAGCGGCTTTTACCGCAGTCACGATTTGATTCAATGGATCAGTTAATGCTTCCAAAATTTCATTGCTGGTAACTGTGAAGCTACGTGGAATACCTTCAGAAAGATTGCGACCTTTTACTTCCATCTCGCGTACTTCGGCGCCAGGGAAAGCAGAGCCAATCGTTTTCTTAATCAGCTCAGCAGTTTGTTCACCAATCAACATGCCGTAGTTACGACGAATGTAATTGGTAATTGCTTCATCAAATTTGTCACCACCAACGCGCACTGAACCTTTGTAAACCATGCCACCTAATGACATCACGCCAACTTCAGTTGTGCCACCACCGATGTCGACAACCATCGAACCTGCCGCTTCTGAAACTGGCAAGCCAGAACCAATTGCAGCAGCCATCGGTTCTTCAATCAAAAATACTTGTGATGCACCAGCGCCTAATGCAGATTCACGGATCGCACGACGCTCAACTTGAGTAGATCCACAAGGAACGCAAATGATGATGCGTGGGCTTGGCTTTAATAATTTGCTTTCATGCACAAGCTTGATAAATTGCTTGAGCATTTGTTCAGTAATTGTGAAGTCAGCAATAACGCCGTCTTTCATTGGGCGAATTGCCTCAATATTCCCTGGAACACGTCCCAACATCGCTTTTGCCTCTTTGCCGACGGCCAAAATGGTCTTTTTGCCGTTTGGACCACCTTCTTGGCGAATTGCCACAACAGAAGGTTCATCAAGGACAATACCCCGCTCACGCATATAAATTAAGGTGTTGGCGGTTCCTAGGTCGATGGCTAGGTCATTGGAAAAGTAGCTGCGGAAAAAACCAAACATGATGTAGTGGGAAAATAGAAAGTGTTAATGAAAATATATAGGAATGATACTCTAGCGCCCCATGAAACTTGATGATGTCCAGCGCATTGCGCACCTTTCTAGGCTTGAGTTAAATCAGGCAGAAGCCGAGGCAGTTTTGCCTCAATTGCAGGCTATTTTTTCCTTGGTTGAGGAAATGCAAGCAGTTGACACAACTGGTCTTGAGCCTTTGGCTCATCCAATCCTCTTTTTACGTGATTTGGCTCAGCCTATGCGTGCTGACCAGGTTACTGAGTCAGACCACCGCGCTGAAAACATGCAATCAGCCCCTGCACAGCAGGATGGCTACTTCTTGGTGCCAAAGGTGATCGAATGAGTTGGCACAACACCCCGATTGCCTTAATGGCAAAAGCACTGGCTGCAAAAGAGGTCTCCAGCACTGAGCTAACCCAGTACTTTTTGGACCGTATTGAGGCTGGAAAACAGTGGAATGCTTACCTTGATGTGAATGCTCACTTAAGCTTAGAGCAAGCAAATAAAGCAGATCAGCTAATTTCATCTGGCAAAGCTGGCAAGTTAACCGGCATCCCTGTTGCCCACAAAGATGTCTTCGTAACGCGTGGCTGGAAGTCGACCGCAGCCTCCAAAATCTTGGCTGGATATCAGAGTCCTTTTGATGCCACGGTAGTGGCTAATCTGGGAATCCCAGACGAAAACAATCCCCATGGGGCTGGCATGGTTTGCCTGGGCAAGACCAATATGGATGAGTTCGCAATGGGCTCATCCAACGAAAACTCAGCGTTTGGACCGGTTCTAAATCCATGGAATTCAGCCCACGTAGCAGGCGGCTCATCTGGCGGCTCTGCTGCAGCGGTTGCTGCAGGACTAGCCCCAATTGCCACTGGTACTGATACTGGCGGCTCGATTCGACAGCCAGCTGCGTTTTGCGGCCTAACTGGAATTAAGCCTAGTTATGGGCGCGTATCTCGTTACGGCATGATCGCCTACGCCTCTTCGCTCGATCAAGCGGGCCCGATGGGCAAGACTGCAGAAGATTGTGCTTTGCTACTTTCGGCAATGTCTTCGCATGATCCGCGTGATTCCACATCTTTAGCGGACTCCGGCGAAGATTACGGTCGTTACCTCAACCAAAATTGGAAAGAGGGCAACTCAAACCCTGCAAAACCATTAGAAGGTTTGCGTGTTGGTTTGCCAAAAGAATTTTTTGCTGAAGGTCTGGCAAGCGATGTTGCCAAATCCGTTAACGAAGCGTCCAAGCTTTTAGAAAACTTAGGTGCTACATTGGTTGAAGTCAGCTTGCCTAAAACTAAATTATCAATTCCGGTGTATTACGTTTTGGCACCCGCAGAAGCATCGAGTAATTTGAGTCGCTTCGATGGCGTACGTTACGGTTATCGTGCAAATGAATATCGTGATCTAGGTGACATGTATGCCAAGTCTCGCACTGAAGGTTTTGGTTCTGAGGTAAAGCGACGCATCATGATTGGAACGTATGTTCTTTGTCATGGTTACTATGATGCTTACTATCTGCAGGCACAAAAAATTCGTCGAATTATTGCGGCAGATTTTCAGGCTGCATTTAATCAGTGCGATGTCATCCTGGGGCCTGTAGCCCCTGATGTGGCTTGGCGCTTGGGTGAAAAGTCAAAAGACCCTGTACAAATGTATCTAGAAGATATTTACACCCTGTCTACTAACTTAGCAGGCTTGCCAGCGATGAGTGTTCCTTGCGGATTCAATACAAACAATCTACCAATTGGTATGCAACTTATCGGCAACTATTTTTCTGAAGCGCGCTTGTTGCAAGTGGCTCACCAATATCAGCAAGCCAGCGATTGGCATTTGCGCCCAGCAAGCGAGGTGGCATGATGCAATGGGAAGTTGTCATTGGTCTAGAGACCCACGCACAGTTACAAACACAATCGAAGATTTTCAGTGGCGCAAGCACACGCTTTGGTGCTGAGCCAAATACACAAGCATGTGCGGTTGATCTTGCATTGCCCGGTGTTTTGCCGGTCCTCAATCGTCAAGCAGTAGAGCATGCGATTCGATTTGGGCTAGCAGTGAATGCAAAGATTTCACCTGCAAGCATCTTTGCTCGCAAAAACTATTTTTATCCCGACTTACCAAAGGGCTATCAAATTAGCCAAATGGAAATTCCAGTTGTAGTTGGTGGAAAAGTTGAAATTCTGGTTGGTGATGAGGTGAAGGTGGTTGAGCTCACCCGCGCCCACATGGAAGAGGACGCAGGCAAATCAGTCCATGAAGAGGGCTTTACTGGCCCCCACGGGGAACCGTCTAGTGGCATCGATTTAAATCGTGCCGGTACGCCTCTCCTGGAGATCGTGACTGAGCCAGTGATGCGCAGCGCTGCTGAGGCGGTTGCCTATGCCAAGGCACTGCATGGTCTGGTGGTATGGCTTGGCGTTTGTGACGGCAATATGCAAGAAGGTTCATTCCGTTGCGATGCGAACGTATCTGTTCGCCCCATGGGACAGGCTGAGTTTGGTACCCGTTGCGAAATCAAGAATCTGAACTCCTTCCGCTTCTTGGAAGAGGCAATTCAATACGAAGTGCGTCGTCAAATTGAGTTAATTGAAGATGGCGGCACCGTTGTTCAGGAGACCCGCTTGTACGATCCTGATCGTCAAGAAACACGCAGCATGCGAAGTAAAGAAGACGCGAATGACTATCGCTATTTCCCAGATCCTGATTTATTGCCAGTAGTCATTGATGACGCATGGATTGCAGATGTGCGTAGCAAGATGCCTGCACTTCCTGCGCAGTTGCGTGATCAGTGGCAAAGCGAATTCGGTTTAAGTGCCTATGATGCGCAGTTGCTCACACAAGATCGCGATACTGCAAAAGTATTTGAAGATCTATTGGCAATCGTTGGTAAGCCATTGGCAAAAGCAGCTGCAAATTTAATTGCCGGTGAACTTGCATCGTCATTAAATCGTGCCGGTATTACAGCAGCAGATGCACCACTAAAGGCAGAGCATTTGGCGCCATTGCTCACTCGCGTAGCAGATGGCACCATCTCCAATAAGATTGCTAAAGATATCTTTGCGATTCTTTGGGACGAGGCTGTTGCTGGCAAGGCTATTAGCACTGTGGATCAAGTGATTGATGCCAAAGGCTTGAAGCAGATTAGCGATAGCGGTGCAATTGAGGCCATCATTGATCAAGTATTGGCAGCCAATCAAAAGTCTGTGGAAGAGTTTCGCTCAGGCAAAGAGAAAGCGTTTAATGCATTGGTTGGTCAGATCATGAAGGCCTCACAAGGTAAAGCCAATCCTGGTCAAGTCAATGAGCTCTTACGTAAAAAACTAAGCTAACTAAGTTCATAAGATTGGTTAATAAAAAGAAATTAGAGAAAGAAATTCATGAGCGCAATAGATCCAAAACAAGCTGAGCAAGAAGAATTAGTTGCTGAGTGGTTGCGTGTAACCCCAGGCTTTTTTGAACGCTATGCCGATCTCTTTAATGAGATCCGCATTAAGCATCCACATGAAGACCGTGCGATTTCTTTACAAGAGCGCCAGATGACGGTGTTGCGCACCCAGAACCAAGAGCTCAATCGTCGCTTAAGTGAGATGCTGCATTTCGGTAGTCGCAATGACAAAACCCAACAAAGCTTGGTTGCTTGGTTATTGCGTCTAATGAAAGCAAACAATAAAGCCGATGTAGAGGGTGCAATTACTTCTGGCTTAGCTGAAGTATTTGAAGTGGAGTCCGCGCAATTACTTTCACCAAATTCTGCTTTTGGCCCTTGGGTTGATACCCCTTTGTGCGGCTCGGCAAAAGAACTGGCTGCTGCCAGTGTCGATTTATTAGCTAGTCAAACTACTATTGATCCTGAGTGGCAAAGCATGGTGGCTATTGGATTGCCGCTGGGTAGAAGCATTGGCGCCAATCAATCGCCGGCAGTCCTATTGCTAGCAAGCAAAGATGAGTCCCGCTTTACTGCCGATATGGGCGCGTTCTATTTACGTCAGATCGCCGAATTAACTGCTGCAGCTTTGGATCGCATCCAGGCTTATGAAATTAAAGGCGACTGATCTTCACCCCCTCATGCAAGAGTATTTGCATGAGTTGCATGTGTTGCGCCAACTCTCGCCACATACGCTCAAAGCGTATGGCATGGACTTGAGTGACCTACAAAATTTTGCTCTTGAAGATGCTGTTGAATTATTAAAGGTGAGCAATGGCCATGTGCGTCGTTGGGCGGGCCGCTTGCATTCCAAAGGTAAGTCTTCGAGAAGTATTGCGAGAGCGCTTTCTGCGTGGCGTGGTTGGTATGACTGGCTCAGCGAAAAAGATGCGCGACGTGATGCACGCGCAGGTAAGGTAACCAGTGCATTAGTTGCAAACCCCGTCGATGATGTGAAGGCGCCAAAGCGCTTGAAGTCCTTGCCTAAGGCCCTATCTGTAGAGCAGGCCCTTGCTTTGGTAAATCAAGCAGTTAAAGAGGCCGAGGAGAAAAAGGATTTGGAATCGATTCGTGATGCAGCGATTATTGATTTGCTCTATTCATCAGGCTTGCGTCTCTCAGAGCTGTTGGGAATTGATGTCATGCAAAGTAAGGATCGCCAACATGAATCTGCAGGCTGGTTAGACTGGGATGCTGCTGAAGTAACGGTTTTGGGTAAGGGCGGTAAACGTCGTTCAGTACCCGTTGGTGTGCCTGCAATGAAATCGCTTGCTGCATGGCGAGAGCAGCGAGATGCCGGAAGTTACCCGGAAGAATCAATTGCCTTATTTTTGTCGGCTACCGGCAAGCGCCTATCACCGCGCACGGTGCAAGCGAGATTACGCACCTTGGCGATGCGCGCTGGTTTGCCAACTCATGTGCACCCGCATATGATGCGCCATAGCTTTGCAAGTCATGTACTGCAGTCTTCCCAAGATTTACGCGCCGTTCAGGAGATGTTGGGGCATGCCAGCATCGCTAGTACCCAGATTTATACCTCTTTGGATTTTCAACACCTTGCTCAGGCATACGATAAAGCGCATCCACGCGCAAAGGCTGGCAAAGGCTGAGGAACTCGGTAAGATAGAAGGTTTCCTGCTTGGGAAACTTTAGCTTCTAGATTTTGATTGGATCATTCATGGCATTAATTCCAGTAACCATTTTGACTGGCTTCTTGGGAAGCGGCAAAACTACTTTGCTCAAACACATTTTGACTGAGGAGCATGGCAAAAAAATTGCCGTGATCGAGAATGAGTTCGGGGAAGAAAATATTGATAACGACATCTTGGTACAAGACAACCAAGAAAATATTGTGCAGATGAGTAATGGTTGTATTTGCTGCACTATCCGTGGCGACCTAGTGGATGCTCTGAATGAGCTTTGGGAGCAACGCAAAGACAAAAAAATTAGTTTTGATCGCGTGGTCATAGAAACTACTGGCGTCGCAAATCCAGGTCCGGTTGCACAGACATTCTTTATGGATGACGATGTGGCAGATCATTATGTTTTAGATGCCGTCGTTACTCTGGTAGATGCTAAGCACGGTCAGCAGCAACTCAATGAGCATGAAGAGGCTCAGCGCCAGGTTGGCTTTGCCGATCAAATCTTCATTACGAAGACAGATTTAGTTGCTCCTGCAGAAGTAGATGCTTTGCGTAATCGTTTGATGCATATGAACCCGAGGGCGCCTATTGCTGGCATATCTAAGGGCGTGGTGCCTTTAAATGCTGTTTTGGACCTTAAGGGCTTCAATCTGAATGCCAAACTAGATATTGATCCTCACTTCCTGGAGCAGGATGATCACAATCACGAGCATTGCGGCCATGACCACAGTCACGATCATGATCACAGCACCTGCGGCCATGATCACAGCCACGACCATCACCATGGCCATGCGGGCCATACAGACCGCATTCAATCCTTTGTTTTTCGTAGTGATAAACCCTTTGATCACAAAAAGTTGGAAGACTTCCTGGGTGGCATCCTGGAGGTCTTTGGTGAGAAGATGCTGCGCTACAAAGGCGTCCTCTATGTGAAGGGAAGTGCCCGAAAAGTGGTGTTTCAGGGGGTTCATCAGATGATGGGCAGCGATTTAGCCGGTCCCTGGGGTGCAGAACCCAAGCAAACCCGTATGGTGTTTATTGGCATCGACCTGCCTAAAGACACCCTACTGGCTGGGCTTGAGGGATGTTTGGCCTAGGAAGATTCGGGTACAATCCGCCGCCACGGTCAATATTATGAATATTGATTAAAGGTTATAAAAATTTGGCAGAATGGGGCAATAATGCTTCAAACCAAGGAAGAATGAGATGACGGTAAAAACAGCAACAAAACCAGCAACTGCTGCAAAAGCAAGCAGTAAAGCTGCGAGCACAAAAGCTCCAAAAGGCGCGCCCTTAACGGAAGCTGAATTGCTCAAGATGTCCGAGAAGGACTACATGAGTGCTGCCCAGTTAGATTTTTTCCGTCAAAAATTACTCACTCTCAAGGATGACATTCTGAAGAATGCCTCTGAGACAACAGAACACCTACGTGAAAATATTTTGGTTCCGGATCCAGCTGATCGTGCCACGATTGAAGAAGAGCATGCTTTGGAGTTACGTACACGTGATCGCGAGCGTAAGTTGCTCAAAAAAGTAGAGCAAGCATTAGCGCGTATTGAATCTGGTGACTACGGTTGGTGCGAAGAAACTGGTGAGCCAATCGGCTTGAACCGTTTAATTGCAAGGCCTACAGCCAATTTATCTCTTGAAGCTCAAGAGCGTCGTGAACTCCGTCAAAAATTATTTGGCGAATAAATTTTAAGTAGCAATGACTAAGCATTTACCAACTATTAGTGATATTTCTCCTTTATTAAAGGCAGAGATTCTGGCTGAGGCTTTGCCTTACATCCGTTCGTATCACGGCAAAACGATCGTGATTAAGTACGGTGGAAACGCCATGGTTGAAGAGCGCCTCAAAGAGAGTTTTGCGCGCGATGTTATTTTGCTCAAACTCGTTGGCATGAATCCTGTAGTGGTTCATGGCGGCGGACCACAAATTGATGAAGCTCTTAAGAAGATCGGCAAGACCGGCACCTTTATTCAAGGCATGCGCGTGACCGACGAAGAAACCATGGAAGTGGTGGAGTGGGTTTTGGGTGGCGAAGTGCAGCAAGACATCGTGATGTTGATTAACCACTTTGGTGGCCAGGCTGTAGGCTTGACTGGTAAAGACGGCGGACTCATCCGCGCCAAGAAAATGTTGGTTGCTGATGAAAAGAACGCTGGCGGAACAATTGATTTGGGATTTGTTGGAGAAATTGAGGCCATTAATCCTGCAGTTGTAAAAGCCTTGCAAGATGATGCTTTCATCCCGGTGATTTCTCCAATTGGATTTAGCGAAGAAGGTCAGGCCTACAACATTAATGCAGATTTAGTTGCTGGCAAGATGGCTGAAATTTTGCATGCAGAAAAGTTAGTCATGATGACCAATATTCCGGGGGTGATGGATAAGAATGGCACTTTGTTGACCGACCTTACTGCCCGTGAAATTGATGGCCTGTTTGCTGACGGCACAATTTCTGGCGGCATGTTGCCAAAGATTTCTTCTGCATTGGATGCGGCAAAGAGTGGTGTTAATTCAGTACACATTATTGATGGTCGTATTGAGCATTCATTATTGTTAGAAATTCTGACCGAGCAAGCGTTCGGTACGATGATCCGTTCTAGATAAGTGGGTGAGTAAATAAGCATGCGCGAATCTTTAGAACCGGCAGATATTAACGACAGCAGCGCTGACGCTGGTAAGACGCGCAAGCGCCCCAAGCCGGGTGAGCGCCGTCTGCAGATCTTGCAGGTTCTCGCGGAGATGTTGCAAAACCCGAAGGGTGAGCGCGTTACTACTGCTGCCTTAGCGGCCAAAATCCAAGTTTCAGAAGCTGCCTTATATCGTCACTTCGCAAGTAAAGCGCAGATGTTTGAGGGCCTCATTTCGTTTATTGAACAAACGGTCTTTGGTTTGATTAATCAGATCAACCAAAAAGAAGAGTCTGGCCTTGCTCAAGCGCGCGGTATTTTGCAAATGCTTTTGTTCTTTGCAGAAAAGAATCCTGGCATGACTCGTGTTTTATTGGGTGATGCGCTATTGCAAGAGGATGATCGTTTACAAGAGCGCATTACTCAAGTGTTAGATCGTGTTGAGGCATCTCTCAAGCAGGCATTGCGCATTGCGCAAACTCAGGGCGGCAACTGGTCACAATTAGGTCAAGAAGAGGTCAGCATTCGCGCCGCCATGTTGATGAGTTTTGTTTTGGGTCGTTGGCATCGCTTTGCCCGCAGCGGGTTTAAGAAGTTGCCTACAGAAGCATCTGATGTTAGTTTGCGTCTTCTCCTGTCAGAATGAGCGAGCTAAACCTCTCTAGAAATACTATTCATTTTGCCGAGCCCTTGCCTTTGCAGAGTGGCGCTGTGTTGTCTGGCTACGATTTAGTCATTGAAACCTACGGCAAGCTCAACGCAGACAAAACTAATGCCGTATTGGTTTGTCATGCACTCAACGCATCACATCATGTAGCTGGACCAAGCCCAGAAGATCCAACAGATATCGGTTGGTGGGATAACATGATTGGTCCAGGCAAGCCTGTTGATACCAATCACTTCTTCGTCATCGGTGTAAATAATTTAGGTTCATGCTTTGGTTCAACTGGGCCCATGAGCATTAATCCTGCAACTGGTAAGCCTTATGGCGCTGAGTTTCCAGTAGTTACTGTTGAAGATTGGGTAAACACTCAGGCGCGTTTAGCTGACAAGTTGGGTATTCGTAAGTTCGCTGCTGTGATGGGCGGCAGTTTGGGCGGCATGCAGGCAATGGCTTGGGCCATTCAGTTTCCCAAGCGAATAGATCATTGTGTCGTAGTTGCATCTACACCAAAACTGAGCGCTCAAAATATTGCATTCAATGAGGTGGCACGTAATGCCATTTTGTCTGACCCCGATTTTCATGGCGGCAACTATTACGAGCATGGCGTAGTACCTAAACGTGGTTTACGTTTAGCTCGCATGGTTGGGCACATCACCTATTTGTCTGATGACGACATGGCAGAAAAATTTGGGCGCGAATTGCAGCGCCCTAATGGCGAGTCTAATGACTACCGTTTTAGTTTTGATGTTGAATTTGAAGTCGAGAGCTACTTACGTCATCAAGGCGATAAGTTTTCAACCTACTTTGATGCCAATACTTACTTACTGATTACCCGTGCGCTTGATTATTTTGATCCTGCGCGCCGTTACGATGGCAGCCTGAACCGCGCCCTGGCGGAAGTGCAAGCCAAGTTCTTGGTTGTGAGTTTTTCTACTGATTGGCGCTTCCCGCCCAATCGTAGTCGCGAGATTGTGGAGTCTTTGTTGAGCAATAAGAGCGAAGTGACTTATGCAGAGATTGATGCGCCTCATGGGCATGATGCCTTCTTATTGGATGACGCTCGTTATCACAATCTAGTGCGCGCCTACTTTAAGCAAATGCGTGAGACTCAAGTATGAGCAATCTGAATAAACGCGCCGACTTTGCTGCTATTGCCAATTGGATTGCACCAAATACTCAAGTGTTAGATTTGGGTTGTGGTGACGGTAGTTTCTTAGAGTTCTTGCAGAAACAAAAGCCCGTGCATTCTTATGGCGTTGAGATCGATGATTCACGCGTACTGTCTTGCGTGCAAAAAGGGTTGAATGTCATCCAACAGGATTTGGAGGGTGGCTTAGCGCTTTTTGAAGATGATAGTTTTGACACGGTTGTTCTCTCACAAACTTTGCAAACCATTCATCAAACTGAAAAGATTTTGCGTGAAGTTGTGCGAGTGGGAAAAGAATCGGTCATTTCATTTCCAAACTTTGGCCATTGGTCACATCGCCTAGCTGTAGGCTTAGGTCGCATGCCAGTCTCTAAGAGCTTGCCCTACCAGTGGTACAACACGCCAAACGTGCGCGTGCTCACGGTTGCTGACTTTGAAAAACTAGCCTCTAGTCTTGGCTTAAAGATACTTGATCAATGCATCTTGCATGAGGGTCGCCAGGTGACCTTGATGCCAAACCTTTTTGGCAGTCTTGCCTTGTTCCGTATTCGTCGCGCCTAGGATAAAAATACAAAGGTGTTAACTGCAGTCCAATCTTGGATAAAAGATTTTCGGGTTTATCTCGAATGGCCATGTTTGCGCATGCTATTCCTAGGTTTCTCTGCAGGCCTTCCTTTGTTGCTGATTTTGGGAACCTTGAGTTTTTGGTTACGTGAAGCTGGAATTGATCGCAGCACTATTGGCTACTTAACTTGGGTTGGGTTGATCTATGCCTTTAAGTGGGTGTGGGCGCCTCTCGTAGATCGTTTACAAATTCCCTTGCTAACGAAATTGTTCGGACGCCGCCGAAGTTGGTTGCTTTTTGCACAAGCACTCATCATTTTGGGTTTGGTTGGCATGTCGACTTTAGACCCGAAGCTCGCACTCAATTCGATTGTCTGGTGCGCCTTGTTGGTGGCCTTTGGTTCTGCTACTCAAGACATTGCTTTAGATGCATTTCGGATTGAGTCGGCCAATAGCGATCATCAAGCAGCTTTGGCCGCTACCTATCAAACTGGATATAGACTCGCCTTAATTTGGGCTGGTGCAGGCGTTCTTTGGCTTGCGGCTCGCGCTGAAACGGGTAGTGGATACGATGCGAGTGCATGGCAATTTGCCTATCTCTGTATGGCCGCCTCTATTGGTGTTGGCGTGATTACGACCTTGCTAAGCAAAGAGCCAGTCAAGTATGAGTTGGCAAAAGTGCGTACCGCCAAAGCATGGCTATATCAAACGCTTGTAGAGCCTTTTGCAGAATTTATCACTCGCTATCGTTGGCATGCAATATTGATTTTTTCTTTGATTGCCGTTTATCGCATTAGTGATGTAGTGATGGGCATTATGGCCAATCCATTCTATGTGGATATGGGCTACACCAAAGATGAGGTGGCGGCAGTCAGCAAGGTATTTGGAGTTGTAATGACTTTAGTGGGCGCATTTGTTGGTGGCGTCCTTACATTACGATTTGGTGTGCTCCGCATTTTATTTGTAGGCGCTGTTCTCTCTGCAGTCAGCAACTTATTGTTTGCCTGGTTGGCAACACAAGGCCATGACTTACATGGCTTGATATGGGTAATTTCTGCAGACAACCTTAGTTCAGGCATTGCGAGTGCAGCCTTTATAGCTTTCTTATCTTCGCTGACGAACATCCGCTACTCAGCCACTCAATACGCTTTGTTTAGCTCGATGATGCTGCTGCTACCCAAATGGTTGGCAGGCTTCTCAGGGGTATTTGTTGATAACTTTGGGTACCAAGCATTCTTCTACGGTACTGCCATCATTGGCGCCCCAGTGTTGCTTTTAATCTGGGCAACCATTCATTTCAAGATCGTGCAGATCAAAAAAGAAGGGGAGTAGTCTCCCCTGTCGTTTTGTGCTGCAATTTATTACCGCTTAAATCTTCCAGTCGTAATCCACAGTAAGTGGTGCGTGGTCTGAAAATTTTTCATCTTTGTACACAGCTGTTTTCTTGGCTGTTTGCGCGATCCCCGGTGTGCTGATGTGATAGTCAATGCGCCAACCTACATTTTTTGCATAGGCCTGTCCGCGATTGCTCCACCAGGTGTAACAAGTCTCAGTTGCCTCAGGCTCAAGCTGACGATAGACATCGACGTAACCCACTTTATTGAATAGATTGGTGAGCCATGCGCGCTCCTCCGGCAGGAATCCTGAGTTTTTGAGATTACCCTTCCAGTTCTTTAGGTCGATTTCTTGATGGGCGATATTCACGTCGCCACAAAGAACGATTTCACGCCCAGACTTTTTGAGATCGATGAGATGCGGTAAAAAGCTGTCGAGATAGCGGTATTTGGCCTCCTGACGCTCGGGAGAGCTGGAGCCTGAGGGCATATAAACCGAAATAACAGAAAGCCCTTTAAAGCGCGCCTCTACATAACGGCCCTCAGCATCGAACTCTTCATTGCCATACCCGTACAAGACCTCATCAGGCTTGTGGGGTGTGTAGATGCCGCAACCGCTATAGCCTTTTTTCTCAGCATGGTGGAAGTAGGCATGCATTCCATCGGGATTCAGAATGGCATCTTCCAAATCATCGCGCTGGGCTTTGAGTTCTTGCATGCAAATAAAGTCAGCCTTTTGCTTTACGGCCCATGGCAGAAAGCCTTTTTTGACTGCAGAACGGATACCGTTGAGGTTCGCGGAAATGATGCGTAACATGTAGGCCTATGAGCTCAAATAATTCAAATCAAGATAACTTTATACGTTTTGCCTTAGAGGCAAAGGTTTTGTCCTTCGGGGAGTTTAAAACCAAAGCTGGCAGACTCTCGCCTTATTTCTTTAATGCCGGTGAATTTAATGATGGCGCTCGTTTGAGTGCGCTAGGCCGTTACTACTCCAAAGCTTTGCAAGAGTCGAGCCTTCAATTCGACATGCTATATGGGCCAGCCTATAAGGGAATCACGCTAGCGGCTGCTACAGCAATTGCTTTGGCAGACGATGGTATTAATGTTCCCTATGCCTATAACCGCAAAGAAGCAAAAGATCATGGCGAAGGCGGAGTTTTGGTGGGTGCTCCTGTTAAGGGGCGCGTGGTGATTATTGATGACGTGATTTCTGCCGGGACCTCTGTGAGAGAGTCGGTGGATCTGATTCGCAAAGCGGGCGCAGAGCCTGCTGCAGTATTGATTGCTTTGGATCGTATGGAGCGTTCAGGTAACGCTGTTGATATTGGCGATAAATCTGCTGTGCAAGCAGTGGAGCAAGAATTTGGTTTGCCGGTGATTGCGATTGCGAACCTAACTGGCTTGATGTCATTCTTGACTGCATCAAGCGATACCCAACTAACCAATTATTTGCCTGCAGTAAAAGCGTATCGCGAGAAGTACGGCATCTAAGAGCGCTCGCTCTTAGATTTCTGTTTCACCTTCAAATACTGTGACTGCCGGACCGGTCATGATGACTGATTGAGTAACGCCATCAATAGTTCCAGCCCAAGCAATTTGTAGGTCGCCGCCCCGTGTATGTACCTTTACCGGCGAGTCTAATAAGCCTCTGCGAATGCCAGAAACAACTGCTGCACATGCGCCGGTGCCACAGGCCAAGGTTTCACCTGCACCACGCTCAAACACGCGCAATTTAATTTCATTACGATTGATCACTTGTAGGTAGCCTACGTTTACTTTTTTCGGGAAAGCTGCAAACCCTTCAATCTCTGGCCCTTCTTCAAGTACGGGTGCGCTATCAATATCACCAACCACTTGTACAGCATGTGGATTGCCCATAGATAAAACACCAACCAAGCTATCGTGCGTGGCAGGGTAGTTCAAAGGAAGTGCATATAGCGTTTCTTGAAACTCTTGAATGCTTGCTAAACCATTGGCATTAAATGGAATATTGCTATGTTCAAAAATAGGCGCGCCCATATCAACTTCTACTTGCCCATCAGGATGGGATTTGAGGGTGAGAACAGTGTGTGCCACTTCTACACGCAAGGGATTCTTATTGGAAATACCTTGATCTAATACAAAACGTACAAAGCATCGTGAGCCATTGCCACATTGCTCTACTTCGCCACCGTCAGCATTAAAAATACGATACCGAAAATCAGCATCTGGGCGTGTCGCTTTTTCAACCAATAGAATTTGATCAGCGCCAATACCAAATTGGCGATGCGCCAATGCTTGCCACTGTTCGCGGGTAATTCCGCTGAGATCTTGATCTATGCCATTGAGCACAATGAAATCATTGCCAGCACCATGCATTTTGGTGAAGCGCAACTTACGTGCCGGGTTGTTTGTGTTGTTGCTCAAAATATTTCCGTTTAATCGTAAAGACTCGGCTCGCCAGGTGGCCGATGTTTAAAGCGTTTATGTACCCAATAGTACTCCGCTGGTCTTTCGCGAACAAGCTCTTCAATATATTGATTGAGGCGCGCAGTATCTTTCTCAACATCATCGCTTGGAAAGTTAGGCAAGGGTGCGCTGATGTGGCAGGTGTAGCCTTTGCGATCTTCATTTAACGTAGTTGTCATGAGGCAGACCTCAGCTCCACTGAGTCTTGCTAGGCGGGATACGGAGGTGATGGTATTGGTTTGGATGCCAAAGAATGGAACAAAAACCGAATCGCGCGGCCCCAAATCAATATCCGGGGCAATAAAAATAAAGTTGCCCGTTTGTATTTCGCGGATGAGGTCACGTAAGCGACTTTGTCTTTCAATAGACTTGCCACCAAAACGATTTCTCCATTCAATCATTTTTTGATTGAAGAAAGGATTCTTCATGTTTTGGTAGAGGCCTGCGCCACGTGGCCAATCGTGCTGATTTGCCAATACTGAGAGCGCCATAAAGCCACCTTCAAGACCAACAAAGTGAGGGTTAATAAGAAGGCGCGGCTTCCGATCACCCAAGGTGATGGCAGATTCAATGCTTACGATATCGGTAATTTGTTTGCCGCTACCAAGCCAAATGCGACTTCTTTCTAAAACACTGCGACCAAATAATTTCCAGTGCTCAATTGCAAGCTTGTCTATTTCTTCTTCGCTCAGATTCGGAAAGCACAAACGTAAATTGGTTTTGACTACCTTGCTGCGCTCATTCGGAATATGGGCTGCAAGCCAACCTAGGCTATAGCCCACATGAACGGTAATCGTATAGGGCAAAAAAGCAAAGAGGCGCAGAAGACTGAGCGCCAAGAAATTGAAAAGGTTTTGTAACCAGGTCATTCCAGAAATAATAACGAATTAATTCAATTGCTTGGAGGCAATTCTGCACCAGCGGGATGCTTATATCGGTTGTACGACCATATGAATTGTTCTGGCGCGACTAGTACTGCATTTTCAATTGCGACATTAAGGTCTGCGGCGGCAGAGTGAGCATCTTCGGATAAGGGTGTTAGACGAGTTGCCTGCATTAACCAGCCTTGACCGAGACCTTTACGCTTTGCAGTAAACATCACTACTGGTGTGTTGTTGCGATTAGCAAGGCGAGCCGGTAATGGCGTTGTATAAGCAGGGCGTCCAAAAAATGGCACCCATACACCTTCCCCGCCGCTAGGCACTTGATCCGGAAGAATGCCGATAGCCTCCCCGCGCGTGAGGGCTCGAGTCATTTGGCGCACGCCATTGAGGTTGGTCGGCACAAAATGCATATTGGGATAGGCGCGACCTTTTTCTACCACTTCATTGAGCCATTCTTGGCGTGATGGTCGATACAGAATGGTTGCAGGGAAATGTTGTGCCAAGACGCGAGGAATAATTTCAAAGCCACCTAGATGGGGTGTAAGCATGACCAGGCCGTGTCCTTCGCCAATCGCCGCCTCTACGACATCCCAGTTTTGCACTTCAACTAATTTCAATGCTTTTTGTGGATTGCGCCAAATCCACAGGCTGTCTGAAAACAGCATGCCAGAGGCTCTGATTGCCTCCCAGAGCTTTAAAGGCAATTTGTGAGCTTGGACTACAGTTTCGTATTGAGGGCGAAAGAGTGACCGGTATTGCTTGGATCCAACATAAGCCAGCATGCCTAAAAAAGCCCCAATTACCTGAACCAGGACAAGAGGAAGCACGGCAATCGTATTGAGGCAGAGCTTAAGTAGGAGTTTTCGCACCCCCTAATGATATTCAATGCCGCTCTGCGTGTGTGGATTTCAGCTTGCCTTGCTCAATTAGCAGCTTTTCGGATAGAATCCCACCATCGCTGAGTTAAGACAACTTGCAGAGCGATTCATAAATTCTGCTAAAGCGTCGCCGTTGTGGTTCCTGGCACGTGAGTTGTCCCAATGATCGTGTTAATAACTTAAGGAATATGCAATGGCAAACGATTACTTCTTTACCTCAGAATCTGTTTCTGAAGGTCACCCCGATAAAGTAGCAGACCAAATTTCTGATTCGATTCTTGATGCCATTTTGGCCCAAGATCCAACTGCACGTGTTGCAGCAGAAACATTATGTAACACTGGCTTAGTAGTTTTGGCTGGTGAAATCACTACTAACGCAAACGTTGATTACATCCAAGTTGCTCGCAATACTTTGCGTGAAATTGGTTACGACAATACTGATTACGGTATCGACTACAAAGGTTGTGCGGTATTAGTTGCCTATGACAAGCAAAGCCCTGACATTGCTCAAGGCGTTGATAAAGCTCATGATGACGGCTTGGATCAAGGCGCTGGCGACCAAGGTTTAATGTTTGGTTACGCTTGCGATGAGACTGCAGAGTTGATGCCTTTGCCAATTCATTTGTCACATCGCTTAGTTGAGCGTCAATCTCAATTGCGTCGTGATGGCCGTTTAAATTGGTTGCGCCCTGATGCTAAGTCACAAGTGACATTGCGTTATGTGGACGGTAAGCCAGACTCTATCGATACCGTTGTGCTCTCTACTCAACATGATGAAGATATTTCTCTCGAAAAATTGCGTGAAGCAGTTATTGAAGAAATCATCAAGCCAGTATTGCCTAAGCATTTGATCAAAGGCGCGATTAACTTCTTGGTAAATCCAACAGGTCGTTTTGTTATTGGTGGCCCACAAGGCGATTGCGGTTTAACTGGTCGCAAAATTATTGTTGATACCTATGGTGGTGCAGCTCCTCATGGCGGCGGCGCTTTCTCTGGTAAAGATCCATCCAAAGTTGACCGCTCTGCTGCGTACGCTGGCCGTTATGTTGCAAAGAACGTGGTTGCTGCTGGTTTGGCAAGCAAGTGCTTGATTCAGATTTCTTATGCGATTGGGGTTGCTAAGCCAACTTCAGTGATGGTGAGTACCTTTGGTACAGGCAAAATTTCCGATGAGAAGATTGCCCAATTGGTTTCTGAGCACTTTGACTTGCGTCCAAAGGGTATCGTGAAGATGCTCAACCTCTTGCGCCCAATTTATAAGAAGACTGCTGCTTACGGCCACTTTGGTCGTGAGGAGCCAGAATTTACTTGGGAGCAAACAGACAAGGCAGCGGCATTACGTGCCGCAGCAGGTCTGTAAGTAGGAAATACGCAGTTTGTAGGTGTATTGAGGCGAAATATGCCGTAATTGTTTACAATTACGGCATACCTTCAAGGAGCGTTGCAAGGAATGCTGAGACCCAGCACTTCCCCAGGCTTGAAGGGAGTGGATTCCTAAACGGAGTTTGCTAATTGCAACCGCGCTCGCTAACCCATGATTCAATGGCTAGCGAGTTTCTACTCCAGCATTGGATCGTATTTAGCTGGAGCATTAATGAATACCGTTTCTGATTTAAATAACTTTGTTGCAACTCGTTGCGCAATTGCTGATATCACTTTGGCTGACTTTGGCCGCAAAGAAATCGCGATTGCTGAAACTGAGATGCCTGGCTTGATCGCTATTCGCGACGAGTTTGCTGCACAACAGCCATTACGCGGAGCACGCATCACTGGTTCATTACATATGACCATTCAAACAGCTGTGTTGATCGAAACCCTGGAGGCGCTTGGCGCTGAAGTGCAATGGGCTTCATGTAATATTTTCTCTACACAAGATCACGCTGCTGCAGCAATTGCTGCTAACGGCACTCCTGTGTTTGCTATCAAGGGTGAAACTCTCGAACAGTACTGGGACTTTACCCATCGTATTTTTGAGTGGGCTGATGGCGGCTACACCAACATGATTTTGGATGACGGTGGCGACGCTACTTTGCTATTGCACCTTGGTGCTCGCGCTGAAAATGATCAAGCATGCTTGAATCACCCAACTAGCGAAGAAGAAACTATTTTGTTTGCGGCCATTAAAAAGAAATTGGCGCAAGATCCTACTTGGTACTCAACACGCTTGGAGAAGGTAAAGGGCGTTACAGAAGAAACCACCACAGGCGTACATCGTTTGTATCAAATGTTTGCCAAGGGTGATTTGAAGTTCCCAGCAATTAACGTAAACGATTCCGTTACTAAGAGCAAATTCGACAATCTCTACGGTTGCCGCGAATCTTTGGTTGATGCGATTAAGCGCGCTACTGACGTGATGGTTGCTGGTAAGGTTGCAGTAGTTTGCGGCTACGGCGACGTGGGTAAAGGCTCTGCACAAGCATTGCGCGCTTTATCTGCTCAAGTGTGGGTAACAGAAGTAGACCCAATTTGTGCATTGCAAGCTGCGATGGAAGGTTACCGTGTTGTAACTATGGACTACGCTGCTGATAAAGCAGATATCTTTGTTTCTGCAACAGGCAACTACCATGTGATTACGCATGACCATATGGCTAAGATGAAGAATCAAGCCATCGTTTGTAATATCGGCCACTTTGATAATGAGATCGATGTTGCTGGTATTGAAAAGTACAAGTGGGAAGAGATTAAGCCACAAGTTGACCATGTAATTTTCCCAGCTGCTAATGGTAAGCCTGAGAAGCGCATCATCATTTTGGCTAAAGGACGCCTGGTTAACCTGGGTTGCGGTACAGGACATCCTTCCTACGTAATGAGCTCTTCATTTGCAAACCAAGTGATTGCCCAAATCGAATTGTGGAATGCGGTAGGGACAGATAAATATCCAATCGGTGTTTACACATTGCCTAAGCATTTGGATGAGAAAGTTGCACGCTTACAGCTCAAGACTCTCAATGCAGAGTTGACCGTGTTGTCAGATCAGCAAGCTTCCTACATTGGCGTAACGAAGGAAGGCCCATATAAGGCTGACCACTACCGTTATTAATCCAATTACTGTTCAATAGATACCTAGGCCCAAAATCATGGAATTAAGCGTCGAATTCTTTCCTCCAAAAACACCTGAAGGTGAGAGCAAGTTACATCTTGTGCGTGAGCGTTTTAGTAAAACACTCAAGCCTGCGTTTTATTCCGTGACTTTTGGTGCTGGCGGTTCTACTCAGTCTGGTACTTTAAAGGTGGTGAGTGACATTCATGCTGCTGGTGCAGCTGTTGCTCCTCACCTGTCTTGTGTTGGCAGCTCACGTGAAAGCGTGCGTGAGATGCTTAAGCAATATCAAGCTTTAGGTGTGAAGCGTATTGTCGCTTTGCGCGGTGACTTGCCATCTGGCATGGGTCAGTATGGCGAGTTTCATCATGCCAATGAATTGGTGGAATTTATTCGTGCAGAAACAGGCGATTGGTTTCATATTGATGTCGCTGCATATCCAGAGACGCATCCTCAAGCCAAATCACCTGCAAATGATGTAGATTTCTTTGTGCAAAAAATGAAAGCAGGCGCGAACTCTGCTGTTACTCAGTATTTTTATAACAGCGACGCATACTTCCGATTTGTAGATGAGGCATATGACCTTGGTGTGACACAGCCGATCATTGCCGGCATCATGCCGATCACAAATAGCAGTCAGTTGTTAAGATTCTCTGATGCATGCGGCGCTGAAATTCCGCGCTGGATTCGTTTGCGTCTTCAATCTTATGGCGATGACATTGCCTCTATTCGTGCATTTGGTGAAGAGGTGGTAACCGATTTATGCGACCAGTTATTAACTGCAGGCGCACCTGGAATTCATTTCTACTCACTCAATCAGGCAGATGCAGTTTTAGCCATTGCTGATAACCTAGATTTAACAAAATAAGTTAAGGCGGCACCTAGCGAAGTACACCAGACTCCGTCAGGAGCATATCTAAGGGCTCATCGTGCGTTTGAGCAGCCCATTGAGAATCATCTAATTTTTGCCAATCAAACCCAACCCCCATGCAAATGAGTTTTGGGTTATTTTTTCGTAACTGGGCTAGGGTGCGATCAAAGTAGCCACCCCCATAACCCAGGCGCCAGTAATGAGTTTTGCCGTCAACCACTGAGTTGGACCAGCCAACACAGGGAATCAGGATGCAGTCAGGTGTCAGTTGCGGGCGTGCAGAATTTTCTGGATTAGGCTCTGGTACGCCATGTTTGCTTGGAAGTAATTGATCCCCTTGACGCCATTCATAAAAATCGAGATGTTTATCGGGGCGAGCAAATGGCAGTGAAAGAGTCCTGTTGGGGGTATTTTTGACCCAGGCTAGTAAGGTGGAGCGTAAATCAATCTCATCCTGAATAGGCCAATACAGAGCAATAGATTGCCAGGAATCGCCTTGTTCCAATAGCAGTTGATTTAAGTAATCGATTAGTTGAGCTTGAATTTGAGCGTAATTTTGCTCGGCAGCAAACATAGTCCGCTGCTTCAGTAAATTTTGACGAAGAGTTTTTGCTGAATTACCGTGCATATCGACCATTATCAGGCGAAAATTAGAAGATATAGTAATCAAGTTGTTGCCTGACCACAGTCAGGTAAATAGATATGGGGTTAGATAGCGAGAATGAAGTCCGCAATATTCAGCAGCAAGCACCTTTTGATGGCTAAGATTCTGATCTTGGGCCTAGCGTTTGGCATGTCCAATAGTTTTGCAGAAAAAACCAAAAAGCCAAGCCTGCCTAAGTCATATGAGAGCAAAGCTGCTCCCGCAGAAATTACCGATACCGATCGGATGTTTATTGATTTGCGTGAAGCCGCAAAAAAGAATGATGTATTTCGGACTCAACAACTCTCTTCGAATTTGGTTAACTACCCATTTGATGATTACGTAGCTTATTTCCGTATTAAGCCGCAATTATTTGATAGCGCGGGCGGAGCGCGAAATGACTATAGCGCTGATGCTCAAGTGGTTGCTTTTTTAAATCAATACCAAGGCACAGCTCTGGCGGATCGCATGCGGAACGATTGGCTCTTGGTCTTGGGTAAGCGAAAAGATTGGGCGCGCTTTGATGCAGAGTACGCCAAATTTGTATTGGATGACGATACACAAGTGAAGTGCTACTCCTTGTTATCTAAATTATCTCAGGGTGAGAACCCGACTAAATTGGCAATCGATTCTCGCTCAGTCTTATTGGACCCAAGTTACTTTGGGCAGGCTTGCCAAGAGCTAGTGCCATCACTAGTTGCTGCAGGTGGTATGTCTCCAAGCGAAGCTAAAGCAATTGGGCGCGCTGCTAGCGAAAGAGGTTATGACACTATGGCGCGTCGTCTTGGTGGCGAAGACCCAATCGCGGATATTGTAAAAGCGGCTAAAGCCGATCCGGCCAAAGCCTATCGTGACTTTTCTCAAAATGCATCGCGCTATAGCAAAGAGAATCAAGCGGTTGCATGGGGTGTGATCGGACAATTCTTGGCGAAGAAGTTAGATCCTAATGCGGATGATGCTTATCGTTTACAGCAGGAGCTTGGTTACAACGAACTCCTTTCTGTTGAATCGCAAGAGTGGAAAGTACGCGCTGGTTTGCGTGCTAAAGATTGGGCTCTGGTGAAGAACGCAATTGATGGCATGAATCCAGCTGTGCGTGCTAAAGACCCCGCATGGACTTATTGGTATGGCCGAGCATTAAAAGCTGAAGGTCAAGACGCTAAAGCCAAAGATAGTTTTGAGTTAATTGCTGATCAATACAACTTTTATGGTCAATTGGCACGTGAGGAGCTAGGGAAATCCAATCATGCCCCCGCTAAGACTAAGGTGACTGAGCAAGAGATTGATGCGATGGCAAGCCGTAAAGGATTTATTCGTGGCGAGCGCTTATATGCAATGAACTTGCGCTTTGAGGGTAATCGCGAATGGAACTGGGAATTACGTAACATGTCTGATAAGCAGTTGTTGGCTGCAGCTGAGTATGCGAAGCGCATTAATCTCTATGATCGTGTAGTGAATACTGCTGATCGCACAAAGCAAGAGCATGACTTTAGCTTGCGTTATCCAACGCCATTTAAAGAAGAGCTATCTCCGATTGCACGCCAAATCGATTTGAATCTTGCTTGGGCATATGGTTTGATTCGTCAGGAGTCGCGCTTCATTATGAATGCCGCGTCTTCAGTGGGCGCGTCCGGCTTGATGCAAGTGATGCCAAATACCGCTAAGTATGTTGCCAAAAAAATTGGTATGACGAATTACACCAATGACAAGCTAAGCGACACCAATACCAACCTGACTTTAGGTAGCAATTACTTAAATATGGTTCTCATCGACTTGGACGGCTCTTGGGTTTTGGCTTCAGCGGCCTACAACGCAGGACCTTCTCGTTCAAAAGCTTGGCGTGAAAAGTTGTCTGGGCCTACCGAAGGCGCTATCTTTGCAGAAACCATTCCATTCACGGAAACACGCGTGTATGTAAAGAACGTACTCTCCAATGCAAATTACTATTCGTCTGTAATGAATGGCCAAACACAATCTTTAAAGCAACGACTAGGTGTGATTACACCGAAGGCTGCAACGCAATCCGAGCTTCCTTAAAATAATGAATTACCCCAAAAGGTAAAGAAAGCCTCACATGAAATACGACATTCTATTGATTGGTGGAAATGGTTTTGTGGGGCGAGTTATTGCTGCGCAACTTCAACTTGCGGGCTATTCTGTATTGATTCCAACAGGCCATTTGGCTGCCGCACGTGAATTACGGTTGCTGCCCAAGGTGCATGTAGAAGAGGCTGATGTTCATGAGTTTGATGAGCTACAAAGTCTTTGTGAGCGTATTGATAAAAATGGAGCGGTGATCAATTTAGTTGGTGTCTTGCATGACAAGACCGCTCAGCCTTATGGAAAAGTATTTAAGGTGGCGCATGTAGATTTGCTAAAAAATATTATTACGGCGATGCAGCTACATGGCTTGAAACGCTATTTGCACATGAGTGCGTTGGGCGCGGATTCTCATGGACCTTCTATGTATCAGCGCAGCAAGGGTGATGGAGAAGCCGCTGTGAAGGCAAGCGGTTTAGATTGGACAATCTTTAGGCCATCTGTCATCTTTGGTGCGCAAGATCAATTCATTAATTTATTTTCCAAATTGACCAAGTTATTCCCTGCCATGCCTTTGGCCAACCATCAGGCACAGTTTCAGCCGGTGAGCGTGGATGATGTTGCATCTGCTTTTGTGAAATCGTTATCGATGCCGCAAACAATTCATCATTCCTATGACTTGGTGGGCCCAACGGTTTATACGATGAAAGAAATCGTTGAATTTGCAGCTCGCAAGGCAAAGACAAGCTGTGCGATTATTCCGGTCCCTGCTTTTGTGGGTTATTTGCAGGCGCTTGCATTTGAGTTTTTGCCTGGGCCCACGTTAATGTCTCGTGACAATATTGCCTCCATGCAATTACCCAATACTTTGCCTGCAGGCGGTGTCGATTCACTGACAGAGGTATTCAAAATGAGTCGCCGTAGTCTAGAGGGAATGCAGTAATGAAAATCTACGCAGTAGGCGGAGCTATAAGGGACACCCTAATGGATTTGCCTGTGCACGATATTGATTATGTCGTTGTGGGTTCTAGCGTAGAAGAGATGATTGCTAAGGGCTACCGCCCTGTAGGAAAAGATTTCCCGGTCTTTTTACATCCAGAGACTCAGGCTGAATATGCACTTGCTCGCACTGAGCGTAAGACTGGCCAAGGCTATAAAGGGTTTCATTTTTATGCCGATCCTTCCGTTACCTTGGAACAGGATTTAGAGCGTCGTGATTTAACAATTAATGCAATGGCGCAAGAAGTGGGCGCAGATGGAAAACAGTTTGGACCAATTATTGATCCTTATAACGGTCAAGAAGATTTAGCTGCCAAAATATTTCGGCATGTGTCTAATGCATTTGCAGAAGACCCATTGCGCTTATTGCGCATCGCTCGATTTTCTGCACGTTTCCCAGAATTTAGCGTAGCCGATGAAACCCTATCAGCGTTAAAGGCGATTGTTCAGTCTGGCGAGTTAAAGGCTCTATCAGCCGAGCGTATTTGGCAGGAGTTGGCTAGAGGTTTGGTGGCCACAAAGCCGATGCATTTGTTTCAGGTCTTATTAAATACAGGCGCTGCCGGCGTGATATTGCCTCCATCATTGACCACCAAGTTGGCAGATGAGCCTTTTCGCGAACAGTTAATTACACATTTTTCATGTGCCGGGAATAGCTTGGATGAGCGTTGCGCAATTATTTTGATGGATTTGAGTGCCAAGGAAATTCGCTCTTGGGCTGATTGTGTTCGCATGCCAATCGAAGTGCGTGATTTCAGCGAGATTTTTAGTGACTTGAGAGTTTTAGTAAATACATACCTCAATCATTCTTATCAAGCTAAGGATATTTTGGCTTGGTTTAATCGTGCAGATCTTTGGCGCAAGCCGGATCGCGTTCAAGCGATTTTGAATCTTGCCGACAAGCTGGGGATGAACACATTACCCTTAATGAATGCAATGCGTAATGCTCAGACAATAAATGCGGCAGAAATTATTGCAAGCGTTGCAGTAGAGGATCGCTCTAATGGCGAGCGTATTGGTAGCACTTTTGAGTCCGCAAGATTGGCTGCAATTACTGCAGCGCTAAATTCTTAAACAAGATACTAGAGTCTATTTCTGCCGCGTAGACCTGGCAGATCTTCAAGGATATGGCCTGGCAGCAAGCTTTCTAAGTTCTTAGAAAATGCAAAGGCCTTAAAGAGCTCGCCCATCTCCGCTTCAGACAATAATTTTTGTAGAGAGTTCGAGATAGGAAGAAATGTTTCTGGGTCACTAGGATCGCCAATCTCTAGTGCGATATCACCAATGCCTGCATCCAGCAGGTATGCAGCCTGATTAGCGAGATACACATCATCTACATTTTCTGTCAATGCACTACGTGCAATTTGCGACCACTCAACGTGCGTTGTTAAGTCACAAAGACCAGGAAGATAAAAAGGATCTTGAATCGCATGATGGCGATGGTGAGCCATCAGTGTGCCCTCAAGTCTTTGAGGGTGGTAGTACTCGCTTTCCGGAAATCCATAATCAAATGTCAGAAATAGACCAAGTTCTAGATGCTTGGCAACTTGTTGCATCCAAGCGTTTGCCGGTGTGTGTAGTTCGGTGACATAGCCCTCAGAGAAGTTGCCGCTTAATAAACTTTCGGGAAGTAGCTTTTGTTCAACGGGTGAGCCTACTTTCCAAGTGAGAGTCTCATTCTCAAAAGCAACCCCATACCAATACCAAAAGCCATCTTTAAAAATGATGGCATCACAAGGAATGGCATCGATCACTTCATTAGCAAGAATGATCCCTTTAAAATTTTTAGGTAACTCGCTAAGCCAATTGCATTGAGTGCTCAAATAAAGTTGTTTAACCGTAGCATCAATATTTTCTTGTTGACGCTGCGCTAAATCTGGCGAAATTTCAATAATGTCGTAACTGTCTAATTGAAATCCAAGGTCATTAAGACGAGTAAGGATGGATGCGGCCAGCTTTCCAGTGCCTGCCCCAAACTCTAAAATTTGCGTAGGCAAGCCTTTGTCTTTGATGCCCTCAAGTACTGGCAAGAGGGTTGAGCAAATAGCGGCGCCAAATAAGGGGCTTAATTCAGGGGCGGTGGTGAAATCACCACCCGCACCCAGCTTATGGGCCCCGGCGCTGTAATAGCCCATTCCGGGCTCGTATAAGGCCATCTCCATATAGCGAGAAAAGGGGAGCCAGCCGCCTTTTGAGGCGATCTGAGAGGCTATTTTGGCCTTCAGAAGCGCACTATGCTCCGTTTCAAGGCTGGTCAAGGTAATATCCATAGCTCGCTAGTCTAAGAGAATTTAATTGAACCCTAGTTCAACACCCCCATCCCAGCAACCAAAGGCAGTTTTAGTGACTGGCGCTGCAAAGCGTCTGGGTCGAGAAATTGCCTTGCAGTTTGCCCGTCAGGGCTGGGATGTTGCCGTTCATTATGGGCGATCAGCCCATGAGGCCGCCCAAGCCGTTCAGGAAATTCAGGGATTTGGAGTTAAAGCTCAGGCTTTTGAAGCAGATTTGGCCGATGAAGCCGCAATCAACAATCTTTTTAAAGCGGTTAGCAATGCTTTTCCGCATTTGAGCTGTTTAGTCAATAGTGCCTCTATTTTTGAATATGATCGCGCCAGTTCAGATACCCCTTTAAGTGGAAAAATCTTGCAAGAGCATATGCAGGTGAACTTGACGGCACCAATTTTGTTATCTCAACTGATGTTTGAATATCAAAAAAGCAAGTCAAATACATCAGAGGTCATTCCATCTGCAATTCAATTACTAGATCAAAAACTCATTAATCTCAATCCAGATTATTTATCTTATACGCTATCCAAAGCCGCACTACTTTCTTCTGTTGAATTATTGGCGATGGATTTTGCGCCGCATTTACGAGTGGTTGGATTGGCTCCAGGAATCTCTCTTCCATCAGGCGATCAAACACACGATGGTTTTTCTAAGGCGCATCAAATGACGCCACTAGGTAAATCTTCAACACCTGCAGACATTGCAAAAGCAGCGGTATTTTTAGCGGATTCTGGTGCCATTACTGGAACCACTTTATATGTGGATGGCGGACAGCACTTATTGCCCTCCACTCGCGATGTAATGTTCAAAACCAATTAAGTTTTTTAAAAAGTAAATATTCATGCACGCTATTCTTTCTCATCCTGCCCTTGTTGACTGTCGCCGTTTATTTTTGCGCGACTATGAAATCTATATCAACATCGGCGTTCATGACTTTGAGAAAAAAGCAGAGCAGCGCGTCATCTTAAATGTAGACCTCTATATTCCTTTGGCGATGAATACGCCAACTCAGGATCAATTGGATGAGGTGGTGGATTACGACTTCATGCGTGAAACTATTAAGGCTAGAGCCTCCAAGGGCCACATCCATTTACAGGAAACTTTCTGTGATGACATTGTGACGGCGATGTTGTTGCACCCTAAGGTATTGGCTGCGCGAGTGAGCACGGCTAAGCCGGATGTGTACCCAGACTGCCACTCAGTGGGTGTTGAAGTGTTTCGTATTAAGACTTCTTAAAGAATTAAAAAACTCTTATGGGCGATATTCGTAAAGTTGTCTTCGAAGAAAACAAGTTAGAGAAAAAACTCTGTCGCTTGGTTGGTCAGGCTATTGGTGACTTTGGCATGATTGAAGATGGCGACAAGGTCATGGTGTGTGTATCTGGTGGCAAGGATAGTTATGCCATGCTCGATATCCTGATGAAGTTGCGTGAGCGGGCCCCTATCAATTTTGAAATCATCGCAGTGAATTTGGATCAAAAGCAGCCAAACTTTCCTGCGGAAATATTGCCTAATTACTTAAAGAGCCTGGGTGTCCAATATCACATAGAAGAGCAAGATACTTACAGCATTGTGAAGCGCGTTATTCCTGAAGGTAAAACTACTTGTGGCTTGTGCTCACGTTTGCGTCGTGGCATTTTATATCGCGTAGCAGATGAATTAGGTGCAACAAAGATTGCATTGGGACACCATCGTGACGACATCCTGGAAACCTTGATGCTCAATATGTTTTATGCGGGCAAGCTTAAGGGTATGCCGCCAAAACTGAGATCTGATGATGGCAAGCATATTGTGATTCGCCCCTTAGCTTATGTTCCTGAAAAGTTACTTGAGCGCTATGCGGCCGATATGAACTTCCCTATCATTCCATGCGACTTGTGTGGCAGTCAGCCCAATCTACAGCGTCAAGTGATGAAAGAAATGCTGCGCGACTGGGAAAAGAAGCACCCAGGTCGAGTTGAGAACTTATTTCGCTCTATGCACCATATCGTTCCGTCCCATTTGATGGATGGAGAGGCCTTTGATTTCAAAAACCTGGAGATTTCTACCGAACTCTCCGGAATTGCTGCTAGATCTGCAGGTGACAAGGCAATTGATGAGGCTGAATTAGACGAATTAGCCTGTGGAACCATGATTCAGGGGACTTATAATCCCCCTTTATGAATATCGTCATATTGGCTGCTGGGCAAGGAAAGCGGATGAAATCCGCCCTGCCCAAGGTCCTGCAAAATCTAGCAGGCAAACCCCTGCTTCAGCATGTTCTCGATACTGCACTCTCTTTACAGGATAAGAAAGCAAAAACTGGCCCTGTTGTTGTGGTGGGTCATGGCGCAGTAGACGTTAAGACATTCTTAGTAATTGCAAGCAAAGATAACTCAGGCTATAGCAAAGTAGTGACCGCGCTTCAAGCCGAGCAAAAAGGTACGGGTCACGCACTCTTGCAAGCATTGCCTAAGTTGGATGTACAAGAGCCTACGCTGGTTTTGTATGGCGATGTTCCGCTGACAACAAAAAAGACGCTCGCCAAATTAGCAAAATTAGCGGATGGTGTAAGAGGGCAAGATTGCGCATTGGCTTTGCTGACACAGAACCTAAGCAATCCAACCGGATACGGTCGCATCGTGCGCAATGCTGATGGTTCAGTAAAAGAGATTGTTGAAGAGAAGGACGCAACTCAAGCGCAAAAACAGATTCATGAAATCAATACCGGCATCATGGTGCTGCCAACGAACTCATTAAAGAAATGGCTAAAGGCTTTACGTGCAAGCAATGCCCAAGGTGAGTATTACTTAACTGATGTGATTGCCATGGCAGTCAAAGATGGTGTGCCAATTCGCACCTCTCAGGCCGATGATGAATTTGAAACTATTGGCGTGAATAGTCGTAATCAGCTTGCTGCGTTGGAGCGTGTACACCAGCTCAATATTGCCAATCAATTAATGGATGCAGGCGTATCTCTTTCTGATCCGGCGCGCATTGATGTACGCGGTACTTTGGAGTGCGGTACAGACGTATCAATTGACGTTGGATGTGTGTTTGAAGGCTGCGTCACTTTAGGTGCCGGTACAAAGATCGGTCCTTACTGTGTGATTCGTAACAGCGTCATCGGTAATGCTGTAGTTATTCATGCATACAGTCATGTGGATGGTGCAAAAGTAGGCAATCAATCTTTAATTGGTCCTTATGCTCGATTGCGTCCTGGTGCGGATTTATCGAATGATGTTCACATTGGCAACTTTGTTGAAGTAAAGAACAGCAAAATTGCCGCTAACAGCAAAGCCAATCATTTGGCTTATGTTGGCGATTCGATTGTTGGCTCCAGAGTCAATATTGGTGCCGGTACTATTACTTGTAACTACGATGGCGTTAATAAACACCAAACCATTATTGAAGACGATGTTTTTATTGGCTCGGATACACAGCTGGTTGCTCCGGTGCGCGTGGGTCGCGGTGCGACATTGGGCGCAGGCACAACACTCACAAAAGATGCGCCAGCCAATCAGTTGACCGTATCGAGAGCAAAGCAAATTTCATTGCAGTGGCAGCGCCCTGTAAAGCAAGAAAAAAAGAATGCCATTAAAAAGCCGCCCGCAAAAAAAGCAGTAACAAAAAAATCAGCGAAGAAAACTACGAAGAAAGCGGTTAAAAAAGTAGTTAAGAAAACTGTAAAAGGTAAAAAATAATGTGCGGTATTGTTGGAGCAGCCTCCCATAAAAATATCGTTGATGTTTTGGTTGAGGGTTTGCGCCGTCTAGAGTACCGGGGTTATGACTCTTGCGGTTTTGCAGTCATCAATGGTGATGATGCTAAATATCCCATTGAGCGCGCTCGCACTACGGCACGTGTTTCTGAGCTGGCCGAGCAGGGTAAGGATTTTATTGGCACGCTGGGAATTGCACATACACGCTGGGCGACTCACGGCAAACCAGATACGCAAAATGCGCATCCACATACTTCAAATGATTTAATTGCTGTCGTGCATAACGGCATTATTGAAAACTACGAAGTGCTTCGTGCCGAATTAAAAGCTGCTGGGTATGTATTTACTTCTGAAACTGATACAGAAGTGATTGCCCATTTAGTTCATCGGCAATATGTTGCTAACGGACAAAAAGATATTGCACAGTCAGTAAGAGCGGTGTTGCCAAAATTACATGGTGCTTACGCTATTGGTGTTATTGCCCAAGATAATCCGAGCACTCTGGTAGGTGCGCGCGTTGGATCGCCTCTAGTAGTAGCCATCGGAGATCATGAACACTTTTTAGCATCTGATGCGCTGGCTTTGGCCGGACGAGCTCATTCCATGCTGTATTTAGAAGAGGGCGATGTTGCGGTCCTTAAGGCGGATAGTGTTGAGGTGATTGATCAGGCGGGCAAGCCTGCCCAAAGAGAATTAAAGCCTATGCCAGCGCAAGCTGACTCGGTTGATTTGGGCCCGTATCAGCACTACATGCAAAAAGAAATTTTTGAGCAGCCGCGCGCGATCGGCGATACGCTTGCCAATATTGCTGAATTTGGTCCGGGATTATTTAATGCAAACCCTGAGGACTGGAAAGCGTTTGATCAAATTTTGATCTTGGCTTGTGGCACTAGTTACTACTCTGCTTGTGTCGCCAAATATTGGTTAGAGGATATTGCTGGTATTCCGACACAAGTTGAAATTGCAAGCGAATATCGCTATCGCACTACCGTTCCTAATCCAAAAACTTTGATTGTTGTTGTTTCGCAATCTGGCGAAACGGCTGATACCTTAGCTGCTCTGCGTCATGCGAAGACCTTAGGCCATAAGTACACCTTAGCAATTTGTAATGTGGCAAGTAGTGCAATGGTTCGCGAAACTGAGTGGAATTTCTTGACCAAGGCTGGTGCTGAAATCGGCGTTGCCTCAACAAAAGCATTTACTACCCAGCTCTTGGCGTTATATCTCTTAGCAGTTTCAGTAGCGAAACGTGCCGGCAGAATTTCCCCTGAAAAAGAAAAAGAATTACTCCGCGAGTTGCGTCATTTACCAAAAGCCCTCCATGCAGTTCTTGCGCTTGAGCCGCAAATCATTGCCTGGAGTGATGCTTTTGCTAAGTGTGAGAATGCTCTATTCCTTGGCCGTGGAATGCATTACCCGATTGCACTTGAGGGTGCATTAAAGCTCAAAGAGATTTCTTATATTCATGCCGAAGCCTATCCAGCTGGTGAGCTAAAGCACGGCCCGCTGGCATTGGTTACCGACAAAATGCCAGTAGTTACAGTCGCGCCTAACGATGTTCTGTTGGAAAAGCTAAAGTCGAATATGCAGGAAGTCAAAGCGCGCGGCGGCAAGCTTTATGTCTTTGCTGATCAAGATACTCATATCGCAAGCAGTGAAGGCATCAATGTAATCAAGCTACCCGAGCACTATGGCTACCTTTCGCCAATTCTGCACGTTGTTCCGCTCCAGTTATTGGCTTATCACACAGCCTGCGCACGCGGTACTGATGTAGATAAGCCAAGAAATTTAGCTAAGAGTGTCACCGTAGAGTAAGGCTAAAAAGGTAACTTTCAAACATGAAAAAAAGATTAACGACCTTATTCATGTTGATATTTTTCAATATCAACTTTTGTCTTGCATCCAATGATCTGCCAAAGCAAGGCGATCTTATCAGTGGCAGCTATCAGGTACATATCGATGGTCTCGCGGGAAAGGGTTTATTGAGATCCATTCCGCTGCCTGCAGGAGAATGGATTGTTGTTAGTGCCTGGGATAGGCCATCAGTTAACAATGCATTAGCAGGAAACAGAATACAACCAGTGTCTCTGAGAGAAATGGTTTTGGCACAAGTTAATAAAAGCAATCAACTCGTTGCCGCAATATTTTTTACTACCAATTTAGAGTCACATGCCTACAGGTGGGACCCAAATTATTGCAATGATGTAAATGATAATTTTATTTACTCAAATCAATATGGCACGGATCTATGGCAACAGCGCTGCACTAACATTATGGCAACGGGGTACCTTCAGTCATCTACTCCAGGTCAAAACAAGGTCCGAGAGTTTTATAACTCCAAAGGAATTAAATTTGATTCAAATGCCCTTCGGGTACAAACGTCTGAGTATGATCATCGGGGAAACATACTTCGTTTTGATCTCTTTTATTTTCCAAGCGCCTATGGTTTAGAAAACCCTTCTGTTGGTAATTCAACCATGTCCCCATGGTTCAAAACAAATTACAAGCAAGATCCTAAAAAGGTGAAATTTATTGAGGGCCTACAGAAGTGGGCTGATGAGTATTCAAATCTCCAAAATAAATACTTCGGCGGATCTGATAAGCCGGTAGATAAGATAGATCTCTACAAATTTAGTAACTAATTGTTGTTAGGGCTCGAGCCTAAATTTGGTAAGCTTAGCGGCCCCAAATTAGAACTTCATTCGATTTCAATCCGTTACGGATGAATAAATTTTCATTGGTTTGACATTCACCTAAAGTTGTGAACAAAATTCATTAGATAAATCAGGGCTTTACGGAGACCTGATTACTTTTTTGTGTTCAAATAAGTCTTGTAAAAGAGGATATTTATTGCAACTCATGTTTTCATTGATACCCCCAAGCTCAAGGTTGAAGTTCATTCCACTAATTTGTGTGGCGGTTCTCTCTGCGTGCGCTGTTGGTCCGGACTTTAAACAACCAGAAGCGCCTAAGACCTCTTCATATACTGAAACCGTTCTCCCTAAAAAACTCACGCCTGCCCCTGGCGTGCCTGGCGGCAGCGACCAGGAGTTTGTTGAGGGCGCTGATATTGAAGCGCAGTGGTGGGAGCTCTATAAATCTCCCGAGCTTGATGCGCTGATTAAAAAAGCGCTTGAGCAAAATCCAAATTTGGGTGCAGCTGATGCAGCACTCCGTGCAGCTCAAGAGAATGTCAATGCACAAATTGGTGGGCAGTACTTTCCGGCAATTGGCGTTGGCGCAAATGCTTTAAGACAGAAGCAGCCATCGGCTGTCTATGGCATGAACTATGGCACCGACACCTACAACCTTTACAACACGAGTGTGAACGTTACGTATAAGCTAGATGTATTTGGCGGAGCCCGTAGAGCGGTTGAAGGTGCTCGTGCGCAAGCAGAGGTTGCACAGTTTCAGTTGGAAGGCGCTTACCTTTCTTTGACTGCTAACGTAGTAACAAGTGCGGTAAGGGAGGCAGCATTGCGTGCGCAGATGCAAGCTACAGAGGAGATTCTGAAAGCGCAAACCAATCTTGCCGAGGTAACTGAAAAACAATTAGCTATTGGCACAGTTTCAAAAGTAGACGTCACATCGCAACGTACACTGGTTTCTAGTTCTCAAGTAGATCTGTTTACCTATGAAAGAAACTTAGCATTTGCACGTAACCAGTTGGCAGTATTGGTGGGTGAAATTCCAAGCAATGCAAATATTGCCAAGTTTGATTTAGCAAATTTAAATTTGCCTGAGAAGTTACCACTCTCGGTACCTTCTAGTCTGGTACGTCAACGTCCTGACGTGCGTGCTGCGGAGGCTCAACTCAAGGCCCAGAATGCCTTTGTGGGTGTTGCTACTGCAAACCTATTGCCGCAATTTAATATCACTGGATCCATAGGTGCTGCCGCATTAACCTCGAATGGATTGTTTGGGCCCAACTCTGCTTTATGGACTCTTGGCGGCGGCATATTGCAACCACTTTTCCAAGGCGGTCAGTTATTAGCGCAACGTCGTGGCGCTATTGCTAACTATGAGCAAGCTGCTTTCCAATATCAAGCAACCGTCTTAAATGCATTTCAGGAAGTGGCTAATGCTTTGCGTGCCTTAGAAACCGGCGCTCAAGCACTCAAGGCAGCATCAGATGCAGAGCGTTATGCCTATGAAACATTGGATTTAGTACAGCAGCAGTACAAGTTGGGTACTGCTAGTTATTTGGCGGTGCTCTACTACCAAAATCAGTATCAACAAGCAAAAGTGAAATCAGTTTCTGCACAAGCAACTCGTTTTTCAGATACGGCAGCATTATTTGCAGCACTGGGCGGTGGCTGGTGGAATCGTGAGGGCCCTGCTTTTAAACCAAAAGACATAGCGAACAAAGATCAAAATGAAACTTCTGGAAAAAATTAAGAACAAGCTAATTGCTTTAGTTCTTGCCTTATGGGCATGGACGAAACGCAAAGCAATTGAGTGGAAATTGCGTGAGAGAGCCATTGCTCTTTGGGAAAAGGCCAAGGCTTTTTGGGCTCGCATGGGTCAAAAATGGCGCGGCACTAAAGCGCATGAAAAATTAATGGCTATGGAGCCGTTGAAACGTCGCATGATTATCATGCTTTGCGGTGTATTTTTGTTGTTAGGTTTGATATTTGCTTTTAACCAGCTGAAGACTTTTTTGATTAAGAATTTCATTGCTGGCATGGGCTTACCTCCTGCAACGGTTTCCACCATGGTGATTGAATCTTCTGAGTGGCAGCCTAAATTAACTAGTGTGGGTAATGTACGTGCATTTAGAGGTGTTGAGCTCAGCACTGAGTTAGGTGGCTTAGTGCAAACAGTACCCATTAAGTCTGGACAGGATGTCAAAGAGGGCGACTTATTAATTAAATTAAATGATGCTTCTGATGTTGCACAGTTAAATTCATTAAAAGCAATGGCTGATTTGGCTAAGGTAATTAATGAGCGTGATAGACAGCAGCTGGCAATCCAGGCAATTAGTAAAAACGTATTTGATACGAGCGCTGCAGATGCCAAATCAAAGCAAGCCCAGGTAGAGCAGCAGACTGCATTGGTAGCCAAGAAAAATCTTAAGGCGCCGTTTAGTGGACGCATCGGCATTGTGGCTATCAATCCCGGCCAGTATGTGAACCCTGGAGATAAGTTGCTAACACTGCAAACTTTGGATCCTATTTTTGTAGATTTCAATTTGCCACAAAATAATGCTGAGCAAATTCAGGTTGGCCAAGAGGTTGTGGTGACAACCGATGCATTCAAGGACGCTAGCTTCACAGGAAAAATTACGGCGGTTAGTCCAAAGGTAGATACTAATACTCGTAATATTCAGGTTGAGGCTCAATTAGCCAACCCAGATAAGAAAATTCTCCCAGGCATGTTTGCGAACGTCAATATCAAGCTGGGCGATCAAGTGAAGTACTTAACCCTTCCTCAAACAGCGGTTACTTACAACCCTTACGGCTCCACAGTCTTTATTGCCAAACCAACGGGCAAAAAAGATAAAAAAGGCAATCCTGCTCTTGAGGCGCAACAAGTATTTGTTACAACTGGATTAACGCGTGGTGATCAGGTTGCCATTCTCAAAGGTATTGATGAAGGTGCAACCGTTGTGACAAGCGGTCAGCTGAAATTAAAGAACGGCACACCACTCATCATTAACAACAAGGTGCTGCCAGCAAACTCGCCTGATCCAAAGCCGCAGGAATAAATAGCAGATGAATTGGACTGACATATTCATCCGTAGGCCAGTGCTCTCCATGGTGGTGAGCGCGCTGGTGCTGATTTTTGGTTTAAAGGCAATTGGATCCTTGCCGGTAAATCAGTATCCGCAAACACAAAATGCGATTGTGACCATCACAACAGCCTACTATGGTGCGGATCCAGAAACTATTGCGGGCTTTATCACGCAACCCCTAGAAGCTTCTATAGCTCAGGCGCAGGGTATTGATTACCTTTCTTCTGCCAGCGTGAGTGGTGTCTCAACCATTGTTGCAACATTAAAGTTGAATTACGACTCAAACGCGGCATTAACTCAGATACAAACTCAAATTAGCGCAGTCAAGAATCAGTTGCCACCTCAAGCTCAGCAGCCGATTTTGACGGTACAAGTGGGTCAATCAACTGCTGCGATGTATATGGGTTTCTATAGCGATGAAATTCCCAACAACGCGATTACCGATTACCTATTGCGCGTAGTTAAGCCAAAGCTAGACTCTGTTGAAGGCGTGCAGAATGCAGAAATTACTGGCGGTCGTAAATTTGCTTTACGTGCCTGGCTTGATCGTGAAAAGATGGCTGGTCTTGGTGTTGGCGCTGACGATGTCTATAGCGCCTTATCGGCAAATAATTACCTTTCAGCCGTGGGAAGCACTAAAGGCGATATGGTATCGGTCGATTTGGTTGCCGGAACGGATCTACATACGCTCGAAGAATTTCGTAAGTTAGTCATTAAAAAAGATGGGGTAAATATTGTTTACCTCGATCAGGTAGCTAACGTCACATTGGGTTCCGAGGACTACAACACAAACGTTGCTTTTAGTGGCAAGAGTTCAGTATTCATCGCGATAAAGGTTGCACCACAAGCCAATCTATTAGATGTAGCACAGCGTGTACGAGATGTGGTGCCTGATATTCAAAAGCAATTGCCAATCGGGATGACTGGCAAGATTGTGTATGACTCCACCAAATTTATTACTAGCTCTATTGACGAAGTAGTTTCCACATTGTTAGAGGCTTTGGTCATTGTGACTGTAGTCATTTACCTCTTCTTAGGTAGCGCTCGCGCTGTTGCGGTTCCGGTCATTGCAATGCCTTTATCGCTGATTGGCACATTCTTCTTGATGCAGGTTCTTGGCTATTCCATTAATTTGCTTACCCTTTTGGCCTTGGTGCTGGCAATTGGACTCGTGGTTGATGACGCCATTATTGTGGTTGAAAACGTTGACCGTCACATGAAGGAAGGTAAGTCGCCTTTAGAGGCCTCATTAATCGCTGCGCGCGAATTAGGTGGCCCTATTTTGGCGATGACAGTTGTGCTGATTGCGGTATATATCCCAATTGGCTTCCAAGGTGGCTTAACCGGCGCCTTGTTTACGGAATTTGCATTTACTTTGGCTAGTGCAGTGGCAGTTTCTGGGTTGATTGCGTTAACGCTATCGCCGATGATGTGTTCGCGTATCTTTACTGAAGAACAAGAGGCTTCATCATTTGTGCAAAAGATTGATCGCATCTTTGATAAGGTGCATCACAGCTATCAAAGCACTTTGCGCGAATTGTTAAGTACCTGGCAAGTCATCATTGTGATGGGCGTCATTTTGCTAGGTGGTGTTGCATATCTGTATGCAACTGCACGTGCTGAATTAGCGCCAACGGAAGACCAAGGCATTGTGTTGATGCAAGCATCAGGACCGCCTAATAGTACGGTTAATCAAATGCAGACCTATGCGGATCAAATCTATGCGATTGCTGCTGCAGAACCAGAATATGAACAAGCGTTTCAGATCACGAGCCCAACTTCTAGCTTTGGCGGCATTTTGCTCAAAGACTGGGGCGAGCGTAACCGCAATGCTACAAAGTTCCAGGAAGATATGCAGCAGAAGTGGAATACGATTGCAGGCGCCCGCGTTGCAGCCTTCCAATTCCCTGCGTTACCGGGCGCACAAGGCTTGCCAGTACAGGTGGTGATCAATACAACCGAATCTTATTCAGCCTTAAATGAAGTGTCACAGGCGGTGCTTGATAAAGCCCGTCGTAGCGGCAACTTCTTCTTCGTAGATTCCGATCTGAAGATTGATAAGCCACAAGACGTTTTAGAAATTGATCGTGAAAAAGTGGCAGCTTTGGGGATGACTCAACAGCAAGTGGGCGCGTCACTTTCCGCAGCTTTAGGCGGCGGCTTCGTGAATTATTTCTCGGTAGCTGGGCGCTCTTATCGAGTAATCCCACAAGTGAAGCAAGTGGATCGTTTAAATCCAGATCAAATCTTGGATTACTACATCCGCACGCCAAGCGGGGCAATGGTTCAGGCGCGTACTATTGCAACTATCAAACAAAGGGTGGTGCCACAGTCAATCAATCACTTCCAGCAATTAAACTCTGCGACGATCTCTGGCGTAAGTACACCATTTATTTCACAGGCGGATTTATTGGAGTTCATGCGTCAGACTTTGAAAGAAGTTGCTCCTAACGGTTACAGCATGGACTACGCTGGCCCATCACGTCAGTTTATGGCTGAGTCTGGAGGCTTCTTAGTCACCATGTTCTTTGCGATCTTGATTGTATTCTTAGTGCTTGCGGCTCAGTTTGAGAGCTTCCGTGATCCGATTGTGATTTTGGTTTCTGTGCCGTTGGCTTTATTTGGCGCCTTGATCTTTATTAATCTAGGATTCACTACCTTAAACGTCTATACCCAGGTTGGCCTTGTCACATTGATGGGATTAATTAGTAAGCACGGAATTTTGATCGTCGAGTTTGCTAATGAGTTGCAAGAAGCTGGACGCAGTAAGCTTGATGCCATCGTTGAGGCCAGCAGTGTTCGTTTGCGTCCAATTTTGATGACTACTGCTGCGATGGTCTTAGGTGTCTTGCCTTTGGTGATTGCCTCTGGTGCTGGTGCTGCTGGTCGACAGTCTATGGGTATAGTGATTTTTACCGGCTTATCGATTGGCACATTGTTCACACTCTTTGTGGTGCCGGCAATGTACTTATTTATCGGTGCCGATCACCACGCTAAGAAATTTAAACAGCAGTAAAAATACAAATCAGAAAAACTACTTAACGATATTGAGCTCTTTCTCAGCAATATCGTTAAGGCAAGTTTCTTCTTCGAGGCGTTTTAGCCATACATCAATATTTTTGAGATCTGCACGCTCTCCAGTTTGCTGTGGGAAGGTTTTGTTTAGCAGAATCCAGCGGCTGACACAAAGGGCGAGAACGATATCGCCGATCTGAAATTGATTGCCTGAGCAGTAATTTTGTTTGGCTAGTGTTTGATCAAGCATGCCAAGTAGTCGATTAGTTTCTTGATAGCCCTTCAAGATAGCTTGGTGATTACGTTCAGCTTCTGGGGTTCTGGTTAGCCCTAAAAATGCAATGCGTAGCGCTGGCCACATCGTACCTAATTGCCAATCCAACCACTTTTCAGATTCGTATTGAGTTTTGATGTCTGCAGTAAAGCGTCCAGCCTTGTCATGTTGACGTGCCAAGTAACGCATGATGGTATTGGACTCCCAAAGTACGACCTCACCATCTTCAAACGTAGGTACTAAGCCATTTGGATTGAGTTTTAAAAACTCGGGTGTGTTGTTAACCCCAAAGTGCAAGCCAGCATCAATACGCTCAAAGTCTTTACCTTCTTCAAGTCCAAGCTCTGCCAGGCACCACAACACTTTTTGAACATTGATAGAACTTTTGCGACCCCATAAACGCATCATGGTATTTCCTTGCCAAGATAGTTGGTGTTAACTAGATTTAATTTCTGTGAAATCGAGACCAACAAATTTACTGCGCGCAAAAATGAGAGGCTCTCGTTCTGGATGATTTTTTAAGTTAATGACTTTGGCAACGATGATGTTGTGATCGCCGCCAATGTGAACGCAAACAGTTTCGCATTCGTAATAAGCTACGCAATGATCAATTTGAGTAAGCCCGCTAGCTGCTAGCTTATGGCCAATACCATTAAATTGATCTACTTTTACTGTAGCAAAATGCATTGCCAGATTTTCTTGCGAACGTTCCAGAACGTGAATCAGGTGCTTTTTCCCAAGTTCAACCCAGGGCATGAGGCGTGAATGTTTCTTCAGGCTCCAGAGGATGAGTGGTGGCTCGAGCGAGACTGTATTAAACGAGCTAATCGTAATGCCGTGGGAATTATTTTCTTCATCTAGGCAAGTGATGACGGTGACCCCGGTTGCAAACGATGAAAAACCTTTGCGCAGCTCTTGTGAGGTAAATGGGGTCATTAGTCTTGTTTACTTTGCTTCAGTTTTTGCAGAAGCTGCAATGGTTGTACCGGGGATAGGAATCAAGATTTCGTTTTCTTCAGCTTTTACGCACTTAAAGCGATATTCTTTACCTGCTTTAGATAAAAAGCTGGCGCCTTCATAGAAATCATTTCTACAGGTCTTGGTCGCGAAATCCATGACATCCTGTGGAGCAGCGCTAGAGCTAATGAGGCGCATGTTGCCCATTGACATGTTGACCTGGGTTGAATAGCACCCAGACAGCAACAAGCCAGAAATCGTAGTTAATAGTAGAATTTTTTTCATGGAAACCTCCATAATCAGCAATGCTCGTTAGGATAAACCTATTAAGCAATTGCTGCGGGGAAATACCTCGATCTAAAAGGATGAGACATGTTTAAAGCAATATTGGTAAATAAAGACGATCAAGGCTATCGTACCGAATTGGCCCAGGTAGATGAGGCTAGCCTCCCAGAGGGTGATGTACGTGTAGGGGTGTTGTATTCCACACTCAACTACAAGGATGGTTTGGCCATTACTGGAAAAGGCCCAGTGGTTCGCAGCTTTCCAATGGTGCCTGGTATCGATTTTGCAGGTGAAGTAATAGAAAGTACTAGCCCTGACTTTAAGGCTGGAGATATGGTGCTGCTCAATGGCTGGGGAGTGGGTGAGGGGCATTGGGGCGGTTTAGGTCAGCAGGCTCGCGTAAAGGCGGATTGGTTGATTCCCTTACCAAAAGGATTTACTGCAAAACAAGCATTGGCTATTGGTACTGCAGGCTATACCGCCATGCTCTGCGTTATGGCACTTCAAAAGCATGGACTTAAACCGAGCGATGGTGAGGTTTTGGTGACGGGTGCTGCAGGGGGTGTTGGTAGCTTTGCAATTACGCTTCTCAGCAAACTGGGTTTCACTGTTGTAGCTAGCACTGGTCGTATGGCAGAGGCGGACTATCTTAAAAAATTAGGTGCGACTGAAGTCATTGATCGTGCCGCTCTATCTGCCCCCGGTAAGCCGCTGGCAAAAGAGCGTTGGGCGGCAGTAGTCGATAGCGTTGGTAGCCATACCTTGGCAAATGCTTGCGCACAAACCAAGAGTGATGGTGCGGTAGCGGCTTGTGGTTTGGCGCAAGGCATGGATTTTCCTTCCACCGTAGCGCCATTTATTTTGCGGGGAGTGACTTTGTATGGAATTAATAGTGTGACTGTGCCACGTGCAAAACGAATCGCAGCTTATGAGCAACTAAGCAAACTGGTGGATTTGAAAACGTTGGATGAAATCTCTCATGAAATTTCACTGGAAGAATCCATTAAATATGCGCAAGAATTAATGGCGGGCAATGTACGTGGACGCTTGATTGTCGACGTTAATAAATAAAGAAAGAAGTAGAGCTACATAAAGAAGTTTTACTGTGTTGCTTGGGGTTTGCGAATAGATAGTTGTGTCCAAACCTCAAGTTTCTCGGGATTGGACATATCCGACCAATCAGCAATCTCATTCAGGGTACGATAGCAGCCACGACAGTAACCATTCTCGGGGTTAATGTCACACCAATTAATGCAAGGCGATGGAACTATTGTCAAAGCAAACCTAGAAATAAAAAGATAAAAGAAATTACGTTAAATCATGATTACTCAAAACAAAGCAAGTGCTGAAGCTGAGATCCATTATCCATTAGGAGATGCACTTCCGGAAGTGGGAAGCAGTATTGAGGTTGCGCCAGGTGTTCGTTGGATTCGTATGCGCCTACCGTTCGCCTTAGACCACATCAATTTATGGCTACTACGCGATGAAATCGAAGGTATTTCGGGTTGGACGATTGTGGATTGTGGCATTGCTAATGATGAGACAAAAGCTTCTTGGGAGCAGGTCTTTGCTACCCAGCTAGAAGGCTTACCAGTCTTACGCGTCATTGTGACTCATATGCATCCAGACCATGTGGGCTTATCACAATGGCTATGTGAGAAATGGAATGTGCCTTTATGGATCTCGATGACCGATTATTTAACTGCTCAATGGTTAAGCTGCAAAGAGGGTGGTGCTGCAGTGGGTGCGCGTGCTGGTAGCGGAGGCTCTGCAGATCATTTCCAAAGACATGGATTAACGGCGCCAGAAGATTTAGAAAAAATCAGAGCGCGCTCAAATTACTATAGCAATATGGTTCCTGGAGTGCCACGTCAATATCGTCGCATTATTGATGGCGAAAGTATTTTAATTGGCGGACATTTTTGGCAGATCATGATGGGGTATGGGCATGCGCCTGAACATGCTTCTCTTTTTTGCAAAGAGCTTGGCGTGCTCATCTCCGGAGATATGTTGTTACCTCGCATCTCTACTAACGTCAGTGTCTACGATGCCGATCCAGATGCAGATCCTCTAGGTCTGTATTTAGATTCTATTGAAAAATATTTAGCGCTACCTGAGAGTGCCTTAGTACTTCCTTCTCATGGGAAACCATTCACTGGAATTGCGCCGCGTATTGCACAGCTGAAAGCACATCATGATGATCGCTTGGCAGATGCCTTAGGCGCATGTAAAAAACCGGCACATGCTCGAGAGATTGTGCCGGTTTTGTTTAAGCGTGAACTAGATATTCATCAACTTACTTTTGCGATGGGTGAGGCTATTGCTCATCTGAATTACCTACTTCGTCGAGGTAAGTTGCGTCGCCAGCTTTGCGACGACGGCGTGTTGCGGTTTTCCGTGGTTTAGCGCTAGCCGTTTTTGTCTCAGATTCTTCCTTGGGCGCTGTAGCTGCTGCTCCCGCTGCAGAGACGGCATCACCAAATGATTTGAGCGCCATCATGGTGGCATGCTGAACCTCTAACCCCTGAATGGTGGACTTGAGAATGTTGAGGTTCAAATTAAGCCAGTTTTCAACGCTTTTAAGGTCCTTAATGCGCTTTTCTAGCTCATCCACGTCTAGGCCAGGGAAAGCGGCTCCAAAGCCTCCAGCAGCCTTAGATGCGTCCGCTGTGAAGGGGAATTGCCTGGCCTGAGCTGCTGCACCTTGTCCCCACATAGTTTTAAACATATCTAGGCTTTGATTGAATTCTGGAATGGTTCCAAACATAGGGGCTCCGGGGTAAATGAAAAGTGGCTTTTCCAATAGAATAAGGGATTCTAGAGATTAATCCCGGTTTAACAATGCAATCTAATGGTTTGTCCCAGCCTTACACCCGCGGTCAAAAGCTTCCTGAGCTTTTAAAGCAGCGCATCCTCATTTTGGATGGCGCTATGGGCACCATGATCCAGCAGTACAAGTTAACCGAAGCTGACTACCGTGGTTTGCCAGGTAATACCCGTTTCGCCGACCATCCCGGCGACATTAAAGGCAATAACGAATTGCTCGTATTAACCCAGCCCCAAATTATTAGCAAGATTCATGAGCAGTATTTAGATGCGGGCGCAGACATTATTGAAACCAATACTTTTGGCGCAACTTCAGTAGCGCAAGAAGATTACAAAATGGCTGGCTTAGCGCGAGAGATGAATAAAGTCTCCGCCAAATTGGCGCGAGCGGCTTGCGAAAAATATAGCACCCCTGATAAGCCACGTTTTGCTGCGGGCGCGATTGGGCCTACACCAAAGACGGCCAGCATCTCTCCTGATGTAAATGATCCTGGGGCGCGCAATGTAACCTTTGATGCGCTACGCGCTTCATATCGTGAACAGATTGAAGGTTTGTTTGCTGGTGGTGTGGATTTATTTTTAGTCGAGACGATTTTCGATACGCTCAATGCTAAGGCCGCACTCTTTGCTCTTGATGAATTTTTTGAAGAGACTGGTGAACGTTTGCCAGTCATGATTTCTGGAACGGTGACTGATGCTTCAGGACGCATTCTTTCTGGTCAAACTGTTGAAGCCTTCTGGAATAGCTTGCGTCACATTAAACCGCTTACCTTTGGTTTGAACTGTGCGTTAGGCGCTGCGCTGATGCGCCCTTACATCGCAGAGCTAGCAAGAATATGCGATGCTGCTGTCTCTTGTTACCCTAATGCGGGCTTGCCTAATCCAATGAGCGACACTGGTTTTGATGAGACTCCAGATATCACTTCAAACTTAGTTGATGGCTTTGCAAAAGATGGCTTAGTCAATTTAGTTGGTGGCTGCTGCGGTACTACGCCTGACCATATTCGTGCGATTGCAAATGCTGTTGCAAAACGTAAGCCACGTGCTTTCTATAAAGAGAATGCAGAGGCGGCAGTATGAGCAAGATTGAGAAAAAAGTAATGCCAGCCATGAAACTCTCTGGTCTTGAACCTTTTAACGTTACTGCTGATGTTGGCTTTGTGAACATTGGCGAGCGCACCAACGTCACTGGTTCAAAAGCATTTGCTCGCATGATTCTAAATAATCAGTTTGATGAGGCGCTCGCAGTAGCCCGTCAGCAGGTTGAGAATGGCGCCCAAGTTATCGACATCAATATGGATGAGGCGATGCTGGATTCTGAAGCGGCAATGACACGCTTCTTAAATTTAATTGCATCTGAGCCTGATATTGCCCGCGTTCCCATCATGATCGACTCCTCTAAGTGGAGCGTGATCGAGGCAGGCTTGAAATGTATTCAGGGTAAGCCAATCGTCAATTCGATTTCCTTGAAAGAGGGTGAAGAGCCTTTTAGGAAGCAAGCGCGCTTAATTCGTCGTTATGGCGCTGCTTCTGTCGTGATGGCTTTCGATGAAGTAGGTCAAGCAGACACATTTAAACGTAAGACCGAAATTTGTCAGCGTTGCTATGAGATCTTAGTAAATGAAATTGGCTTTCCAGCTGAGGACATTATTTTTGATCCAAATATTTTTGCAATTGCTACTGGTATTGAAGAGCATGACAACTATGCTGTTGACTTTATCAATGCCACCCGTTGGATAAAAGAAAATCTGCCTGGTGCCAAGGTAAGTGGTGGTGTTTCTAATGTGAGCTTCTCCTTCCGCGGTAATGACCGTGTGCGTGAAGCAATCCATACCGTGTTCCTGTACCACGCCATTCAGGCGGGTATGGATATGGGCATTGTGAATGCCGGTCAGTTGGGCGTCTATGCTGACCTTGATCCTGAGTTACGTGAGCGCGTAGAAGACGTTGTGCTCAATCGCTTTAAAGAAAAAGATGGCAAAACCCCAACAGAGCGTTTGCTCGATATTGCCGATCAATTTAAAGGTGGCGGTGCTAAGCAAGTTGAAAATTTAGTATGGCGCGAGGCCCCAGTGCGCGAGCGCTTAACGCACGCCTTAGTCCATGGCATTACAACATTTATTGAAGAAGATACCGAAGAGCTGCGCGCAGAAATTATGGGTGCAGGCGGTAGACCAATTGAGGTAATTGAAGGCCCGCTCATGGATGGCATGAATGTGGTTGGCGATTTATTTGGTGCCGGAAAAATGTTCCTGCCTCAAGTGGTTAAGAGCGCACGCGTGATGAAACAAGCGGTTGCAATTTTGATTCCGTATATCGAAGAAGAGAAGCGTCAACATATTGCTGCCGGTGGGGAGGCTAAAGCCAAAGGCAAGATTGTGATGGCGACCGTGAAGGGCGACGTGCACGATATCGGTAAAAATATTGTGACCGTTGTTCTGCAATGCAATAACTTTGAAGTAGCCAATATGGGTGTGATGGTTCCTTGCGCAGAAATTCTGAAGCGCGCTAAGGAAGAGAATGCAGATATCGTTGGTTTATCTGGCTTGATTACTCCATCACTTGAAGAGATGACTTATGTTGCACAAGAGATGCAGCGTGATGATTATTTCCGTGAGCGTCAAATACCGCTCATGATTGGTGGCGCCACTACTTCTCGAGTACATACTGCGGTAAAGATTGCTCCACACTATGATGGCCCAGTGGTTTACGTACCCGATGCTTCTCGTTCGGTGTCTGTAGCATCTAGCTTGCTGTCTGATGAAAGCGCCAAGAAATTTATTCAAGATTTGCGTGATGACTACGTGCGCATTCGTGAGCAACATGCCAATAAGAAAGCGGCACCAACAATTTCCTTAGAAGCAGCTCGCAAGAATCGCGAGATGATTGATTGGGCTTCATACGTTCCAGAGAAGCCAAAATTTGTCGGTCGCCGTGTATTTAAAAACTTTGCATTAAGCGACATTGCAAAATACATCGACTGGACACCGTTCTTTCAGACTTGGGACTTGGCAGGCAAGTTTCCAGCCATTCTCGATGACGAAGTTGTAGGAATTGAGGCTCGCAAGGTGTTCGCCGATGCCCAGGCTTTGCTCGATAAACTCATTAAAGGTCAGTGGCTACAAGCTGATGCTGTAGTAGCCTTCTATCCTGCCAATACGATTGGTGATGACATTGTTCTCTATAGCGATGAGGCACGTGAACATCCTTTATTTGTTTGGCATAACTTGCGCCAACAATCTGAACGCCCAGTTGTCGATGGGGTACGCAGACCTAATCGCTGTTTAGCTGACTACGTTGCGCCAAAAGATTCCGGTGTTGCGGATTACCTGGGTTGTTTTGCCGTCACAACTGGTCATGGTGTTGAAAAGAAAGTGGCCGAGTTTCAGGCAAAGCATGATGATTACAGTGCGATTATGTTGAAGGCCTTGGCAGATCGTCTCGCTGAAGCTTTCGCAGAATTGATGCACCATCGTGTTCGCACTGATCTTTGGGGCTATGCAACCGATGAGATTTTGACCAACGATCAAATGATTAATGAAGAGTACCGCGGTATTCGTCCGGCGCCTGGTTATCCAGCTTGCCCTGCGCATGAAGTTAAGGAAGATTTGTTGCGAGTCATTGGCTCAGAAGATATCGGTATGACTCTGACTGAGTCTATGGCGATGAATCCTGCTTCTAGTGTGAGCGGTTTTTATCTAGCTCACCCAGATGCGCGCTACTTTAATGTGGGCAAACTTTCCGATGATCAGGTTGAGGATTTGGCAAAACGTCGTGGCCAGAGTGTTGAAGATACCCGCCGCCAGTTAGCAAGCTTGTTGGACTAAACGCCCCACATGACCGGTTCTTCTTTGGATCTTGCTTGCTTCATGAGCTCCAAAAATGGGTAGGCTCGTTGCCCAAGGCGATCTGCCAGCTTAGGCTTCTCGGCGGCATTTTCGGAATCTTCATTCACTTTTGCCCGCTCCTCAAGATCTTTGAGAATGGCAGTTTCTAGCGCAGTGATCAGATCGGGGAGCTGTTCAACCGTCAGGATCCCACGAGGCTCGAGGGGTCGCCCCAAAATATCAAAAATTCGTTTGGTCAGATCTGCCAGCATGATGACGTCTGGACCAGCTTTTGAGCGAAATTGATAGATCATTTCAACAGCTTACCACCTGATAAACTCACTTATCTATGTTGTCTACTAATAAAAATCGCTTAATTGAAATGCTGAGTACTGCACTGGCGGGCTTGGCTCAGGAGCGCGGCCTAGAGGCGCCCCCTACACCCCGTTTAGAGCGCCCTAAGGCCGTTGATCACGGCGATGTCGCATGCAATATTGCCCTCCAGCTCTCGAAGGCGTGGAAGCTCAATCCGCGCGAGCTTGCTCAAGCTTTGGTTGAGCGTTTACAACAACAAAATGGCTTTAATGGGCTGATTGCGTCATGTGAAATCGCTGGTCCTGGCTTTATCAATTTCCGCTTGAGTAATGCTGCCAAAACTGCCGTAGTGCAGGAGATACTCTCCTCCGGTACGCATTTTGGTGAGTCGCCTTTAGGTGATGGATCGGCTCCAAGCGCCATGATTGAGTTTGTCTCTGCTAATCCAACCGGCCCCTTACATGTTGGTCACGGACGTCAGGCAGCGCTTGGCGACGCCCTAGCGAACTTATTGGCAACCCAGGGTATTAAAGTTCATCGGGAGTTTTATTACAACGATGCCGGTGTACAGATTGCGAATTTAGCCTTATCAGTTCAGGCTCGTTTACATGGTTTAAAGCCAGGTGATGCGAAGTGGCCTGAGCAAGCTTATAACGGTGAATATATTGCAGAGATTGCTACAGCATTTAAAGCTTCACCAGAATATAAAGATGATATTGAAGCAATCCGTCAATTTGCGGTTGCATATCTTCGCAATGAACAGGATATTGACTTAAAAACCTTCGGCGTCAAATTTGATTGTTATTACCTCGAATCTTCTTTGTATACCGATGGTAGCGTTGCTCAAATTGTTGGCGATTTGCAAAACATAGGCAAGACCTATGAGTCTGAAGGTGCGCTGTGGCTAAAGACTACAGATGATGGCGACGATAAAGATCGCGTGATGCGTAAGTCAGACGGTAGCTTTACATATTTTGTGCCAGATGTTGCGTACCACACCAGCAAGTGGAATCGTGGCTTTCAGAAGGTAATCAATGTGCAGGGTAGCGATCATCATGGGACGATTGCGCGTGTACGTTCAGGCTTGCAGGGCGTGGCGCAGAAGCGCGGTTGGGACATTCCTAAAACCTATCCAGATTATGTCTTGCATAAGATGGTGACTGTGATGCGTCATGGCGATGAAGTAAAAATTTCAAAGCGTGCTGGCTCATATGTGACGGTCCGAGATTTGGTTGAGTGGTCTGGTGGCGTCACTTCGGAGATGACTCCCGAAGAAAGAGAATTGGCATTGCAGCGTGGTCGTGATGCCGTGCGCTTTTTCTTGATCTCACGCAAAGCAGATACAGAATTTGTTTTTGATATTGATTTAGCCTTGCAACAAAATGATGAGAATCCAGTGTTCTATGTTCAGTATGCGCATGCGCGAATCAGTTCAATCTTGCAGCAATGGGGCGGACAAACGGCAGATTTAGCTGGAGCAGATCTATCGTTATTGCAAAGCAAGGCATCAGATCATTTGCTGCGTCGTTTAGCGGAGTATCCAGAAATGCTGACATCTGCTGCGGAAGAATTGGCCCCCCATGCATTGGCTTTTTACCTGCGTGATTTAGCGGGGGATTTTCATACTTTCTACAATGCTGATCGCGTATTGGTAGATGATCAGAATTTAAAGTTAGCGCGTCTTGCACTGTTATCTGCAACACGTCAGGTGCTACAAAATGGCTTAAAAGTACTCGGAGTATCCGCGCCAGCAAAGATGTAATGGCGAGGTACGAGGTGTGGATGTAAGATGAGGAAATGATGAAAACACCGAATCAGAAAACTAGCTTTGTAAGGCGCACTGGCGGCATTGATAGCAGAAATGCCCAATATGGCGGTACTATCCTCGGCTTTATTCTTGGTTTAGGTGCTGGTCTTGGAATTGCGTTTGTCATCGCCTTTTACCTATCCAAAAACACCCCTCAAGAAAGACCGGGTATGCGTGCCCCAAGTCTTCCATTAATTATTAAGCCTTCTTCTGCCCCCGCTGAAGGTGAGTTGGCTACTCCTGCCGAGCCTGTAGATTTAAATAAACCGCTTCAGGGCAAATCCTCTGCTCCTACATCTACCGATCCGATTGGTGATTTGGTGAGTGGCAAGAAGGCCGCTGACAAGCCTGCCGATGTGGCTCCCGTAGCAAAGTCAGACTCAATTTACTTCTTGCAAGTAGGCGCATTTAATAAGCGCGCTGATGCAGATGCGCAAAAAGCCAATTTAGCTATTCAGGGAATTCAGGCGCAGTTAAGCGAGGTAACTGCTGACGGTAATACTCTCTGGCGCGTTCGTGTAGGGCCCTATAACAGTGTTGAAGACAGCAATCCTGTTCGCGATAAATTGAATGGCATGGGCATCAAACCAACTTTAATTAAATCCAGCAAATCATGATTTCATTTGGCAAAAGAGCAATTACAGTATTCGCACTTCTTACTTTGAGTGGCTTAGTTAGTGCTCAAGGGCAAAAAATTGAAGAGGGTTTTGATTACCGCATATTGCCCATTGCTCAGCCGGTAGAGACCAAAGGAAAAGTGGAGGTTATCGAATTCTTTTGGTATGGCTGCCCACATTGTTACGACTTTGAGCCTGAGCTTAGTAGTTGGGTCAAGCGTCAACCTAAGGATGTCGTTTTCAAAAGAGTTCCTGTCGCTTTCCGTGATGATTTCATGCCTCATAGCCAATTGTTTTATGCCCTTGAAGCGTTGGGCAAAGGCGACGCTCTCAATGAAAAAGTCATGTATGCAATGCATAAAGAAAATAAGCGTCTTTTAACTGAGCCGGAAATTGCTGATTGGGTTGCCTCTCAGGGAATAGATCGCAATACGTTTTTGGCAACTTACCGCTCTTTTGCGGTGATTTCTAAAGCGCGTGCTGCAAAGCAACTGGCTGAAGCCTATCGAATTGATGGCGTACCTACCATTGTGATGCAGGGCAAGTATGTGACATCACCATCCATTGCTGGCACTAAAGCTAAGGCTATCTTAGTGATGGATTACTTAGAAGAAAAAATTCGTAAAGATAAGTACAAACAATAACTTTAGATAAGTATTGCTCTAGCGCTTCTTAAATTTTCACGAAGCGGCGCACAATCCAAAAGTAGATTGGGTATGGCAAGATTCTGAGAAACTTTAAAAATCTTGAGAATCGTTTTGGGAAGTGAATATCAAATTCACCTTTTTGAATGCCGGCCAAAATTTCTTTGGCCGCTTCTTCGGCGCTAATTAGGGCTGGCATCTCAAAGTCATTCTGTGCAGTTGCCTCAGTAGCAACGAATCCTGGCGAGATCATATGCACACTGACTCCTGTTGGCAGGAGGTCGTAATATAAATTCTCGCAAAAATTGATGATCGCTGCTTTGCTCGGACCATAAGCCAAGGCTTTCGGTAAACCGCTATACCCTGCCACACTGCCAACGATAGCAATGTGCCCTGAGTGGGCTTTAAGCATTTCGGGAGTGACTAATGCAACAGCTCTCATTGGCCCTAAAAGGTTGGCGTCTATCGTTTTCTCAGCAATCTGGATATCAAAGTTATCTGCACGAAGGGGTACATACATGCCAGATACGAAAAGCAGGAGATCAATGCCACCCCAGGTATTGAGGATAGCTTTATATCCTTCCTGAAGCTGTTCATCATTAGTAACGTCTAGGGGGATAACGAGACTTTGATTGGCATCTCCAGTAAGAGCAATTTGATTTAAACGCTCTGCTCTGCGGCTGGAGAGTGCCACCTTGGCGCCTTGTAGTAGCAAAGCCTTTGCACAAGCTTCGCCAATGCCACTAGATGCGCCAATGACCCAGACTCTTTTTCCGGAGAAATGATCTATTCCGGACTGTTTCATGCGCTCAGCGCATCAGACGATGCTGTTGGTGGTTGATGGCTAAGGGTAAATTGCACTACATCAATATTGCGCTCTGTAAAGCCAGCTGCGCAGTACATTAAGTAGAAGTTCCAGAGACGTATAAAGGCTTCATCAAACCCGAGTTGTCGTACTTCCTGGAGTTTTTGATTGAAACTATCTCGCCACAAGCAAAGCGTCTTTGCATAGTCGGAGCCAAAAGCAAATTCTTGCTCAATTCTTAGTCCGGCCCTGGCTGCACTAGCTTTAAAACTCTCCCGAGATGGCAGCATTCCACCTGGAAAGACGTATTGCTGAATGAAATCAGTGTTGCGTCGATACCGCTCAAAAAGATCTTCGGCAATAACGATAGTTTGAATGCAAGCTTTGCCGCCAGTCTTTAAGCATTGGGCAATAGTTTCAAAATATTCTGGCCAATGCTTTTCACCAACTGCTTCAAACATTTCTACTGAGGCGATGCCATCAAATTTTTCTTGGCAGTCCCGATAGTCTTGCAGTCGCACTTCAAATGAAGGCGCGCTTGCAGTTTGATTTTTTACTGCTAAAAGACGTTTTTCAGCAAAAGCTTTTTGTTCTGTAGATAAAGTGAGACCAGTAATTGCCCTGTCAGTGCGTAGTGATTCTTCCATTACTCCACCCCAACCACACCCAATTTCCAAAATATGATCTCCAGGCTTTGTTTGCAGGGAGTCCAAAATACGCCTAATTTTTGCGCGTTGGGCATCCGCCAACCCTTGCCTATCTCCCTCGGAGAACCAAGCGCTGGAGTAACTCATTGTTGGGTCGAGCCACAAGGTATAGAACGCATTGCCTAGGTCGTAGTGCGCATGAATGTTTTTGCGACTACCCGTTTTACTGTTATCTCTTAACCAGTGTTTTAGGCGGTAGAAAATAGATCCATACCAATTGCCATAGATGGCTTTTTCTAGGATTGTTCGGTTGCGAATGGCCAGCTCAAGTAATGCCTTGAGATCGGGAGTATTCCACTTGCCTTGAATGTAGCTTTCTGCAAAACCAATGTCTCCATGAGACATGATTTCTTTAAATACAGACCATTCCAGAATATGAATTTCAGCATGCAATTGATCATTGCGATTGCCAAATTCTTTCTTGTCTCCATCTGGCAGGGTTAACTTCAAGTAACCGCTGCTGAGTTGCGTTAAGAGGGCTAAAAGCGTCTTGGCGCTAATTTGATGCTTATGTGCAGAACTAGCCCGCTCTTGGGGGCGAGAAAAATTTAGTCTCGAGAGAAGGGATTGTCCTGGGCGATTCATCTGCTAACTTCAAGTTCTGGTGGTTTGGGCTTTGAATGAAAGGGTACTCCTTTTATCCATAATTTCAAGGCTTGCCAGTGGATGCGGAAAATGACGCCTAGACTCATCAGAGGGTAGCGGAGCATTGCTGCGATGATATTGGCTCGACTTAATGGGCGACTAGTGCCGCTAATGCTGGTATTGATGAGGGGTAGGCCATCCTCGTGGAGTTCAATGCGATAAACACTGTTATTCCCGCTACTACTGTCTTGTGGAAACATGAAGCGGAAATGATATTCGCCCCGTACCTCACAAAATGGCGAAACATGAAATACTTTCTTGCTGGTGAGTGTTTCGCCTGAGCGCAACACTTCACCTGAATCCTTATGCAGCAAATAGCAATGTCGTTCACCAAAAGTATTATTTACCTCAGCCAGTACAGCTTGCACTTTGCCATCAGCTCGAGTGCAGATCCAGAAGCTCACCGGGTTAAAGACGTAACCCAAGACCCGTGGGAATGTTTGTAACCAGATTTCCCCATCCACCTTGGGGACATGGTTATCCGCAAGAATCTTCTCGATCCAGGCAAGGCTATTCGCCTCTCCTAAGCCATGGTCTTTATCAAAAAATGCACAAAGTCCCCAGCAGTTATCGCCTAAGCCATAATCTTTAAGTAACTTTGGATTGGCCTTACGGGCGCGCATTGGAATAGAGACGGTGAATACCCCATAGCCAAAAGCATTTCTAGCCGGCCGAAAGCGCTGGTGCTTAACTACTCCAAAGTTGATCTTTGCTTGCGCCATTAACTATCTTGTTTGGCCTTAATAGGCTGACGAATACTTTCAATTAAAGCTTCTGCAACTAGTTCGCCAGAGCGTAAGCCATCTTCATGAAATCCAAATCCTGTCCAGGCGCCGCAATACCAAATAGATGATGAGCCTTGAATCAAAGGCAGCTCTTTCTGGGCCTGTATTGCGCTCATGTCAAAGACAGGGTGCGAATAGTGAATCTCTTGATGAACCAGTTTTGGATTTGGCTCTTCCGAAGGATTTAGACTAACAATAATTTGTACGTCTTTGAGCTGGTCTGGAAGTGGCTGGAGGCGATTAATTAAATAGTTCACGCTGACGTGTTGCCTTGCATTTGGCTGGTCACCAGATTTAGCAGTGTAGTTCCAGGCGGCCCAGCAACGTTTTGCCTCAGGCAAGAAGTGGGTGTCGGTATGCAAGATGGCGCGATTCTTTTGATAGGGGATGGCCGCCAAAATATTTCTGGCTTGCTGACCAATGCCATGAACTAGATCTAGCGTTTGATCGCTGTGGCAAGCCATGATGACTTCATCAAAGTAGGCTGAGCCGGCCTGGCTGATCACTTCGACTTGACCGTTATCGTGACCTGTATTTACTCGCAGAACGCCATCGCGCCTGATGGATGCACCATGTTTTTCTATCGCAGCAACAATCCGTTTTACATACTCGCGCGAACCACCCTTAATGGTTAACCATTGCGGGCGATTTTGAATCTGTAAAAGACCGTGGTTATGGCAAAAACGCACCATAGTTTGAATAGGGAACTCAAGCATCTGCTCGACTGAACATGACCAGATTGCTCCAATCATCGGTAAAAAATAATTTTCTTTGAAGCTTTGACTAAAGCGATGGCGTTTTAAAAAATCAGCAATTTTTTCATCTGGTTCTTTGTACTGATGTCCAGCATCAATTTGCTCTTGTGCCAACTGGGTAGCCAGGCGATTAAAGCGCAAGATGTCATAAGCCATGCGCCAAAAAGAGGGGGAGAGTAGGTTGGAGCGCTGGCCGAAAAAAGAATTGATGTCGTTACCTGCCCATTCAATCTTTTTATTTGAGCCTGACTTCAAAGAGGCATCAATAGAAACGGAAAAGGACATCTCCGAAGGCGCTACAGGCGCTTTAATTTCTTCGAATAATCGAACTAGGCGAGGATATGTTTTGCGATTGAAAACTAGAAAGCCTGTATCGACACCGTGGGTCACTTCTTCCCCATTGATGTTGTAAGTGAAATCTACTGTATTGCTATGGCCGCCAATGTGATCACCAGCTTCATATAAGGTAATTTCAAATTCGGGATGTTGTCTTAAGGCGTATGCGCAGCCTAATCCAGAGATGCCTGCGCCAATGATGGCAATTCGTTTTTGACTCACTGGGCCTTTTCTCCTAAAAGCTTTTCAATTTGATTGGTGATACTACTGCTAGTTGGTTTGGTCATGCTCCCGTAAGAGTCAATCACATTACCGTTTCGATCGATTAAATATTTATAAAAGTTCCATTTAGGTGTTGTACCAGTTTTAGCAATCAACATCTTAAATAAAGGATTGGGGTTGCTACCCGAGACTACGCTTTTAGAAAACATTGGGAACTTTACGTCATAGGTATTTTTACAGAAATCAGCAATATCTTTATTACTACCCGGCTCTTGTTGCCCAAAATCATTAGAGGGGAAACCAAGCACTACAAAACCTTGGTCTTTATATTTGGCATAAATCTTCTCAAGGCCCTCGTATTGACTTGTAAATCCGCAAAAGCTGGCTGTATTTACAACCAGAATGACTTTGCCTTGATATTGGCAAAGGTTTTGAGGCGCTTCATCCTGTAGACGAGGGAAGGTATGAGAAAGCAGTGGGCTACAGGTGTTAGCAGCATTGGCGATTTGAAGTCCAGACAGGAGGACAAGTAAGCCAAAGAGCCAACTGATTAGATTGCGGTGCATATTGCGCCTTTATATTTCACTAGGTAGAGGCCAAGTCTAAGACATTCTGGCTAATATCGCTGGCATTACAAAATTGCCATTAATATTGAGTTATGAGCCAGTTACTACCACCCTCTTTCGAAGCCAAAGTTTGTCCACCAGATGAGCTTGCAATTCGCTTGGCAAATCTACCTAGACCACTAGTATTTACTAATGGAGTCTTTGATATTTTGCATCGCGGACATGCCAGTTATTTAGCTCAGGCACGTGCTTTAGGTGCTAGTTTAGTAGTGGGTGTGAATTCGGACGCTTCGGTCAAGATGTTGGGCAAAGGCGATGACAGGCCTATCAATACTGAGGCTGATCGCCAGGCCTTATTGGCTGCGCTGGAAAGCGTAGATATGGCAGTGTTGTTTACTGAGCAAACTCCAGTCAACTTGATTGAAAAAATTCGTCCTGATATTTATGTCAAGGGTGGAGACTATGAAATCGACACCTTAGCGGAGACTCATCTTGTAAAAAGCTGGGGCGGTAAGGCAGTTGCTATACCGTTTTTGTATGAGCGCTCCACCACAAGTCTATTGGGTAAGATTCGCTCTTAAAGATTTTGTAGTAGCCACGCCCAAACACCTCGCAGCACCAAGCCCTCAGTTTGCTCAATCGGCCAATTCTGCAGATCAGATTTTTTTATTTGAGCAAGAAGAATTTTTGCATTGCCACCATCAAGCCAGATTTTCTCAACCGGGTGGTTTAATTTTTTAGCCTGCAGTAATGCATAGTGAATGGCGCCAATCTGCGCTGCATCACATCCGCCAATGATGGCTTCATTAGTTGTGGTTCCAAATGCTTGCTGAGATTCTTCGCGAATTGCTAAAGGAAGTTGTGCGGTTTTGCTCTGCAGGCTTTCTTGCATCAGCCCAAGGCCAGGCAAGATCCATCCGCCATAGTGCACACCATTAGATCCGAGCAAATCAATCGTAGTGGCAGTGCCGGCATTCACAACCAAGGTGTTATTGGTGGATAGGGCACGGGCACCAATGAGGGCGGCCCAGCGATCGGCACCGAGTTTGCTAGCATCATGATAAAGGCCTCGCATTCCCGAAAATGTACTGTCACCATTTAATTGCTTCCAATTCAAATCATCCCACTGCGGAAATAACGACTTGAGATTCGTGATGGCCTCCGCCCCGGCTACACAACTAAAGGCAATAGCATCTGGCTTTGGAAGCGTCTTGGAAATATAGTCCGCTAATTCAGTGCGATGCTCGGGTGACTGCAAAGACTTGCTACTAATAGAGCCTGAGTAAGCCCACAACTTCTTTTGTTGAGCGCTTGGATTTTGATTGGACTCCACTGCCGCCCATTTGAGACGTGTATTACCAACATCAAAGAATAAATAAAGGCTCATGATTGAATCCGTAATGAAACATCGCCCGCATGAATGGCAATCGTTTTGTTTTCTTGTTGCAATACTAGTGCCCCAGATTCATCAACACCTTTGGTGACACCGTATATCGGACCTCTACCAGCCCCAGAAATGCAAACAGCTTGATCTCGATAAGCATCCCACTTCATCCATGACTCCATGCATGGCTTGAAACCATACAGATCAAATTCAGTGAGATGGTGTTCAAGCGAGGCAATCAATTTCAACCAAAGGTATTCAACATCAGGTAGTGATTGTGTGATTTGAGTCAGCGAGCTTACTTTAAGTCCATTCCCAAGATCTTCCGCAATGATTTCTTCATTGCGCAGATTGATGCCAACCCCAATAATCATCCAGGTTGAATCCCCTGTTTTTGCTTGACCGCCTTCAATCAGAATGCCAGCGAGTTTGGCATTATTGAGTAACAAATCATTTGGCCACTTTAAGCGAAGTCCTAATTCGTGAAGTTTGGATTCGCTGAGGTCGCAAGCTTTTGCAATGCCGGATATAACGGCCAGGCCAACCAACAAACTCAAACCACTCAGTTCTGCAGGCGTTCTTTTAAATGGAAAAGCTAAAGAAAAGCAAAGGGAGTCCTCGGGATTTGCCAACCATGATCGACCTGCTCTTCCTTTGCCTGCTGTTTGTTTTTGGGCAATGCGCGCTACAGGATCAATTAACTCTCCGGCGCGCCAACGCTCCAAAAGATCATCATTAGTCGATCTGGTCTCGATAACGCGCTCAAGTATGCAATTTGCAGTCATTCCGCCATTGTAGAAAGGTCTGACCTAGAATTGTGGGATGGATCAAAAAGATCAACGACCGCGGAAGTTGGTATGGCCTTTGCAGGCTATGCCATTAGCTAGGGCTATGAGCTTAAGCTATGCGCTCCTGATCATCTATGTAAGCCTTAATCCCTTTGATTTTGATTTCCACAACGGAATATCTCCTTGGGCCTGGTTAGACGCCCCCTTGCCTCGTTTTATTACTTTGTTTGATGTGGCAGTCAACATCCTTGCTTATATCCCCTTTGGGTTTTTGGTGATGTTTGCTGCCTACCCACGTTGGCGTAATTTTCTAGCCCTTGCTATCGCTCTTGGCTTAAGTGCTGCATTAGCCTTGGGTGTAGAAACCTTGCAGTCCTGGCTACCGACACGCATTCCCAGTCAGATGGATTGGTGGGCCAATATATTAGGGGGTTTATTGGGCGGGTTATTGGCTATTCCGCTAGGCCCGCAGTGGCTCTCTGGCAGCGCTATTCGTCGTCGTTTTGACCAGTGGTTTGGCTTAAATTGGGCCGCGTGCGCATTGTTTTTGTTGTTTCCGTGGTCACAAATCTACCCACAAAGCTCTTGGCTCGGAACAGGTGTTTGGGGGCATGCCATATTTGGCTCAGTGGATTGGGGTACATGGGTGATTAATCATGTTGCTCAGGAGGTAGTGATTACATCGCTCTGTTGGCTTGGCGTTGCCTTGTTGCTTTCGCTAGGTTTACGGGCTAAGGCGCCTCAGTGGCGCATCCTCAAGGGGCTACTTGGCTTGACAGTGCTAATCAAGGTCTTGTTTACAGCACTTCAGTTTGGCGCTGAATTGAGTTTGAATTGGCTGACTGCGGGGGCCCTCTGGGGAATGGTGCTGGGGAGTATCTTGTTGAGATGGGCGCTACAGCTGACACCAGAGCTTAAATTTTGGCTAGCCTTGACCTGTTTGTTGGGCACCACAATAGCGGTCAATATATTGCCTGACAATCCTTATTTCATTCTGACGCTAAGACATTGGTATCAGGGGCGCTTATTGCACTTTAATGAGCTCATGCAGTGGGTTTCAGTAGTATGGTTACCTCTAGCGCTAATTTGGATGCTACGAAGTGCCAGGGAATTTAAATCGAAACATTGATGAATATAATTTTTATATGAGTTTTTCATACCACCTATTTTTTTGTTTAAATCAACGCAGTAATGGCGAAGAGTGCTGCGATCAACACAATGCTTTTGCATTATTTGATTACGCCAAAAAAAGAGTTAAAGAGCTTGGACTTGCAGGCCCGGGAAAGATTCGCGTAAACAAGGCTGGATGCTTAGATCGCTGCGCTGATGGTCCTGTCATGGTCGTTTATCCACAAGGTGTTTGGTACACCATGGTTGATGTAGATGATGTTGAAGAAATTATCCAATCACATTTAATTGCAGGTCGCCCAGTTGAGCGCTTGCAGTTGGCTTAGTGATTTAAATGATTGAAAGTGTTTTATGAATAGCCGTACAAAAGTAATTCATATTGAAGGTATTGTTGGATCAATGGAGATGTCGATTGATCTTCCTGATGAATTAAAAAACGATCCTAATTTTGCAGTCCGCGGCCTAGCACTCGTTGCTCACCCACATCCTCTAATGGGTGGAACAATGGATAACAAAGTTGCGCAAACCATGGCGCGTGCATTTAATCAATTAGGCTATGTCAGTGTGCGCCCAAACTTTCGTGGTGTTGGCGGAACCCAAGGCGTGCATGACGACGGTGTTGGTGAGTTAGAAGATTTATTGCATGTGACTGACTGGATGCGCACCCCATCGAGTTGGGGCGAATTTGAGGCTACTGCAAATCAAGCTTGGGCGACGAACGCGAATACTTTGCCATTGGTTGTTTCTGGTTTTTCTTTTGGAAGCTTTGTTGGCAGTCATTTAGTGCAAAGACTTTCAGACCTGGGACGACCAGCCGAACGCCTTGTAATGGTAGGGAGCGCCGCAGGCAAATGGACGCTGGCTCAGGTTCCCGCAGATACTATTTTGATTCACGGCGAATTAGATGAAACGATCCCATTAATTGATGTTTTGGATTGGGCGCGCCCACAAGAATTAACAGTGCAGGTAGTTCCTGGCGCTGATCATTTTTTCCATCGTCGTTTACATTGCATTCGCAACATCATTACAGGCGCTTGGCTGGGCATGCCAGATCACCGCAAATAATTACAAATCGAACTAAATATAGAGAGTCAAGTATGGCTGAAGAAAAGTCTTTAATTGAATACCCCTCATTGTTTCCAATCAAGGTGATGGGCAAAACAAATCCTGAATATCTCCCTGCGATCATTCATATTGCTAAGCAATTTGATCCTACGTTTGATGAGAGCAAAGTAGAGCAACGTCCATCAAAGGACGGAAATTATCTCGGTATTACTTTGCCAATTACTGCGACCAGTCGCGAACAGTTAGATGAGCTCTATAGAACTTTATCTACCCACCCATTAGTTAGCGTCGTTCTCTAATTTGTTGATGGCGGCTTTGGTAAAACAACTTGGATTGGCGGATTACGCATCGACATATGAGGCAATGCAAGCTTTTACAAAGACACGAACTGGTGACACGCCTGATGAGATTTGGGTGTTAGAGCATCCCCCTGTTTTTACTTTAGGCTTAGCTGGTGATGCGGCTAATTTGCATTCGCCGAGCAATCAAATTCCTCTGGTACAGGTTGATCGCGGTGGCGAGATCACTTATCACGGGCCAGGCCAAATTGTTGTTTATCTTTTGTTGGATCTCAGGCGCCTCGGAATTTTCGTCAAGGAGCTAGTCTCGCGAATAGAGCAGGCGGTAATTGATGTCCTGGCCGATTTCGGCATTCAGGCCGAAAGACATCCAGGCGCCCCAGGCATTTACGTCTCTCAGCAGTCCGGGGTGCCTCCAGAATGGGGTGGCGCGAAGATTGCAGCCTTGGGCCTTAAAGTCTCTAAAGGCTGCTCCTATCATGGTCTTGCTTTGAATGTGGCAACGGATTTGGAAGCTTTCAAACGTATCCACCCTTGTGGTTATGAGGGTTTAAAGACGGTTGATATGCAAACCCTTGGGATCAAGGACAATATAGACACTATTAGCCAAAGGCTTTTGCAGCATTTACAAAAGCAACTGATGCCATCATGACAACGAATAAGCCTGACACCAACACGCCAATTGAGGGTCGCCAAGACCTCAATTACGACGCATCACGTAAGCAAAAATCAAGCGAGAAGACTGCGCGTATACCAATCAAGATTGTTCCCCTCGAACAGGTTCTAAAAAAACCAGATTGGATCAGAGTTAAAGCCGCCTCTAACAATTCACGCTTTTCTGAAATCAAAAAGATTTTGCGCGAGAACGAACTAGTTACTGTTTGTGAAGAAGCGAGCTGCCCCAATATTGGTGAATGTTTTGGTAAAGGTACGGCAACTTTCATGATCATGGGTGATAAGTGCACCCGTCGTTGTCCATTTTGCGACGTTGGACATGGAAGGCCGGATCCTCTCGATGTCAAAGAGCCTGCTAATTTAGCCCGCACCGTTGCCGCACTAAAGTTGAACTACGTCGTTATCACCAGCGTTGATCGTGATGATCTTCGTGATGGTGGTGCAATGCATTATGTGGATTGCATTTCTCAATCACGTGCTCTGTCGCCCAATACACGCATCGAAGTGTTGGTACCAGATTTTCGTGGTCGCCTTGATAAGGCCTTAGATATTTTTGCTGAGCATGCACCGAATGGTTTGCCAGATGTGATGAATCACAATTTAGAAACAGTACCTCGTTTATATAAGCAAGCCAGACCTGGTGCTGATTACCTCCACTCTTTAAAGCTTCTAAAAGACTTCAAAGAGCGTTTTCCGCATGTACCTACGAAGAGTGGTTTGATGGTGGGTTTGGGTGAAACGGATGATGAGATTTTGGAAGTTATGCGCGATATGCGTGAGCACAATATTGATATGCTCACGATCGGTCAGTATCTTGCCCCATCAGGACATCATTTGCCGGTGACACGTTATGTACACCCCGATGTTTTTAAGATGTTTGAGGAAAAGGCTTATGAAATGGGCTTCTCACATGCGGCGGTAGGTGCTATGGTGCGCTCAAGCTATCACGCAGATCAACAGGCGCATGGAGCTGGGGTTGTTTAGAGCGGTTATTAAAGCCATCACTTTGGCGGCTTTAATTTTTCTAACAGCATGCAGCCCTAAATTAGATTGGCGCACCGTCCAATCCCCGCAAGAAAGATATACGTCTTTATTTCCTGGTAAGCCGGACAAAATTGAACGTCGAATTCCGTATCTTGATCAAGAGCTTTTGCAAACACTAGAAGCGGTAAAGATTGAAGATGATATTTATTCCGTCAGCACGATTCAGTTACCGGCGAATCAAAGTGCATCACTCAATAAGCTTCTTTCGCAATTGCAGACGAATTTAATTGATAGGGCAAAAGCATCCGGCGGAGAAGTCGCTGTTAAAGATGCGTTTTATAGAACTGCAGACAAACAACGTTTATCAACCAAAGATTATTTCATTGATTTGAAATCCAACGGTAATACTCAACAGCTGATGCGAGTACGTTGGATTAATCGCGTTGCACCGAATGGCGATAGTTGGATCTATCAAGTATCGGTGCTGCATGCAAAAGCAAGCTCAGAAAATGCAAAAATTTTTTTATCTAAAGAAGAGTATGAAAACTTCTTTAGTGATTTTTCGCCTGAGTAAATCTAGATAAATTTAATTTGTAGCAGTCGATAAAGTCTATTTTTTTTCTAGAGCCGCTACTTTGGCTTCAAGCGCTTCTAATTTTTCACGTGTCTTAGCAAGCACCTTGCTTTGCAATTCAAATTCTTCACGCGTAACCAAGTCCATTTTCTGAAATCCTTGATTCATCATGGCGCGCACATTCTTTTCGATCTCTTGGGCGGGCGAATTGCGGATCGCATCGCCAACTTTGTTCTGCATATCGTTAGCGATACGTTGGATTTGCTCGAGGATTTCGCCGGGTTTTTGCATGATGGAGATTCGCAGTTCTATTGAGAGTTGCAGAAAAGATACACATTCATATTTTAAGTTGTATGGCGAAAAACGCCCTAAAAGGGGTAAAAACCTGAAAAATGGTCAAAATTCACTTATTGGGTGCAATATAAAGCACCAAAAAAGTGCATAAGCATTAATTAGGGGAATCCGTCCAAAGCCCAAAAACGGCCGACCTTCATGATCACTCCATGCAATAAGCATTTATCCCTTTTTCATGACCACTTAGGAGTTTTAAATGAAAACAATTCAAAAGACAGCCATTGCTCTAGCAGCCTCTGGTTTATTTGCAACCGCAGCATTTGCTCAGTCAGCACCAGCTGCTGCTCCAGAAGCGCCTGAAGCTAGCCCGCTTACTGCAAACGTAACGGTAGTAAGTGATTATCGTTATCGTGGTATCAGCCAATCAAATTTCAAACCAGCGATTCAAGGTGGCTTTGATTACGCTCATGAGAGTGGCCTCTATATTGGTAACTGGAACAGCTCAATCAGCTGGATTTCTGATGCAGCTCCTGCAACTGCCAACACAAGAGTTACTGCGCCAATCGAAATGGACTTCTACGGTGGTATTAAGAAAGAGTTTATTGGTGAAGGCTTTGCTTCTGACTTTGGTGTTTTGCAATACTACTATCCAACATCAGGCTTAAACGTTTCGGGCACTCAAGCTAATCCAAACACAACCGAATTGTATGCTGCGCAAAACTTTACCTTTGGCGCTGTAACTGGCTTTGTTAAATTTTCTTACTCAGTAAGCCCAATCTTTGGTTTTGCAAACAGTACTGGTTCTTACTATCCAGATTTAACAATGAACTATGACACTGGCGTTTGGGGCTTGGCATTAAATGCACACGTTGGTTATCAATATGTAGCGGGTAATGTGCAAGGCAGTACAACAGGTGCATCCAACAGCTCTTTATATTCTTTTACAGATTGGAAATTGGGTGTAACTAAGGACTTTGGAGGTGGCTTGTCTCTGTCTGCTGCTTATATCGGTACTGACGCTAAAAAAACAGGTAGCACATATAACTATTCCTCACCAACAGGCAAAAATTTAGGCGGCTCCACAGGTATTGTTGCTCTTACAAAAACTTTCTAATTTCCACTCTGAACGGAGAAACGTATGAAATTAATTACCGCAATCATCAAGCCATTCAAGCTTGACGAAGTGCGCGAAGCTCTCTCAGAAGTGGGAGTTTCGGGCATTACCGTCACTGAAGTTAAGGGCTTTGGTCGTCAAAAGGGTCACACTGAGTTATATCGCGGTGCTGAGTATGTTGTCGACTTCTTGCCTAAGGTAAAAATTGAAGCTGCTGTTGAAGATGGCATCTTGGAGCGTGCGATTGAAGCAATTGAAAAATCTGCACGTACAGGCAAGATTGGTGATGGCAAGATTTTTGTCTCACCAGTTGAGCACGTCATTCGTATTCGTACCGGTGAAACCGGCGCGTCAGCACTTTAAAGAGAGGTTCAAAATGTTAACTTGGATGAAACGACTCGTTGCTGGTGGTGCTATGGCTTTGGCTATTGGCGCTACTGGTGTAATGGTTACTTCGCCAGCGCATGCTGATGAAGTTAAAAAACCTGCTGTAACAGCGCCTGCGGCAACACCTGCTGCTGCAGAACCTGCTCCAGTGCTTTGCTCTGAAAAGTGCAACAAGGCAGATATCGCCTGGATGATGGTTTGTACAGCATTAGTGCTGTTGATGACTCTTCCTGGCTTGGCTTTGTTCTACGGCGGTTTGACACGTAGCAAAAATATCTTGTCTATCTGTATGCAATGTTTCATGGTCTTCTCTTTGATTACAGTGCTATGGGCTATTTATGGCTATAGCTTTGCATTCACCGAGGGTGGAGCATTCATTGGTGGACTCGATCGTCTGTTCTTGGGCGGCATTAATCCAGACTCAGTTGCAGCTACCTTTAGTAAGGGCGTTGTCATTCCTGAGTATGTATTTATGGCTTTCCAAGCAGTATTCGCAACCATCACTTGCTGTTTGATCATTGGTTCTTTTGCTGAGCGCGCTAAGTTCTCTGCAATCTTGGTATTCATGGTGATTTGGTTCACTTTGAGCTACTTACCAATCGCTCACATGGTTTGGTTCTGGCCTGGTCCTGATGACATCAAAGATGCTGCATCACTCGAAGCAATTACTGCTCGTGCTGGATGGTTGTGGCAAAAAGGTGTTCTCGACTTTGCTGGCGGTACTGTTGTGCACATCAATGCTGCGATCGCTGGTTTAGTTGGCTCCTTTGTTGTCGGCAAGCGTTTGGGCTATGGCAAAGAAGCAATGAAGCCACATAACTTAGTTTATGTAATGACTGGTGCCGCTCTCTTGTGGTTCGGCTGGTTTGGATTCAATGCTGGTTCAGCTCTTGAAGCAAACGGTACTGCTGGTTTGGCATTCGTGAATACTTATTTAGCTACTGCTGCTGCTGTATTGGGTTGGTCAGTTGCTGAGTGGGTTCTCAAAGGCAAGCCATCTATGTTGGGTGCTGCTTCTGGTTGCGTAGCAGGTTTAGTTGCAATTACTCCTGCAGCTGGATTTGCTGGTCCAATGGGTGCAATCATTATTGGTTTGATCGCTGGTGTAGTTTGCCTCTGGGGTGTTACTGGTCTCAAGAAGATTTTGGGCTCAGACGACAGCTTGGACGTATTTGGTGTTCACGGCGTAGGCGGTATTACTGGCGCATTGTTGACCGGTGTATTTGCTGATCCAGCGCTAGGTGGCTCTGGTATTTGGGATTACGTAGCTAACGCAGTTGCTCCCGATTACTCAATCGCTAGCCAATTGTGGATCCAAGCTCAAGGCGTAATTACCACTGTAATCTGGTCTGGCGTAGTTTCTTTCGTGGCCTTCAAATTGATCGATATGGTGATTGGTTTGCGCGTTAAGGAAGAAGAAGAGCGCGAAGGCCTGGATATCAGCTCACACGGTGAGACAGCCTACGAGTCTTAATCTGTAATTTACCCCTCACTGGGCGGCTGTGGTTGGCTGCCTAGTTTTAAGCGCGGGATCCTCGGATCCCGCGTCTTTCTTTTAATAATCTTACAATGGTGGAATGGTTCCACATCTCATTACTGCACTCAGCGGCCCTTTGCTCGAATTAGAGTCAAAGGTTCTAGAAGCGACCCCAACCATTGAGCGTTGGTTCAGGTTGGAATGGCAAGAGCACACGCCGCCTTTTTACTGTTCGGTTGATCTTCGTAATTCTGGGTTTAAGTTGGCACCGGTAGATACCAATCTTTTCCCGGGCGGGTTTAATAACCTCTCGCCACAAATGTTGCCTTTGGCAGTACAAGCTGCAATGGCTGCTATTGAGAAGATTTGTCCGGAAGCAAAAAACTTATTGTTAATTCCGGAGCGTCATACCCGCAATACTTTCTATTTGCAAAATATTGCTCGCTTGTCTTCGATTTTGCGTCAAGCAGGATTGAATGTTCGCCTCGGAACTTTCTCCGAAGAAATTAAGAAGCCAACCTGGATTGAGCTGCCTGATGGCAATCGCCTGTTGATGGAGCCTCTTTCCCGACTCGGGCTTAAGAAACAACGTTTAGGTTTAAAAGATTTTGATCCTTGCTCAATCTTGTTGAATAACGATTTATCTGCAGGCATTCCTCCGATTCTAGAAAATATTTACGAGCAATATCTATTGCCAGGCCTGCATGCGGGCTGGCATGTTCGTCGTAAATCCAATCATTTTGCCGCCTATGAAGAAGTGGCCAAGAAGTTTGCCAAAGTTGTCGATATTGATCCGTGGATGATTAACCCTTATTTTTCAAGTTGCTCAAATATTAATTTCCATGAGCGTAAGGGTGAGGACGAGTTGCAAGCAGCGGTTGAGCAGGTATTGAAAAAGACAGCGAAAAAATATCGTGAATACGGCATTAAAGAGAAGCCTTATGTTGTTGTGAAAGCGGATGCAGGAACCTATGGCATGGGCATCATGGTGGTGAATGATCCCGCTCAGTTAAAGGGTTTGAACCGCAAAGACCGCAATAAGATGAGCGTGGTTAAGGAGGGTCTTGAAGTCAGTGATGTGCTGATTCAGGAGGGCGTTTATACCTTTGAAAAAGTTAATGAGGCTGTTGCTGAGCCTGTGGTGTACATGATCGATCGCTATGTGATTGGCGGCTTCTATCGTGTTCATACTGATCGTGGTCCAGATGAAAATCTCAATGCACCTGGCATGCACTTTGTGCCGTTGGCATTTGAACAAAACTCTATGCCTGATTTAGGCGCTAAGCCAGGTAGTGCAGCACCTAATCGCTTCTATTTATATGGTGTGGTTGCTCGTTTGGCTCTTCTTGCTGCATCATTGGAGTTAGAGCGCACTGATCCTGATGCCGAAGCTGCATAAATGAAACACTAATCTTTCAATAGAAAAATGAACTTTCTTTTTATTGCAGACCCGCTTGCATCTTTCAAGATTCAAAAAGATTCCACGCTGGCAATGATGCGCGCTGCACAAGAGGCAGGACATCAGTTATGGTTTTGCCAAAGCAGAAATGTATTATGGAGAGACGATTTCGTAGTGGCTGACTGCCAGTCTCTGGTAATTAAACCAAGCTCTACGAATTGGTATGAGTTGGGTGATGTTGAGTCTCGATCGCTTAAATCTTTTTCTGCGGTTCTCATGCGTACAGACCCGCCATTTGATATTGAGTATCTCAATACAACCTGGTTGCTATCAGCTGCAGTTCGTCAGGGCGCCAAAGTATTTAACGAGCCCAGTGCAGTGCGAGATCACTCTGAAAAGCTCTCTATTACCGAGTTTCCTGAGCTCATCCCCCCTACCTTGGTCACCCGTGAATTAGATGCCGTAGAGCGCTTTCATCAAATTCATCGAGATATTGTGATTAAGCCCTTGGATGGCATGGGTGGTATGGGCGTATTTAGGGTCGGTGCCGACGGCCTTAATCTCGCTAGCATTGTAGAAACCCTTGGTGAAAATGGTGCAAGAACCCTAATGATTCAGCGCTTTCTTCCGGAGATTGCCCAGGGCGATAAGCGAGTGCTCTTAATCGGTGGTGAGGTGGTGCCATTTGCATTGGCGCGCATTCCACAGGGTAGTGAAATTCGCGGTAATTTAGCGGCTGGCGGTAAAGGCGTTGCAATGCCTTTAACTGAGGATGAAAAAAAGGTTGCCGAAAAATTGGCGCCAATACTCAATCAGCGTGGATTATTCTTAGTTGGATTGGATTTAATTGGCGGCTACCTCACTGAAATTAATGTGACTAGCCCTACTTGTTTTGTTGAGATTACCGACCAAAGTGATTTTAATGTTCCGCAATTTTGGTTGGCAACACTAGAGAAAGCATTGGCATAAATATGGCTGGAATTGTCATCGTTGCTCATACACCTGTTGCGAGCGCAATGTTGGGTTTTGCAGAGCATGCTTTTGGCGTAGTGCCAGAACGTGTGCGGGCGGTTGATATTCCCCCTTATGAAGATACCAAGGTGAGTTTTGATCGCGTACTGAAAGCGGCTTATGGTGTTAATACCGGCAATGGTGTTCTTATTCTGACCGATGTCATGGGCGCCACTCCTGCGAATGTCGCATCTAAGTTAGAGGCTCTAGGCCCCTTATCGGGATTAAATGCTCCTGTGGTTGTTTTAGCTGGACTTAATCTACCTATGTTGATGCGTTGCATCTCTCACCGTGGTGAGGGTTTGGAAGAGCTCGCGCAAAAGGCGCTTGCTGGTGGGCAGCATGGTATTTTGCGCCTCGGTTCAAAAGTAAATCAAGAGTAAAGAGGGCTCATCTCACAATGCCTACCGCAGAAATTGAAATCATTAATAAATTGGGTCTGCACGCTCGCGCTTCTGCAAAGCTTTCTCAATTGGCCGCACAGTTTCCCTGTGAAATATTCTTGTCACGAAACGGGCGTCAAATAAACGCCAAGAGCATTATGGGCGTCATGATGTTGGCGGCTGGAATTGGCAGCACTGTCACACTTGAGACTGTGGGAGAAAAAGAGGATGAAGCTATGCAGGCTCTGACAGCCTTGATTAATGATCGCTTTGGCGAAGGTGAGTAATTAGCATGACATTTGCTTTGCACGGAATTCCGGTATCGAAAGGCATTGCCATCGGCAAGGCGGTACTGATTTCTCGTGCGGCATTAGAAGTCAGTCATCATCTGGTTGAGGCGGGCAAAGAAGAGGCTGAAGCTCAAAAGTTGTTGGATGCGTTTGATCAGGTACGTTTAGAGCTTGAGCAATTGCGTCAAGGGTTACCAAAAGATGCGCCGCAAGAAATGGCGGCATTCTTAGATGTGCACGGCATGATATTGGCTGACCCCGCTTTGGCTGAGAAGCCAATTAAATTAATTCGTACCCAAAGATTGAATGCAGCCTGGGCATTAACTACTGAGCTCAATGATCTTTTGGAACAATTTGCAGATATTGAAGATGCCTATCTAAAAGAGCGCGCTAATGATATTCGGCAAGTTGCCGAGCGTGTAATTAAGGCGTTAAACGCCCAGAAAAAAGACTCTTTAAATGATTCAGATTTCTTGCCCGAGAGTGATGTTGGGATTGAGTCGATCATTGTTGCTCATGACATTGCTCCGCACGACATGTTGCGTTTTAAAGAGCATGCCTTTACAGGTTTTGTAACAGACCTTGGCGGCAAGACCTCCCATACCGCCATTGTGGCTCGCAGTATGGAGATTCCTGCGGTAGTCGGCGTGCGTCATGCGAGCGAAATGATTCGTCATGGCGACTGGCTCGTATTGGATGGCGAGCGAGGTATTGTAGTAGTGGCTCCGGATGAGAATCTCCTAGCTGAATATCGCAAACTACAAACACAAGTTTTAAAAGAAGCTCGCAAGCTCCAGCAGTTAAAACATGCCAAAACTGAAACAGCTGATCGTGTTGAGATTGAGTTATTTGCCAATATCGAATTACCAGAAGATGCTATTCAGGCCGTGAAGTTAGGTGCCGTAGGTGTTGGCCTATTTCGATCTGAATTTTTATTCATGGATCGTAAGCAAGCTTTGCCAGACGAAGAACAGCAATACCAGGAATATCGCCGTGTAGTGGATTTGATGCATGGCTTGCCGGTCAATATCAGAACGATTGACGTTGGCGCTGATAAGGCCTTAGGCGGTGGTGGTGATATTTCACAAACAGGCACGTCACCACTAGGTTTGCGAGCGATCCGCTGGTCTTTAACAGAGCCTGAAATTTTCTTAACGCAGTTAAGAGCGATATTGCGTGCTTCGGCACATGGCCAGGCGCGCATCATGATTCCAATGTTGGCGCATGCTAAAGAGATTGATGAAACATTTAGATTGATTGAAAAAGCGAAGCAGCAATTACATCAGCGTGGAAAAGCATTTAATCCGAATATTCAAGTCGGCGCCATGATTGAGATTCCAGCTGCCGCATTGGTGCTACCTTTATTTATTAATCGCTTTGATTTTCTATCTATTGGTACCAACGATTTAATTCAGTACACCTTGGCGATCGATCGAGCTGATCATGCTGTCGCACATTTATACGATCCCCTACATCCAGCCATATTGAACTTATTGGCAAATATCATCGAGCAAGCTAAACGCGCAAACGTGCCTGTGGCCGTTTGTGGTGAGATGGCTGGTGATCCTGCATTAACAAGGTTATTGCTGGCGCTGGGCCTGACCGATTTTTCAATGCACTTTAGTCAGTTGCTATTGGTAAAGCGCGAGATCCTAAAGGCTAATGTAGGCTTATTAAAGGCTCGTGTAGCTAGAGTATTGAGGGCTTATGAGCCTGAAGAGCAAGAAAAAGCATTAGAGCGTTTGCTGTCTTAGGGTCTTAGTGTGCTAAGCCGCACACCGAACACTCGGCGTTGCGACTAATGCGGATTTCATCAATCTGGGTTGTCCGCCCATTCCAAAGCAGCATGCGTCCCACTAAGGCTTCGCCAAAACCAATCAAAACTTGCAGGGCCTGAGCTGCCTGCATTGCGCCAATAATTCCAACCAAGGGCGAGAAGATGCCCATGCTAGAACAGCTAACCTCTTCAAATTGTTCATCTGGAGAAAAGATGCAGGCATAGCATGGTGATTCTGAGTTGCGTGGATCAAAAACGCTGATTTGACCATCAAATTTAAGGGCAGATCCAGAAACTAGTGGAGTTTTATTTTTAACGCAGGCAGCATTAACCAGATGCCGGGTTGAAAAATTATCTGTGCAATCTAAAACTACATCCACACTTGGTAATAACTCATCTAGTAGCGATCTAGTTACTTTAGCCTGAATAGTTTCAATATGAATCGTGGAATTAAGTCGCTCTAGAAATTCTTTTCCAGAGGCAACTTTGCTTTTACCCACGCCGCTCTCAGCATGCATGATTTGGCGCTGCAAATTAGTCAGCTCTACTGCATCATGATCTATCAGGGTGATGTGGCCTACTCCTGCAGCAGCCAAGTAAGGCGCGGCTGCACTGCCCAGGCCGCCAGCACCGATTACTAATACGTGTGCGTCAAGCAGTTTTTCTTGGCCAGCAACATCAATTTCTTCCAGTAATAAATGCCTGGAGTAGCGAAGTAATTGCTCGTCATTCATGTGCTAGTCGTGAGCTGAAAATTATTCAAGCTTAGAGGATGAGCGCTTCACAGGCTGGCCATTAATAAAGGCTACCGCTTGAGAAAGCATGAAATCATCTGCACTACCAAGCTCAGGCGGCTTCTTATTTTTATCTTTCTCTTTTTCCTCAGGAGTTTTCTTCGCATTTTTTTCTTCAATGCGTTGCAACTCTTCGAGACGACGTTGCTCACGATCTTTAATGAGCTTGTCTTCGGCGGATTGTTTGTTGCGCAGATGCTTCTCGCTATCAATCTCACGAGTGATCAAAACATCATCTGGATCACCATCTTTATTTTGATCTACCGGAATATCTGGTTTAACACCAAAAGCCTGGATCGATTTGCCACTAGGGGTGTAGTAATAAGCGGTAGTAATTTTGAGCGCTGAATCATTGGTCAGAGGGCGAACGGTTTGTACTGAGCCTTTACCAAAAGTTGTTTTCCCAATGATGGTTGCACGTTTGTAGTCTTGTAGTGCGCCAGCCACAATCTCAGAAGCAGAGGCGGAATAAGCGTTTACCAAAACTACCATTGGTAGCTTCTTGAATATTGCGGGAACCCCCGCCAAAGGATCGCCTGGCTCATTAAGGCGGTACATGGCTGGAGTGGCATTAAATACTTGCTTTGAGTCGGGTGATTGGCCTTTGGTCGAGACGATAATGGCATCTGATGGTAAGAATGCAGCTGCAACCCCTACAGCGCCTTGCAATAAGCCGCCGCCATTATTGCGAAGGTCAAGAATGATGCCTTTGAGTTTTGGGTCTTGATTGGCGATATCAGTTAATTTTTTAGCAAGATCAGGAACGGTGCGCTCTTGAAAGCTAGTGATACGTACCCAAGCAATATCGTTGTCGAGAATTTTAGTTTTGACTGATTGAACTTTAATTTCTGCGCGAGTAATAGTTACTGGAAAGCTTCGCTCTTCACTCTTGCGGAATACCGTCAAAGTAATTTTGGTTCCAGGCGTGCCACGCATTGTGCGGACAGCTTTATCGAGAGACATACCGCGTACTGGCTTGTCGTCTAGACGCGTAATTAAATCCCCCGCCTGCAGTCCTGCACGAGCAGCTGGACTATCTTCAATTGGATTTAATACCTTCACTACGCCATCTTCAGATGTAATTTCGATACCGAGACCAGCAAATTTTCCGGATGTCTGTTCCTGCATTTCTGAAAAATCTTTTTTGTCTAAGAAGGTGGAGTGCGGATCAAGACTACTTACCATTCCTTTGACAGCATCTGTTAATAATTGCTTGTCTTCAATCGGCTCCACATACTCACGCTTAATCTGTGCAAAGACATTTGAGAGTGTGCGCAGTTCATCTAGCGGGAGCTGGGCGCCTTGCTGGGCGGTCGCAGAGAGCTGGATTGTTGCTGCTACTCCAGCGATAAGCCCTACGGCGATCAGTGCAAAATTCTTTAGAAATTGGCGCATATTTCTTTTGTTTTAATCCAAATAGAAGTGTTGAATAGGTTTGAGGTTATCGTCTAATTCGTAAACCAGTGGGATGCCATTTGGAACATTTACTTCCATAATGGCTTCATCAGACATTTGATCTAAATATTTAATGAGAGAACGAATGCTATTACCGTGTGCCACTAATAAAACGCGCTTACCGGCTTTGAGTGCTGGAGCAATCGATTCATTCCACAAAGGCAATACACGCTCAACGTTATCTTTCAGACACTCGCCTAATGGAATATCGGAGGTATTGAGTTTGGAGTAACGAGGATCATTCTTGGGATTTCGCTCATCATCGTTTTCTAGCAGGGGTGGGCGCACATCGTAAGAGCGTCGCCAGATATGCACTTGTTCGTCACCATACTTTGTTGCTGTTTCTGCTTTATTGAGTCCAGTGAGGGCGCCATAGTGCCGTTCATTCAGTCGCCAGCTATGAACAACTGGTAACCACATGAGGTCCATAGTGTCTTGCACATTCCAGAGGGTGCGAATAGCGCGCCTTAAAACAGAGGTATAGGCAATATCAAATTCATAGCCTGCCTTTTTGAGGTTTGCACCTGCTGCTAGGGCCTGTTCTGCGCCTTTTGGGGTTAAGTCAACGTCCGCCCAGCCGGTGAAGCGGTTTTCAAGGTTCCAGGCGGATTCGCCATGACGAATAAGGACAAGTTGTTTCATAGAGCCATTCTATAATCCGGTGATGAACTTTCTCACGCAAATTGATAATTTAGCGCTTATTGCCCTCCTGCTGGTTTCGGGCGCAGCGCTTTTCCTACCCACATTATCTACGCTTATTGGCGGAAAAGGCTTGTCGCCCACAGAGGCAACGATCTGGATTAATCGTCGCAAAGCTTATGTGCTTGATCTGCGCTCTGAAGAAGATTACAAAGCAGGGCACCTTCCTGGCGCTAAATCTGCCAATTCTTCTGCCTTGGCCGCTGCTATTGAAAAGCTCAAGTTGGATCGCAAACTTCCAGTTGTCTTGGTTTGTGAGACCGGTGCCCACTCCCGCAAACTCCTTACTGAGGCCCAAAAATTGGGTTTTGTCGAGGTAGGAGTATTGGATGGCGGTGTTCAGGCTTGGAAAGCAGCAGCCCTCCCTTTGGTGAAGTAAGGAGAAATTAATGCCTCCAGTAACGATGTACAGCACCCAAGTTTGCCCATATTGCGTCATGGCAGAAAAGTTATTGAACAAAAAAGGTGTGGCTAACTTAGAAAAGATATTGATTGATCGTGACCCATCGCAGCGCGAAGTCATGATGACCCGCACTGGTCGCCGTACAGTCCCGCAAATTTATATTGGCGACACTCACGTTGGTGGTTATGACGACTTAGTGGCATTGGATCGCGCTGGTAAGCTTGATCCTTTGTTGGCTTAATAGATTAAACATACAAAAGAAAGTTAGTAATGACTGAACAATCCTCAGCACCTCAAGAGAGCACCGAACAATCTAAAGAGCCTGGATTTCGTATTCAGCGTATTTATCTAAAAGATTTGTCGCTTGAGCAGCCAAACGCACCACAGATTTTATTGGTTGCATCTGAGCCGCAAGTACAAGTCGAGATTGATATTGCTGTCGCTCCTTTGAGCGATGGAATCTTTGAAGTAGCTTTGAGTTCTACTGTCACTGCCAAGGTGGATACAAAAGTATTGTTCTTGGTTGAAGCTAAACAAGCAGGTATTTTTGAGTTCAGCAATATCCCTGTTGAACAAATAGACCCAATGCTCGGCATTGCTTGCCCAACAATCTTGTATCCGTATTTACGATCAAACATTGCAGACATCATTAGTCGTGCAGGCTTCCAGCCAATTCATTTGAATGAAATTAATTTCCATGGCATGTACGAGCACCGTTTGATGCAGGCTCAACAAGCAGCGGCTGCCAAGGATGGCGCTCCAACAGAAAGCAAGCCTCACTAAGTTTTTTAAGTGAGCCCACAGATCATGAAAGTGACACTGCTTGGTGCTGGTGCTTGGGGAACGGCGATGGCCGCACAGGCTACTCGTCATCTCAATGAAGGCGATGTCTGTTTGTGGTCTCGCAGCCAGCAGCAATTACAAGATATTCAAAAGAGCGGTGAAAACCGCGACTATCTTTCAGGCATTCAATTGCCTGCAGGATTAAAGCTTGAGAGCGATTTTGTTGCCGCGATTAATAGACTCTCGAGCGATGATCTTTTAGTCATCGCTACGCCAATGTCTGGGCTTTCTGAAATGATTGCTCAAGCACTAAAAGTTGCTGAACATCCATTAAATATTATTTGGCTATGCAAGGGCCTAGAACCCAATACTGCTTTGTTGCCGCATCAAGTGGTAGAACGTGAAAGCAAAATTCACTCACATGGCATAACGCATTCGTATGGCGCCCTTTCTGGCCCAAGCTTTGCTCGCGAGGTTGGTGCGGGGATGCCATGCGCCTTAACTGTCGCAAGTAAATCTGCAAAGCTTTGCGAGGCTGTTCAGGCCGCCTTCCATCACGGCAATATGCGCGTTTACTCAAGCGATGATTTGATCGGTGTTGAATTAGGTGGCGCTATTAAGAATGTCTTGGCTATCGCCGCAGGTATTGGCGATGGTTTGGATTTAGGTCTGAATGCTCGCGCGGCAGTGCTCACGCGCGGTTTAGCTGAAATGATGCGCCTGGTAAAGGTTGCAGGCGGCAAGTCTGAAACTTGTATGGGTTTAACTGGAGTCGGCGATTTAATTTTGACTGCAACCGGAGATCTATCTCGCAATCGTCGCGTTGGTCTTGAGCTTGCTGCTGGAAAATCATTACCAGAAATACTAGCTAGTCTTGGTCACGTTGCTGAAGGCGTGCTATGCGCCCAAGCAGTTGGTGACTTGGCTAAACGTCTTGGTGTAGAGATGCCTATTACCGCCATGATGGGCGAAGTATTGTCTGGAAAATTAAAACCACATGATGCTGTTAAGAAGCTCATGGGGCGCGATCCTAAAATCGAATCCTAAGCGCACTTCCTAGGTCAGCTCGTTATTGACCGCCAGCAAGGCCATTTTGACGCCATGCTTCATAGACAACAATTGCCACCGTATTAGATAGGTTCAAGCTGCGACTACTATCTTGCATTGCAAGTCGCATTCGATTGTTTGTTGGTATGGAATCTCTTACTTCGTCTGTAATGCCTTTGGTTTCAGAACCAAACACAAAGTAATCATTGGGTGAGTATTTGCCCTCATGAAACTTTCCCGATCCTTTGGTGGTCAATGCAAAAAGATGTTCGGGGTCGGGATTTTCATCTTTTAAAAACTGCGCCCAATTTTGATGAACTTTTACTCTTGCAAATTCGTGATAGTCCAAGCCAGCCCTGCGAAGCTTTGCATCCTCCATTGGAAAACCAAGAGGCTCTATCAAATGTAGTTTTGCACCAGTGTTTGCACAGAGGCGAATGATGTTCCCAGTATTGGGAGGAATTTCTGGTTCGAATAAAACGATATTAAACATGTTGCACTCTTTCGATTGGTCGCGCAGCTCTGAGAAGTACCCAATTGATTACGCGAGATACGCCATTGTCCTTCAGAATGCGGGCAATTTCATTTAGGGTTGCTCCGCTAGTCATGACATCATCAAAGACGATGACCGTTTTATTTTGAATTTGCTCGATGTATTTTGCTTCAATATAGAACATTCCTTTAATGGATAGATGTCGGTCTTCAAGGTTACTTCCAGCTTGATGTTCTGAATAATGTTGGCGTCGAAGGATGTAAGGGGATTTTTGAATGTCTCTCCCACAACGAAGTCGCTTGGCAATTTCCCAGCTTTGATTAAAGCCACGTTGCGCTAGCTTTTGCATGCTGAGTGGAACGGGTAATAAGTAGTTTGAGTCAAGCTTTTCTAGTTGCGAAGCAAGGAGCGCGTTCCATGCGCTGCTGAGTGCATGGCTATAAGCAATGCGTTTTTGGTACTTAAGCTCATGCAATGGTGTTTGAAGAATGCCTGTGTAGCGATCTAGGCAGTAGGTTTCATCAAAGTAGGGTTTGGATATTTGGCAGGGCATGCAACGTTGTTGGGTAACTTCTTCGAGCTGAAGTGTGACTCCACATTGATAGCAGCAGTGATAATTAAATAAACCCTCATCTCTCAATGCGCCTAAACAGTTATTGCAAATAGAGTAATTCTGAAACTGCTGACAAGCAAGGCAAGCCGTTGGTAAAAGCCGGTCACAAATCGCTTCAAAAATGTTCTCTGGAAATCGCATGGGGCGCTGAGTATACTGAGCCAATGACCCAGCCCATCAGATGGTTACAAGACGAAATTGCAGATCGCATGCTGCAAAAGTTAGACATCGTTAAGCTCGATGTAAAAGATATTTTGATAGTGCCGGACTTTCCCGGAAAGCATTTGCATATATTTGCTAAGCGCTACCCAGGCGCATGTCTTACAAGTCTTTTGGATGAGAGTGTTTCAGGTTTTGAAATGTGGCGTGCCAAAGCAATGAGTCATTGGCGCTCATTCTTTGGGGGCCGCACTAGTTCATTGGCTAGCTACACATCATCTGGCAGATTTGATGTTCCTGATAATTCTGTTGATTTAGTTTTTAGCGATCTCCTATTGCAGGATCTGGCAGATCCAAAGCCTTTCTTGCAAGAGTGCTGGCGCGTCTTGCGTGATGGTGGTTTGATTGCATTTAGTTATTTGGGCCCAGACACTGGAAAAGAGTTGCGCTCACTGGTGATTCCAGGGCTTAGGCTTAAGAATTTGTTAAGCCCTTGGGATATGCATGATATGGGTGACGCATTGCTTTCCGAGCGATTCTCGGATCCAGTAATGGATATGGAGTATCTAACCTTAGATTATGAGAGTGATGCTGTATTTCTGGCAGATGTCAGTGCTCTCAAGTTGATTCATTCGAGCCCAATAGAAGCATCAGAAATGAATGTTTTGCCGCAAAAACTCACTTTAGAGGTGGTTTATGGACATGCATGGGTGATTGGAAAGCACCTAGCTAAGGCCAAGGACAATGTTGCCTATATTGATCTAAATCAAATTGGACGCAAGACTAGACCAGATTCTGCTTAAGTGTAAGTGCTCACTATCATTTTAACCTTGGTCAAGATTGGATCAGGCTGGGTTATCCCTGTTTGTTGTTGCGCCTAATTAACCCTATAATCACGGCAGGATGTATTGGCTTGAGACCGTTTTTTGAGCAATTTGCGGCATTTTTGTCGCTTTGCTCACGACAATAAACAGAGAATAAGATGAATTTATTTGGAAAAGTCACTAGGGCTTCGCTCTATTTCGTAGTTGCTTTTGGCACTGCATTTGCTCATGCGGCAGAGAATATGCCTGGTGGCCCAGCTGTTAATCAGCTAAATTTCACAGCTCCTGCTACCAAAATCATGCAAGAGATCCATTGGTTACATTGGATGATGTTGGTAATTTGCGCTTTAATTTTTATCGGTGTTTTTGGAGTGATGTTCTATTCCATCTTGAAACATCGCAAATCATTGGGTCATAAATCAGCGTCTTTCCATGAGAGCACTACTGTTGAAATTATTTGGACAGTGATTCCCTTGCTCATCGTTATTGGTATGGCATTGCCTGCAACAAAAACAGTTGTAGCAATGAAAGACACTACCAACTCTGACATCACTATTAAGACTACCGGTTATCAGTGGAAGTGGGGTTACGACTACATCAAAGGTGAAGGTGAAGGCATTAGCTTCCTATCAACTTTATCTACTTCACGCGAAGCAATCAATAACTTGGCACCAAAATCAAATACCTACTTAATGGAAGTAGACAATGAGATGGTTGTGCCAGTAGGCAAGAAAATTCGTTTGATTACTACTGCTAATGACGTTATTCACGCTTGGACTATTCCAGCCTTTGGCGTTAAGCAAGATGCGATTCCAGGCTTCGTTCGTGATACTTGGTTCAGAGCAGAAACTATCGGTACTTTCCGTGGCCAGTGTTCCGAACTTTGTGGTGCAGAACATGCCTTCATGCCTATCGTTGTAAAAGTGGTTTCACAAGATGATTACACCGCTTGGGTTGCTCAGAAGAAAAAAGAAATGGGTGCTGCTGGCGATGATCCATCTAAGGTTTACACCTTGGATGAGCAAAAAGAGCGTGGCGCAAAAGTATATGCAGCAAACTGCGCAGCTTGCCATCAGCCTAACGGTAAAGGTGCGGGTGCTTTCCCTGCCTTGGATGGTAGTAAGGTGGTAATGGGCCCTAAAGCTGGTCAATACAACATCCTGATTAACGGTAAGGGCGCAATGCCGAAATGGGCTGGCGTGATTTCTGATGGCGATATCGCTGCAGTGATGACTTATACACGTAATGCATGGGGTAATAAGACGGGTGAAGTAATTCAAACCCAAGACATTATTACTGCGCGCGGCAATTAATTCAGATTAACAAATACAGATAAAAACGAAACCGGAGTAATTCATGAGCACAGTCTCTACTACCCACGATCACGCACACGACCACGCACACGACGATCACACACCACACGGTTGGCGTCGTTGGTTGTTCGCAACCAACCACAAAGACATCGGTACGATGTATTTGATCTTCTCATTCGTTAGCTTGCTAGCTGGCGGTGTGATGGCATTGGGAATTCGTTTGGAATTGTTCCAACCTGGTCTGCAGTTCCTGCGCCCAGAGTTCTTTAATCAACTGACAACCATGCACGGTTTGGTAATGGTGTTTGGTGCGATCATGCCGGCCTTCGTTGGTTTTGCTAACTGGATGGTGCCTTTGCAAATCGGTGCATCTGATATGGCATTTGCTCGTATGAACAACTTTAGCTTCTGGATTCTTCCAGTGGCAGCAACATTGTTGTTGAGCTCATTCCTTGTTTCTGGCGGCGCTCCATCAGGTGGCTGGACGATCTATGCTCCATTGACTTCACAAATGGGCCCTGGCATGGACATGGCGATTTTTGCACTCCACTTGTTGGGCGCTTCATCAATCATGGGCTCGATCAACATCATCGTAACTATTTTGAACATGCGCGCTCCTGGCATGACATTGATGAAGATGCCAATGTTCTGCTGGACATGGTTGATCACTGCTTACTTGTTGATTGCTGTTATGCCTGTGTTGGCTGGCGCAATTACGATGGTTCTGACTGATCGTCATTTCGGTACTTCATTCTTCTCCGCTGTTGGCGGCGGTGATCCAATCATGTTCCAGCATATTTTCTGGTTCTTTGGTCACCCAGAGGTTTACATCATGATTCTTCCAGCATTCGGAATCGTCAGTGAAATCGTTCCTGCTTTCTCCAGAAAAACATTGTTCGGTTACAGCTCAATGGTTTATGCAACTGCATCTATTGCGATCTTGTCATTCATCGTTTGGGCGCACCACATGTTTGCAACTGGTATGCCAGTAACAGGTCAGCTGTTCTTTATGTACGCAACCATGTTGATCGCGGTTCCAACTGGTGTGAAGATTTTTAACTGGGTTGCAACAATGTGGAAAGGTTCAATGACCTTTGAAACTCCAATGTTGTGGGCTATCGGCTTTATCTTCGTTTTCACCATGGGCGGCTTTACTGGTTTGATTTTGGCGATGGCGCCAATTGATATCGGCGTACAAGATACTTATTACGTTGTTGCTCACTTCCACTATGTATTGGTTGCAGGTTCATTGTTCGCAATGTTTGCTGGCTTCTACTACTGGTGTCCAAAGTGGACTGGCTACATGGCTAGTGAAACTCGCGGCAAGATCCATTTCTGGGCTTCCATGATTTTCTTCAACATCACCTTCTTCCCAATGCACTTCTTGGGCTTAGCAGGTATGCCACGTCGCTACGCTGACTACCCAACTCAGTTTGCTGACTTCAATGCGATTGCATCGATCGGCGCATTGGGCTTCGGTTTAGCGCAGGTTTATTTCTTGCTCTTCGTTGTTCTGCCAGCATATAGCGGCAAGGGCGAAAAAGCGCCAATGAAGCCATGGGATGGCGCTAAAGGTCTGGAGTGGACAGTACCTTCACCAGCACCACATCACACTTTTGAAACTCCGCCTAGTGCAGAGCAGATGCGTGAAGCAGGAATTTAATTCATCTGGAAAGCAAGCCCTTGCTGCGAATAATCGCAGGATGGGCTTCATTCTGTTGAGCGTTGTAGTAGCCTTTTTTATTGGCATAGTGATTAAACGGAGCTTGCTGGGTTAAGCCCTTGATAGACATGGTTACGACTCAATCACTCAATCGCCAAATTTTATTAAAGCTCTTAATTGCGGCAGTAATGATGTTTGGTTTTGGATATGCGTTGGTTCCGATGTACAAAGCCTTGTGTGAGGTCACTGGAATTAACGTAGTAACAAGCAAGAATGATTATGGTGTCAGAGCCTTCAGTCCTAACAAGGTTGGCAATACCCAAGTTAACTATGCTCGTACAGTAACCATTGAGTTTGATTCGAATAGCCGTGGCCCGTTTACCTTCAAACCAGTTAAGAATTTTTTAGAGGTGCATCCTGGTGAACTGACTGAGATTGTTTATGAAGTAACCAACAATCAAAATCGCCCTGTACGCGCTCAAGCAATACCGAGTTATGCGCCTAAAAGCGCAACGGAGTTTTTTACGAAATTAGAGTGCTTTTGCTTTCAGGAGCAAACGCTAGCAGCAAAAGAAACAAAAAAGATGCCGGTAGTATTTGTGATCGATGCAGGTTTACCGGATGATGTAAAAACAATTACTTTGTCATATACCTTCTTTGAGTTGGGTTTAGGTGGTACGCCGCCAGCCCCTAAATCAAGGTTGGCTTCATGAAAAAGAAAAGTAGTTTTATGCAGTCTATGAAAGCCGTGATGTGGGGCTTTTTGGGGGTGCGTAAGAAGTCTGGTTTGCAGGAAGATGTTGCTTCATTGAGTTTTGTGCACATTATCATTGCAGGAGTTATTGGCGCCTTGATTTTTATGGGCGTTCTCCTGTTGATAGTGAAAGCAGTTGTGTCCCATTGATTATTTTTTGATTGAATAGAGAGAATAAGATGTCATCCAATTCAACCCCATACTATTTCGTCCCTGGACTATCTAGACATCCAGCAATGGCCGCTTTTGGCTTAATTGCTTTTGGCTTTGGTATTTCTGGATGGGTAAATCATGCCTCTTGGGGCGGACCTTTGACCCTCGCGGGCGTCGCGTTTGTTCTTTATGTTCTCTATAACTGGTTCGGTGACACGATTGCAGAATCCAATGCTGGCAAGAACGGTGTCAACGTTGACATCTCCTATCGCTGGTCAATGGCTTGGTTCATCTTCTCTGAAATCATGTTCTTCGGCGCATTCTTTGCCGCCTTGTTCTATGCGCGCAATATTGCGATGCCTTGGATGGGTGATGTGGAAAGCAAATTGCTTTGGCCTAATTTCCAGGCTGTTTGGCCAAATGATGGTCCTGCTGGTTTGGTTGAGAAATTCACCACCATGGGCCCTTGGCCTATTCCAACAATCAATACATTGTTGCTCTTGAGCTCTGGTGTAACGATTACTATCGCTCACCATGCGCTAGTAGAAAACCATATGAAGAAAGCCATCGTTGGCTTGGCTGCAACTGTTGGTTTGGGTATTGTCTTCTTGGGCTTCCAAGTTTACGAGTACTACCATGCCTATCATGAGTTGAACTTGAAGCTAACTTCAGGCATTTATGGCTCTACATTCTTCATGTTGACCGGCTTCCATGGCTTCCACGTATTCCTTGGTGGCACGATGTTGGCGATTGTCTTGCGTCGTATGATTCGTGGCGACTTTACTTCTCAGCATCACTTTGCATTTGAAGGTGCCGCTTGGTACTGGCACTTCGTTGACGTAGTCTGGCTCGGCCTGTACATCGCTGTTTACTGGATGTAATCCAATAAAAATCGGGGCCTAAAGCCCCGATTTGTTTTTAAGCCCTCAAAGAGAGGTGCCGTTTAATTGGTGCCTACTTTAATTCCAGTGGCCTCAATGAGTCCAAAGTAGTGGGCCAGTAGAATTCCGGCAAACAGTGCGATAGATAGTCCGATACGCAGCATGAGTGAGTGGACCATGCGTGAGCTATTGCCCCTATCTTTCATCATGTAATACAAAGCCGATCCTAAGCTAAAAACAATCATTAGTAGGACAATTGGAATAATCCACTTCATCACAAATCCTTATTATTAAATCTCTTGAATAGTCTTTTTACTGCTCTCATTACAAAGCGCATAGTTGCTACTGTATCAGCCTTAATCGTGATTGCGATTGGCTGTGGGGCAGGTATTTGGCAGCTGAGTAGAGCGGATACCAAAATTGCCTTAGCGGCAAATTTACTGGCGCGCCAGCAAATGCCTATCTTGAGTGCTAACGCAGGCCCTTGGACCCTTGAGGAGGCTCGTGAGCGCCGTATGATTGCAAGAGGTCAATACATTCCTGAGGCCGCTATTTGGCTGGATAACCGGCCTAGACCAGTTCCTCCTGCCGGCAGCACTACTGCGCAATCGGGTTTCTATCTGATGATGCCTTTAAGGCTAGAGGGCAAGGATGAGATTCTTTGGGTTAATAGGGGTTGGGCGCCACGAAACAATGAAAATCGTGAGACTTTGCCGCCAGTACAAACGCCAAATCGGATAGTCAATGTAGAAGGCATCGTTTTTGCGCAGCCTGGTAAGGTTTATGAGTTAGGTAGCGGTAAGAATGTTATTGATCCTAGTAAGCCTAGGATTGAGCAAAATTTTGACTTGGTGTCTGAAGGTAAGTTGCATCATTGGACGCAAGCCTCATTTATTTTGCGTGAAGTTGAAGTCGGCTCGGGTGATGGTTTGCTGCGTGAATGGGCGCCTCTGACAAGTGGAGTCGATCGCCATTATGCTTATGCATTCCAGTGGTTTGCTTTAGCTTTTGCTGGTTTCGTATTTTGGTTAGCTACAGGTTTGCGGCAATATAAACGTCAGGGTTTTGGTCATGGGCACGAGGGGATCAAGGGTGAGTGATAAAGAGTTGTTAATTCCGGCATCACAGGTAGATTCGGCTGCTATTAATGCGCGCACCCGTCGTGGCCGCATTCAGATGCTATTGCTATTGCTAGCTTGCGCCTCTCCAGTAATCGCATCCTATTTTACGTATTACGTGATTAAGCCTACAGGCGGTAAAACCAATTTAGGTACTCTTATTTATCCAGCTCAAGAATTCAATACAGCATGGCTTGATACGCCTACACAAGGTAAATGGAGTCTTTTAATTGCTCGCCCTGCTGGCGAATGCAAGGTAAAGGATGAAAAATGTATTGAAGCCTTATTTTTGATGCGTCAAGTAAAGGTTGCCATGGGGAGAGAGGGTGGTCGCCTACAGCTCTTGTGGGTTAATACAGATGGTCAGCCTGTTGATCCAGAAGTCATTAAAGCGTATGACGAAAAAGCTGCGGGCTTCAAAATTGTTTCTCTTCCGTCGGATCCTAAACTTCGTTCTGACTTTGAGGCATGGCTAAATAAAGAGGGTGCGGGTCAGCAGATTCAGTTGGTAGACCCAAGTCCCGCAAAGATGATGTATTTCCCAGTAACGAACTCTCCTAAAGAGTTCGCTGGCATGAAGAAGGACCTAGAAAAGCTCCTGAAGTTAAATCATAAGGGCGAGAATTTGTAATGCCAAACTTGATTTTATTTTTAGAGTTAGCTGCTATCGCAATTATTTTTGCGGGCCTGCCGCTGCTTTATCTTTGGAGAAAGCCGGGCTATAGTTTTTTTCAAAAACTCAATTGGGTATTGGTCTTTATGACTTTTGATCTGATTGTGTTTGGTGCGTTTACACGTCTCACTGACTCAGGCTTAGGCTGTCCTGACTGGCCTGGATGTTATGGCACCTCCAATCCATTTCATGCGCTGAGCGAGATTCAGCAGGCCGAGAGCGCTATGCCTACCGGTCCTGTGACGGTTATCAAAGCTTGGATCGAGATGATTCATCGTTATTTAGCAATGACTGTAGGCGCACTCATTTTGGTACAAGTAGGAATCGCCTTTACTAAGCTCAAGTCTTTAGGAAAAAATCCTTTACTGGGCAGCCTCGGTTTACTTGTATTAGTTTGCGTGCAAGGCGCTTTTGGTGCTTGGACTGTGACCCTCAAGTTACAACCCATTATTGTCACCATTCATTTGATGTTGGCTTTAGTTTTATTGTCCTGCTTAACTTTGTATGCACAACAATCTTGGGAAGAAAAACTTTCTGCAGTTCGCGTTCTTCGTATTCGACCACTTTCAGCGCAGCTTCTCACTCTTTCTTTTGTAGTTCTCTTTATCCAGGTTTTCTTGGGCGCCTGGGTGAGCACTAACTACGCAGTTTTAGCCTGTCCAGATTTTCCGACTTGCTTGGGAAGTGCATGGCCTGAGACGAATTGGAGTGAAGGCTTCACCCTTTGGCGCCAATTGGGCTTAAATGCCCAAGGTGAATTTATTTCTCCAGTGGCATTGCAAACCATTCATTGGGCACATCGTCTATTTGCGGTGCTGGTGTTGGTGGTACTGGGCACTTTAGGCTTTAAAGCACTGCAGTTGGCAACCCCAGTTTTATCTGGTCTGGGTTTGGTGGCCAAGCTGTTACTGGTTGTGCTTCTGCTGCAGATCGTGACTGGTGTTTCTAATGTGATATTTCAGTGGCCTTTATTAGCCGCTCTATTGCATACCGCTGGCTCTGCTGCTTTGGTATTCTGTTTAGTCAGAATGAGTTATTGGGCCTCTTGGAAGCCTTTCATTCAAAAGAAGATGGCATAAATATGAGTGACTCTAAAATAAACGCATCAGTGGCTATGCCACGTTGGCGTCAATATTGGGTTCTAACTAAACCTAGAGTGACTCAGCTCGCCGTATTTTGCGCTGTTATCGGCATGTTCTTAGCAACACCTGGGATGGTGCCTTATCCAGTTCTTATCGGCGGCATTGTTGGCATCTGGCTTTTAGCTGGAGCAGCATTTGCAGTGAATTGTTTAATTGAGCAAGCTGTTGATGCCAAGATGAAGCGCACGTCATGGCGTCCATCTGCTACTGGCGAAGTAACGCCATTTCATATCATTATTTTTTCCATCATTTTGGGTTCGCTCGGAATGGTTATTTTATGGACCTTCTGCAACCCTTTGACGATGTGGCTAACACTTGCCACTTTCGTTGGCTATGCAGTGATTTATACCTGGTTGCTCAAGCCCGCTACACCGCAAAATATTGTGATTGGCGGCTTGTCAGGTGCAATGCCGCCTGCATTGGGCTGGGCGGCGGTGACCAATACCCTTTCAGCAGAAGCTTGGCTTTTGGTTCTCATCATCTTTGTATGGACGCCCCCACATTTCTGGGCATTAGCTTTATATCGCCGTGATGACTATGTGCAGTCTGGTTTACCAATGTTGCCAGTCACACATGGAGAGCGTTTCACGCTTCTCAATATCGTGCTCTATACCTTGATTCTGATTGCCGCTACGATGCTGCCTTATATCTATGGCATGAGCGGTATGGTGTATTTAATATCTGCCATCATTTTGGGTTTGATGTTCCTGGCTTATGTCGTTGCGCTATTTATTTCTTATAGCGATGCTTTGGCTAAGAAAACATTCCGCTTTTCTATTACCTATTTATCGCTACTATTTGCAGCGCTTTTAATAGACCACTATTTCCTCTGAGATCCATATGAATTTTCTAAGAGTTTGCTTTCTGGCAATTCTGTGTTTTGTGTTAATTGCTTGTAGCCCAAAGCCAGAGTTCAAAAACATTGATATCACCGGCAGCACCGCATTTGGTAAAGACTTTAGTTTGCTGGATCCAGATGGCAAGGTAAGAACCTTGGCCGACTTCAAGGGCAAGGTCGTAGTGATGTTTTTTGGCTATACGCAATGTCCTGATGTTTGCCCAACAACCTTGACCGAAATGCAGCAAGTCATGACTCTGCTGGGACCCCAGTCAGATAAGGTTCAAGTGCTTTTTGTGACGGTGGATCCAGAGCGAGATACAGCAGAGATTTTGAAGCAGTACGTTCCTGCATTTGATCCACGTTTCTTAGGCTTGCGTCCAGCGGATGAAGCTGCATTAGATAAGGTCACCAAGGACTTCAAGATTTATTACAAGAAGGTGCCGGGTACAAAGCCAGGCTCGTACACCATGGATCACACAGCAGGTAGTTATGCGTTTGATCCAGATGGTCGCTTACGTTTATATATCAAACACGCACAAGGTCCTGAGACCTTGGCGCATGATTTGAAAGAACTTCTGAAGTAAGAAACTAAAAAGGGTTCTTAATCGAACCCTTTTTATTTAGGCTGCCTGGAGTAATCCACGCATCTTTTTGAGCGCTGCAGTTTCGATTTGGCGAACACGCTCTGCGGAGATGCCGTATTCATCCGCAAGATCATGCAATGTCTTGGTGCCATTGCCTTCGGTATCCATCGCTAACCAACGAGATTGCACAATATTGCGACTGCGCTCATCTAAAGCCATCAGTGCTTGATCTAATTTAGGACCCTGCAAGGCATCCGCTTCAGCGCTGGCAATACGAGCGGTAGGCTCTTGCGAGTTGTCTGCTAGCCATTGAATTGGGGCGTAGGCAGCATCATCATCGCCATCATCACTCTCAAGCGCAATATCTCCACCAGCAAGACGCATTTCCATTTCTTTAACGTCAGAACCTTTGACGTCAAGTGCTTTAGCTAGCGCCTCCACTTCACTTGGAGTGAGTGCACTTAAGGTGGGTTTATTGCTACGCAAGTTAAAAAACAATTTGCGTTGTGCTTTAGTGGTTGCTGTTTTAACTAAGCGCCAATTCTTGAGAATGTACTCGTGAATTTCTGCTTTGATCCAATGAATCGCATAAGAGACCAGGCGTGCACCATTACTTGGATCGTAACGTTTCACAGCTTTCATCAAGCCAATATTGCCTTCTTGAATTAGGTCTGCGTGTGGAATGCCATAGCCAAGATATTGGCGAGCAACAGAAACCACTAAACGCAAATGTGACAGCACTAAAGTTTTAGCAGCATCAACATTTTCTGTGCGACGAAATTCCTGCGCAAGATGTAACTCTTCCGCAGCACTGAGCATCGGTACGCGATTAACGTACGCAATGTATGAATCGAGAGTGCCAACCCCAAGAGTTGGCAGCATTGGAAATGCAGACGCCGCCGCAGTCTGCGCGACTGGCAGCGTTTGCAAATTCGGTTTGTCAGATTTCTTTTGAACCATTTTTTTTATAAATATGAGGTGTTAATAGAGTTCTATTTTAGCACTCTTGTCAAGAGAGTGCTAATCGTTTTATATCACTATAAGTTACTGATTTAATTGAATAATTCGGAAGAATATTGCCCTGCCGTAAAGGGGGCTAAATCATCAATTCCCTCACCTTTGCCTAGGGCTAGGACAGCGGGTTTTGGAACTTCTTGCAGGGTGTGGGCAAGAGCACAGATCACGCCGCCTTTGGCGGTGCCATCGAGCTTGGTCACAATGATTCCGGTCAGTCCCAGGGCCGCATGAAATGCCTTTACCTGACTTAAACCATTCTGCCCAGTATTGCCGTCTAAAACGAGCAGTGTGTGGTGTGGTGCTCCAGGGAGAGCTTTGCCAATGACGCGTTTCACTTTCTTGAGTTCTTCCATCAGATTGTCCTGGGTTGCCAGACGACCTGCGGTATCAATAATGAGGATGTCATTCTTGCGAGAGATGGCAGCATGAATCGCATCATGCGCAACAGCAGCAGCATCACCACCTTCTTGGGTAATAACATCCACTTGATTGCGCCCACCCCACTCTTGAAGCTGGTTGCGTGCAGCAGCCCTGAAGGTATCGCCAGCAGCGAGCAGAACTGATTTACCTTGGGACTGAAAGAGTCGGCAGAGTTTGCCAATGGTTGTAGTCTTGCCGGCACCATTTACCCCTACAACTAACCATACCTCTGGAGTGTTAGGCTTGTCACTAGTAAAGAGTGGATTTGGTGAAGGCTCAATAGCGGTGAGTAGTGAACTCACTTCTTGAATGAGGAGCGCTTGTAACTCTTCGGGGCTGGAGGCCTTCTCCGATTTTGCCGCTTTACGAAGTTTGCTAATGAGTTGTTCGGTCGTAGGAAGGCCCACATCACTTTGTATGAGTGATTCTTCCAAAGTATCAAACCAAGATTCATCAATCTTGCTTGATTTGAAAAGGGATCCGAGGGTTTTACGTAAGCCGAACATAATCGATACAATTTAAAACATGCATCTTATCAATTTAATTCTTGGGGTATGGTGATTTAGCAGATGCTTTCCAATTTACTTCGAATTTCCTTTGCATTCATCTTATTTACTCAAATTGGTTGGGCTGCTGGTGCTCAACCTACTGATACGTATGAATATCAGCTAAATAATGGCCTGAAATTGATCGTCAGAGAAGACCATCGCGCGCCAACGGTTGCTCATATGGTCTGGTATCGCGCTGGCTCGATGGATGAGGTCAATGGCAAGACCGGCGTTGCTCACGTTCTAGAGCACATGATGTTTAAAGGCACCCATAAGGTGAAGTCTGGAGAGTTTTCACGTTTAGTAGCGGCTGTAGGTGGGCGCGAAAATGCCTTTACTTCCCGTGACTACACCGCATATTTTCAGCAAGTTGAAAAATCAAAGCTAGAAAACGTGATCAAGCTTGAGGCTGATCGTATGTCTAATTTGAATTTTGATGACGCAGAGTTTTTAAAAGAAATTCAAGTTGTCATGGAAGAGCGCCGCTTGCGCACTGAGGATAACCCAAGCAGTTTGCTCAATGAATCGCTGATGGCAACTGCTTACATGAGCTCTCCATATCGTCATCCTGTGATTGGTTGGATGAATGATTTACAAAATATGAAGCCAGTAGATGCACGAGATTGGTATCGCAGCTGGTACGCGCCAAACAATGCAACCGTGGTAGTGGCTGGTGATGTGGATGCAAAACAAGTTCTGGCCATGGTGGAGAAATATTACGGAGCTGCTGCTGCTCATGAATTGCCAGTTCGTAAACCTCAAATTGAGCCGCCTCAAAAAGGGGTTAAGCAGGTTCAGGTAAAAGCGCCGGCGGATAACGCTCAACTAGCTATGGCCTGGAAGGTGCCTCGCCTTGAGCCTGGGAAGCTTGATGATGTTGAGCCATATGCATTAGAGCTGCTGACAGCTGTTCTGGATGGTTATGACAATGCCCGTCTAAATCGTACTCTCGTTAAGCAAGAAAAAGTGGTGAATGATGTTGGTGTGGGTTACGACATGATCTCTCGCGGACCAGAGTTATTTTTAATTGGCGCAACGATGGCCAAAGGTAAGATGGTTGAGCAGGCTCAGGCAAGTATTCGGAAGGCGCTTGAAGAGGTAAAGCAAAAAGGAATATTAGAGTCTGAGCTCAAAAGAATTAAGGTGCGTATTTTGTCAGACCAAATTTATAAGCGTGATTCCATTTTTGGTCAGGCAATGGAAATCGGCTCTACCGAGATGGCGGGATTTTCTTGGAAAGACATTAACTATATGTTGGAGAAAATGCAGACCATTACTCCAGAACAAGTCCAAGCAGTTGCAAAAAAATATTTGGTTGATGAGGGTTTGACGATTGCTGTTTTGGATCCACAGACTCGTAAAACTGCTGATAAGGAGGGTAAATGATGAATACCTTCTTCAGAATAATTTCAGCTTGTCTAATGAGTTTTGGTTTGCTGAGCAATGCTTACGCAATACTGCCGATTGAGAAATTGGATTCCTTTAAGGGCGCCCAAGCTTATTTAGTCCAGACCAAAGCGTTGCCTATGGTCGATATTGAGGTCAGTATTGATGCAGGTGACCGCTATGACCCTTCTGGTAAAAGCGGCGTGGCTGACATGGTTGCAGGCCTTATGAATTATGGCGCTAGGGGCGATAAGGGTCCATTAACAGAAGCTCAAATTGCCGATGAAATTGCCGATTTAGGTGCCAATATTGGTTTATCGGTAGGGGGTGAAAGGGCAATCCTGCGTATTCGCAGCCTCAGTAGAAAAGACTTGCGCGACAGGGCGGTGCAATTAGCTGCAGCCATGTTGAGTGCACCAACCTATGATCCAAAAATAGTTGAGCGTGAGAAGCAAAGAACAATCACGAGTTTGCGCGAAGCTGAAACAAAGCCAGAATTTGTTTTAGAGCGACGTTTTAAAAAGTCAGTTTATGGAAACTATCCTTTAGCAGACTCACCATCGGTACAGTCAGTTAGTGCTGTAAGCGTAAATGATCTCAAACAATTTCATAAACAGTTTTACCGTGGCGATCGTATGATCGTGAGTATTGTTGGCGATGTAGACCGTGCACAGGCAAATGAAATCGTTCAGGCCTTGTTAAAGCAGATTCCTCAGTCAGGTCAACCGATTGCGAAGTTGCCTGATCTCCAGCGTTCCCCAATTGAAGCATTGGCCCAACGGGAGATTCAAATTCCGTTTGATTCCCAGCAGGCTCATATTGCCATGGGAATGACGGCTGTGGCGCGCAACAATCCAGATTACTTCCCATTGCTTGTTGGTAACTACATCTTGGGTGGTGGCGGTTTTGTATCTCGCCTAATGTCTGAAGTGCGCGAGAAACGTGGCTTGGCTTATAGCGTATTTAGTTACTTTGCCCCTGGAAAAGAAAATGGTATTTTTCAAGCTGGCCTACAAACCAAGAATGATCAAGCCACGCTAGCCTTAGATGTGATGAGCACAACGATCGCTCAATTTATTGCGGATGGCCCTACACCATCGGAACTCGAGGCCGCTAAATCAAACCTAATCAATGGTTACCCGCTGCGCATTGATAACAATCGCAAATTATTAGATAACGTTTCTTCTATTGCCTGGAATGATTTGCCTCTCGACACTATGGATGTTTGGACCAAGCAAGTTGACGCAGTGACATTGGAGCAAGTCAAAGCTGCATTCCAAAAGTATCTAGCAATGGATCGCATGAAGATAGTTGTATTGGGAGCAAAAAATAAATAAGACCAATAATGCGAATAAGCCTCTGAAGACTGAACCACCCAAGAAGGTTCGAATCATTGGGGGCAACTGGAGAAGTCGTTTGCTAACGGTTTTAGATTTGCCGGGCCTGCGTCCCACAACGGACCGAATCCGAGAGACCCTATTTAATTGGTTGGGTCAGGATTTATCGGGCTTACGTTGCTTAGATCTTTTTGCCGGTACTGGCGCTTTGGGTTTTGAGGCTGCCTCCAGAGGAGCCCAATTAGTGATCTTGCTGGAGAAGGATAAGAAGGCCCATGCAAATTTAAACAGTAACTTTGCTTTATTGCAGTCATCTCCCGCGACCGGGGTTGTAGAAATTCTGCAACGAGATAGCTTGGAGTTTTTAAAGCAACAAGCGGATTGTTCCAGCAATCTCATTTTTATTGATCCACCATTTCAAGATTCGAGCTTATTGGATCGCGCAGTCATTGAAGCTGGAAGGGTCTGTGATGACGCTTCTGGAGGTGGCATTTATGTCGAATTTCCGTCTAGTCGTCCACGTGAGGAGATAGAAGCCCTCCTACCAGACTGGCATTGTGGAAAATACTTAGAGGCTGGACAGGTAAAAGCTTGTCTATTTAGAGGTGGAAGAGGCTAAACTCTTGCCTGTAGCTGATAAAGCCTTAGGAATATTATGACTGTTGCCGTATACCCTGGAACATTTGATCCATTTACTCGTGGTCACGAGGACTTGGTGCGTCGCGCATCTAGTATTTTCACAGAGCTCATTGTGGGTGTGGCTGATAGCCGTAGCAAGCGCCCATTCTTTACGTTGCAAGAGCGCATTGATATTGCCAAGGAAGTTCTCGGCCACTACCCCAATGTCAAGGTTGTGGGCTTTACTGGTCTGTTGAAAGATTTTGCGCGTGAGCATAATGCGCGCGTGATTGTGCGTGGTTTGCGCGCAGTATCCGATTTCGAGTACGAGTTCCAAATGGCAGGCATGAACCGCTATTTATTACCTGATGTTGAAACTTTGTTTTTAACTCCATCCGATCAATATCAATTCATCTCCGGTACCTTCGTGCGTGAAATTGCTTCGATGGGTGGTGATGTGAGCAAGTTTGTTTTCCCATCAGTGGAAAAATGGCTTGTTCAAAAAATTGCTTCTGGTGCTCAGAATAAAGAATGATCAAATGAAATTTGGCGAGTAAATCATGGCTTTAATGATTACGGACGAATGCATCAACTGTGATGTGTGTGAGCCTGAATGCCCAAATGACGCGATTTACATGGGTCTGGAGATTTACGAAATAGACCCTAATAAGTGCACTGAATGTGTGGGGCATTACGATGCACCTCAGTGCCGCCAAGTTTGCCCCGTAGACTGTATTCCGTTTAATCCTGAGGTTGTTGAATCTCAAGAGCAGTTGATGGTGAAGTTCAAGCTATTAACTGCCAACAAGAAAGCTAACCCAGCCTAACTGGGCGGCTTATAGGGTCAGCCCTTCGAGTGCAGCTCCATCATGGCGGTTTGGGTATCGCCCTTCAAAAAGAGTGACAAAATTTGTAAGCCGTTTTCAATGCTGGCATCGATAAGTTTTTGCTCGGCTAATTGCGGTCTGCGCAATACATAATCTGCAACGTCCATAGGGCGGCCATCGCCTGCTACATCTCTAGGGTGACCAATGCCCAGACGTAAGCGCCAATAATTTGGGGTACTTAAATGCGCCTGAATATCTTTTAAGCCGTTATGACCGCCTGTACCGCCGCCTAGTTTTAAGCGTGCAGTTCCAGGTTTGAGATCCAGCTCGTCTTGAACCACCAAAATATCTACAGGCGTCATTTTATGAAAACGACATAGTGCGCCAACAGACTGACCACTCAGATTCATGTAAGTGCTCGGCTTTAGTAGAAAGAGGTCTTCGCCTTCCCATTTTGCTTTTGCCACTTTTCCATGAAAGCGTTTCTCTGATTCAAAACGAACGCCCAATTGTTTTGCTAAGGCATCGACAAACCAGAAGCCAGCGTTATGCCGATCTTCTTCATGCTCATCTCCAGGGTTGCCTAAGCCAACAATTAATTTAGTCATGTTGAGAGTTTAAAGATATAAAAGTATTTCGCCAAAAAAGAATGAAAACTTAGGGCAATAAAAAAGGCCCGCTTGCGCAGGCCTTCTATTACAAGTGATTTAGCTAGTGAATTAAGCTTTATCCTTTGGTGCTTCAGCAGCAGGAGCTGCAGCAGCTGGTGCAGCAGGCGCATCGGTAGGCTCAGCAGCTTTAACTGCTGGGATACGTGCGTTAGCAAGCACTGGGTTCTCTTGCTCAACATGCAATACCAAGGTAACGCCTTTTGGCAATGCGATGTCTTTAGCATGAATACCGTGACCAACTTCAATCTTCGCCAAGTCCACTTCGATGAACTCTGGCAAGTCTGCTGGTAAGCAAGAAACTTCGAGCTCAGTCATGATGTGGCTGATAACAGCACCTTGCAATTTCACAGCAGCTGAAGTGTCAGCATTTGTGAAGTGCAATGGAACGCGCATATGAACTTTCTCAGTCGCGGATACGCGCTGGAAGTCAATGTGCAATACCAATGGCTTAAATGGATGCATTTGGTAATCGCGCAACAACACTTTCTGTGTCTTGCCACCAATTTCCAAATCCAAAATGGATGAGTGAAATGCTTCTTTACGGAGAGCATGGAACAACGCGTTGTGGTCTAACTCAATGACCAAGGCTGGATCTTTACTACCGTAAACGATTCCTGGAGTTTTTCCGGAATTGCGCAGACGGCGGCTCGCACCCGTTCCCTGTACGCTTCTTTCAAAGGCTACAACTTTCATATTAAAATCCCTAGTTAAGGTTAATTTCCGTTCGCGACCAAACAGAAAAGCCTTCGATTATATCGTGGGAAAGGACGTTTTTGCCTACAAAAGGCTTAAAACTGCCAAAAACCGGGGTAAAACGGTGATTTTTGGCTTATTCGGCAAACATCGACATCACTGAATCACCTTTACTGATGCGGGAAAGGGTTTCAGCGAGGATGGGGGCAACACTTAATTGGCGAATTTTTGATACTTTCATGGCCTCAGGAGTGAGGGGAATGGTGTCAGTAACAACCAATTCATCTAGCTCAGAAGCTGCAATACGGGCCACAGCACCGCCTGAGAGCACGGCGTGAGTACAGTAGGCGGTAACGCCCTTGGCACCACGCTCTTTAAGCGCTTCAGCGGCTTTACAGAGGGTTCCACCGGTATCAATGATGTCGTCCATGATGACGCAGTGGCGGCCTTCTACTTCGCCGATTAGGTGCATTACTTCGGATACGTTCGCCTTAGGGCGGCGTTTATCAATAATCGCCAAATCTGTGCCTAATTGCTTAGCCATTGCGCGGGCGCGTACTACGCCGCCAATGTCTGGAGACACAATGATGAGATCTTTCTGGGTCTTTTGGGCCTGTAGGTCAGCCAATAGGACTGGAGATGCGTAGATGTTGTCTACTGGGATATCAAAAAAGCCTTGAATCTGGTCGGCATGCAAGTCCATTGTTAAAACACGCTCAATGCCGGCAACAGACTGGAGCATGTTAGCCACGATACGTGCAGAGATCGCAACACGCGCTGAACGGGGGCGGCGATCCTGACGGGCATAGCCGAAGTAAGGAATCACTGCGGTTATACGGCTTGCAGATGCTCGTTTCAGGGCATCAATCATGATCATGAGCTCCATCAAGCTGTCATTTGTAGGTGCACAGGTTGATTGGATCACTACGACATTTTTGCCGCGAACGTTTTCTTGAATTTCTACTTGGATCTCTCCATCAGAGAAGCGGCCAACAAAGGCTTTTCCCATCGGAAGATTGAGTTCTTTGGCTACAGCCTCAGCCAAAACGGGATTTGCGTTGCCTGTGAAAAGAGTCAATAAATCTGCGTTTATGGAGGACATAGTCTTAAGGGTTTTGTGGGGTCAAAAGGTTTTCTTTGTCGTTTCTACAGTCTTTGGCAGGGGAAGAAGGATTCGAACCTTCGCATGCTGGAATCAAAATCCAGTGCCTTAACCAGCTTGGCGATTCCCCTACAGGTCAATCTGAAGAAATCAAATTGTAAGCGGGATTTTTATTTAGCCCCCGAACAACCCGACCTACCCACCCTTTAGGAAGATTTTGAAGCAGATTTTCTAGTTTTGCGATGTCAGTCTTAGGGTCTAAGACTACAAAAACGCTACTTCCAGATCCGGACATACGGGGCTGAGAGCCCGGTACTGCCTGGGTAATCCAATCCAAAGCTTGCTTCACTTCTGGGCAAATCCGCATCGCTACAGCCTGACAATCATTTGATTGAAACAACAATGGCGATGCAAGAAAGCCATCAATTGTAATCTGAGCGTGATCTCGGGTCAATTCCGGGTCTTGAAAAATACTAGCAGTTGCAATCCCCTTATTTGGAAAGATGACCAGAAAATGAGGTGTTTCAAGGGAAATTTCCTGAATTTTCTCCCCAACACCTTCAACAAAGGCATTTTTGCCAAAAATAAAGAATGGGACATCAGCCCCTAGCTTTAACCCCAAGTTGCAAAGAGTTTCTGTAGAGAGATTGAGATTCCAAAGGGCATTGAGGCCAACCAATGTGCTTGCTGCATCAGAGGATCCGCCACCCATTCCCGCGCCCATCGGAATTTCTTTTTGCAGATCAATTTCAACTCCAGCTGCAAGCTTGCAAAAGTCTTTCAACAAGTTTGCAGCGCGCACTACTAAATCTTGTTCGGGCAGCACTCCGGGAATGGGGTTTACTCGGCGTACTTCATTTTCAGGAATACGTTTTAAGTGCAGTGTGTCACACCAGTCGATGAGTTGAAAGACGGATTGAAGGAGGTGATAGCCATCTTCTCTGCGTCCAACAATGTGCAAAAAAAGATTGAGCTTAGCTGGCGAGCGAAGAGATAAAGAATCAAGACTCACTATGTTTGTCTTACTTAATCATTTGGCCGGTCAAACACAAGACGAATATCAATCGAACCAATATTCGAGCTGCGTGTCATGGTCAGCTTCTCTAGGCGACCGGTGTTGCTCCATGTGTAGACTAAGTCCCAGCCATCCTGACTAATTTTGTTCACTTGTCCCTTAGCATTTCTATCAACACTCGCTTCACTACCGGCACGTACTTCGCCTCTTAACCAGTTGGATAGACCTCTTGCTGGTAGAGGTAGTCCCAAAGTATTTTGAACTAAGGTGTCAGCGTCTATTGCTGTTACTACCTTGCCATCACTCTCTAATGTTGCTTCACCTGGCGTGATGGTAATTTTTGCAATTGATCCACCCATGGGATTGCGTATTTCTAGTACATCTTTTAACGCTTCCTGAGTTAAGGTAAATCCGCCTGAGCCACCTTGGTTTTGCGACTCAGTTAAGCCAATGACTTTGACTGCAAAGCGACCATCCCAAGAGCCCTTAGCTGTCTGATCATCTCTGGTCCAATCGGGCTTAAAGCGCTTGAGTGTTTCCTTGAGAGTTGGATTATTGGCATCCAACTTCTGGCCTTGTCGCCAGATTGCTTCTGCTTCGTTCTGGCGATTCATGACCCACAAAACCTCTCCAATATGGGCAGCGATATCTGCTTCTGGTTTCATGGCAAATGCTTGTTGAAGTTGCTCTAAGGCGAGAGCGTTTTTTCCAAGACGAAAATTCACCCAACCTAAGCTATCCAAAATGAAACTGTCTTTTGGTGATAGTTGATGCGCTTTACTGATTAATGCAAAGGCTTCTGGCAACTGTACATTTCGATCGGCCAGGGAGTAGCCGAGAGCATTTAAAGAGTTCACATCATTTGGGTATTTGCGCAAAATATCGCGCAAGGTTTTTTCCATGACATCGATGCGGCCGACTTTTTCGGCAGACATTGCATAGGTGTATAGCAAGCCAGGATCTTTGGGTGTAATTTTGACGGTGGACGCGATTTCGTAAAACGCACGCAGCGCATCTGATTCATCTTTGGCCTTAGCAAGCAACGCCTGTAATTGCAAAAGAGTATTTTCTTGCTGTGCCGGAGTTTGTTGTCGTAGTAAGGCGATGGCTGGCTTAATTGCATCAGACCAGCGATTGCTCAGAATCAACAGGGTCACTAAGACTTCTTTCGGTTTTGAATCTGAGGCCGGAGATAGCTCATCCCAAGTCTTGGCGGCTTGCATGGCTAATTCTGGCGAGCCACCTGCAATGGCTATTTCCATGGCCCTTTGGGCTAGCCTAGGATCTTTGTATTGGCGCGCCATCTCTAAATAGGTGTTGTAGGCCAAGCCAGCCTCGCCACGTTGGAGGGCAATTTCAGAGGCAAGCACCTCAAAGATTGCTTCACCCGTTTGTAATCCATTTGCCTGTGGTTGCGCGTGGGCGTGTGATATGGCTCCAGTCAAGGCCGCCAGGAATAAACCCTGTATTAGAGGTTTTAGTACAAATTTACTCATAAGCACATTCTAATCCGCGAATCTACAATCCATTTATGCCAGAACTTCCAGAAGTAGAGGTCACACGATTAGGAATTGCGCCCCATCTTGAGGGACGCAAAGTCACCGCCGTCAAAATCATCGATGGGCGCTTGCGTTGGCCTGTCCCGGTCAGTCTGAGCAAATCCTTGCCTGGGCAAAAGGTCAGCACCATAGAGCGTCGCGGCAAGTACCTCCTATTGGAAATGGATACCGGTTACTTACTCATTCACTTAGGGATGACGGGAACCTTGCGGGTACTTCCAAGTTCAGACTCTCTTAAGACCCATGATCGAGTAACACTGGAATTTGGTAAGTTGAGTTTGCGATTGCATGATCCCAGAAAATTTGGCGCTGTTTTGTGGCATCCCAAATCTAAGGGCCCCATTGAAAAATTTGCGCTTTTGCAAAAGCTGGGGGTAGAACCGTTTTCTCCAGAGTTTTCTGGAGAGTTGGGTGCAGAGATTTTGTATCAATCTTCGCGTAAGCGTAGTGTTGCAGTTAAACAATTTCTATTGGCGGGCCAAGCAGTTGTCGGTGTCGGCAATATTTATTGCTCTGAAAGCTTATTTGAGGCGGGTATTCATCCAGCCAAGGCAGCAGGAAAATTAACTCGACCACAATGTTCTCGTCTTGCAACGGCTGTCAGATTAATACTGAAAAAAGCCATTGATGCCGGCGGTAGCTCGCTAAAAGATTTTGTGAATAGTGATGGCGACCCAGGACATTTCATGGTTCAAACCAAAGTCTATGATCGCAAGGGGCTGCCATGCAAGGTATGCAAGACACCCATCAGCCAGATAGTGCAGGGCCAGCGCTCCACTTACTTTTGTCCGCAATGTCAAAAACGCTAATTGATACCTTTGCGCAAAAGTTAATTGCTTGGCATGGGGTCAGCGGGCGCTCTGGCTTGCCTTGGCAAGGCAATCGAGATCCGTACGCGGTCTGGGTATCTGAAATCATGCTGCAACAAACACAAGTTGCTACAGTGCTTGAGCGCTACCCGCGGTTTATGAAGCGCTTTCCAACGGTTAAAAAATTAGCCACTGCGGATATTGATGAAGTCTTAGCAGAGTGGGCGGGCTTGGGCTACTACTCTCGCGCTAGAAATCTGCATACATGTGCAAAGCAAGTAGTGACAGAATTTGCCGGGAAGTTTCCAAGTGATCCTGCTTTGCTAGAGCAATTAAAAGGTATAGGTCGGTCTACTGCGGGTGCTGTTGCTGCCTTTGCATTTCATGAGCGTGCACCCATTTTGGATGCTAATGTTAAGCGCATCTTGGCACGTTTATTTGCGGTTGAGGGCAGCATTCAAGATAAGGCCGTGAATGACCAACTTTGGAATCTAGCAATAGATTTGCTGCCAAAAAAATCTGTTGATATGCCGGTATATACGCAAGCCTTGATGGATTTTGGTGCAACCTGGTGCACATCACGCAAGCCAGTTTGTTTGGGCTCTGAAAAAAAGTGCCCATTTGTAAAAGACTGCCAGGCTAATTTGAGTGATCAAGTACTTCTGCTTCCGCAAAAAACTAAGAAAACGAAATCTCCTGAATTCGACTGCAATATGTTGCTGATCCGTTCAGGTAATACAGTTCTGCTGCATAAGCGCCCCAGCAAAGCGATTTGGGGTGGCCTCTGGTCTTTGCCTGAATCACTCTGGAAGCCTAGGGTGCCGGGTGCTAACGATGCTGATTTAAGCGCGCAGGAATTATTTCAAGCCGCTTTGCCTCAAGAAAAGACTTTGACCCTTGTAAAGACTTGTAGGTCTTTACAAAAGGTAAATGAAATTAAGCACGTCTTTACCCATAGACGTTTATGGATGCATATTTGGCAAGCAAGTTGTCCAAAGGAATTGCCGCTTGTAAATCCAGATCTAAAGTGGGTGGCCTTAAATCAGTTAGGCCGCTACGGCCTACCGCAACCGGTTAAGGTTTTGCTACAGGGATTGAGTCTAGTTCGCGGTGACGATCTAAAAAATTAAGCTGTAAGTTGCTATAGTCTTTTTGGCCGCGAAAGTATTCGCTTAGACGATTGACTAAATAAACCGAGCGATGTTGGCCACCAGTACAGCCAATAGCCACTGTTAGATAGCTGCGGCCATCGGCAATGTAATGTGGCAGCCAGCGGTGAATGAATTGCGTAATATCCGCTTCCATGTTCACTACCTCCGGAATTGTTTCTAAGAACTCTTTAACGGGTTTGTCATTCCCGGTAAGTGGTCTTAGGGCCTTGTCGTAGTGAGGGTTGGGTAGGCAGCGCACATCAAAAACGAGGTCTGCCTCACTTGGGACGCCTTTTTTAAAGCCAAAAGATTCAAACACCACAGTCAAGCCAACGGGCTTGTCTTTGAGGAGATCCTGAATCCAAGAGCGCAGCGCATGAGCAGGAATGTTGCTGGTATCAATACTGTGCGCTTGGGCGCGTAAGGGCTCTAGTAGGTTACGTTCTTTATCAATGGCCTCAATCAGCGTTGCTGATTGGGACTGCTTTGCATTAGTTGATAGGGGGTGGCGACGCCGTGTTTCCGAAAAACGTTGTACCAAAGTATTGGTATCGGCATTTAAGAACACAACCCGGACCTGATGATTTTTGCGTAAGTTCTCAAGGATAGATGGCAGGTCAGCAATGGCTTGTCCGCGACGGGCATCTATGGCAACCGCAACTTGTTCACACCGCTCTTTTTCTAGAGTGGAGATGAGATTTTCTAAAAGAGAAACAGGAAGGTTGTCGACGCAGTCATAGCCTGCATCTTCAAAAGCCCTCAGGGCTACTGATTTACCTGAGCCTGAGATTCCGGTAATCAGATTAATTTGCATAACTTAAAGTAAGCGACCCTGCGACTTAATGGCGTCTGCCTCTGCATTCATCTGAACACGTTGACGCTCAATGAATTCCTTGAGCGTGTCAATGCCGCGCAATTGCAAAATTGTATTTCGGACTGCTGCCTCAACTAGAACGGCTAAGTTGCGACCTGCGGCAACCTGAATTTTCACTGTACGGATTGGAATGCCCAATACATCGATGTGTTGGGCTTCAAGCGGTAGGCGCTCAAATTCACCATCATTTCTGCGGACAAGCTGAACAATTAGGCGAAGTTTTAATTTACGACGAACAGCTGTTTCGCCAAAGATCGTCCGAATATCCAATAAACCCAGTCCACGAACTTCAAGTAAGTTGCGCAAGATGACAGGGCAGCGACCCTCGATGTAATCGGGCCCAAGCCGTGCAAAATCAACTGCATCATCTGCAACCAGACCGTGCCCACGTGAGATCAACTCAAGACCCAATTCACTCTTGCCAAGACCAGATTCACCAGTGAGGAGGACGCCCAGACCCAAGATGTCCATAAAGACACCATGCATCGTGATTTGAGGCGCCCCAATCTTGGTTAAGTAGGTTCGTAAATGATCAATTACTTCCGCAGCAGAGATTGCAGTAGTGAATAAAGGGGTCGAAGAACGCTGGCAGAAAAGTTGTAAATCAGGGTCTGCGCTCTTGCCGTCGGCTACGATGACGCAAGGCGGAGTTTTAGAAATTAAACTCGCAATTTGTTCTTGCTTTTGTTTCGGCTCTAGGGCGGCGTGATAGTCAACTTCTTGCTCACCAAAGATTTGAATACGACTAGGGTGAATCAGGTTTAAGTGGCCTACTAAGTCTGAGCTAGCGGCAGCTGCTTTTACAGCCTCAGGGGGAAAAGTGCGATCAGCACCCTCAAGACCACCAATCCAGGAGAGTTTTAAGTCTGAAACATTGTCATCAAAAATCTGCTGAGCAGTTACTCCATCTAGGAGCAAGGGCTGAGTCATTTTGCTGTACCCCAGCGCTGTAAGAGTTCACAAACTTTTGAAGAATCTGCAGAAGATAATAAGGTCTGACGCGCATCCGCATCTGAAAGTAGTTGAGCAATTGAAGACAAGATTTCTAAATGCTGTTGAGTGGCTTTTTCAGGCACCAATAAGAAAATCAGGATTGAAACCGGTTCGCCGTCGGGGGCCGCAAATTCAATTGGGCCTTGGAGTCGCATAAAGGCAGCGCTTGGCTGTTTTAAGCCTTTAACTCTGCCATGGGGAATAGCTACCCCAGCACCAAGGGCAGTAGAGCCTAAATCTTCACGTGCATTAAGGAATTCGACTACAGAATTTTTGTCGATCCCAGTTTGTTTGGCAAACAGCTCTCCAGCGGCTGCAAATGCATCGGCCCTACTTTTAGCGGGTATATCCAATGCAATGCAGTCGGGAGTAAAAAGATGGGTCAGGGCATTCATGTGAATTGATTATAGGTGTCCTGACGCAAGAGATCACTCAAAATGCTTTTCGTGGTGATGATCTTGGATCTTTTCTTTGTGTTTGACAACTTGACGCTCCAGTTTATCTACCACTGCATCCATCGCATGATAGAGGTCGGCGTTATGTGCTTCAGCGAACAAGTCCTTCCCCTTAAGGTGAATGGTAATCTCGGCGCTTTGGCGAAGATCCTTTTCTTTAGCCTTGTCTACTATTAGGAAGGCAGACGCATCAATCACATGATCAAAGTGCTTACGAATTTTGGCTAGCCCCGCCTCAAGGTGTGAGCGCATTGCGGGTGTAACTTCTACATGACGGCTATTAATTTTTAAATTCATTAGCAACTCCTTGTATAGATACTATTGATGCGTGCGCATGGTGATGCCTGGGGTGCGCAGCAGGCCCCTGAAATTTTTTGAGCTGTTTTTTTTGGAAAAATAAACCATGAGCCTCCAGCGTATCAGCGAATTTGCTGAAAACCAAGAGGGTGGAGCGATTTTTATTGCTAAAAGGGTGAGAAGCCTTGCTGGGCTTACATCCGGAAGTTTTCGCCCAGATAGACTTTTCTGACGGCATCGTTTTGAATAATCTGATCTGGTTTTCCTTCGGCCAACACACTACCTTCGCTGATGATGTAAGCATGGTCACAGATACCCAGGGTTTCTCGGACATTATGGTCGGTGATAAGAACCCCAATTTGACGGTCTCGTAAGAAGCGCACGATCCTCTGAATTTCCCCAACAGCAATAGGGTCAACGCCTGCAAATGGCTCATCTAGCAGAATAAATTTAGGCTGGGAAGCAAGGGCCCTTGCAATCTCAACGCGTCTACGCTCGCCGCCAGACAGCGAGAGAGCTTGATTGTTGCGCAGATGGCTAATCTGGAGTTCACCTAAAAGCTCATCCAAGCGATTAGCAATCTCAGCTTTGCTGAGGGGTTTGCCACCTTGAACTTGAAGCTCAAGTACAGCTTGGATATTTTCAGCTACGTTGAGTTTTCTGAATACAGAGGCCTCTTGCGGCAAATAAGAAAGACCCATTCGGGCTCTCTCATGAATTGGTAAGTGCGTAATATCGGCGCCATCTAAAACAATATTTCCGCCATCAAGGGGAACAAGGCCAACAATCATGTAAAAGGAAGTTGTTTTACCCGCGCCATTGGGGCCTAACAAACCCACTACCTCTCCACATCGCACTTGAACGGATACATCTCGAACCACAGTCCTTGAGCCATAACGTTTTTGTAGGTTATGGGCGCTGAGTGTGGGCGCATTACTGGCTTGAGTTAAATCCGCTGTCATTTCTCTAATGTTGCTTTTCGTCTTGGTGAAAGAATGGCTCTCGCTAATGGTAGGTCTTCTGGCTTTGCATCTTGAGGAGGTATGACTCGATAGTACTGCTTTACATCATCGTACTCAATTTTCCAGCCTTTTAATTGATCGATTATTTGCATATTGAGTAAGCGTTTCAAACTAGCGTCGCCAGTGAGGGTTAAAAACTCTGTTTTCGCATCATAGGTAACTTGGGCGCCACGGCCTTGCATAAATTCATCTGCAGGTCCTTCGCGACGTTGTCTGAAGCTTGCCACTTTATTGGGGTTGCCTATGACGTCGACAAATTCATAGCCTTGAGGGTCAACTGTAATGTGTCCATCTTCGCCAGTAACAATGATGCTACCTTTGATGAGAAGGACTTGACCATTGAGATCATAAATTTGCTTAACGTCGTTAACAGAAACTTTCTCTGCCTCCAGGATCACAGGCTTATCTTGATCTGCTTTTTCTGCATACACTGGATTCACCATAGATAGCCCTAATGCAAAGCAAGCAAAAAGGATACGAGTCTGCCAGCAATGAATGATGAGCATTATGGATTTCTCCGTGGTGCGCGTTCAATGCGTCCCTTGACTTGACCGCTGAGGACCATACTTTGTTCAACATTGTTAAAGACTCCGCCATCGGTAGAGTGCATGTTCGACATACCTTGTTCTAGAGTAACGGGTCGATTGGTCTCAATAATGTCGTCATTAATCAATACTTTGAAATAGCTTGAGCTGGCTAGCATCCTTAAGGTTGCAGCTTGTGTAGCAGTAGCTTCTTGCGCTGGCCGAAAAATAGAGGCGTTATCGTATAAATCCAAAATGGTGAGATCACCATCAAGGTGTCCGGTATCAGACTTAACTGTTACCGGTGCCTTATCAGCTTGAAACAAACGCATACGGGGCGTAAGAATGTCGATAGATGCGTCGTCATCATAGTGAGTCACTTTGACTCCCAGAATTCGGTATTTAGTGCTTCCTAACTCATTTAGTGCAGATAGTGCGCCATCTTTAATGGTGTAGTCGGGCTCATGGAGTCGTACTCGCTCCAGAGGAGATTTTTCCGGAGGAGTATTTTTTTGTACCAACCAAAAAGTGGCTAGGGTAAGGGCGCCCATCAAAATCAACGGCATCAGACGCAACAGCGTGCGACCAATGCCAAGCTTAATTTGTTGGGGATTGAGTTGCATTGCTTAGCTACGGGCCTTTGCTAGCAATTCTTCGTAGCGATTCTGCGCTTTGAGAATAAGATCGCACACTTCGCGAACGGCGCTATTGCCCCCGTTACGGGTAGTAACTAAGTGAGCAAATTCTTTAACAGCCTCATGACCTTGTGCTGGACAAATTCTTAAACCAGCCTGTTTCATCATTTGCATATCTGGCCAGTCGTCACCCATAACAGCACAATCTGCTGATGTGAGTCCTAAAGATTTTATGACCTCTGCCAATACGATAGCTTTATTTTCAACACCCATGTGAACATGTTTGATACCAAGCTCTTCACAGCGTGCTAAAACCATTTTGGAATTTCTGCCGGTAATGATGGCGGTAGGAATGCCACATTGTTCCAATAATTTGATGCCTAATCCATCTTGAATATCAAAAGCTTTTAAAGACTCTTTGCCATCAGCGCCAATCCACACTTGCCCATTGGTGAGTACGCCATCAACATCCAAAACCAGGAGCTTCACTTGACCCGCGCGCTCCCAGGCTTGTGGGTATTGAGTTAGAGGGTTAGTGTTATGGGCATTAAAGGCGCTAGGCATAAAGGAGAGACTCGATTGCTAATGAAATTAAATTACTTTTGCTGCAAATAAATCATGCAGGTTTAAGGCGCCTAATAAATGGCCTTTGTCATCAGTCACCACTAGATGATTGATGCGATGTTTCTCCATCATCTCAATTGCTTCTTCAGCAAGTAGTTCCGCTGGGATAGTGCGAGGATCAGCAGTAGTTGCGCTCTCGAGTTTGATGCTATCTAGATTAGTAGTTTTTTCTAGGAGGCGACGTAAGTCACCATCGGTCAATATGCCAAACACTTTTTTGTTGGCATCTAGAATTACCACCATACCCATGCGTTTTGATGTCATTTCTATCAAGGCATCTTGTAGTGATGCATCGATAGAAATCTTTGGAGTGTCTGCAAAGCTGCGCATTACTTCGCTGACGTGCATGAGTTGTTTGCGACCTAATCTGCCACCAGGATGAGAGCGAATAAAGTCTTCAGCTTTAAATCCTCTAGCGTCAAGTAATGCAACAGCCAATGCATCACCCATTGCTATTGCTGCAGTAGTGCTGGTAGTGGGTGCGAGATTTAATGGACAAGCTTCTTTTTCTACGCTGGTATCCAGATGGGCATCTGCCAATTTGGCAAGAGAAGAATTTGGTGCACCAGTGAGCGCAATCAGTTTGGCGCCAGTACGTTTCACAATAGGCACGATAGTGAGAAGCTCATCTGTTTCACCAGAATTAGAGAGCGCAACAAAAACATCATCTCTAGTGACCATACCTAGGTCACCATGACTGGCTTCGGCAGGGTGCACAAAAAAGGCGGGGGAGCCAGTAGATGCAAAGGTGGCAGCAATTTTGCGAGCAATATGGCCCGATTTGCCGATTCCGGAAACCACGATTCGGCCTTTGCAGCCATGCAAAAGTTCAACCGCCAGCACAAGGGCGTCAGCATTGACACCTTCTAGGCGATCACGCATTGTTTGCAGTGCAGCAGCCTCAATAGTGAGGGTGTCGCGCGCAAGCTTTAGGGTTCGTTCACGAGTCTTAGCTATCATCGAGTAAGTATATGCCGTCAGTCCTTCAATTAACCCTCATTCTCCTGGCCTCGGGTGTGGCCGGAGTGGTTATTTTCCGCTATTTTGGCTTACCCCCTATTTTGGGCTATTTGGCTATCGGTGTGCTGATTGGCCCCCATGCTCTGGGTTTGGCCAATGACTCAGCCACCGTTAAGTATTTGGCTGAATTTGGCGTAGTTTTCTTGATGTTCTCCATTGGTCTGGAATTTAACCTCCACAAGCTGCGGGCAATGCGATCTATCGTATTTGGCCTCGGCGGTAGTCAAGTCATTCTGACAATGCTGTTAGCGATTCCCGCAAGCTTATTAATGAACTGGATTTACCCCATCTCATGGCATGCCGCCATTGCTTTGGGTGGCGCATTGGCAATGTCATCTACAGCAATTGTGACTAAATTGATTTCAGATCGCGCTGAATTAGAGACTGAGCATGGTCGTAACGTTGTGGGGATTTTGTTATTCCAGGATTTAGCTGTTGTCTTCCTGTTGATCTTATTGCCATCTCTCGGAAAAAATCCTTCCGACTTATTTGTTGCGTTAACTACAGCATCGATCAAAATCACGATTGCCTTGGTATTGATTTTCTTTATTGGCCAAAGTTTGATGAGCCATTGGTTTAGGTTAGTTGCCAAGTTGCGCTCACAAGAGTTATTCATGTTGAACCTCTTGTTGATTGTGTTGGGCATGGCGGGGTTAACAGAGCATTTTGGTTTATCGCTAGCGCTCGGAGCATTTTTGGCAGGTATGTTGATTTCTGAAACCCCTTATCGCCATCAGGTGGAAGAAGACGTCAAACCATTTCGCGATGTCTTACTGGGTCTCTTCTTTATTACGATTGGCATGCTGCTCGATTTCAATGTCATTCGTGAGCAGTGGGTACTTGTTCTCGCTTTGTTAATCGGGCCACTTGTCTTTAAGTTTGGTCTTATCGCTTTATTGTCTAGAGTCTTTGGCTCAAGCCCGGGCATCTCCATTAGAACGGGCTTGTGCCTGGCTCAGGCAGGTGAATTCGGGTTTGTTTTGCTTAATCAAATTGATGGATTGGATTTGATTGACCCTACTTTGAGTCAAGCGGTATTAGCAGCTATGTTGATCTCGATGTTCTGCGCACCATTCTTGATTGAATATAGCGATCGCATTGCGATGCGCTTCTCTAGTAACGAATGGCTATTGCAATCTCTTGCATTGACACGTGTTGCCGCCAAGAGCGTGCGCAATGAAAACCATGTCGTCATTTGTGGTTTTGGTCGTTCAGGTCAAAGTTTGGCGCGTATGCTTGATCAAGAAAAAATTCCGTATATTGCTTTGGATTTAGATCCAGATCGCGTTAAAGAAGCTGCGGCTGCTGGTGACAATGTCGTCTATGGCGATGCAAGTCGTGAAAACTATTTAGTTGCTGCCGGCCTCTCAAGAGCAAAAGCGGTAGTGATTACCTATGCTGATACTGCTGCAAGCATGCGTGTTCTCCGTCAGGTTGAACATTTGCGTCCAGGTATGACTGTATTGGTTCGCACCAGAGATGATGCGGATATTGCAAGGTTACAGGCTGCGGGTGCTACCGAGGTTGTTCCTGAGTTAATCGAAGGCAGTTTGATGATTGCCTCACACGTCTTGTTAATTATGGGTGTACCAATGCGCAAGGTAGTGCGACGCATCACCACGGCGCGTGAAGAGCGCTATAGCTTGTTGAGGGGTTATTTCCGAGGATCCGCCGACGATGACTTTGGTTCCAATGAATCATGGCGCTTACATGCCATAACCCTTTTGCCAAATTCACAAGCGATTGGTAAGACATTGGGTGAACTTGACTTAGAAAAAGAGGGCGTCAACGTTCAAGCAGTTCGTCGCAAGGGTCTTAATGCTGATTATGTGAAGTTAGACCCCAGCTCAGATCTAAAGCTAGAAGCTAACGATATTTTGGTGATCTCAGGCAATTCAGAGGCAACGGATTTAGCTGAAGCTAAATTACTCTGAGATCAGATAGCGCCTTACTTTTTCTTTTTGCTCGCTACAGGGGTCGGCGCTTTGCGAATTAGTAATGGCGCTAAGTAGTGGCCTGTAAAACTCACTTCATTTTTAGCCACATCTTCTGGTTTACCAGTAGCAATAATCTGTCCTCCACCAGCGCCGCCCTTAGGCCCTAAATCAATAATCCAATCTGCTGTCTTAATGACATCGAGATTGTGCTCAATGATGACAATCGTGTTGCCCTGTTTCTTGAGTGTCTGAATTACTGTCAGCAACAACTGGATGTCATGGAAATGTAAGCCAGTAGTCGGTTCATCGAGGATATATAAGGTTCTGCCAGTGTCGCGCTTGGAAAGCTCTAGAGAGAGTTTTACGCGTTGCGCTTCGCCGCCAGATAAGGTGGTTGCGCTTTGTCCAAGCTTCACATAACCCAAACCAACATCAAGCAGTGTTTTGAGTTTGCGCTTTACTACAGGAACTGCTTCAAAGAATTCATGGGCTTGCTCGATAGTCATCGACAGCACCTCATGAATATTCTTACCCTTGTAACGAATATCTAAAGTCTCGCGGTTATAGCGTTTACCGTGACAAACATCGCAAGGAACATAGACGTCTGGCAAGAAATGCATTTCTACCTTGAGAACGCCGTCGCCTTCGCAAGAATCGCAGCGACCACCTTTAACGTTAAAGGAGAAACGACCCGCCTCATAGCCACGTTCGCGTGAAGCAGGAACACCTGCAAAGAGTTCTCTGATTGGAGTAAAGAGCCCCGTATAAGTGGCGGGGTTAGAGCGTGGCGTCCTGCCAATCGGCGACTGGTCAACGCTAATGACTTTGTCAAAGTGCTCTAAGCCTTTAATTGCATCGTGTGCTGCTGGTTCTGCGTTGGATCCATATAAATGCTGGGCTACAGCATGATGCAAGGTATCGTTAATTAGGGTCGATTTACCAGAGCCTGATACGCCAGTAACGCAAGTCAATAAGCCAACTGGAATCTTGGCATGCACTGATTGCAAATTATTACCGCGTGCACCAATGATTTCTAAGAAGCGATCATTTACTGGGATGCGTTTTTCTGGAACTGCAATTGCTTCACGACCCGAGAGGTATGCGCCAGTTAAGGAGTTTGTATTTGCTTCTACTTCTGCCGGAGTGCCTTGAGCAACCACCTCACCACCATGAACGCCGGCACCAGGACCAATGTCGATCACCCAGTCAGATGCACGAATCATGTCTTCATCATGTTCAACCACTAAGACACTATTGCCTAAATCACGTAAGTGTTTGAGGGTGCCGATAAGGCGATCGTTGTCGCGTTGATGCAGGCCAATCGATGGTTCATCTAAGACGTACATGACGCCAGTTAAGCCAGAGCCAATCTGGCTTGCTAGGCGGATACGCTGTGCTTCACCACCAGAAAGCGTGTCTGCACTACGCTCGAGAGAAAGGTAATCAAGACCTACGTCATTTAAAAAGCGTAGGCGTGCACCAATCTCTTTAACGATCTTGTCAGCAATTTCTCGTTTAGCACCTTTGAGCTCAAGCGTTTCAAAATATTCTTTTGCCTCTTTTAGAGGTAGGGCGCTGATTTCATAAATAGCGCGCGATTGCTTTTTCTCACCCACTTTGACAAAGCGAGCTTCTTTGCGTAAACGACTGCCGTTGCATTCAGGGCATGTTTGTACGTTTTGATAGCGTGATAATTCTTCACGAACTGTCATTGAATCTGTTTCGCGATAGCGTCTTTCAAAGTTCGCAACAATACCTTCAAATGCATGTTCGCGAATACTATTCTTGCCGCGCTCATTGATGTATTCAAATGGAATGGTGACATCACCAGAGCCCAATAGAATCAGGTCCTGCTGTTTCTTGTTGAGCGTTTCAAATGGTTTTTCTACATCGAAGCCACCATGCTTAGCCAATGTCTGCAGCAACTTAAAATAGAACTGATTGCGGCGATCCCAGCCTTTAATGGCTCCTGATGCCAGAGATAAATCAGGATGGGCAACGATTCGTTTTGGATCAAAGAAAGACTGGTGGCCAAGGCCGTCACACGATGGACAGGCACCCATTGGATTATTAAAAGAGAAGAGGCGAGGCTCTAATTCTTGCAAGGAGTATGAGCAAACTGGGCAAGCAAACTTGCTCGAGAAAATCATCTCTTTGCCAGTATCCATATCCACGATCATGGCTTTGCCGTCAGCAAGGCGTAAAGCAGTTTCAAAGGATTCTGCTAAACGTTGCTGAATATCGGGCCGAACTTTAATGCGATCGACGACCACTTCAATAGAGTGCTTATCGTTTTTCTTCAGTGTTGGTAATTGATCAACTTCAAAAATCTCAGCCTTAGCAGCGTTGGCTGTGCCTCCGCCGGAGCGTACCCGAAAGCGCACAAAGCCTTGTGCCTGCAGGTCTTGAAAGAGGTCAACGAATTCGCCCTTGCGCTCGCTTACTACAGGAGCCAGAATCATCAACTTCGTATCTTCTGGCATCGACAACACAGTATCAACCATTTGAGAAACGCTTTGCGCTTCTAATGGCAGATCATGATCTGGGCAGTGCGGTGTTCCGGCACGTGCAAATAACAAACGCAAGTAATCATGAATTTCAGTAACAGTGCCAACGGTAGAGCGCGGATTGTGGCTGGTTGCCTTTTGCTCAATCGAAATCGCTGGCGATAACCCTTCAATCGTGTCAACGTCTGGTTTTTCCATGAGTTGCAAAAACTGACGGGCATAAGCTGAGAGAGACTCAACATAGCGACGTTGACCTTCTGCATAGAGAGTATCGAAAGCCAATGAGCTTTTGCCTGAGCCGGATAAGCCGGTGAGGACAACTAATTTCTCTCTAGGGATGTCTAGATTGATGTTTTTAAGGTTGTGGGTGCGGGCACCGCGGATCTTGATTTCGTTATTCATGATTTTTTAGCGTAACTTGTTAATATAGCTCTTTCCCATGAATCCTTCTGAACTTCGCTCCACTCTGGCCTTAGCAGGCATCTTTGGCCTCCGTATGTTGGGCTTATTTCTGCTATTGCCCATCTTCAGCATTCATGCACGAGGCTTGCCGGGCGGTGAGCATGCCCTGTGGGTGGGTTTGACGCTTGGGATCTTCAATATTGTTCAGGCCTGTTTTTATATCCCTTTGGGCCGTTTATCCGACCGAATTGGGCGTAAACCAGTCGTTTTATGGGGACTGTCCTTATTTGTAGCTGGCGCCCTAATCTGTGCCGCCAAAGATGATTTGTTGTGGATTGCGATTGGCCGCGGAATTATGGGTGCTGGAGCGGTTTCAGCTGCTATTTCAGCCTGGGTGGCTGATTTAACCCGAGAACAAGTTCGCACTCGAGCAATGGCCTTGGTTGGTGGCAGTATTGCCCTCTCATTTGCTCTTTCTTTGGTGATCGCTGCTCCGATTTATCGTGCCATTAGTCTTAGTGGAATTTTTATTGTTCTGGCGGTATTGGGTGTGATCGCAATGTTCGTCACTTATTACGTTTTGCCTACAACCAAGCCTGAAGCAAAAGTTCAACAAGCCTCGTTGAAAGAAGTTTTCTTTCGCCCAGAGTTGATGCGTTTAAATCTCGGCGTATTTGTATTGCATGCAACTCAAGTAGCTATGTTCTTGGTGGTGCCACGTTTACTAGTGCAGGCAGGATTGCCACTTTCTTCGCATTGGGAAATTTATCTTCCTGTAGTGCTGCTCTCATTTGTCTTTATGGCTCCTGCAATTATTTATGGCGAGAAGAGGCAGAAATTAAGGACGGTATTGTTAGTAGCGATTGTTTTGTTATTGATTGCTGAAACAGTATTCACCCAAGCTAATTCGGTCATGTCTATAGCGACTGCACTGTTAATTTATTTTATTGGCTTTAATTTACTGGAGGCTTTGCAGCCATCCTTAGTATCACGTTTTGCAAAAGAATCTAAGGGCACTGCCCTGGGTGTTTACAACACTACGCAATCGATTGGCCTGTTCTCTGGAGCTGTAATTGGGGGTTATTTAATGGATAGCCATGGTGATTTATCGGTCTTTGCCATGGGGGCGGCGCTCTTGGTTTGCTGGCTTATAATTGCTTGGTCGATGGGTGAAATGCCAACGAGAGCAACAGAATCAAAGGATGTAGCCACAAAGACATAACCGCAGCTTCATAGACTAAATTAAAGCGAGCAGTTTATTTTTTAGCAGTAATAACAGTAGTATTTTTCTTCGGGAGACAACATGGCTTCGGTAAATAAGGTCATCATCGTAGGTAACGTAGGACGCGATCCAGAAACTCGTTACATGCCAAGCGGCGACGCAGTTACAAACATCTCAGTAGCAACATCTGATCGCTACAAAGACAAACAAACTGGCGAAATGAAAGAAACCACAGAATGGCACCGTGTTGCATTCTTCGGTAAGCTTGCAGAAATCGCTGGTCAGTACCTCAAAAAAGGTTCACAGGTTTACGTTGAAGGTCGTTTGCGTACTCGCAAATGGACTGACGCTAGTGGCCAAGAAAAGTATTCCACAGAGATCGTTGCAGAAACTATGCAAATGCTCGGTGGTAAGCCTGTTGGCGGCAGTGGTGATGGTGGCGAAAGCTACAGCCGCTCAAAGCCGGCTGAGCAGTCTGCTCCAGCAGCCTCAAACGCTGCATCATTAGGTGCAATGGATGACGATATTCCGTTTTAAGGAATATCAACTAATGCGGTAAATGCCGCAATAGCAAAAACCCCTTCTAGGATTTCCTACAAGGGGTTTTTATTTGGCTGCTGATGCAATTCATTACTGCCGTGCGTGCCGAATATTTTCAGGCCAAGGTGAATTGTGATCGGTACGGAAAGGGTTGATATCTAATCCACCGCGTCGTGTGTAGCGCGCATACACAGATAACTTCTCTGGCTTGCATTGACGCTTGATATCCGTAAAGATAGTTTCTACGCAATGCTCATGAAATTCACCTAATTGTCTAAAGCCAATCAGATAGCGCAATAAACCTTCTTCCAGAATAGGTCTACCTTGATAGCGAATTTGCACGCTAGCCCAATCAGGCTGACCTGTAACTGGACAATTGGATTTGAGTAGGTGGGATACAAGGCATTGCTCAATTGGGCCAAAAGATTCATTCACGCCCAGTAGGCTTGGGTCGGCAGGCAGGTTTGGATCAACTTCAATATCCAGGCGATCCATCAAAATGCCACCCATTTCTTGCATTCCCTTTTTTGAGATTACTTCCGTAGGGTTGATGCGTGTAGTAATTTTGCTGCCAGCAACTGCTGATAGATCGGCAATCAGCCTTTCTTTAACTTCATTCTCATCTTCAAAGCGTGCGCTGTTGAGGCTGTTGAGATACAACTTAAAGGATTTTGACTCAATCATGTTGGGTGAGTCAGCCGGAATTTGAAACTCCGCCAAGGCAATTTGCGGCTTTCCTTTTTTGTTGAGCCAACTCAGTTCAAAGGCATTCCAAATATCTACTCCAACAAACGGCAGCACCTGATTTTCTTTGATACCCAGTTTCTTGCGATTTTCTATTCTTGGAATGGGAAATAACAAGCTTGGATCGTATTGATCTGGGTATTGCGTAGATTGTCCGAGTGGAAGTGTTGCCATGAATAGTTTTATTTCTTGGGCTTGTTAGAGACACCCGATACTACATGCCCTGTTGGCGCAACAGATGCTGCAGATTGGCAGTGACCAGTTTGATCGTCAAAGAAGAAGTCCGGCTCAAATTCTCTTAAGAACTCACTCTTCGAGAGGCCGCCTAAGAACATCGCTTCGTCAACATCAATACCCCATGCCATCAGAGTCCGAATGGCGCGCTCGTGTGCGGGCGCTGAACGCGCTGTTACTAGTGCGGTACGAATGCGCATGCCATTTTCACTGGTAGAACGTTGCAGTCTGTGGAGCGCTTCGAGCAAGGGCTTGAATGGGCCTGGAGGCAAGGGAATATCAACCTTTTTGCTCTCATGATCAACAAAGGCCTCTAGTCCTTTTTTCTGAAACACTTGTTCTGCCTCATCGGAAAAGAGTACCGCGTCACCGTCAAAGGCAATGCGGATTTCATTCGGGTGAGACTCTGCTGTTTTGCTAGATTCTGGAAATACACGCGCCGCTGGAAATCCAGCATCAATTGTTGCTCTCACATCATCTTCATTCGCAGACAGAAAGAGATTGGCATGCAGTGAGCGTAGGTAATGGTAGGGTGGGCGACCTCTAGTAAATACGCCACGCTCAAGATGTAAGCCGTGATGATCTGCAGAGCGGAAGACGCGTAAGCCGCTTACAGGATCGTTGCGAGAAAGGATTACCACTTCAACGCGCTGCTCCCCCTCCTCATTAAAGGCGAGTAGTTTCTTAACCAGTGGAAAGGCCACCCCTTTTTGGGCCGCTTCACTCAAACGCTCAAGCTGCAATTTCATATAAGCGCTGTCATCGGTAGATTCGAAGATGCGGTTTTCTTCTTCGAAATCAAACAGGGCGCGCGAGGAGATCGCGACGACGAGTTTTCCGGTGAGTGTGTATGACATTATTTAAGAAACAAGCGATAAGCGGGATTATTGCTCTCATCCCAGTGTGGATAGCCTAGACCAGCCAGAAAGCTTTGGAATTTCTTCTGCTCATTCTTGGGGACCTGTAGACCTACCAAAATGCGTCCATAGTCAGCGCCATGATTGCGATAGTGGAACAAGCTGATGTTCCAGTTTGGCGCCATACTGGTAAGAAACTTCATCAGAGCGCCTGGACGTTCTGGAAATTCAAATCGATAGAGTAATTCATCTTTAGCAAGCGCAGAATGTCCACCCACCATGTGGCGTAAATGTGACTTTGCTAATTCATCGTGAGTGAGGTCAATCGTTGCAAACTTTGCCTTGCGGAAATGCTTTGCAATGGCCTCGCTATCACCCGCTTTTTGCGTGCTGATACCTACAAAAATGTGCGCTTCACTTTGATCGCCAATGCGGTAGTTAAATTCAGTAACGTTACGTTTTCCTAGTAATTCGCAGAAGCGTTTGAAGGAGCCACGCTCCTCGGGAATTGTCACTGCAAATACGGCTTCGCGGAACTCGCCAACGTCTGCGCGTTCAGCTACAAAGCGCAAGCGGCTAAAGTTCATATTAGCCCCGCAAGCCACAGCCACTAAGGTTTTCTTCTTTATCCGTTTTTTCTCAACGTACTTCTTCATCCCGGCAATAGCAAGAGCGCCAGCAGGTTCAAGAATGCTGCGAGTATCGGTGAAAACATCATTAATTGCTGCACAGATTTCGTCTGTATCGACAGTGATAATTTCATCGACTACTTTTTTGCAAATACGGAATGTTTCTTTGCCAACGAGTTTCACAGCGGTGCCGTCTGAGAACAAGCCAACATCTTTCATCTCAATGCGCTTATTCGCTTTGAGTGATTGATTCATGGCATCTGAGTCTGAGGCTTGAACGCCAATTACTTTTGTCTTTGGACTAACTGCTTTGATGTATTCACCAATACCTGCAATCAGACCGCCACCACCAATAGCGACAAATACTGCATCAATTGGTTTTTCATATTGAGTAAAGATTTCGTGGGCGATAGTTCCCTGGCCTGCAATGACATCGGGATCATCAAAAGGGTGAACAAAAGTGAGGCCCCGTTTTTTACCTAAAACTTCAGAATGCTTGAAGGCATCGCTGTAGGATTCACCATGAAGGATGATTTCGACCCAAGATCCGCCACGAGCCTTGACAGCATCAATTTTGACGCTAGGGGTGGTTATTGGCATCACAATGACGGCTTTACACTTCATTTTGGCTGCCGATAGGGCAACACCTTGGGCATGATTGCCTGCAGAGGCTGCAATAACCCCGCGTTTTAAGGCTTCCGGGGGTAAATGGGCCATTTTGTTATAGGCCCCACGCAGTTTGAAGGAGAAAACCGGCTGGTTATCTTCCCTTTTTAGGAGAACCTGGTTGCCCAAACGCTTTGTCAGCTCAGGGGCCGGCTGAAGCTCGGTTTCTCTGGCCACGTCATAGACGCGAGCCGATAAAATTTTCTTTAAATAGTTCGTTGCCATCCAATGAGCGTACCACGGATGGCTCCTAAGCCCTTAGATTTGCAAGGGTTTATCTATTTTGGGAGCAGGTTTCTCGGAATACTGCCAGTATCAGGATTGCTCTATTAAAATGCTTATTTATCAAATATGTCGCTATGAACGCCCCACTAGCTTTGAACCAGTTGTTGGACGCTGAGGCGGGTTCCCCCCGTCTGCGTGAAATTCCCTACAACTACACCTCCTTTTCCGATCGAGAGATTGTTATTCGCCTGTTGGGCGAGGAGTCATGGCGCGTTCTAAATAGCTTACGTGGCGTTCGCCGTACTGGCCGTTCTGCGCGGATGTTATTTGAAATTCTCGGTGATATCTGGGTTGTTCAACGTAACCCATTCTTGCAAGATGACTTGCTTGATAGTCCAAATCGTCGCAAGCAGTTAATCGATGCGCTCTGGCATCGCTTGGGCGAAGTCAAGAAGCGCAATAGTGGCGATTCTGCTGATCAAGTCGAAATTTTATTAAGCGCTGCCTATCGCGCCATTGAAAATTTTGAAAACGGATTTAAAGAGGTTGAAGTCATTCGTAAGCGTGCCAAAAAAGAGTTGGGCCGCCACACTGCTTCAGACAATATTTGTTTTGATGGCGTATCACGTGCTGCTCACGTAACTGATGCAACCGATTGGCGTGTTGAGTTTCCACTCGTTGTATTAAAACCTGATTACGAATCCGAAATTCCAGGTTTAGTGAAAGCTTGCGTTGAATTAGGCTTGACTATTATTCCTCGTGGAGGCGGCACTGGTTATACCGGTGGGGCAATTCCACTCTATGCAATGTCTGCAGTCATTAACACTGAGAAGTTGCAAGATATTGGCGGCGTTAAAGCTAAAAAACTTCCTGGCCTTGACCGCGAAGTGTCAACTATCTTCACGGGCGCTGGCGTTGTTACTCGCCGCGTATCAGATGCTGCGGAGCTTGCTGGACTTGTGTTTGCGGTCGATCCTACCTCTGCAGATGCCAGCTGTATAGGCGGCAATATTGCAATGAATGCTGGCGGTAAAAAAGCAGTTCTCTGGGGAACGGCTTTAGATAATCTCGCTAGCTGGCGCATGGTTGATCCAGAGGGTAACTGGTTGGATGTTGTGCGTCTTGATCACAACATGGGCAAGATTCATGATGTGGCAATGGTACGTTTTCAGTTGACTTGGTCTGATGGGACTAGTGAACCTGGTCAGCGCGTTCTCAAAACAGAATTATTAGAAGTTGAAGGCAAACGTTTCCGTAAAGAGGGTTTAGGAAAAGACGTTACTGATAAGTTTTTATCAGGATTACCTGGTGTGCAAAAAGAAGGTTGCGATGGTTTGATTACTAGCGCAACTTGGGTGTTGCATCGTATGCCTAAATTCATGCGCACGGTTTGTTTAGAGTTTTTTGGTCAAGCACGCGAAGCCATTCCGAGCATTGTAGAAATCAAGGCTTACTTAGACGGTCTCAGCAAACAAGGTGGGCCAATTTTGGCTGGTCTTGAGCATTTAGATGATCGTTATTTAAGAGCGGTTGGTTACTCAACAAAATCTAAGCGTAATAGCTTGCCGAAGATGGTGTTGATTGGCGATATTGCTGGTGATGATGAAGAGGCTGTAGCAGCTGCAACGAGCGAAGTAGTGCGGATGGCCAACTTACGGGTTGGCGAGGGCTTTGTTGCCGTTAGCGCAGAAGCGCGTAAGAAGTTTTGGCTAGATCGCGCTCGTACAGCAGCAATTGCTCGTCATACCAACGCATTTAAGATCAATGAAGACGTCGTAATTCCTTTGCCACGTATGGGCGAGTACACCGACGGAATTGATCGTATCAATATTGAACTCTCACTTAAAAACAAGCTGCAAGTACTCGATGGTCTAGAAGCTTTCTTGAAGAAGAGTGCTCTACCACTTGGTAAGAGTGATGCTGAGTACGAAATTCCAACAGCAGAAATCTTGGGCGATCGCGTTCAACAGGCTTTGGAGTTAATTGCTAAGGTGCGTACTCGTTGGGCTGATTGGCTCACGCAGATGGACTCTTATTTCCCCCGTCTGCAGGATTACAGCTTGCGTGCTTCCTGGAAAGATGAAGTGCGTTCAGAGTTGCGCATCATCTTTGGTGGTCTGGCGTTTGAGCCCATCCTTACTGAGTTGGAAGCCATTCACAAAAACATTTTGCGTAAGCGCGTGTTTGTAGCTTTGCACATGCATGCGGGTGACGGTAACGTACACACCAATATTCCCGTGAACTCTGATGACTACGAGATGTTGCAAGATGCACATCGTGCCGTCGACCGCATCATGAAGTTAGCGCGCTCATTGGATGGCGTGATTTCTGGCGAGCATGGTATTGGCATTACCAAACTAGAGTATTTAACTGAAGCCGAGTTAAAAGACTTCCGAAGCTATAAGAATCGCGTTGATCCAGAAGGTCGTTTTAACAAAGGCAAACTAATGCCACATGCTGATCTGAGTATGGCCTACACACCAAGCTTTGGCTTGATGGGCCATGAGTCGATCATCATGCAACAAAGTGATATTGGCGCCATTGCTGATAGCGTGAAGGATTGCTTGCGCTGTGGTAAGTGCAAGCCAGTGTGTTCTACACACGTACCGCGTGCAAATTTACTCTACAGCCCGCGCGATAAGATTCTAGCAACCTCATTATTAATTGAGGCTTTCTTGTATGAAGAGCAGACGCGTCGTGGTGTTTCGATTCGTCATTGGGAAATGTTTGACGATGTAGCTGCGCATTGCACCGTATGTCACAAGTGTTTGACACCTTGTCCGGTCAAGATCGACTTTGGTGACGTCACCATGAACATGCGTAATTTATTGCGTAAGATGGGCCAGCAACGTTTTAATCCTGGTACTGCTGCGTCGATGTTCTTCCTTAATGCGACCAGCCCTGAAAGCATTCATCTTGCCCGCAAGACGATGATTGGTTGGGGTTACAAGTTGCAGCGCTTGGGTAATGACGTTCTGCGCAAGTTTGCCAAACAACAAACAGCACACCCTCCTGCAACGGTAGGTAAGCCGAGTGTTAAAGAGCAGGTGATCTTCTTTGTTAACAAAAAGATGCCAGGCAATTTGCCTAAGAAAACCGCTCGCGCATTATTGGATATTGAAGATGCTAACTACGTGCCAATTATTCGGGATCCCAAAACAACTTCTGCGGATACTGAGGCAGTATTTTATTTCCCCGGTTGCGGATCTGAGCGTTTGTTCTCACAGGTAGGTTTGGCTACTCAGGCTATGTTGTGGAATGTAGGCGTGCAAACGGTACTACCTCCGGGCTACCTTTGTTGCGGCTACCCACAGCGCGGCAATGGCGACTTTGATAAAGCTGAGAAGATGATTACGGATAACCGTGTCCTATTCCACCGCGTTGCTAATACCCTGAATTATTTGGATATCAAGACCGTCGTAGTTTCATGCGGCACTTGTTATGACCAGTTGGCTGGCTATCAGTTTGAGCAGATTTTCCCTGGCTGCCGAATTATTGATATTCATGAGTTCTTGGCTGAAAAGGGCGTGAAGCTCTCTGGCGTCACTGGCGTGAAATATATGTATCACGATCCTTGCCACTCACCAATGAAGTTGCAGGATCCATTGAAGACAGTCAATGAGTTAATCCAACTCGAAGATGGTAAAGCTATTGCTAAAAATGATCGTTGCTGTGGCGAGTCTGGAACTCTGGCTGTAACTCGTCCCGATATTTCTACACAAGTTCGTTTCCGTAAGCAGATTGAAATGGAAAAAGCTGCCAATGAATTGCGTAAGGATGATTTCACTGGTGATGTCAAAGTACTGACTAGCTGCCCATCTTGCCTGCAGGGTCTGACACGTTTTGATGCGGATAGCGACACAACAGCGGATTACATCGTAGTTGAGATGGCGCAGAAGTTGTTAGGTAAAGACTGGATGCAGGACTACGTTGCTAAAGCAAACCAAGGTGGTATTGAGAGGGTTCTCGTTTAATGATTCCAAGCAACATCGTTGTGCATCAACAGTCTAAGGTGCTAGAGCTTTCATACGAGAATGGCCAGACTTATAAATTGCCATTTGAGTTTTTAAGAGTCCTATCTCCTTCCGCTGAAGTTCAAGGTCATGGACCTGGACAAGAAACATTGCAAACTGGTAAGCGTGATGTTTTGATTGCGAATATTGAGCCCGTTGGCCACTACGCCCTCAAGCCGAGCTTTTCTGATGGGCATGATTCAGGTTTGTACTCTTGGGATTTTTTATATTTTTTATGCGAAAACCAAGAGCAATTATGGAAAGAGCATTTAGATAAATTGGCTGCTGCTGGTCTTGATCGTGACGCGCCTATGGCGCAGGCAGGACAGTCGGGCGGTCATTCTTGTGGAAGTCACTAATGAGTAAAACGCACTTTGGTTATCAAAGCGTTGATGAGGCTGAGAAGGCCGGCAAGGTTGCTGAAGTATTTCACTCGGTAGCCAGTAAATACGATGTAATGAATGATTTGATGTCATTTGGCTTACATCGTATTTGGAAAAAAATTACGATTGCGCGCGCAAATGTTCGTCCTGGCCAAAAGGTTTTAGACATCGCTGGCGGTACTGGTGATTTGGCTGCAGCTTTTGCAAAAGCAGCTGACTGGGGCCGCAATCCTGATGCTCAGGTTTGGTTGAGCGACATTAATGCCTCCATGCTGGGAGTTGGTCGCGATCGACTCTTAGACCGGGGAATGGCTTTGCCCTGTGTACAGTTTGATGCGGAAAAGATTCCATTTCCCAATAATCATTTTGACGTAGTGACGGTTGCTTTTGGTTTGCGCAATATGACGCACAAAGAGGTAGCTTTAGGTGAAATGCGTCGGGTAATAAAGCCGGGTGGCCGCGTATTGGTATTGGAGTTTTCGAAGCCAGATGCCTTTTTGCAGCCGGTATATGACACCTATTCTTTTAAGGTTTTGCCATGGCTGGGCGAGAAGATTGCGCAAGATTCAGAGAGCTATCGTTATTTGGCGGAATCTATTCGCATGCATCCTGATGCCCAAACCCTCAAAGAAATGATGCTAGGAGTGGGTTTTGACGAAGTGGAAACCCATAGGATGACTGGGGGTATCGTTGCCCTACATATTGGAATTAAATACTGATGGTTGTATAGTTTTTATTGCCTTAAAAACTAAAGAAATTGAGCAGTTATAAGAGGGAGTACAGATTCATGAATAAACATTTTTTTAAAGCAATACTTTTAAGTCTTACTTTAATTTTTGCAACAGTGGGTCATGCTGATGCTGCTCGATTAGGTGGCGGCAAGAGTATAGGCAGAGCCCCAAGTGCGCCAATGCAAAAGCAAGCTGCGCCAGTACAAAAACCTGCACAGCAAGCGCAGCCTGCTGCACCTGCCCCAGCTCCACAAGCTCCTGCACCTAGTCGTTTTGGTGGCATGGGTGGCATTTTGGGTGGCTTAGCAGCCGGCTTGGGTATTGGTTACCTCTTGTCCCATTTTGGTTTGGGTGAGGCAGCCTCTTCTTTGATCACTGGTTTGCTGATTGCCGTTTTGGCAGGCTTTGCGATTATGTTTGTAATGCGTAAGCTCATGCCAAAAATGTCTAGTGCAGGTCAAAGCCCTAATCTTTCCTCTAACGGAATGCAGCGTACTGGCTTGGATCAGACACCAAGATACGAGCCAGCTTTTACTCCTGCTGCAAACGCATTTGGCGGAGTTAGCGTCGAGCCTGAGGCATTTCAGTCAACCTTGCCTCCCGGTTTTGATCAGCAAACATTCTTAGAGAATGCAAAACAATATTTTGCAACTTTGCAAAAAGCATGGGATCAAGGTGATCTTGCTTCTTTGAGAGAATTTACAACCCCAGAAATGTTTGCCACGATCCAGCAGGATTTAGCGGGTCGCACTGATGCAAGCAATCAAACGGATGTGGTCACTATCAATGCTCAGCTCTTGGGAATTGAAACGGCTGACGGACATTATTTCTGCAGCGTTCAGTTTAGCGGCATGATTCGTGAGCAACAGGGCGCGCCAGCGAGTGACTTCTCCGAAATTTGGAATTTAAGTAAGCCAGTAGAGGGTCCTGGTGGTTGGGTACTAGCGGGTATCTCCCAGTTGGTTTAAGCTTTAGGTACTTGCCGTCGGAAAACCCGCACTTGTGCGGGTTTTTTACACTTATGAACACACGTTTCTCAACCACCCATACGATTGCCTCCAGCGCTGCCTGCCGGGGGATTAATCATGTTTTAGCTAGTGAGCCATGGGCATGTGCTGAGTTGTCTCGCCATGCTAATAAAACCATTTTGTTGCAGCTTCCGTTGGGCGACCTATGTTTTGAGATAAAGCCTGATGGTTTATTGGCTAGCCTAAAAGAAATTGAGGCTCCTGCACTTACTCTAGAGGTTTCCTCAAAGGCGCTGAGTGATTTGGCTGGCAGCACTGGTTCATTACGCGAGCAAGCCTTCAAGGCGGTAAAAATTACTGGCGATGCAGACTTGGCTCAACTATTGGGTCGTCTTGCTGGACAGCTGCGTTGGGAGTACGAGGAAGATTTAGCGCGTTTAGTGGGCGATGCACCAGCAAACTTTGCGGTAAGACAGGGGAAAAAGTTTGTCTCCGCTACTCGCTCTGCTGCTGGTGATTTGCTGGACAATGTAGTGGAGTATGTCAGCGAAGAGAGAAAGGTGCTTTTAAATAAGCGAGATTTTATGGTGCGTAAATCTGAATTAAGCGAATTACGCGAATCGGTGGATCGCATGGAAAAGCGTATTCAACTTTTAGAGCAAAAGGCTAAATAATCGTGCGTCGCATTGCTCGTCTTTATTTCATATTTTTTACAGCTTGGCGCTATGGCTTGTTGCCATTGCTTCGCGATCTTTTAAGACCAGGCATTCGCCGTGGTTTCTTAACCATGCTTTGTTGGGTTTCTCCTGGCACACATTTGCCTAGAGGTGAACGCATTCGATTAACACTAGAAGCACTGGGTCCGATATTTGTGAAGTTCGGTCAGGTTCTTTCTACGCGTCGCGACTTATTGCCAGAAGACATCGCTAATGAGTTGGCTAAGCTGCAGGATCAAGTACCACCATTCTCAAATGAAGAATCTCGCCGCTTAATTGAGAAAGATCTAGGGCAACCGATTGAGGAAGTGTTTATTAGTTTTGATGCAACTCCTGTTGCTAGCGCCTCGGTAGCGCAGGTGCATTTTGGAGTCTTGCGTGGTACAGATAAGCGTCCAGAGTGGGAAGGTCGTGCAGTAGCAATTAAAGTTCTGCGTCCCGGCATTCTGCCGGTGATTAACGGCGATCTAGCATTGATGTATGACCTTGCTAAAGTGATTGAAAAAAGCTCTGAGGATGGTCGCCGTTTAAAGCCCCGTGAGAACGTAGCAGAGTTTGATACGTATTTGCACGACGAGCTAGATCTCATGCGCGAGGCTGCTAATGCAAGCCAATTACGTAGGCAGTTTGCAGACTCTCAAAAACTCATGATTCCTGAAATGTATTGGGATCTTTGTCATACCAATGTCATTGTGATGGAGAGAATGTATGGCATCTCGATTGGAAAGACTGCCGCTCTAAGAGAGGCTGGAGTTGACTTTAAAAAGCTGGCCGCTGATGGCGTAGAGATATTCTTTACCCAGGTATTTGAGTATGGATTCTTCCATGCCGATATGCATCCTGGCAACATTATGATTAGCTTGGAGCCAGAAACATTTGGCCGCTTCATTTCACTTGATTTTGGAATCGTTGGTGCATTAAGTGAGACTGATAAAAACTATTTAGCATTGAATTTTTTAGCATTCTTTAATCGTGATTATCGACGTGTTGCCGAATTGCATATCGAATCAGGCTGGGTTCCAGCCAATACTCGTGTTGAAGAATTAGAGGGTGCAGTACGTTCAGTTTGTGAGCCTTACTTTGATCGCCCACTAAAAGAAATTTCTCTGGGTATTGTGTTGATGCGTTTATTCCAAACTTCACGCCGCTTTAAGGTAGAAATTCAGCCGCAACTAACTTTATTGCAAAAAACGCTCTTGAATGTAGAGGGTCTGGCTCGTCAACTTGATCCTGATCTGGATCTTTGGAAAACAGCCAAGCCGATTTTGGAGAGATGGGTAAGTAAGCAATTAGGATGGCGTGGTTTAGTGGATGGCTTAAAGGAAGAGGCTCCTACTTGGGCCAAGATTCTGCCCACATTGCCTCGTTTGATAGCCGAAAGTCTGGCTCAAGGACGAAATCCCATAAAAGACCAAAACGGCGAAATTGAGGTTCTAAAGGCTCTTTTGCTCCAAGAAAGACGCACTCATCGCCTGCTGGCTGGCGCTTTGCTCTTTGCTGGCGGGTTTTTGGCGGGAATTTTGATTATCAGCCTGGGCTTTTATTAGTCTCTCCCTGATTGGCTGCTAACCCGCTAAAATAGCGGGTTAGGCAGAACACATGAAAAAATACTTTATCGCAGGCATCCTCGTTTGGGCACCATTGTCGATCACCATCTGGGTGATTGCATGGGGTTTGGGCCTGCTCGACGGCGTATTCGGTTCTGTAATGCAGGCCATCATCACAGTGTTCCCGCGTCAATTTGCTGGAGATTTGCAGCATTTCCGTGAACTGCCTGGTGTTGGCATTTTGATTGTGATCGCCGTGATTATGGCTACTGGTTTAGTGGCAATTAGTTTTGCTGGTCAGTGGTGGATCCGGATGTGGAATAAGCAGATCAACCGTATTCCAATTGTTCGTTCTATTTATTCAAGTGTTCAGCAGGTATCTTCCACTTTATTTTCTGGAAGCGGCCAAGCTTTTAGCAAGGCACTATTAATTCGTTATCCCCATGCTGACTCATGGGTGATTGCTTTTCAAACAGGCACTCCTGCAAAAGAAGTGACTTCGAAATTAGGCGAAGATTACGTCAACGTATTTTTACCAACAACCCCAAACCCTACCTCTGGTTTTTTCATGATTGTGCCCCGTGCGCAAACGATTGAATTAGAGATGAGTGTAGAAGAGGCTCTGAAACATATTGTTTCCATGGGCTCTGTTCCTCCCAATAGTTCTAGTGGCATAACTGCAACGCAGTTACCACACCATTTTTGATTTATAGGAAATTGTTATGTCGATGCGAAGCCATACCTGCGGCCAGGTAACCGATTCACTGATTGGTCAAGAAGTCACTCTTTCTGGTTGGGTGAATCGTCGCCGTGACCATGGAGGCGTTATCTTTATTGACTTGCGTGACCGCGAAGGTTTTGTTCAAGTGGTTTGCGATCCAGATCGCCCAGAGATGTTCGCCCTTGCCGAGCAAGTGCGTAGTGAGTTCTGTATTCAGATTAAAGGCCTCGTGCGTGCGCGTCCTGCCGGCACTGAGAACGTAGATTTGGTTAGTGGAAAAGTAGAAATTCTTTGCCATAGTTTAGTGATCTTGAATGCGTCTGTAACACCACCATTCCAAATCGACGATGAGAATTTATCCGAGACCACTCGTTTGACTCATCGTGTATTAGATTTACGTCGTCCACAAATGCAAAAGAATTTGCGCTTGCGTTATAACGTTGCGATGGAGTGCCGTCGTTATTTAGATGACGCAGGATTTATCGATATCGAAACACCAATGCTCACTAAGAGCACGCCAGAAGGCGCGCGTGATTATTTAGTTCCATCACGTGTACATGATGGTCAGTTCTTTGCATTGCCACAGTCTCCGCAATTGTTTAAGCAGTTGTTAATGGTGGCTGGCTTTGATCGTTACTATCAAATTACTAAGTGCTTCCGTGATGAAGACTTACGCGCAGATCGTCAGCCTGAATTTACGCAGATCGACTGTGAAACTGCTTTCTTGAGCGAGTTAGAAATTCGTGATTTGTTTGAAAACATGATTCGTCATATTTTCAAGAAGACCATGAATGTCGAGTTGCCGAACCCATTCCCAACAATGCCTTACTCAGAAGGTATGGCGCGTTTTGGCTCTGATAAGCCAGATTTGCGTGTGAACTTTGAGTTCACTGAATTGACGGATTTAATGAAAGACGTTGATTTCAAGGTGTTCTCAGGCGCAGCCAATCAAGTTGGTGGCCGCGTAGTGGGCTTATGCGTACCTGGCGGTGCTGAAATTAGTCGCAGCGAAATCGATGACTACACGCAGTTCGTCAGTATCTATGGCGCTAAAGGTTTGGCGTGGATTAAGGTCAACTCTGTGGCTGAGGGCCGCAATGGTTTGCAGTCACCAATCGTGAAGAATTTGCATGACGCTGCGATTGAAGGCATCTTGAAGCGCACTGGTGCAAAAGATGGCGACATCATTTTCTTCGGTGCTGATAAAGAAAAAGTAGTAAACGATGCAATCGGTAATTTACGTCTGCGTATTGGTCAATCTGCTTGGGGTAAAGAGCACGGACTCTTTACTGAAGGTTGGAAGCCATTGTGGGTAGTTGACTTCCCAATGTTTGATTACGACGAAGGCGAAGCGCGCTGGGTTGCTTGCCATCATCCGTTCACCAGCCCTAAAGATGAGCATATGAAGTACTTGGAGTCTGATCCAGGTAAGTGTTTAGCTAAGGCTTATGACATGGTGTTGAACGGTAGTGAAATTGGTGGTGGTTCTGTACGTATTCACCAAGAGGCTATTCAAAGTCAGGTATTCCGTGCATTGAAGATTGATGCGGAAGAAGCTCAAGCTAAGTTTGGCTTCTTATTAGACGCTCTCCAATATGGCGCGCCTCCACACGGTGGTATTGCCTTTGGTTTAGATCGTATTGTGACAATGATGACTGGCGCTGAGTCAATCCGTGACGTCATTGCTTTCCCTAAAACACAACGTGCACAGTGTTTATTAACCCAGGCTCCTAGTCCGGTTGATGAGCGTCAGTTGCGTGAGTTGCACATCCGTTTGCGTCAAGCTGCACCTGCTGCTTAAAACAACTTAAGCAGCATTTTTAGATCCGCCTTGAAAATCCCTATATCGGTTTTAGTAGTCATCTACAAATCGAATGGGGATGTTTTGTTGATAGAGCGTGCGGATCGTGCGAGCTTTTGGCAGTCCGTTACTGGTAGCCTGGATGCTACTGATGAAGATCTTGCTTTGGCGGCGGCCCGTGAAGTATTTGAAGAGACGGGTATTGCGGTAGAGGGGTTGCCAAAAGATGCATTGAAAAATATGCACCACCAGATCGAATATGAAATCTATCCTGCTTGGCGCTCTCGTTATGCGCCTGGCGTCACTCGCAACACTGAACATTGGTTCTCACTAGAAGTTCCCAATAACACCCCTATTACGCTAGCGCCTAGGGAGCATGTTGCCTATGAATGGCTCCCATACCCAGAGGCCGCTAAAAAATGTTTTTCTCCTAGTAATGGAGAGGCCATCCTCAAATTATTTTCAGCAGCTAAAAGTCAGTGCCAATAAGGAATAAGATAGTGCGATGAGACATTCATCGGGACATCATCACGGTAGCGCAGATTCAAAAACAGCGGGGCGCGGTGACTGGCGCGTTATTCGCGACCTGCTCCCTTATCTTTTGGAGTATCGCTTTAGGGTCTTGATTGCCCTTAGCTGTTTGATTGCCGCCAAGGTTACCAATCTGGGCATACCAATTGTGCTGAAAGACTTAATTGATTCTTTAAATATCAATGTCAATTCACCGCAAGTACTTCTGGTTGTTCCCTTGGGAATTATTGTTGCCTACGGCCTTTTAAGAATTTTTGCATCCGTATTTACAGAACTTCGTGAAGCATTATTTGCTAAGGTCACCCAGAACGCGGTTCGTAAAGTGGCGCTTCAGGTTTTTGAGCACTTGCATTCCTTAGCGCTGAGCTTTCATCTTGCGCGTCAGACTGGAGGCGTCAGTCGAGATATTGAGCGCGGCACACGTGGCATACAGTCACTGATTTCTTATTCTCTCTATAGCATTCTGCCAACGCTCATTGAGTTTTGTTTAGTCTTAGGCTACCTCGCCTATTCCTACGATATTTGGTTTGCTGCCATTACTTTAGTCGCCTTGGTTCTTTATATTATTTTCACAGTCGTAGTTACTGAGTGGCGTACGCATTTCCGCCGTACGATGAATGATATGGATTCAAAAGCCAATCAAAAGGCGATTGATTCCTTATTAAATTTCGAGACAGTGAAGTACTTTGGTAACGAGGCATTTGAAGCTAGTCGTTACGATGAAAATCTTCTGCGCTATCAATCCGCTGCGGTGAAGTCACAAAAGACTTTGGCGGTATTGAACCTTGGTCAGCAAATCATTATTGCAGTTGGCTTAATGCTAATTCTCTGGCGTGCTACTGTTGGCGTGGTTAATGGCACGATGACTTTGGGTGATTTGGTATTGGTCAATACCTTAATGATTCAGCTCTATATTCCCCTGAACTTCTTGGGTGTGATCTATCGCGAAATCAAGCAAGCATTGACTGATATGGATCGGATGTTTTCTTTGCTCAATACTGATAAAGAGATAGCTGATTCACCAGATGCTAAGACACTTCAAATTGAAAATCATGATCGTGGTCCAGATGTTCGGTTTGAGCATGTATCGTTTCACTATGATGCTAAGCGTGAAATTCTCCGCGATGTGAGCTTTAATATTCCTGCTGGGACTATTACCGCAGTAGTTGGTCAAAGTGGTGCTGGTAAAAGCACCCTCGCAAGATTGCTGTTTCGTTTTTACGATGTTCAATCAGGAAGGATTTTGATTGATAGTCAAAATATTCAGGATGTAACGCAGGCTAGTTTGCGCAAAGCCATTGGCATCGTGCCACAAGATACTGTCTTATTCAATGACACGATTGGATACAACATAGCTTATGGCAATCCTTCCGCATCTATGGAAGAGGTGCAGGAGGCAGCCAGAGCGGCGCAAATTGATAGTTTTATTAAGCGTTTGCCTGAGGGTTATGGTACGCAAGTTGGTGAGCGGGGTCTCAAGTTATCGGGGGGTGAGAAGCAAAGGGTTGCTATAGCTAGAACACTCCTAAAGAAACCGGCCATGCTCATTTTTGATGAGGCTACGTCAGCGCTGGACTCTAAAACCGAGCGCGCTTTTCAAGAAGAGCTTCTCAGCTTGGCGAAGAATCGAACCACACTCATCATTGCTCATCGTCTTTCAACCATCATTCATGCCGATCAAATTTTGGTAATGGATCATGGGCAAATTGTGGAGCACGGAACCCATGAAGAATTACTTTCGATAAACGGTAAATATGCTGAGATGTGGCAGATGCAAGAGCGCGCCACTCTTGATTAGAATAGCTTGATGACCCAAAACGCATCCTCGACCCCAATGGTCAAAAGCACCGAAGATATTTTAAAAAATGCTTTTGCTGCTGCTGTGGCAGTTGCTGATCCACAAGTCATTGTTCCTCAAAACTTGTCAAAGATATTTCCAAAGGGTCAAGATCCTAAAGGGCGCTGTTTAGTTGTGGGTGCCGGTAAAGCTAGTGCATCTATGGCTAGCGCATTGGAAGCTTACGCAAAAGCGAATTGGCCGCAGGCGAAATTAGAAGGCGTTGTGCTGACGCGTTACGGCCACAACTCACCAACAAGCTATATCAAGATTGTTGAGGGCGGGCATCCAGTACCTGATCAAGCTGGCATGGATGGGGCTAAGGAAGTATTGGCATTAGCAAAGCAATTGGAGCAAGGTGATTTATTGATTGCTTTGGTATCTGGTGGGGGCTCAAGTCTTCTGACTTTGCCTCAAGAAGGTATCTCTATTGATGACATGCGCAAGACCACAGAAGCGCTATTGCGAAGTGGCGCCCCGATTGAAGAAATGAATGTGGTGCGCAAACACCTATCTGCAATTTTGGGTGGTAACTTGGCCAGGGTTGCGATTGCACGTGGCGCAAGAGTGGAAGCTTTATTGATTTCTGACGTCACAGGTGACTCACCCACAGATATTGCTAGTGGTCCTTGTGCCGCTGATTACTCTACGTATTTGGATGCACTCAATATTTTGCAAAAATACGATTTAGATACATCTACTATTCCGGTATCTGTTCTTGATCATCTCAAGCGAGGTTTAGCAGGAGAGATTCCTGAGACCTTAAAAGATGCCGATTTAGTTGATGGTCAGGTATCCAATCATGTCATTGCAACTGCCTACAAGAGTCTAGAAGCTGCTGCTGAGTATGTTCGTCATCAAGGCTATGAGCCAATTATTTTGGGTGACACAATTACCGGCGAGGCACAGGAGGTTGGTTTAGAACAGGCCGCCTTAGTACGCGACTATGTAGCCAAGGGGGTTGATAAACCGCTAGCCCTGATTTCTGGCGGTGAATGCACTGTGACTATCCCTGCTAGCGTCAAAGGCCGTGGTGGTCGTTGCAGTGAGTATTTGCTCTCACTCTTTGCAGCATCAAGTGATTTCCCTAAATTGGCTGCCTTGGCTGCTGATACCGATGGGATTGATGGCAGCGAAAAGAATGCTGGGGCGTGGTTTGATGCTGGTATTCGTCAAACTAGCCTGAGCTCAAGTCTTGCGCCAGAAAAATTCTTAATGGCACACGATTGTTACGGCTTCTTTGCGGAATTAAGCGCTTTAGTGGAAACTGGCCCTACACTTACGAATGTAAATGACTTCCGCATCATCTTGCTTAATAAATAATATGTCTAATACCCCAACACAAATTCAATTGATACAGCCAGATGATTGGCATTTGCATATTCGAGATGGTGAAGTCATGAAGGATGTGTTGGCCGATACTGCGCGTCAATTTGCACGTGCCATCATCATGCCGAATTTAAAGCCACCAGTCACCACTGTGGATTTGGCAAAAGCTTATCAGTCCCGTATTGAATCTAATTTGAAGTTGCTTGGGGTGAGTGGCTTTACGCCCTTAATGACTTTATATCTCACTGATAATACTTCTGCAGATGAGGTACGTAAGGCCAAGGATGCAGGTATTGCTGCATTCAAGTTGTATCCCGCAGGAGCAACCACCAATAGCGATGCTGGAGTCAGCGATCTCAAACATTGCCATGCTGCCCTAGAGGCAATGCAGGCTGTTGGCATGCCGCTGTTAGTGCACGGCGAAGTAACGCATGCAGATATTGATATCTTTGATCGTGAGGCAGTATTTATTGATACGGTATTAGAGCCGTTACGCAAAAAATTACCTGAGCTCAAAATTGTGTTTGAACACATTACTACCAAGCAAGCCGCTCACTATGTTCGTGATGCAGTGACTGGTGGGAAAAATACGATTGCAGCAACCATTACCCCTCAGCATTTGCTCATGAATCGCAATGCGATTTTTGCTGGCGGTATTCGTCCACACAATTATTGCTTGCCAGTGCTGAAGCGCGAAGAGCATCGAGTTGCGCTTTTGGAGGCTGCTACAAGTGGTAACTCTCGCTTCTTCTTGGGAACTGATAGCGCGCCGCATGCCAAGGGTGCTAAAGAGGCGGCCTGTGGTTGTGCGGGTTGCTACAGTGCATTTAACGCACTAGGTTTGTATGCTGAAGCATTTGAGAGTGTTGGCAAGTTAGATAAGTTAGAGGGCTTCGCCAGTTTCTTTGGTCCCGACTTTTATTCTTTACAACGCAATAGCAACAAAATTACCTTGGTAAAACAAGCGCAAAGCATTCCAATGGAATTGCCTTTAGGTGATACCACCATCGTTCCACTGCGCGCCGGTGAAACGATTGCTTGGTCACTCGTTTAATAAACTCAAATCATTAGTTTCTTAGCTAAATTGCTCTGACTGCGTTAGACTGCAGGCGCAGAGTCAATTGGGCAATCGCCGCCTCTTTATTGAGGGGGAGGAAAGTCCGGACTCCATAGGGAAGGGTGATGGCTAACGGCCATCCACGGCGACGTGAGGAATAGGGCCACAGAGACGAGCGTATTTAGTTACGGTGAAACGCGGTAACCTCCACCTGGAGCAATCCCAAGTAAGCAGGCGATGAGGCGTCCCGCTGAGTCTGCGGGTAGGGAGCTTGAGCCGTCAGGTAACTGCCGGCCTAGAGGAATGATTGCCCCTAGATGCAAATCTAGGCGACAGAATCCGGCTTATCGATTGACTCTGCACTTATTCTGCAATGATTTCTACGCTGTAAGTCAGATCTGCAGTTTTGGCCAGCATGGTGGTAGCTGAGCAGTACTTCTCGTGTGACAGCTTGACTGCGCGATCGACTTTTGCCTGATCTAAATCTTTTCCCTTGACCGCAAAGTGCAAATTGATCTTGGTGAAGACTTTAGGATCCTCAGTGGCGCGTTCCGCCTGGAGGTTTACTTCGCAGCCGCTAATTGCCTGGCGGGCCCTTTGTAGGATTAAAACCACATCAAATGCAGAGCAACCACCCGCACCGGCCAAAAGGAGCTCCATGGGCCTTGGCGCTAGGTTTCTACCGCCTGCTTCTGGGGCTCCATCCATGTTGACGAGGTGACCACTGCCAGTTTCAGCAGAAAAAGCCATACCACCATTACCCAACCAAGATACTCGACAATCCATAGTAGTGACCCCTAACTTACTAAATTAATCAATATTATCAATAGTTTACCAATATTTAAGGCGTATTGTTTGCTAGCAAAAATAGCCAAAAAGCATCAAAAAATTGATTTTGGTCAATATTCTTGCGTTGCACCATATTGTTTGTGTAGAATAACCATATTGGTAGTCAGTCTTGTATAAGACTGCGACTTACCTCCCAGTGTCTCCTCCACCCAAACATAGGTGGATTCCAACCCAGGACTCGTTCCTGGGTTTTTTTTAGGTTACAATTCAAGGCTTTACTGAATTACCGAGCCGGTCAGCGGTAATTTGTTGTACCAGTTAAATTGCAGAATCTGCGAGCTTGCAAACATAAGCAGGGCCAAGGTGGATGTAGTTTGGTTGGGGTAATTTTTTTTGACCATAACAATTTGAGAAATCATGAAAACTTTTTCTGCAAAATCCCATGAGGTAGTGCATGAATGGTTCGTGATTGACGCTACGGACAAAGTCCTCGGTCGTGTCGCCAGTGAAGTGGCACTCCGTCTACGCGGCAAGCACAAGCCTGAATACACCCCACACGTTGATACTGGCGACTTTATTGTCGTTATCAATTCTTCTAAGCTCCGTGTCACAGGCACAAAAGGCTTGAACAAAATTTATTACCGTCACAGCGGATACCCAGGTGGTATTAGCTCGACTAACTTCGACAAGATGCAAGACCGTTTCCCAGGTCGCGCTTTGGAGAAGGCTGTGAAAGGTATGTTGCCAAAAGGCCCACTAGGCTATGCCATGATTAAGAAATTAAAAGTCTACGGCGACGCCAATCATCCGCATGCGGCTCAACAGCCAAAAGCGTTAGAGATTTAAGGAAACCAAATGGCTATTAATTACGGAAATTGGAATTACGGTACTGGTCGCCGCAAGAGTTCTGTTGCGCGCGTATTCATTAAATCTGGCAAAGGCGACATCATTGTTAATGGTAAGCCTATCGATGCTTATTTTGCTCGTGAAACATCACGCATGATCGCTCGTCAGCCTTTGGCTCTCACAGCCCACTTAACGACCTTTGATATCAAAGTAAACGTTTCTGGTGGCGGTGAAACTGGCCAAGCTGGTGCAGTTCGTCACGGTGTTACTCGTGCATTGATCGACTACGACAACGCTTTGAAGCCAACTCTGTCTAAAGCAGGTTTGGTAACTCGCGATGCTCGTGAAGTTGAGCGTAAAAAAGTTGGTCTGCACGGCGCGCGTCGTCGTAAGCAGTTCAGCAAGCGCTAATTCTTTCAGTCGCTCAAGTTTTATCGAAAGGGTCGCGCAAGCGGCCCTTTTTGTTTCTACAATTGAGGTATTCAGAAGTTTTAAAAGAAACTTCTCATGGTCGGTATTTTGGAGAAAGACATGATTAAGGTTGGCATCGTAGGTGGCACTGGTTATACCGGAGTGGAGTTATTGCGTTTATTAGCGCAGCATCCCGAGGTAAAACTCACTGCAATTACTTCTCGCACGGAAGCGGGTATGCCTGTGGCTGAGATGTTCCCATCTTTACGTGGCCGTGTTGATCTGAAATTTACAACACCTGATGAAGCTAAATTAAGCGAATGCAATGCAGTGTTCTTTGCTACTCCGCATGGTGTTGCAATGGCACAAGCAAAAGAATTGCTTGCGAACAATGTCAAGGTTTTGGATCTTGCTGCAGATTTCCGTTTAAAGGATGTTAAAGAATTTGCTAAGTGGTACGGCATGGATCACGGTTGCCCAGAGATTTTGGCTGAGGCAGTTTATGGTTTGCCAGAGATTAATCGCGAAGCTATTAAAAAAGCACGCGTTGTTGGTTTGGCAGGCTGCTATCCAACCTCTGTGCAATTGGGCCTTGCCCCTTTACTGTCGCCAAAATCTACTGGCGGTAAGCACTTGATCGACGGCACACACATTATTTCTGATTCAAAGTCAGGCACCTCTGGTGCTGGGCGTAAAGCAGAGATTGGCACATTATTGTCTGAGGCAAGCGATAACTTTAAGGCGTATAGCGTTAAAGGACACCGTCATCTCCCAGAGATCGAGCAAGGCTTAAAAGCGATTGCTGGACATGATCAAATTGGTTTGACCTTTGTGCCGCATTTAACCCCGATGATTAGAGGTATTCATTCAACGCTGTATGTGCGCTTGACTGACGCTGGTAAAGATGTCGATTACCAAAAGCTTTATGAGAGTTTCTATAAAGACGAGCCATTTGTTGATGTGATGCCAGCTGGGAGTCACCCAGAAACTCGCTCTGTGCGCGGCAGCAATGGCATTCGGATTGCGATCCACCGTCCAGGCGGTGGGGATACTTTAGTTGTTTTGGTGGTTGAAGACAATTTGGTAAAAGGGGCTTCAGGACAGGGGGTTCAGTGTTTAAACCTGATGTTTGGCTTGCCAGAGACTACGGGGCTTACCCAGATAGCGGTATCCCCGTAATGACCCTTCAGCAAACTGGACATTAAAAGCCTAAAATAAGACATACCCTTTTGAATTAGGAGTGAATCATGACCGAATTAGCTACGCAAACCGCACAAGATTTAGCTGAACCACCAACCCCTTTGGTGTTTACGGATAGCGCTGCTGCAAAAGTGGCTGACTTGATTGCAGAAGAAGGTAATCCAGAGTTGAAGCTCCGCGTATTCGTACAAGGTGGTGGTTGCTCAGGTTTTCAGTACGGCTTCACATTTGATGATGCTGTGAATGAGGACGACACTCTCTTTGAAAAGAATGGCGTTACTTTGCTAGTGGACTCAATGAGCTTCCAATATTTAGTTGGCGCTGAGATCGACTACAAAGAAGACATCAACGGCTCACAGTTTGTGATTAAGAATCCAAATGCACAAACAACTTGTGGCTGTGGATCTTCTTTCTCTGCTTAAGAAAAAAGCTTAATTATTTAAGCAGGATAGCAAGCGCCCAAAATTCTAGGGCCCTTCGCTCCCGTAACGGCTGGCAAATTTGCTGGCCGTTTTTCTTTATGGGTCCATGCAAGCCATGCAAAAGCGAGACCCTCCACTAGTTGCGGATCGATTCCGGCAGAATCGCTCGTTGTAATTTCTAAAGGCTGTTTAAAGAAATTCTGCGCCTTCACTTTAAATAAATTCATTAGCGCATTGTTTTTAGCACCACCTCCACAGACAATCAGCTTCTGGGTTTGCGGGGCATAGCGTACTAAGGCTTCTATGGCTGAGTGTGCTGTTAGATGTAGCAAAGTAGCTTGTACATCTTCACACAGATAATTTTCACCATTCAATTTCTCTTGTAACCACTCTAGATGAAAGTCATCCCTACCAGTGCTTTTTGGCGGCGCTTTTGAAAAAAATGGATCGGCCAACATCTTTGCAAGTAGTGCTTCATTAGCTTTACCTTGCAATGCCCAGTTGCCATTTTCATCAAACGCGTTACCTTGATGCTCCTGTATCCACCCATCCATCAACATATTTCCTGGGCCGCAGTCAAAGCCAGTCACTTGTCCATCTTTAGGTAGTAGCGTGAGGTTAGCAATCCCGCCAATATTGAGAATGGCTAAATTTTTATCTTCTACAAATTGCTGAGCATGAAACGCTGGGACTAAGGGTGCGCCATGCCCACCAGCAGCCAAATCTCGGCTTCTAAAATCAGCAATAACATCGATACCCGTTTTTTCTGCTAAGAGGGCAGGATTAAGTGTTTGGTGGGTATATGCCATATCGCCAAGATGCGGTTGGTGACGAATGGTCTGCCCATGGGCGCCAATAGCAGTGATATCTGACGCCTGCAAATTTGTCTTTTGAAGCAATTGATTCACCGCTTCTGCGTAAGCTAAGGCTAGGGCATTTCCGGCCTGTTTCTCCCGGTGCAGCTCGTTTGGCCCAGGGCTTTGAAGCTCAAATAGGGCTTTGCGTAGTTCAGGTCTAAAGGAAGTGCTCACCGCATTCAGGGCGCTTGCTTCCCCGTTGGGCCCGATCTTTGCCAGGACGGCATCTATCCCATCTAGGCTGGTGCCAGACATGAGGCCTATATAGAGGGAGTGGGGTTTGTTCATGGTGCTCTCAGGAATGCGACAATTATGCTTTAGCAATTTAACTACTAATTTAACTGAATCAGCAATCCGAATCAGCATGACGGCTAAACCAGAACAAAAATATCCTTTGACCCCCGAAGTCTACGCAGCACTCGAAGTCACTAAGCGTGGCTGTGATGAGCTATTGGTTGAGACAGACTGGGTTCAGAAACTTGCTCGTAGCCAGGCTACCAAGACTCCGCTCAGGATTAAATTAGGTTTAGATCCAACAGCTCCAGATATCCATTTGGGCCATACCGTTGTTTTGAACAAATTGCGTCAGTTACAAGATCTAGGGCATACCGTTATTTTCTTGATCGGTGACTTTACTAGCATGATTGGTGACCCATCTGGACGTAACGCTACTCGCCCACCATTAACCGCAGAAGAAATTGCGGTTAATGCCGAGACTTACTATCGTCAAGCGAGTATGGTGCTCGATCCATCTAAGACTGAAGTGCGTTACAACAGTGAATGGTGTGATCCATTAGGCGCGCGTGGCATGATTCAGTTGGCAGCGCGATATACCGTTGCGCAAATGTTAGAGCGCGATGACTTTACAAAGCGCTACCGTAATGGCATACCTATCTCTGTACATGAGTTCTTGTATCCATTGATGCAAGGCTACGACTCCGTTGCCTTAAAGAGTGACTTAGAGCTCGGTGGTACTGATCAGAAATTTAATCTCTTGGTTGGGCGCGAGCTCCAGCGTGAATATGGTCAAGAGCCTCAATGTATTTTGACAATGCCACTACTAGTTGGTTTAGATGGTGTGGACAAGATGAGTAAGTCCAAAGGTAATTACATTGGTATCAGCGAGCCAGCGGGAGAAATGTTTGGCAAGCTTTTAAGCATCTCTGATGATTTGATGTGGGATTACTTCACATTACTTTCTTTCCGCCCAATGGCTGAGATTGATCTCATGAAGCAAGAAGTTGCCGCCGGTCGTAATCCAAAGGATTGCAAAGTACTGCTCGCACAAGAAATCGTGGCACGCTTTCATTCACAAGCTGCAGCTGAAAAAGCATTGGAAGACTTTAATCACCGCGCTAAGGGTGGCGTACCTGATGACATTCCAGAGGTCAATCTATCCGGTGCCCCAATGCAAATCGCCAATCTTCTGAAGGCAGCTGGTTTAGCCCCATCAACATCGGAGGCCAATCGCAATATCGAGCAAAACGGCGTGAAGATTGATGGCGCAACGATTACTGACAAGCAGCTAAAAGTTGAAGTGGGAACTTATGTTGTGCAAGTAGGCAAACGTAAGTTTGCGAAAGTGACGCTAGCTTAAATATCTAGACTGGCGCTGCCGCTAGGCGGTGTTAAACCAAAGTGCTCATAAGCTTGGCGCGTTGCTACTCGGCCACGTGAGGTTCTCTGTAAGTAACCTTGCTGAATCAAATATGGCTCAAGCACATCTTCAATGGTGTCGCGTTCTTCGCCGATAGCTGCTGCCAAGTTATCAATACCCACTGGGCCACCATCAAACTTGTGCAAGATGGCTTCTAGTAATTTTCTATCCATCACATCAAAGCCGCTTGGATCGACATCCAGCATCTTGAGCGCAGCATCAGCCATAGCTTTGGTAATCGTGCCAGTTCCCTTAACTTCGGCATAGTCACGAACACGACGCAGTAAGCGGTTTGCAATGCGCGGAGTGCCTCGTGCACGCTTAGCAATTTCTATTGAGCCATCTGGATCTATATCGGCCTTAAGCAGACTAGCAGAGCGATTAATGATTTTGGTCAGCTCTTCGGTGGTGTAGAACTCAAGTCTTGCCACGATGCCAAAGCGATCACGTAATGGGTTGGTGAGCATGCCAGCACGGGTGGTCGCGCCAATCAATGTGAATGGCTTGAGATCAATCTTTACGCTGCGCGCTGCAGGACCTTCACCAATCATGATATCAAGGCTGTAATCCTCTAGAGCCGGGTAGAGAATTTCCTCCACCACTGGAGAGAGGCGATGAATCTCATCAATAAAGAGAACATCGTTTTCTTCTAAATTGGTTAGTAGAGCAGCAAGATCACCGGGCCTATCCAAAACAGGGCCGCTGGTCTGGCGCAAGTTGACACCAAGTTCCCTGGCAATGATGTGAGCTAAGGTGGTTTTACCAAGGCCGGGAGGTCCAAATAAGAGAACGTGGTCTAGGGCTTCTTGACGCGCTCTTGTAGCGCTAATAAAAATCTCTAATTGGGCGCGTGCCTTAGTTTGGCCAACATACTCATCGAGTTGTTTGGGGCGCAGCGCTCTTTCAAAGACGGCCTCTGCATTGCCGGCTGAGCCGCTCACAATGCGGTCATTGCCTTCTGGTAAATCCTCAGGAATTGAGCTCAGGTCGTCTGTATGTATTGCCATGCTACAAGTGTAGTGCTTATTGGGGATTACTTCTATTTAGGGTCAGGCTTTAGACAAATACTTGAGACCCATCCGGATACCATCAGAAACAGAGGTATCGGCTGGAATTTGCTTTAGTGCTAAGAGCGCTTCTTTTTCTGAATAGCCCAAAGCAAGAAGTGCTTGCAATACTTCACTGCTAGCTTCAATTGCTTGCGGTTTACCACCAGCAATACCTAGATCTGGAGCCAGCTTCCCTTTTAGTTCAAGACATAGGCGTTCAGCTGTCTTCTTGCCGATGCCAGGTACTTGTGTCAGTCGCCCTGCTTCTTGTAGTGCGATAGCTTGAGCGAGTTCGTTGACGCTCATTCCTGAGAGAACTGCTAGTGCTGTGCGGGAGCCAACGCCACTAATCTTAATCAGTTGTCTAAATGCTTCACGCTCAGTCTCGGTAGCAAAGCCAAAAAGTTGCTGCGCATCTTCACGAACTTGAAAGTGCGTAAGGAGTGTAATTTTTTGACCGGCTTGAGGCAATTGATATAGCGTGCTCATAGGTACATCAACCTCATAACCAATACCTTGGCAATCCACCAAGAGGCGAGGTGGATGAATTGAAACGAGAGTACCTTGAATGCGACCAATCATGTAGAGATCTTAACCTGTGATGTGTATTTTTACTTGCTACGTTTCTTGGGCGCTAACGCCGCAGTAATTGCTTTTGGTATTTGTGCATGATGAGCGGCGCAAATAGCTACACCCAAAGCATCGGATGCATCTGTACCTGGGGCGCGACTAAGTCTTAGAAGGCGCTTCACCATTTCCTGCACCTGCGGCTTGGCTGCGCGACCTGTGCCAACAATAGCTTGCTTCACGCGCAGAGCGCTGTACTCGGCCACAGGGAGTTTTTCGGAAACGAGGGCAGCGATCACGGCACCCCTTGCTTGGCCTAGCATTAGTGTTGAACGAGGATTCACATTTAAGAAAACCTCTTCAATCGCAGCAGACTCGGGTTTGTAGGTTGCCAAAACTTCTTTAAGGCCTGCGTAGAGGGCGCCTAAGCGTTCAGGTAAACCTTTGGCTGGATCACCGCTTTCGATCGTCCCAGACGCTACGTAGGTCAGCTTTTGGCCGTCGACATCAATGACGCCAAAACCGGTAGTACGTAAACCTGGGTCGATTCCTATCCAGCGCATAAGTTTGTTTAGTGCTTCCTATTTTCTTAATGACGGAAGTGACGTGTCCCAGTAAAGATCATGGCAATACCATGCTCATCAGCAGCAGCAATGATCTCATCGTCACGCATACTGCCGCCCGGTTGAATGGCGCAGCTTGCACCGCCATTGACGACTACATCCAAACCATCGCGGAACGGGAAGAAGGCATCGCTTGCAACGGCAGAACCTTTAAGGCTCAAGCCAGCGTTCTCAGCCTTAATGCTGGCCATGCGTGCAGAGTCAACACGACTCATCTGACCTGCGCCAATCCCGAGAGTCATGCCATTTGCGCAATACACAATGGCATTGGACTTCACGAATTTAGCAACCCGCCATGCAAACATCATGTCATGCATTTCGCTTGGGGTTGGTAGACGTTTGCTAACAACACGCATTTCATTTTCGAGAACATTTTTTGCATCAGGCGATTGCACGAGTAAGCCACCGCCAACACGTTTGAAATCAAATGTATTAAATGCGGTACCCAGGGGAATTTCTAAAAGACGTACATTTTGTTTGGCGGCAAAAATGGCTTTGGCTTCATCGCTAAAGCTAGGGGCAATCAACACTTCCACAAATTGTTTGGAGATGGCTTCTGCTGCTGTGCCATCACAAGGAACATTAAATGCAATGATGCCGCCAAAAGCAGAGCTAGGATCGGTTTTGAATGCCTTTTGATAGGCTTCAAGAGCGCTGGCTCCAACAGCTACGCCACAGGGATTGGCATGCTTGATGATGACGCAGGCGGCGGCGCCACCGGCGTTGCCAGTGAAGCTTTTGACGCATTCCCAGGCAGAGTCAGCATCCGCAATGTTGTTATATGAAAGCTCTTTGCCCTGCAACTGTTTGTAATTGGCTAGCGCGCCATCGACAGGGTAGATGTCCTTATAGAAAGCAGCAGATTGATGTGGGTTCTCGCCATATCGCATCTCTTGCACTTTTTCAAAGGCAAGATGCAAAGTTTCTGGATATGCGGAACGCGCTTTATGATCCAAATCATCGCCCAACGCTGAGAGGTAATTAGCAATAGCGCCGTCATACTGAGCAGTGTGTGCAAATACTTTTTTTGCCAAGCTTAAATTTGTTTTATAAGAAACGATATTCTTATTGGCCTTCATCTCTGTTAATACGGGGGCGTAATCTTCAGGCGAGATTAAAACGGTAACGTCTTGATGGTTTTTTGCAGCAGCTCGCAACATCGCTGGACCGCCAATATCAATATTTTCAACTGCATCTTCAAATGAGCAACTTTCTTTAGCGACAGTCTCATTAAATGGGTATAGGTTGATGACGAGCATATCGATGGTATCGATCCCATGCTCTTTAAGGGCGGCCATATGTTCTGGGAAATCTCTACGAGCCAATAAGCCACCATGCACCATGGGGTGGAGTGTTTTGACACGACCATCAAGCATCTCCGGGAATTTTGTTAGCGAAGAAACTTCAACAACTGGCAGATTATTTTCAGCGAGGAGCTTTGCGGTGCCGCCAGTAGAAATGAGTTTCACACCCTGATCATGAAGGGCTTTAGCAAAAGGCACGATGCCGTTTTTATCAGAGACGGAGAGAAGGGCTGTACGGATCATAGTTTTCGGAGGGTTTAATTAAAAGAAAATGACTTTGTGATGAATATTTACTTCAACAATTGATGTTCAACGAGCTTCTTATGAAGCGTGTTGCGGTTAATGCCCAGATATTGCGCTGCCAGTGATTGATTTTGTTTGGCGTGTTGCATGACTAATTCCAACATCGGTTTTTCTACAACAGCTAAAACCATTTGATAAATATCAGTTGGGGCTGTTCCTTTGAGGTCATTTAGGTAACCCTGTAATTGGGTTTCAATACATTCGGTAATTGGGTGCTTATTAGTCATAACAATCTATCAATACAAAACAAGAAAATAAAAAACAAAAAATACAGCAGGGATTCGGCAGGAATTAAGCTGCCTCTAAAAATAGTAAGCGCTCAGAATGCAATTTCATCTCATCAAAATAATCATTCACCATTTGTAATTGGGTTTTGCAATCATCTGCAGTGTTCATACGTTGACGGAATGCATGTGAGTCTCGTAAACCTCTGCAATACCAGCCGATATGCTTGCGAGCTGTGCGAAGGCCGATATGTTCACCATAGAACTCATAATGATCTAAGAGATGGGCATTCATAATCGCCTGAATCTCATTGATTTCAGGGGTTGGTAATTTCCCACCCGTTTCAAGGTAATGATTGATCTCACGGAAGATCCAAGGGCGACCTTGTGCCGCACGTCCGATCATGATGGCATCAGCCCCGGTGATCTTTAAAACTTGCTCTGCTTTCTCCGGACTATTAATGTCGCCATTTGCAACCACTGGAATGCGTACATTGCTTTTAACTGCCGTAATGGTTTCGTACTCAGCTTCACCGTGATATAGGTCGGCTCTAGTGCGACCATGAACCGTCAACATCGAAATGCCAGACTTTTCTGCAAGACGTGCAATCTCGATTGCGTTCTTATGTTCGCGATCCCAACCAGTGCGAATCTTTAAGGTAACTGGCACTGCATGTGGTCCAACACCAACAGCATTCACAACAGCTTCTAAAATTTGCTGTACTAAAGGCTCATCACGCAACAACGCGGAGCCAGCCGCTACGTTGCAAACTTTTTTTGCAGGGCAACCCATATTGATGTCAATAATTTGTGCGCCATGATCAACGTTGATTTTTGCTGCAGCTGCCATCATCGCTGGATCGGCGCCTGCGATTTGCACTGCGATGGGTTTGAATTCACCAACATGATTGGCGCGACGTTGTGTTTTCTCGCTTTTCCAAAGCAGGGCATTAGATGCCACCATTTCAGAAACTGCATAACCTGCACCCAATTTCTTGCAAAGTTGCCTAAAAGGGCGATCTGTTACCCCAGCCATAGGGGCTACAAATAGCTTATTTGCGAGGGTGTGAGGGCCAATGTTCATCTAAATGGGGGCTTAGGCGGAAAGCATGACACTTTAGCACATTCGACCCCAAATCTGCCTATTTTTTAGGCAGATTGCTTGTTACAGATCAAATCAAGAATACTTATATTTAGGGGCGATTTAAGCCCTTTAGCGCCTACCAAACATCATCTGGCGGGCTAAGGCTGTCTTTACTGGTGGAAGCCACTGAAGGGCGCTTAAAGCTAGTCCACGGGCTAGCACCACTGGAGCAAGATTGGAGGTAAATACTCTGGCCATAAAGTCCGTTAGGCCAATCGTGGTTGTTCTGTCAATTTTGCGGCTTTGAGCATAGCTTTGGAGTGCATTTTGTATGTTTGCTGGAAATTGATCTTCTCCTGATCCAGAAAATACGCCAACCAATTTTTCTGCCAGCAAATAGGCATCACGTAAACCTAGATTTAAACCCTGACCTGCTACTGGGTGCAAAGTTTGAGCGGCATTACCAATCCAAACTTCATTATCTTTGGTAATTTCCTTGCGATAGTTCAAACCAAGTTCATATAGGCGACGATCTTGAATTTTCAGAAAGCGACCAATGCGTGAACCAAATTCATTTTGTAGATCACCTAAAAAATCAGCATCATCAAGTTGCAAACGATGTTGTGAGGACTCTGGCGAACCACACCAAACCAGATTCAAAATATTAGGGCCGTAATGACTTGGTAAAACCGCTAAAGGACCTTCAGCAGTGAAGCGCTCCCAAGCTTGATGAGGCGCTGCATTTTCTACTTCAACTAAACCTACTAAGGCTGACTGACCATAGTCGCGACCAGATTCAATCCAATCTTGTGTTTTAAATAAGCCGCCCTCAGCATGCACGATACATTGGGCATGGATATTGTTTTCAGTAACTTCTTTATCGATATGTCGCCAAACAAAGTTGGGGCTCTTTGCTTGAATAGCCCTTAAAGCCCGACGAAGGGTGATGTGGATATCGCGATAGCGAATGATATGCCCTAGCGCATCCTGGTTGAGTTCTTCACGGGTCATCAAAGCCCGGCCAAAGCGCCCAGCTTGTGAAACATGTACACGATGAATTTGGGCAGATTCTTTAGGCCAAGCATTAATCGTATCTAGTAATAGCTTGCTCCCATGTGAAAGCGCAATGCCACGACTGTCAGCATTGGCTAGATCATCATCACTAATTGGATTGCGATCTAGCAGCGTGATTTTTGCATCTGGAAATTTTTGCAATGTCCATGCGGCACAAGCAAGCCCAACTGGGCCGCCACCCTGAATCAAAATGTCGCAATTTGAAGCACTCATCTTTTGAATATCTTTAGACGTTTTTCATGAGAGCTTCAATCTCATCTGCGTTGACGGGCACGCCACGAGAAATTAATTCACATCCAGAGTTGTTAATGACGACATCATCTTCAATGCGAATACCAATATTCCAAAATTTCTCATCCACATCATCTGCTGGTCTGACATAGAGGCCAGGCTCAATCGTCATTACCATGCCGCTCTTGAGAATGCGCCATGGCTTATCTTCACTAGATGAATCAAGGCTGGCTTCGCGATAAGAGCCTACGTCATGAACATCCATGCCTAGCCAATGTGAGGTTCGGTGCATGTAGAAGCGGCGATAAGCGCCTGTTTCAATAGCATTTTCAAGTGAGCCTACATCAGCAATCTTGAGTAGCTTCTCATCTAATAGGCCTTGGGTTAGGGCTGTTAGTGCTGCTTCATGCGGCTGCATAAAAGTATTGCCTGGTTTGGTCATGGCAATTGCGGCCTCTTGCGCTGCTAAGGTAATGTCGTATAGAGCACGTTGCGGGCCAGTAAATTTTCCATTTACTGGGAATGTCCGAGTGATATCAGATGCATAGCCATCCAGTTCGCAACCAGCATCAATTAAGCAAAGCTCGCCGTTACGCAATTCAGTTGAGCCCGCGCGATAGTGCAGGATGCAAGAGTTAGCGCCACCAGCAACAATGCTGTTGTAAGCAACGCTTTGGGCACCGCTATTGCGGAACTCATGAAGCAATTCTGCCTCGAGTTGATATTCACGCATACCAGGCTTGCAGATTTGCATGGCGCGGATATGTGCACGAGCAGAGATAGCAGCAGCACGACGCATGATGTCAATTTCATGCGCATCTTTAAAGAGGCGCATTTCATGAATCAGAGCCTCGATATCATGAAACTCTGATGGTGAATTCACGCCTGAGCGGGCTTGACCCCGCACTTGTTTCATCCAATGACGCAAGCGCCTATCAGCTTCAGCGCTCTCTGCAAGACGAATATAGACTGCATCTTGATCAGCCAATAGTTCACCTAGTTTTCGATCGAGCTCCTGGTTGCTATGCGCATACTCAATGCCCAAAACTTCAGGCGCTGCTTCGGGGCCAAGACGGATGCCATCCCAAATTTCTCGCTCGGGATCTTTGGGTCTGCAAAATAAGTGAGATTGAAGTTGATGTTTGCTTCCATTGCTATCAACTTTCATTACAAGCGTAGCGCCCGGCTCTTCAAAGCCCGTCAGGTAGTAAAAGTCGCTGTCGTGACGATATGGAAATTCACTATCGCGATTACGAGCAATTTCAGACGCAGTAGAGACGACTGCAATTCCTCCGCCAGTCTTGGCAAAAATTTGTTTTGCTAATTCATTCCGACGAAGCTGATAAATATCTGGTTTATTCATATGCTGCATTGAGCTCTTGTAAGCGTTGTGGTGTACCTACATCGTGCCATGGACCGGTATATTTTTCACCAGTCACTTTATTTTGCTCCATCGCAGTTCTCAGCAATGGGGCTAGCTTGGCTGGCGCTCCGAATTCCAGGTCTTTAAAGAGGTCTTTGTGATAAATCCCAATACCTGAGAAGGTTAGTTTCTCGCTGTCTACGGATTCGGTGTCGCCCACAGTGGAGCCTTGTAGATAAAAATCCCCTTCAGGGTGCTGCACTGGGTTGGGAACCATGAATAGGTGCGCCAAAGGCTTATTGGGAGAGGCGCGCATTCTGGCGGTCGTTTCTACTAACTGGCTTATTGGTAAATTCGGGCTAAATACATCGCCATTGATGACTAGGAAGTAATCTTCTGGCGCGATGATGGGTAATGCCTTACAAATGCCGCCCGCAGTCTCTAGGACACTACCTTCAGGAGAGTATTGAATACGTAGACTAAATTGCTCTCCATTGCCAAGGGCCAATTCAATTTTCTCGCCTAGCCAGGCATGGTTAATAACGACATTCTGAATTCCTGCCTTAGCCAAAGCTTCTAAATGCCAGGCTAATAAAGACTTGTTCTGAATAGTTAATAAGGGTTTAGGTAGAGCATCTGTAAGAGGGCGCATGCGTTCCCCTCTGCCAGCAGCAAGTAAAAAACAAGGAATGAGATTGCTCTTACTCATTATGTATATCTAACTAGTCTTTATTAATGCGAGTCGATTCCAGAATGCGAGCCAAAGGCTTTAGTTCAATATAACGATTGGCTGTCGCAATAGCATATTCAAGCACGAGCGGAATGTCTTTAAGATACCCATCCTTACCATCGCGATGATATAGCCGTGCAAAGATGCCAAGCACCTTGAGGTGGCGTTGTAAGCCCATCCATTCAAAATCACGATAGAAGTGACCAAAATCATTTGGCATCGGCAGCCCTGCTTTACGACCTGCTTCCCAGAATTTAATAACCCAATCAATTACTCGTTCTTCTGGCCACGCGATATAAGCATCGCGCCAAAGAGAGGCTGCGTCATAAGTAATGGGGCCATAAACCGCATCCTGAAAGTCAATTACCCCGGGATTATTTTCTTCGGTAACCATCAAATTGCGTGAATGGTAATCGCGATGCACATAGACTTTTGCTTGCGCTAAATTATTTTCAATAATGAGCTCAAATGATTTTTTTAGTTGCTCTATTTGCTGTGCATTGAGTTTAATGTTGAGATGTTTTTTTAAATACCATTCAGGAAGCAAATCGAGTTCACGTTGTAACAACGCTTCGTCATAATTTGGCAAGACATCGGGTTTACTTGCCAGCTGCATTAAAACTAGTGCATGGGTTGCATCTTTGTAGAGATGATCAGCAGTCTCATTATTAAGTTCTGCCAGGTAGGTTTTTGTGCCTAAATCATTTAATAACAAGAAGCCTTCGGCAAGATTTTGCTCGAGTATTTTTGGCACATTTAAGCCCGCCTCTGAGAGCAATAAATCGACCTTAATAAAGGCATCTAAAGGTTCATGTTGGGGTGGCGCATCCATCACGATCAAGGTCCCAAAATTGGGGTTTTTAGATGTAATTCGGAAATAGCGTCGAAAGCTGGCATCAGCCGAGGCTGGCACCAAAGAGTCAAGATCTAATTGCCAGCTAGCTTCTAGGGCTTTTAGCCAGTTGCGGAGGGTGTTTAGGCGTGAGTCAGTCATGGTCGATTCGTATAATAAGGCGGGTCTGGATCTATGAGTCATTATCGCCGTCGCGCCGGCCTTTGCGCCCCTCTTTTTTTGCATGTAACCCTGCGCGTAATGACGGGGGTGATATTGCTGCAATTTGCTCACCAGGGATATGCTCAGGCACCCGCTCCTCTGCCTCCAAATTCGCAGTCTGGGGCTAATACAGTTTTGCTGCCTGATCGAGGTAATGTCACCGTCTTAAAGTTGGATGATCAACTGCGGACCGGGCTTCCTTTGGACGACAGTAAGGCGCTAACTTTTACATCAAGCGACGTTATCGAAGGCGTGGTTGACCGCAAGATGAAACTGAAGGGACGCGCACAAATTCGTCGCAATGGTGGTGTGATTAAGGCTGATGAAATTATTTATGACCCAGATACCGATATTGCAGATTTAGTAGGGAATGCTGAGCTAACAAAAGGAAACACTACTTTTAAAGGACCTACTGCTCAATTTAAAGTGGATGCGCGTGAGGGCGAGATGGATTCGCCTACATATGAACTTCGCGATACGCGTGGTAACGGCTCCGCAAAAAAACTGACGATTGAAAACACCGATATTTTTGTTTTCGATAAAGCAACTTATACGACATGTACCCCGCAAAACATGGATTGGTATTTTTCGGCCAGTACATTAGAAATTGATAATGAACAGAAGGAAATGGTCGGCACACATGGTGTGATGCGCTTCTTCGATGTACCTATCGCATACATACCTTACTTCACTGCACCCACCTCTGGTCAGCGACGTACTGGTATTTTGGCTCCCGTTGCGGGCTACAACTCAAATAACGGCTTTGATGTTACGCAGCCTTACTACGTCAATATTGCCCCCAATAGAGATTTGTTAATTTTGCCGCGCTATATGAGTGAGCGTGGTCTACAGATAGGCGCAAACTACCGTTTTCTAGATACCAAGTACAGCGGCACCTTAGTTGGCGATTATTTGGCGCATGATAATAAAACCGGCACAGATCGTTGGCGTTATGACTGGCAACAGCGGCAGGTGTTTAGTGGCGGTGTTGCTCCAGGCGGAGTGCCTTTGCCTGGATCTTGGACTGGCTATGCCAATATGTCTCGTGTATCCGATAACCTTTATCCAACGGACTTTTCACAAAGTATTGCTGGTGCGGTGACTAGTCAGTTTCGCCAAGAGGTTGGAACTACAAAAGGTCTGACTGGAAGCTTGAGCAACTGGAATGTCTCTGCGCGAGCATTAACCTTTCAAACCTTGCAGCCTGATCCTACCTCCGTGGTTCAAGCGCCTTATAACGTGCTACCTAATATTAGTGCGGCATATAACAATCGTTTGACTCCTGCAGTGGCAGATACCAGCGGAAAATACGTTACCTTGCCAACAGGCCCAGCGACTACATTTTCAGCTGACTTCACTAGGTTCTCTTACAACATAGGTAGTAACTTGGTAGCTACTGCGCCTGGAGTTTATAGCCAAGCTGATCGAACAGTGATTAAGGGTGCTATGGCTTTGCCACAAGTGACGCCAGGTTATTACGTCACTCCAAAAGTTAGCTTTCAATCTAACACCTATAACGCCACTCCATTTATTTCGACTGGTGCACCCGTAGTTCAGGGTTTCACTATTCCAACATTTAGTTTGGATTCTGGTTTGGCTTTCGAAAGAGAGGCTGCAGAATTAAAAGGCTTTTATGGTCGAGATATGTTGCTAACGATGGAGCCAAGAGCTTTTTATGTTTATACGCCCTATCAAAATCAAGCACAAACTCCGATCTTCGATACCGCAGATGCCGGCTTTGGAGTTTCCCAAATTTTTAGTGAAAATACTTTCGTTGGTAACGATCGTATAGCTAATAGCAATGCAGCAACTCTTGGTTTAACTAGTCGAATGATTGAGGCCAATACTGGAGCAGAGCGTGCCAATGTAACGCTCGCCCAAAAGCAGCAGTTTGCTGGCCAGAAAGTTGGCTTGAATGGCAATATTACTAACCCTACTACCTATTCAGATACTTTAGGCTCGGGCTCTGTTCGCCTACTTGGTAATTTTAGTGCTGATGTATTTGGTCAATACAACACTCAGTTGAACCGTTTTGTACAAAGTACTGTGGGTGGAAGTTGGAGACCTACGCAGGGCAGAAGTTTGAATTTCGGTTACCGGAATGTGTGGTCTCCGCCAGTGCAGGCATCTCTTCAAAACAACCAGGCTTTTGTACCCGCCTCAACGACAACTGATCAATACAATATTTCTGGTCAATGGCCCATCACCAGGGAAGTATCTGTTTTGGGTCGCTGGGGATATGACGCTTTAACCACGAAAACCTTAAATAGCCTGGTGGCACTGGAGTGGAGCAGAGATTGTTGGACTTTCCGTGGCGCTTACTCACAGGTCTTAAATACATCCCAAATAACCACCACCCAAGTGCTCTTTCAGGTTGAATTTAGGGGCTTTGGTAGCGCTGGCAGCAATCCAGTTGATATCATGAAGCTGAATGTACCTGGATATATGCCTACCTCTAAGCCTATACCACCCTCAACATACGAGAACTATCAATGACGCTTTGTATGAACCGTATTAGAAAAATTAGTGCCCTTGCCTTCATTATGGCAATAGGTCTGTGCGCAACTTCTATATTTGCGCAAGATGCAGCGAAAACGAATGCAGCCTCTGAAAGCAAGATTCGGAATATTGATGGCGTAGCCGCAGTTGTCAATACTGGTTTTGTGACGCGCAAAGAAATTGATGATCGAATTGTGGCTCTCAAAAAACAGGGTGTGAAGTTGCCTGAGGATGGATCAGCACGAAAAGTGATTCTAGATCGCCTAATATTAGAAAAAATTCAACTACAAAATGCAGAGCAAGAAGGTATCGCCGTTAGCAATAAAGAGCTTGATAAGATCATTGGCGACATAGCGGCAAAAAATAAATTAACTGTTGCGGAATTTAAAGCAAAAGTCATTGCTTCTGGTTCCACTTTCGAGCGCTATAAACAATTATTGCGTGATGATGTCATGATTTCTCGATATCGAGAGCGTGAGGTGGAAACCAAGCTCAAAATATCTGACGCTGAAATTGATAACTTTATTACCGAGCGTACCCGGGCAATGACCTCGGGTGGCGCGCCAAGATCGGCGCCGGTCGCCAAGGGCGAGCCAGAAGAAATTGATGTCGCCCAAATCTTTATTCCCGTAGATGCTGGTGCTGGGGCTGGAGCTCAGGCTGACGCCAAAAAGAAGGCGGATGCTCTGTTGCGGGATGCGCGCGGCGATGTTGATTTCTTGCAATTGGGTGCTATGGCGGCAAAAGAAAATCCCAAGATTAAGTTTCAGGACTTGGGTTACCGCACTCCTGATCGCTTACCGCAATTATTTTATGAAGCTATTCGAAATACTGGTGGTGGACAAGTGGCAAATGCGGTTGTAAAAAGTCCTGCCGGCTACCATGTCCTCAAGGTTTTGGATCGTCGAGCAGCTGGAGCTAGCGCACCTCCTCAGCAGGCGGCTGCACAGGATACCAGCACCACTACTCCACAAAATATCCCCATTACACAAACCCTATCACGTCATATTTTGTTGCGTAATCGTCCTGGCCTAAGTGATCAAGATGCTGAGAGACGTTTGCAGGGGTATCGCGATCAGGTGCGCGCCAAGACGGCAGATTTTGCTGAGCTTGCTAAAAAATACTCTGAAGATGGTTCAGCGCCAAATGGCGGTGACTTAGGCTGGATGAGCCCTGGGGACTTGGTTCCAGAGTTTGAACAGGCTATGAATCGTTTGCAAATTGGTGAAGTCAGTAATCCAGTTAAATCTGAATTCGGTTGGCACTTGATTCAGGTGATAGATCGTCGCGAAGGTCAGCTGACCGTAGAGAAACAACGTCAATTTGCGCGCGCTGCTATCCGTGAAAGAAAATTTGATCAAGCCTATCAAGAGTGGATGCGCGAATTGCGTGATAACGCCACTGTCAAAATTTTGAACGTGGATGATGAAGCAAGCAGCCCCTCTCGTTAATCTCGTTGTAAGCACTGGCGAGCCGGCCGGCATTGGGCCTGAGGTTTCTCTTGCAGCTTCTCTCGATTTTTTGCGCGAACAAAATGGGGCCGTTATTACCTTGCTGGGTGATGAGCAATTATTGGCCCCACTAAAAAGTATCGATCAAACATTACTTGATCGATTGCGGATTCAGTCCATTAAGCTTGATGTACCCGTTCTTTCAGGGGTCTTGAATCCGCAAAATGCCCCTTATGTAGTTACCCTATTAGATCAAGCTATTAATGGCTGTCAGCAAGGGCGTTTTGATGCCATGGTAACTGCGCCACTTCAAAAAAGTATTATTAATGTTGCCGGTACTCCTTTTACGGGGCATACCGAATATCTTGCGCAGCGATGTAATGCTTCTCATGTGGTCATGATGTTGTGCGCACCGTTACCAGTTGGATTTTTGGGGCTTAAATCCTCTAGAGATCTACGAGTGGCTTTGGTGACCACCCATTTGCCATTGAAAGATGTGCCACAGGCTCTCACTTATGACTTGATATTAGAAACAATTCAAATTGTTAATCAAGATTTGCAGAAAAAATTTGGCATAGCAAAGCCGGTTATTCGTATAGCTGGTTTAAATCCTCATGCTGGAGAGTCTGGCTACTTGGGGCGCGAAGAAATTGAGATCATTGCACCTGCGATTCAGGCAGCAAAGGAAATGGGTATTCAGGTGTCTGGTCCCTATCCAGGGGACACGATGTTTGATCCTGAGTCCATTGCTCAGGTAGATGCCTTTATTGCGATGTATCACGATCAAGGTTTGGCACCTTTCAAGTTTGTCACTTTTGGCAATGGTGTAAATGTAACCCTGGGATTGCCAATTATCCGCACCTCAGCCGATCACGGAACCGCTTTAGATATTGCTGGTAAGGGTATTGCCGATTCTGGCAGCATGCTTGAAGCTTTACGTTTAGCTTATCAATTGGCCGTAAATCAAAGAAAGCAACACTAATACATGCATCGTGCACGTAAACGATTTGGTCAAAACTTTTTGCAGGACAACGGAATTATTTATTCCATTGTTGCGTTAATCAATCCCAGTGCTGACATGCATGTGATTGAGATTGGCCCTGGTCTTGGAGCGCTAACACTGCCTTTATTGGAGAATCTTGATCATTTAGATCTTTTAGAGATTGATCGTGATTTAGTAGCTTTCTGGAACGAGAAAAATCTTCAAGGCTTAACGGTGATCGAGGGGGATGCCCTTAAGTTTGATTTCTTAACATGGGCGCAGAGTCGCTCTGGTAAGCAGGGCTTATGTAAGGTGGTCGGCAATCTACCTTACAACATTTCTTCACCGCTGCTATTTCATTTAGTTTCTGCTGCGGATTCAATCGATGAGCAAGTATTTATGTTGCAAGCTGAGGTTGTTGAGCGAATGGTTGCCAAGGAAGGAGGTTCGGACTTCAGTCGTCTTTCCGTCATGCTGCAAGCTCGTTACGATATGGAACTAGTATTGGAGGTTCCGCCCGAAGCTTTTGATCCACAACCCAAGGTGAATTCAGCCGTAGTGCGAATGATTCCTAGGAGGGATTTCACCTTGAGTAATAGTCAGTGGGCCGCTTTAGAAAAAGTAGTTGCTGCAGCCTTTTCCCAAAGAAGAAAAATGCTTCGAACCAATCTACAGGCGTTTGGTGACAGGCTAAATCTGACTGAAATTGAGCTCAAAGCAAGAGCGCAAGATATTTCAGTAAGTCGCTATATTGAGTGGGCCAAGATTCTTGCTTCTTAAGCTCACGCTATTTTATTTGTAGGCGCTTGGATCAATAACGCGCATTTCAGACTCAATCCAACCTTCAACCTCTTGCTGAAGTTGTTCTGCTGACTTGTTGGCTGAGTTGATCGCAGGCCCTATTGAAAAAATGACTGTGCCTGGATTTTTGATAAAACTATTCTTTGGCCAGCAGCGCCCGGCATTGTGTGCAATCGGGATGACTAGTGCATCAGTGGCGCTGGCTAGGCGTGTGCCGCCCTTGCGGTAAGGCTTAGTTGAGCCAGTAGTTGTTCTAGTGCCCTCTGGAAAGAGCATGATCCATTTACCTTCACTTAAGCGCTTGCGGCCTTGAGTTGCCACTGAATATGCTGCGGTTTGTTTATTGGAGCGGTTGATATGAATCATTTTTAATAGAGCTAATGCCCAACCAAAAAAAGGAATCCAGAGCAGCTCACGCTTAAACACAAAGCAAAGTTGTTTTGGTAGCAAGGCGATATAAGCAATCGTTTCATAAGCGGACTGGTGCTTGCTAAGGATGATGACGCGCTCGTTAAGCACCGCTTGCATATTTTCCATGCCACGGATTTCGTAATGGATGCCGCAGAGGGGTTTTAACAAAGCAATCACTACTTTGTTCCAGAGTCCAATAAAGTTATAACGGTTTTCAGGGCTCAGAAATGGAAAAGTCAGCATACAAAGTACCGACCAGATTGGTGTGAAAATTAACAAAAATAGGGCGAATAGGGTTGAGCGAATTAATTTCATGCTGTGTCTAAACCTTATTTTCTAAAAGTGCATTAGCAAATGCTAGTAGATCGGCATGTATTTGGGTGCCATCTGGTAGGTTGCCTTTGGCAAGCGTTTTTTCTCCCTTGCCGGTGAGAACCAAGTGGGGCGTTGCTCCTAAAGCAACTCCAGCTTGAAGATCACGCAAAGAGTCGCCCACAATAGGGGTGCCGGTAAGTGGCTTGATGCTGCCAGTTTTTTTATAGCGCAAAGCAATTTCTTTCATCAGGCCAGGCGCAGGCTTACGGCAATCGCATTGATGCGCATCTTGATGGGGGCAAAAGAAGATGCTGTCGATACGACCACCTAACGGCTTAAGTAAGCCTTCCATCTTGCTATGCATGGCATGCAAATCATTAATAGTGAAATAGCCTCTGGAGAGACCTGATTGATTTGTTGCTATTGCAATTTGGTAGCCCGCTTGATTAAGTAGGGCAATTGCCTCAAGGCTTCCCGGGAGTGGTATCCACTCATCAACTGACTTCACGTAATCATCGCGGTCTTCATTGATCACGCCATCGCGATCGAGAATAATAAGTTTAGAAGAGCTGTTGCTCATGCTAACTTGCCGAGATCGGCAACGAGATTCATTTTCTGGTGAAGTTGTTGCAGAAGGGCCAAACGGTTATCGCGCAGCTCGGGATTCGGGTCCATGACCATCACATCAGCAAAGAATTGATCAATTGGACCGCTTAAAGCTACAAGAGATCTCAATAGCTCTACAAATTGACGATTTTCATAAGCCGCATTGATTGCGGGTGTAACCGCTTCCAATGCTTGATGTAATGAAGCTTCTGCTGGAATTTGCAATAATTTTGCTGAGCAAGTCGCAGGGATAGCAGTGGTTGTTTTCTTGAGGATATTGCTAATACGCTTATTGGCGGCTGCAAGTTGAGCAGCTTCTGTAAGGGCATTAAATTCACGTAATGCAGTTAAGCGCTCGATCAGATCGTTAATTTGAGCAGGATCTTGACTTAAAACAGCATCAATTTCTGCACTAGTAAACGCTTTGCCAGCAACAGACTGATCACGCAGATAGGCGCGCAAGCGATCGATGATGAAAGCGTAGATATCGGCAGCCTTTGCTTTTTCTTGCACATCAGCCTGTGGAAACTGCGCACGAGCCAATTCAATGAGTTCAGGCAAATTGAGCGAAAGATTTTTTTCTAAGAGCAAACGGCAAATACCAAGAGCATGACGGCGCAATGCATATGGGTCTTTATCACCCGTTGGAGCAAGGCCTACACCCCAAATGCCAACTAGCGTTTCTAGTTTGTCGGCAATGGCCAAAATAGTTCCAGTTTGGGTCTGTGGGAGTGTGTCACCGGCAAAGCGCGGCATATAGTGTTCGCTGCAGGCACTAGCAACATCAACATTCTCACCATCATGATTGGCGTAGTAGCGACCCATGATGCCTTGAAGCTCTGGAAACTCGCCAACCATATCGGTCAATAAGTCTGTTTTAGCAATTTCAGCAGCACGTGAAGCAAGTTTTTCATCGGCATTCAGTTTTTTGGCGATGCCTACAGCAAGGCCTTGAACGCGTTTGGTGCGGTCTAACTGGTTGCCTAATTGATTGTGATAAACCACTTTGCCAAGATCAACTACACGTGAAGCTAGCGGGCGTTTTTGATCTTGCTGAAAGAAGAAGCGCGCATCTGATAAACGAGGACGCACAACGCGTTCGTTACCAGAAATGATGGCATTAGGCTTATTCGTTTCAATATTGGAAACAATGAGGAAGCGATTGCGTAACTTGCCTTGCTTGTCGGTTAATGCAAAGTACTTTTGATTGGTTTGCATTGTCAAAATCAAGCATTCTTGTGGAACTTCCAAAAACTCTTGATCGAAGTGGCACTCATAGATAGCTGGCCATTCGACGAGGGCAGTTACTTCATCCAAAAGGCTATCCGGCATTAAAACCAAATCATCGCCAGCTGCTTTTAAAAGGGCGGCCTCAATTTGTGCGCGACGTTGGTTAAAGCTAGGAATAATCTTTGCCTTGGATTGCAAATCTATTTCGTATTGATCTGCGTTAGAAACCGTTACATTGCCAGGAGCCAAGAAGCGATGCCCTTCGGTTTGATTGGCAGCATCAATGCCTAAAGCGCTGATATTCAGAACAGTGCTGCCATGGAGTGCAATGATGCGATGGGCAGGACGAGCAAATTGCACATCAGCTAATTGACCATTTTTCTGCAGCACTTGGTAGTGCATCATTTTGGCAATCGGTAGCTTATTTAATGTTTGCTCAAGGGCAGTTTGAGCGGTTTGCTCAAGCGCAGCGCCTTTGGCAATGACATTAAGGTAAAGCGCTTCATTTTTACCTTCACCCGCTTTTTCTAAAGTGGCGAGATCAACATCCGCATATCCAAGGGCACCTAATTTTTTAAGTAGGGGTGGAGTTGCTTTACCTTCGGCATCGAATGCAATGCTCGTCGGTAGTAATTTTTCACGTACGGGATAGTCCGGCGCTTGATCTAAAACATCTGTAATTTGAACCGCTAAGCGACGGGGTGTTGCAAAGTCAGTAACTTTTGAGCCTTCTGTTGCAAGGCCAGCAGACTTGAGTGCTGTGAAGATACCTTCGCTAAAGGCGTCACCTAGACGACGCAATGACTTTGGAGGTAATTCTTCTGTAAATACCTCAATCAATAAAGTGGCTGATTGAGGATTTGAATTGGATGTGCTCATAGATAGAATGCAGAAATCTCGTTGTGCTTAAGCCTGCGCTTTAGCTTGGCGTTGACACATTGGGAAGCCCAGTTTTTCTCTAGACTCAAAGTAGGCCTGAGCTACAGCGCGTGAAAGATTGCGAATGCGTCCGATATAGGCCGCGCGCTCTGTCACAGAGATGGCGCCACGAGCATCCAGCAAGTTAAATGTATGTGCTGCTTTTAAAACCATTTCGTAAGCAGGTAGCGCTAGCGGAACTTCCATTAAACGCTTTGCTTCACTTTCATAGTTTGTGAAGTTAGCAAAGAGTAAATCGGTATTGGAGTGTTCAAAGTTATAGCAAGATTGTTCCACTTCATTTTGGTGATACACGTCACCGTAAGAGATGCCATCCGCCCAAACTAAGTCATATACGTTAGAGCAGTTTTGGATATACATTGCCAAACGCTCGATGCCATAAGTAATTTCGCCAAGGACGGGCTTGCAATCTAAGCCGCCAACTTGTTGGAAGTAGGTGAACTGTGTCACTTCCATCCCATTAAGCCAAACTTCCCAGCCAAGACCCCAGGCGCCTAACGTTGGGTTTTCCCAGTCGTCTTCCACAAAGCGAACATCATTTTCCTTCAGGTCTAAGCCGAGTGCGGCAAGAGATCCTAGATAAAGATCGAGAATATTTTCTGGAGCTGGTTTAAGTACTACTTGGTATTGATAGTAGTGCTGCAAGCGATTTGGATTCTCGCCATAACGACCGTCTTTAGGTCTGCGCGATGGCTGAACGTAGGCAGCCTTCCAAGGCTCTGGACCAATAGCGCGTAAGAAGGTGGCGGTATGAGATGTACCAGCGCCTACCTCGAGGTCGATGGGTTGCAATAGGGCACAACCTTGTTGGTCCCAATAATCTTGAAGTTTGAGAATGATTTGCTGAAAAGTAAGCATGATTAACCTGGCTAAGCCATTGATTTTACATGGCTAGGGCACTCAAGAGTTAAAAAATGCCTAAAAACGTCTATGGCGAACGAAGCCCCAGAGCAGTAGCAGGCAAGAAACACTCAAAATCGGTAAATTGCCCCAAATGACATAAGGTGTTTTTCCAGAATAAGCCTGGACTTGGGTGCTTAGGGTTCCTTGGGTAAATTCTGGGAGCGCCTGTAAAACTTTGCCGTCAGGTCCTAAGACGGCTGTAATGCCAGTGTTAGTAGCGCGCAGGGACGGCAGCCCAGTTTCTAAAGAGCGTAGCTGTGAGAGTCTGAGTTGCTGAGTAGATGCCTGAGATTCGCCAAACCAAGCAAGATTGGTCATGTTAATCAGTAAATTAACTGGCTTGTCGCTGTGCTGAATCCGAGAGGCTAACTCACCACCAAACACATCTTCGTAGCAAATCGTAATAGCCGCATGAATATCTATTTGATCTTTGCGAACAATCGCAAAAGGGGATTGATCTAACTTTCCTCTAGCAAAGTCGCTCATTGGTACGTGAAATGCTTTGACGAACCATTGGAATCCGGGAGGAATAAATTCTCCAAAAGGAACAAGGTGCGCTTTATCGTATTGATATGCCGTTGCGTTTGGCGAGAGTCCAGTGGCGCGATTGGAATACTGTAGGCCGTCCTCTCCTGGTACTTCACCAATCAAGCCAAGAAGAATATTACTGTTGCTGCTGTTAGAGAAATCTTGCAGGTAATTCAGCAGGCCGATCGGTAAATTTGGAATAGGCCATGGGAATGCGGTCTCGGGAATGATGATGAGATTAGCTGCTTGCTTAGTAATTTCACCAGCATAAAAATCAATCTGTTTCCCAATCGCTTGAGGATTAAATTTCAGACTTTGTTCAAAGTTGCCCTGAATGAGTCGAACGCTAATAGGTTCTCCAATGGGCTTTGTAAAAGTAAATAGGCCAGCAAATTGAGTCAGGCCAATAGCTGCCACAATCAGGAACACGCTGGAAGCGGGGTGTTTGCAAGCTTGATAAAGTTCCCAGGAAGCCCAGACCACTAGGAAGGTGCAAGTCAATCCACCAAAGAAGGGCGCGATGAGGGCGAATGGCCCAGTAAATTGGGTTTCAGCAAAACCCATCCAAGGAAATCCTGTAAACATGTAGCCGCGCAAAAATTCTGCAACAACCCAACTTGACGCCAGAAATAAGCCGGTTATCCGATTCTTTTTAAATAAAGGTATTGCCAACGTGGCTAGCGAAAAGTAGATGGCAACGTAAGCTGAGAGTAAAAATACTCCTATACAAGCAAGTAGCGCATTCATGCCACCAACGTCATGCAAGCTAATGTAGAGCCACCATAGAGCTAGGACAAAATAGCCAATGCCAAATGTGAGTCCTAAAGCAAATTGTTTTTTGACTGAGGGTGAAGGGTGGGAATCAAAACGCCACCAGAGAATACTTAAAAGAGGAATCTGAATCCAGCCGCCGTAAGGGAGCTCTGCAGCTAGCGCAAGTGCTGCCCCCAATAACAGTAAGATAAACACTGACATTATTTTGACGCTCATGTGCTGCTGATAGGGGTGCCGATCAAACAAAGTAAATCTCAGTCAGATTTTTTATTGGTTTGTCGCGCAAGCAGGATATGAATTTGTCTTGGGTCGGCGCGTTGAACTTCAAATTCAATATTATCGATTTCAATGAGTTCGCCCATCTTAGGTACGCGGCCAAGATGTTGAATAACTAAGCCAGCTACTGTCTCGATACCTTCAAGCTCGAAGTGGGTGCCTAGTGCTTTATTAAATTGCTCAAGCTCTGTGATGCCTTTGACACGGATGTCGCCGTTATCTAGAGCAATGAGGTTGTCTGCCTCTTCATCAACATCATGCTCATCTTCAATATCGCCAACGATTTGCTCAAGGACGTCCTCGATCGTAATAATTCCTGCTACGCCACTATATTCATCAACCACAATCGCTAGGTGATTGCGATTATCTTTAAAGTCGCGCAATAAAACGCTAAGACGTTTTGATTCTGGAATAAAGACAGCGGGACGCAACCAGTCTCGCACTTGAAAATCTTTTTCTGTGGCGTGACGCAATAAATCTTTGGCTAGCAAAATGCCGATGACATTATCTCGGCTGCCTTCAAACACTGGAAAGCGTGAGTGCGCTGCTTCGATCACATTCTTGATAATTTCGGGAAGTGCCTGACCAATATCAATCCAATCAATCTGGGCGCGAGGTACAAGAATGTCGCGTGCGCATAACTGACCAACTTGAAAGACGCCCTCAATCATTGAGAGTGCATCTGCATCTATTAAGCCTTCGGCTTGTGCTTCGCGCAGGGTTTCAATCAGCTCTTGACGGCGTTCGCTAGGTTCCGTTGGCTGAGGGGTTAAAAAATCAGCTAAACGGTCTAAAAGGGATTTATTGGGGTCAGGCATATAGCAAGAATAGCGTAGAAATCAGTCAAATCACTGATAAGGGTTGGCAAAACCCATTTTTTGGAGAATCTGGATTTCCAGTGTTTCCATTTTCTTGGCATCTTTGCCAGATTCGTGGTCATAGCCTTGGGCATGAAGACAGCCATGCAAAATTAAATGTGCCAAATGGGCTTTCAGTAATTTATCTTGCTCTTTTGCTTCTTTTTGTAAGATAGGTAGGCAGAAAATGATGTCTGCTATCAATTCCTCTTTTGAAAGCTCGTAAGGAAACGTAAGTACATTGGTGGCGTAATCTTTTTCGCGAAAAGCTCGGTTTAATTTTTTGCCTTCAGTAGCATTTACAAAGCGTAGTGTCATAAGGCCACCAAGAGGTGTTGCACTCTTGACCCATTTTTTTATTAAAGCGGGTGAAGCGATTTTTCTTAGAGTAGATTCAATCGCAGGACTAGCGTATTGCAAGTCAATATTCAGTTTAGGTGGATTGACTTTTTTCTTAGCTGACATTTACTTCTACCAATTCACCCCTGAGGGTGTAGTTAAGAACTTCAGTGATGCGTATATCTACGATCTGTCCAATGAGGCTCTCAATATCTTGACCTGGTGCCGTGAAATGTATGACGCGATTATTTTCGGCGCGTCCCTGTAAGTTAATGCCATCCTTAGCAAGGCCCTCGATCAGTACTCTTTCGGTATTACCCAACATTTTTTGGCTAATCTGATTTGCCTGACCCTCAACAAGAGCTAGCAATGTTTGAAGACGCTTCAGTTTGACTTCATAAGGTGTTTCATCGTGCAAGTTGGCAGCTGGTGTGCCTGGGCGTGGACTAAAGATAAAGCAAAAGCTGTTGTCAAAATTTAACTCTTTAACCATCTTTAGCAGCTTCTCAAAATCCGCTTCTGTTTCACCTGGGAAGCCCACAATGAAGTCGCTCGATAGCGTGAGGTCAGGACGAACTGCGCGCATTTTGCGAATGATGCTTTTGAACTCTAATGCTGTGTAGCCACGTTTCATTGCTGACAACATGGCATCTGATCCATGCTGAACCGGTAGGTGTAGGTGACTTACTAGCTTAGGTACCTTTGCATAGACATCTATGAGACGTTGGGTAAATTCTTTCGGGTGACTAGTGGTAAATCGAATTCGTTCGACCCCGGGAATTTCAGCAATATATTCAATAAGAAGGGCGAAGTCGGCAATTTCTTCGGTATCACCCATCTTGCCCAAATAGGCATTCACGTTTTGACCAAGCAACACAATTTCTTTTACACCCTTGCTGGCAAGACCCGCTACTTCGGTGAGCACATCATCAAAAGGCCTAGAAACTTCTTCGCCGCGTGTATAGGGCACAACGCAGTAGCTACAGTATTTGGAGCAGCCCTCCATGATCGATACATAAGCTGAGCCACGAGTTTGTCGTGATGCTGGGAGGTGATCAAACTTTTCAATCTCAGGAAATGAAATGTCTACTTGAGAGATGCCTGTTTTACGTCGTTCTGCAATAAGGTCAGATAGGCGATGTAATGTTTGGGGGCCGAATACCACATCTACATAAGGAGCGCGACTGACAATTTGCTGGCCTTCTTGGCTTGCTACACAACCACCAACACCGATGAGTAGGTTGGGTTTTGTTTTCTTGAGTTCGCGTAATCGACCTAAATCTGAAAATACTTTGTCTTCAGCTTTTTCTCGAATAGAACAAGTATTGAGAAGGACAACATCCGCATCTTCCGGACGATCTGTCATGACCATGCCTTCATCAGCATGCAATAGGTCGGCCATCTTGCCCGAGTCATACTCGTTCATTTGACAGCCGAAGGTTTTGATATAGAGCTTTTTCATATGCCGTTCTCAGGTTTATAGCTGGGGGCGAAGCTCAGATTTTACTGCCTAAGTCTTGTCAAGGCCTTAGATGAGTCGATAAGCCAAGATAGCCACTATTGTGGGTGGAATGGCGGCAACCAATAAATAGAGTGCCGATACTGCGCCATTGGGGAAGTGTTGTCGCAAGATGGCAATCCCGGCCGGGTTAGGTGCATTGGCAATCACGGTTAGGCCTCCACCTGCCACTGCTCCTCCTACTAAAGCAAGCTTGAATTCTGGCGACGTTCCTGTCACCAATGAACCCAAGTAGGTGAGTGCTGCATTATCAGTAAAGGCGGTGAGAACTAGGCTGCCATAGAACACCGCAGTAGGGCTCATCATTTCGAGGATGGGTTGTAACCACCAGCCTTGTAACGAGCCCAGTACGACTAAGCCGCCCAGGAAGAAGCCGACCAGCAACGCTTCTTTCAGAATTAACGGACTTTGATGCTTTGGATAGGCTGTGGTGTAGCCGATAAAAAACAGCAGAATCCACGTAAAAATAATTGGGTCATGCGCAAATACAACCACCCCAAATAAAAAGAGTATATGCACCAAAATTACGGCCAACGGAATTTTGACTTCTTTCTTACCCGTATCGGGCTCAATAAGTTGGCGATGAAATAAAAGAGTAACTACAAGAGCATTAATGAAAATCGCAATGCAAGATTCCAGACCAAAGTTGGCAAACATGAATGCTGAACTCCACCCCCAGGTAGAGGCCACCATCAGAACTGGTGGTGCGGCAAAGTTGGTGAGTGTTCCACCAATAGAGATGTTGACAAAGAGAACACCAAGCGTTCCAAAAAGCAGGGCTGTAGAGCATTTATGGCGATAGACCAAATCGCGCAGTAGAAAGGCTGCCAAAGTCATGGCCGCGGGCTCAGTGATGAATGAACCTAAAAGCGGAGTGATTGCCAGGGTAAGAAAATATAAAGCAGGAGCGCTTCTTGTGCGCAATAACAATTGAACTATCTTAGATAGGGAATGCAGAATATTGGTGGCAAAGTACAAGATTGGCTTTGTACCGGCCACAATCATGATCGCAAAAACAAACAGTGGCTCTGTGAAGTTGCGCTTATTTAGAAAGTCTTTGGCGGTACTTAAGTCACTCTGTAGAGAGATAAAAATAACCAAGATAGCAGCCCAAAAGCCAAAAACGATTTCCACTTCCCCAAGAAGGTGCCAAAGCCCAGCATGCCGCGGTGATTTCTTTGCAATGGATTCAAAATAACCAGTACAAAAAGTATGCAAAACTGCAGTTGCAAAAATAACGCTTGCACCAAGTTCAATAGGGGTAAAGTTCATAGCAGAATGGTAGCAGGTAGTTGATAAAAATGAGGCATTGTTAATTTGGGAGATTTTGGTGAAATTAAAGATTGGATATCAAGAGCTCATTCAGAGTGCAATGGCTGAAATCGAGACTCTGCCAATGGAAAAAGCGCAGCAATTATTAACAGACCCCAATGTGGTGTTTGTAGATATTCGTGATGTTCGTGAATTAGAGCGAGAGGGCATGATTCCCAATGCTTTTCATGCTCCCAGAGGCATGTTGGAATTCTGGGTTGATCCCGAAAGTCCTTATTACAAGTCAATTTTCGGCGAAGGAAGGCGGATTATTTTGTATTGCGCCTCCGCCTGGCGCTCCGCTCTATCAACTCAAACGCTTCAGAGAATGGGCGTTCCAAATATTTGTCATTTGGAGGGCGGTTTTAGTGCCTGGAAGAAGGCGCAATTACCGACAGTGGAAAAAGCAAGCAAACCCCATTCCGGTTAAAGTCATCTTTAATCGTGCTCAGGTATTAATTATTTATTTAGGATCTTTATGAGAAAAGTCGTGTCACAGTTTGGCGATGGTCCACTTCAGCAGAAATTGACTGCTGGGGATCTACATTTTTTATCGGATGCAGAAACCTCTAAAGGTGGTGAGGGGACCGGACCTAGTCCTCATGAATATCTTGGTGCAGCCTTAGCCGCTTGCACATCAATGACTTTGAAAATGTATTCTGGTCGCAAGGCAATGAATTTAGAAAATGCTATTGTGACTGTAGATATCGAGCGAGTAAATGAGGTTGAGACATTTTCACGCGAGATTCAATTACTAGGAAATTTAAGCTCAGAAGAAAAAGAGCGCTTGTTGGAGATTGCAGATAAGTGCCCAATTCATAAAGCACTTGCTGGGCAGATCCAAATAAAAACCCAGCTGGTAAATTAATACGAGCTGGGTTGTATTTCTTACTCAGGCCTTAATCGGCCTGGGTTCAAGCGGAACTGAATGACTTAATTCGGTGCCTTAGCAGGCTGATTATTTTTCCCAGCGTTATAGCCAGAGTTGTATTCAGCTGCTTGATCTTTCTTGTAAGCATCGTATACATAGCCAGAAGCCGCGCCAACTGCTGCGCCACCAACTGCACCCCAGATAGGGTTGCCGTGGAAGATTGCAGTGCCAACGGCACCAGCTGCTGCGCCAATGCCAGCGCCTGAGAGTGTACGTTGCTCAGTGTTGCTCATATTTGAGCAACCACCGATTGCTAAAGTTGCTGCGGTAATTGCGATAATTTTTTTCATCTCAACTGATCCTTTAAAAGTGTATTAGTTTGGCTAAGTCGCTGGAATTATTTTCTAGCGCAAGGGAAGCGTGAAGCTAAGAAGCCTAAGAAAACACCCGCCGCTGGTTTGTCAGCAACTTGTGGAGTACTTTGTGCAAACTTAACAAAGTCAGCGATTACTTCATCACGTGCTGGAGCTGGTTGCTTTACGCAGATAAATGGCTTTGCACGTTGTGGATGACGAGTGGCTAAATAAGTCTCATAAACAGAGGTGGTAAAGCCAATACAAAAGCTGCGTGATTCTGGGCTTGCAGGGAGCTTGCAAACATTAGCGAGTTCTTGAGTGCTTAATACTTTGATAGTTTCTTGTGCTTGAGCAAGGCCTGAAAAAGCGGATAAAGCAGCCAAAGCAATGAGGAATTTCTTCATGGGTTCTCCCTTAGGTGTATGTAAAAATGATGATAAACCATAAATATGCCTATTTAATGCACTAAATAGGTGCAACTCGCACTTCTTTGGGTTTTTTAATTCCCCATAATGATGCAAAAAATAAGAGGGGAAATTTCATGGAAACTTTGAAAACAGGTAGCGATGCTTTATTCATCTTGCTCGGTGCAATCATGGTTCTTGCCATGCATGCCGGCTTTGCGTTCTTAGAGTTGGGAACTGTTCGCAAGAAAAACCAAGTGAATGCTTTGGTAAAAATCTTGGTGGATTTTGCAGTCTCAACGATTGCGTATTTTTTTATTGGTTACAGCATTGCTTATGGCGTGAACTTTTTCTCTGGTGCAGAGTTACTCGCCGAGAAGAATGGTTATGAGTTAGTGAAGTTTTTCTTCTTACTTACTTTTGCTGCAGCTATTCCGGCAATTATTTCAGGCGGCATTGCAGAGCGCGCTAAATTTAATCCTCAGCTGATTGCCACTTTTATCTTGGTTGGTTTTGTGTATCCCTTCTTCGAGGGTATTGCATGGAATCAACACTATGGTATTCAGGCTTGGATTAAAGGCTTAACTGGCGAAGAGTTCCATGACTTTGCTGGTTCAGTTGTGGTGCATGCAGTGGGCGGCTGGATTGCCTTGCCGGCTGTTATTCTTTTGGGCGCTCGCCGTGGTCGCTATACAAAAGAAGGTCAAATTTCTGCTCATCCACCATCAAGCATTCCTTTCTTGGCTTTAGGTGCTTGGATTTTGGCGGTAGGTTGGTTTGGTTTTAACGTGATGAGCGCGCAAACAATCGACAAGATCAGTGGCTTGGTTGCAATGAACTCCTTAATGGCGATGGTTGGTGGCACATTAGCTGCTTGGGTAGTTGGCCGAAACGATCCAGGTTTTACCTATAACGGCCCTCTCGCTGGCTTGGTAGCAGTTTGTGCTGGATCAGACTTAATGCACCCGCTTGGCGCTTTGTTTGTTGGTTTAGTTGCTGGTGGATTGTTTGTATATATGTTTACCTTGGTTCAGAACCGCTGGAAGTTAGACGATGTTCTTGGTGTTTGGCCATTGCACGGTTTGTGCGGTTTATGGGGCGGTCTAGCCGCAGGTATTTTTGGTACCAAAGCTTTTGGTGGTCTCGGTGGCATCACTTTTAGCGGGCAGCTGATTGGTAGCGCGTTAGGTGTAGGTATCGCACTGATCGGTGGTTTTGTCGTATACGGCGCCCTGAAGGCGACCTTAGGTATTCGTATGTCTCAAGAAGAGGAGTTCGAGGGCGCTGATTTAAGTGTGCATCGCATTTCCTCAACACCTGATCGCGAACCTAACTGGTAATGGATTTTTAGTGCAAGGCTGTTCATCTATAGCCTGATTCATACCTATAATGAGTCATGGCTATATTTGAACTAGACGGAAATGCCCCTCAATTAGCGGAGGGCGCTTGGGTTGCCGAGAGCGCAGAAGTGATCGGTAAAGTTGAACTCCATCAAGATGCGAGCATCTGGCCCAAAGTTGTTATCCGTGGCGATAACGATCTCATTCAAGTTGGCGAAGGTAGCAATGTGCAAGACGCCTCTATTTTGCATACCGATCCTGGCTACCCGCTCATTATTGGTAAGGGTGTCACTGTTGGACATCAGGTAATGCTGCATGGGTGCCAGATTGGCGATGGCTGCTTAATTGGTATTGGCGCAGTGATTTTGAATGGCGCCAAGATTGGCAAAAACTGCCTAGTGGGCGCCGGCGCTCTGGTGACCGAAGGAAAAGAATTTCCGGACGGCTCTATGATTTTAGGCACTCCAGCAAAAGCGGTGAAAGAGCTGACTGCAGAGCAAATCGCTGGCATTCACGACATCGCTGGGCGTTACGTTAAAAATGCACAGCGTTACGCCAAGACGCTGAAAAAGATTTCCTAACCACAGTTGAATTTTGCTCTACGTATTTAATGTAGTCCTGCCTGTCTTTTTACTCATTCTGATTGGGTATCTTGGTGGGCGCACTGGCAAGTTGGGCATCAATGCATCAACTGAGTTAAATCGATTTGTTGTTTGGTTGGCTTTGCCTGCACAACTCTTTAACTTTGCCGCTAATAGCGGCTGGCAAACATTGTGGCAACCAGGTTTTATCGCTGCGTTTTTTCTGAGCTGCTTAATTGTTTTTGCCTTAGTGCTTTTAGTGAGCTGGATACGTCACCGCGACTTAGCGGCCGCCAGCTTTGATGGCCTCAGCGCCTCTTATTCAAACACTGGATACATGGGCATTCCATTGTGTGCACTTGCTCTTGGGCAAGATGGGCTGGCTCCAGCCATTATCTCCACTTTTATTGTGTTCGTGATGTTTGCCTTGGCAACAGTATTTATTGAGATTGGTATCTTGTCGCACAAGAAGTCGCATGAGATCGGATGGAGTGTCGCTAAATCCTTATGCACGAATCCATTGCTGGTTGCTCCAGTTGCTGGTTTGGCATGGGCTTCTAGCGAATTCACTTTGTATGATCCAGTTGCCCAAGTCATTTCATTTTTAGCGGCTGCTTCTACGCCATGCGCTTTGGTTTCGATTGGTTTGTTTCTGATGCAAAAAAGTACTGCTGCTCCAATAAGAGCATGGGGCATTAGTTTGGCAAAATTAATTCTGCAGCCATTGATTGCCTGGATGATTGCCGGTCCGATATTGGGCTTGTCTGATTTATGGGTAAGCGCCATTGTGATTTTGAGTGCGCTCCCCACTGGCACGGGACCCTTTATGTTGGCCCAGTATTACAAGGCTGATGGCAGCATTATTTCTAGAGTGGTACTGATCACAACAGTGAGCTCTTTGCTCACGCTCTCATTATTTCTTTGGTGGAGCAATAGGGTTTAAACCTTCCGCATCGATTTGGTTTTCCCAGGATGCATCAATAAAAGCAGGCAACTTCATACATTCATGAAAAATGCTCATGAGTGTGGGGTAGGCTCTCACATCTACTTTTGCGCTTAATGCATTAAATAACTGAGGCACTAAGCAGATATCAATCAAGCCTGGTTGATCGCCGTAGGCAAACATCCCCACCCTAGAGTCATTGCTTAATTGTTTTTCAATGCTCTCTAGTCCAACTTTGACCCAGTGCTGGTACCACTCATCTTTAGATTCACTGCTAATACCAAGTTTCTTGATGAGGTACCGCAGTACGCGAACGTTATTAATCGGATGAATGTCGCTGGTGATATCCATTGCAACAGACCGCACCCAAGCTCGATCAATCGCAAGCTTAGGGAGAAGTGCTAGCTCAGGCTGAACTTCTTCAAGATACTCAATGATTGCCAAAGATTGATGAATACTTTTATGGTCATCTTCAAATAAAGGCACCAAGCGATTAGGATTTTTGCTGCTATAGATCTCATCCAGTTGCTCTCCACCATTTTTACTGAGGTGAACTGGAATGGTTTCGTAGTTCATGCCCTTAAGGTTAAGGGCGATACGCACACGAAAGGCAGCAGAGCTGCGCCAAAAGCTGTATAGCCTGGGGGTCATATCAATACCTTATCTGAGCTCATAGCTAACAGTATATTCAGAATGGTCATTTAAGTTAGGGCTCAAGCAAAGTGCTTTAGACTCATTGCTATGGAAGAGATTAGTTTCTGGATCGGCATCATTGCAACCATGGCCTTTGCCGTCACGGGGGTTTTGGCCATTGCAGATCGTGGTGTGGATCTGTTTGGTGTTTTGGTTCTCGGATTGATTACCGCAATTGGTGGGGGGACTATTCGCGACATTATTTTAGAAGTTCCCACTTTTTGGTCAGCCAATCAAATATATGTATGGCTTGCCTTAGGTGCAAGCGTGCTGACATTTTTCGCAGAATCTTTTTTTACCCAACCGCAAATTTATCGCTGGATGTTGTACATCGATGGTTTTGGTGCTGCACTATTTGCAATTCAGGGTGCGGATAAAGCATGGAATATGGATTTTGGCTTACCTGTTGCACCAGTCATCTTGGGGTTAATTACTGCGATCGGTGGTGGCCTGTTGCGTGATGTGCTTGCCGGCAGAAAAACGTTAATCATGTCGCATGAACTCTATGCGATACCGGTGACCTTGGGTTGCGTTGCTTATGTTTTGGTGCTGAACTTCTTGCCACAGTATGTAGTTGAAGGTTCTGTGATTTGTATGCTCGGTATTTTTGGGCTACGCGCAGCCGCTATTTATTGGGATCTGCGCGTGCCTAAAATGTTTATTACTAAAACGCGCTAACCGCACCATCGCTGCGAGGATCCCATCCTCCGCGCAAAGTACCCGATGGGTCGCGAATAATGCAACCCGCATGCCCTACCGTTTCATCAAATGCATCGAGCATTTCAATCTCGTGACCTAAGGCATGCAGTTCTTTTGCAACCCAAGGACTAAAGCGAGACTCAAGTTTTAAGCTATCGCTCGTTTGACCCCAAGTGCGACCGAGCAACCAGCGTGGACGGCTAATAGCATCTTGTGGGTCTAAGCCGTAAGTGGCAGTGCGAGTAAAGACTGCGCATTGCGTTTGCGGTTGACCATCACCACCCATAGTTCCATAAACCATAGAACGACCATCCTTGAATAAAGCCATCGCCGGATTCAACGTGTGGAATGGTTTGCGATAGGGCTCAAGATGATTGAGTGTATTTGGATCAAGTGAAAAACTGCAACCACGGTTTTGCCAATTCACACCAGATTTTGGCAGCACAATTCCAGCGCCAAACTCGTGATAAATACTTTGTATGAACGAAACGCAATTGCCATCGCCATCAATGACGCCCATCCAAATCGTATCTGCTGGTCCTTTGCCTTGGCCCCAAGGTAAAGCTTTATTGGGGTCGATATTCTTAGCAAGTTTTTTCAGGAATGCAGGCGCCAGGAAAGACTGCGCATTCTTAGTCATATACGCAGGGTCCGTGACAAATTGATCACGAATCTTAAATGCCTGCTTGGTAGCTTCAACGCAATGATGCACATACTCTGGGCTATCAACTTTGAAACGTTTTAAGTTCAGCTGATCCAAGATGCCAATAATCATTAAGGAGACAACGCCTTGGGTAGGCGGAATCATGTTGTATACCTTGCCCAGACTATGTTTTAGCTCAAGAGGATCAATGAGTTTTGCGTGATGACGTTGCAAATCATCTAAACGCAAAGGACTGCCAATATCAGTTAATTCTTTTGCAAGTAATTGAGCAAGATCGCCGCGGTAATAATCATCCGTTCCTTTTTCTGCAATTTGTCGCAAAGTTTTCGCAAGACGCTCTTGCTTAAAGATGCTGCCAACCGAAGGTGCTTTGCCATTAACCAAAAATGTTTCGGAAAATCCTGGAATCGGGCTTAACTCTTTCCGTTTCTTTTCTGTCAAACTAGACTGACTATAAGTAACAGGCACACCTGCTTCTGCGTAATGAATTGCATCAGCCAATAGGCGGGATAAGGGAATCTTGCCACCTAAACCTTGCTTTGAAAGTTTGTGAGCAGCGCCCCAGCCTGAGATCGTTCCGGCAACCGTATTTGCAGCAATCGATCCTCTAAAAGGAATTGCTTTAGTAATACCGCGCTCCGCATACCATTGCTTGGTAGCTAGGCCAGCAGCAGCGCCACAAGCATCGATACCGCCCATGGCCTTGCCGGGTGAGTGAATGACCCAAAAAGAGTCGCCACCAATGGAGTTCATATGGGGGTAGACAACGGCAATGGTAGCGGCAGCCGCCACCATTGCTTCTAATGCATTGCCGCCCTCACGAAGAACTGCTAAAGCTGATTCAGAAGCGAGAGAGTGCGGTGCTACCGCCATCCCCCGAATACCCCACTTTGCTTGCATCGTAAATCCCCTCTATTTTTTATTTTGCTATTTGTTATAGCTATTTATTTTCTCGCAATTGCCGCTCGATATCTGCACTGGAGTCTACGGTAATTTCATTTTGTTCGACTCCGGCCAGTGGATCAATAGATGGTCCATTGGCATCAATTGCAACAGCTGGCTTATCTACAAAGTAGGTCACTGTTTCTGGGATAAAAATAATGATCGCTACCAGAATCAGTTGCAGGCCAACCCACGGCAGGGCTCCATAATAAATATCGGAGCTCTTTAGTGATTTCGGTGCCACACCTCGTAAATAGAATAATGCAAATCCAAATGGCGGATGCATGAAAGAGGTCTGCATATTGGCTCCAAGAAGAACGCCAAACCAAATTAAGTCAATGCCGAGCTTTTCTGCAACCGGAGCCAACAATGGAATGATGATGAAAGCAATTTCAAAATAATCCAAAAAGAAGGCTAAGAAGAAGACAAACAAGTTCACCACAATTAAGAAGCCAACCTGACCGCCTGGTAGACCTGACAAGAGATGCTCAATCCAAAGGTCTCCATCCACACCACGGAATGCCAAGCCAAAGACAGTGGAGCCAATCAGAATGAAGATCACCATGGCATTGATGCGCATAGTGGAAGTCATTGCTTCCCAGACCAAGGGCTTTTGTAGACGCTTGTTCATAGCAGCGAGAATTAAAGCACCAACTGAGCCCATCGCGCCACCTTCGGTAGGTGTAGCAAGACCCATCAAGATAGTTCCAAGCACTAAGAAAATGAGTGCGATGGAAGGGATGATTCCCCACAAAATCTTTCGGAGTAGTTTCCAGTCAATTTTTGGGCGCGCTTCTGGCGGTAGTGCCGGTACATCCTGCGGTCTAAAAATTGACAGGAAGAAGATGAATAAGCAGAACAGGACTACTTGGATAATGGATGGTCCAATAGCTCCAGCATACATATCGCCAACAGATTTGCCTAACTGGTCAGCCAACACAATTAAAACGAGTGATGGCGGAATGAGTTGGGTAATCGTGCCTGATGCCGCTATCACACCAGTAGCAACACGCGGGTTGTATCCGTAGCGAAGCATCACTGGAAGAGAAATTAATCCCATCGCAATAACAGAGGCCGCCACAGTTCCAGTAATAGCACCAAGAATCGCGCCAACAATGATGACGGCATAGGCTAAGCCACCACGGATCGGGCCAAATAACTGACCTAATCCTTCGAGCATATCTTCTGCTAATCCGCATTTCTCCAGAATGGCACCCATGAAGGTAAAGAATGGGATAGAGAGTAGAAGATCGTTCGACAAAATGCCGAATACCCGGTCAGGTAATGCTTGCAAGAAGGTGGGCTGAAACATGCCCATCTCAATACCGATGAAAGAGAAGAATAAGCCAACGGCGCCAAGAGAAAACGCTGCAGGATATCCAATTAATAAAAATACAATGAGACCCCCAAACATGATGGGGGCCATTAAATCTTGGCTAATCATTGGAGAGGTCTTTCGTATTTAGGATCGATTTGAATCATGCCAATAATGGCTGCGTAGCGCTTGATGATTTCTGAAATACCTTGGAGTGTTAATAAGAAAAATCCCAAAGTAATGATGCCGCGCACGGGCCAACGAATAAGACCGCCTGGATTGCTCGAGGTTTCGTTTTGAATTACCGAGGTAATAAAAAATTCCCAAGAGTAGTAGCCAATAATGATGGTCATTGGTAGGAAGAAAATAATTCCCCCCCAAAAGTCCAACCAGAGGCGTACTTTATTGGGATATAAGGCATAGAGCACATCAACACGCACGTGCTCATTCAGGCGAAATGTGGTGGCTGCACCAAACATCACCATGCCAGCAAACAAATACCATTGCGCTTCTAACCAACCGTTTGAGCTGATGTTAAAGCCGTACCGGATTAGCGCATTTGCAGTGCTAACCAGTACGGCGATAAGAACCATCCAGCTTGCTAAAACTCCAAAACGGTCATTTAGGCGATCAACGAAATTTGCAAAAACTAAAAATTGTTTTGGCATTTCAGTTACTCGCTTAAAGTTTATTTGACAGGATTAGTTAGCATGAAGCTCATGAGGGTTTGTTCGGCAACCTTGTTCCACAGCATTTGATCGTTGCGGAATTTCTTCCAAGGCTCGTAAATCTTCTTGAACGATGGATTCTTGGCAGCCTCTTCCTCATACATTTCAAAGGCTGCATTTGATGCGGCTTTCATAATTTCTGTGGAGTAAGACTGCAACTTGACACCATTCTTAATTAAGCTTTGTAAGGCGATTGGGTTTTTGTAGTCGTATTCAGCCATCATGTCGATGTTGCATTCGGCGCATGCTGAGGCCAATGCTTCTTGATATTGCTTTGGTAACTTTTCCCATTCCTTGATGTTGACGTACATGGAATACATCGAGCAAGCCTCCCACCATCCTGGGTAGTAGTAGTAGGGGGCAATTTTGTAAAAGCCTAATTTTTCATCGTCGTATGGACCGACCCACTCAGCAGCATCAATCACACCTTTTTCAAGGGCTGGGTAAATATCACCACCAGCGATTTGTTGTGGAATTGCGCCGAGGCGAGACATCACTTCACCGCCAAGTCCGGCGATACGCATTTTGAGACCTTTAAGATCCGCAACGGTTTTTACAGGCTTTTTAAACCAGCCGCCCATCTGGGTTCCGGTGTTACCTGCTGGGAAAGAAATGATGTTGTAGTCGCGCAAGAACTCGCGTTGCAGTTTCAAGCCACCACCCCAGTACATCCAAGCATTTTGTTGGCGCTGGTTCATGCCAAATGGGACGGTAGTATCAAAAGCAAAAGTTTTATTTTTGCCAACAAAATAGTAGCCGGCAGTATGTGTGCATTCCACTGTGCCTTGCTGCACTGCATCAACTGTGCCGAATGCCGGAACGATTTCGCCAGCACCGAAGATGCGAATCTGAAACTTGCCATCGGTTAGCGCTGCCACCCGTTTGGCAATAAATTCACCACCACCATAAATAGTGTCTAAGCTTTTGGGGAAACTGGATGCACAGCGCCACTTCACTTCTGGCATGGATTGTGCAATTGCTGGTGCAGCCAATACGCCTGCGGCTGCGCCAACTGCAGCCTTACCTAAAAAGTCACGTCTTTTCATTTGCCTTGCTCCTTGTTTATTGATTATTTGGCGGCATTTTTTTGCTATGCCTTTTTACTTACTTCTAGATCAATTAAAACGAAGTACAACAAGTGTGTTTTTGATGGGTTGCACTCTGATTTACAGAAATGCACCTCACCTGGGCGTGCCGCTTTAAATTAGTGCTTAACCCTTGCCTCATCATGGCTTAAATGCGTTGCATCAAATCCACATTTCTCGGGAAAACCCCGAGTTAATTTGATGGGGAATTACCCTAACTAGTGGATTTCTTTGGTTTTTTTCAAAGCATAATCGACCCGTTGTTTTTTATTTAATAAAAATAGTTAGGAGCTACTGATGTCAACATCAACTAAAGCAGCCCCAATGACCGCTGAAGAACGCAAAGTTATTTTTGCTTCCTCTTTAGGTACGGTTTTTGAGTGGTACGACTTTTATCTTTACGGTTCTTTGGCTGCCGTTATTGCCAAGCAGTTTTTCTCAGGCTTAGATGCAGGCTCAGCCTTCATTTTCGCTTTGTTAGCGTTTGCTGCTGGTTTCATCGTGCGTCCATTTGGCGCGTTGGTGTTTGGTCGCTTAGGCGATTTGATCGGACGTAAATATACGTTCTTGGTCACCATCCTGTTAATGGGTGGCGCAACCTTCATCGTAGGTATTCTGCCTAACTACGCAACTATCGGTGTTGCTGCTCCAGTTATCTTGATCGCATTGCGTATGCTTCAAGGTTTGGCTTTGGGCGGTGAGTACGGTGGTGCTGCTACTTATGTTGCAGAACATGCTCCTCACGGTCGTCGTGGTGCATACACAGCTTGGATTCAAACAACTGCTACTTTAGGTTTGTTCCTCTCCTTGCTCGTGATTTTGTTCACACGTGAATTCACTGGTCCAGACTTTGATGTTTGGGGCTGGCGTATTCCTTTCATCGCTTCTATCGCATTGTTGGCGATCTCTGTATGGATTCGTTTGTCCATGAATGAGTCTCCAGCTTTCAAGAAGATGAAAGAAGAGGGTAAATTGTCAAAAGCTCCTTTGTCCGAGTCATTCGGTCAGTGGAAGAACTTGAAGATTGTTATCTTGGCATTGTTTGGTCTGGTTGCAGGTCAAGCGGTGGTTTGGTACACAGGTCAGTTCTACGCTTTGTTCTACCTCACACAAGTGTTGAAAGTAGATGCTAAGACTGCGAACTTGTTGATTGCTGCTTCATTGGTAATTGGCACACCGTTCTTCGTAGTATTTGGTGCATGGTCTGACAAGATCGGCCGTAAAGTGATCATCATGGGCGGCTTGCTCTTGGCAATCATTACTTACATCCCAAATACACCAGTTTCCGTATTTAATGCTTTGACTCACTTTGCTAACCCAGCGTTAGAAAAGGCAATGGCAACTTCACCAGCAACTATTACTGCTGACGTGAACGAATGTACATTCCAGTTCAACCCAACAGGTACTGCGAAGTTCACAAGTTCTTGCGATATCGCAAAACAAGTGATGGCGTCTAACTCTGCAAGCTACAGCACAATCCCTGGCCCAGCCGGCGGTACAGCTGTTGTGAAGATCGGTGATACAGAAATCACTGGTTACTCAGCAAAAGGGATGGCTCCAGCAGATTTGAAGGCTAAAGATGCTGAGTTCAAGAAGCAAATTCGTGATGCGTTGAATGCTGCTGGCTATCCAGCTAAAGCTGATCCAGCACAAATTAACTACGTTGCTGTATTGCTCTTGTTGGTTTATTTGGTGATCTTGGTAACCATGGTTTATGGTCCAATCGCTGCGATGCTGGTTGAGATGTTCCCAACTCGCATTCGTTACACTTCTATGTCATTGCCATACCATATTGGTAACGGTTGGTTCGGCGGCTTGTTGCCAACGATCTCCTTTGCCTTGGTTGCGCAAAACGGTAACATTTACTACGGTCTCTGGTACCCAATCATCATCGCTGCGATGACATTGGTAATCGGTACACTGTTTGTTAAAGAAACCAAAGACGTAGATATCTACGCACGTGACTAAGCTTCTTTAGTCTGTAACAAATAAGAAACCCGATCAGAAATGGTCGGGTTTTTTTATTCCCACAAATCTTTTTGATTGCGATTGTTTAGAAGCTTTTGATTTTGTTGGGCGATAGAAGTTTCTCTTGGGCCTGGGATGAGTACAATTTCTGCTCCAGCAGAAATTGTTCCAGTTTTCAATACCCGTAAATACCAGCCACTAAAGCCAGACTGCAGCATAGCTTTTGCAGCGCCTTTGTAACGCATCGCAGCGTTAAATTTAAAGCAGGGTTCACGCAGCTTCACAACTGAAAATTCTAAATCTCCAATTTGCAGTCGATCGCCAACAAAAACCTCGGTTTCTAGCAAGCCTTTAATGGTAAAGTTTTCACCGATAGCGCCATGCTCTAAATGCACAGGCTGTTTCGTCTCGCGAGTAAGTAGTTCATTCCAGAACGCATAGTGTTCTGCAGGATAAACATAAATTGCTTTCTCAATGCCGCCGTGTACCGATAAGTCTGCCTGCTCATCACCCTTAATGCCAAGCTTATTAATTTCAACAGAGGCAGGATTTTCTAAATCACTCACTACTTTCTTGCGTATTGCTGAGGCAACAGATTTGTAGTCAGGGTGATGGTTGCCAAACAATGGGGCAACTTTTCCTACGGAGATAGATAAGAGGCGCATAAATGAAAATGACTGATAAGATGAAAGTATCGATTGAAGAAAGTAAATGATGCACTTTTATAAAGTAGTTGCCACTCTATTTTTGAGTCTATTCATTAGTCAAACAGCTTTGGCCAAATGGGATGAAGAGCGTGACATGACTGCCAATGGCAAAGAAGAGTTGGTCTACTACTATAAGATTAATGAGCAAGGGCAAAAGCTCGTATTGGACAAGTATGTAAAGCGACTCATATTTATACGTCCAGACAAACTCTATAAGCGCTCTATTAAACAGATCAAGATTGATGGGATTGTGGTGGACGTTAATAGCGACCCTTTTTCCCACTATCCGGAACAAACAGCAATTGTTTTTGACAATAAGGACGAAGTGCTAAAGAAGCTCTTTTTGGCTAAGAAAATTGAATTTAATGTCCTTTATGGCCGAGAAGAGGCTGTAAGCACATTTCAGATTAAATAGTGGTTATATTAGGGTGTAGGGGTGCCCCCTCTGTTTCCTTTAGACAGATGGATGCTGATCATTTACAATAGCGAGTTCGGCGAATTAGCTCAGCTGGTTAGAGCGACGGAATCATAATCCGCAGGTCCGGGGTTCAAATCCCTGATTCGCCACCAAATCTAAAGGCCATTGCCCCTCGGCAGTGGCCTTTTTCTTAGGGTGCTGGGTATGGCTAAATTTTGGAACTTTGTTATTTTCCAGCTTGGTTGGTTTGCCTGTGTACTGGGTGCAGCCAATAAACAGGTGCTTTGGGCGGTTATCGCTACCATGGCCTATATTGCCTTCCATGCCTGGCGTTCACCCTTCCCAAAAACAGAAATTAGCCTTTTACTCAAAGCTTTTATCTTTGGCTTGGTGGCTGACACCCTCATCATGCATTTAGGCTATCTGGATTTTCGGGATGACTGGCCATCACCGTATTTATCACCCTTATGGATGTGGGTTTTGTGGGTTTTGGTGGCAACTACCATCAATGGTTCTTTGAGCTGGTTGCGAGGCAGGCCTGTTTTAGGGGCTGTTTTAGGCGGTATTGCAGGTCCAATGTCCTACGAAGCGGGTATTCGGATGGGGGCTGGAGCTTGGGGTCCAGGCGGTCAAATCACTGGATTTATCCTCGTTGGGGTGGTCTGGGCTGTAGCCATCCCCCTCTTTTTCTATTGGGATCGAGCCAATCATACGCAGCTTAGTAAAAAATCCGTAAATTCGGCTTAAAAGTCGCTTGCAAATACCACTGTTTTTATATACAGTAACTCCTAAGTTGTTACACAGTAGATAAAACTTCGGGAAAAAGCCCAGTACATAGCGAAAAGGGAATCAAAAATGGCCTTGGATGACAAAAGAAAATCAGCCTCTTCAGAATTTGAAGGAATGAGCGGAGACAAGCAAAAAGCACTAACAGCAGCACTGGCGCAAATTGAGAAGCAATTTGGTAAAGGCTCAATCATGCGATTGGGCGATGCTGAAATTAGCGAAGATATTCAGGTAGTTTCTAGTGGATCACTCGGATTGGATATCGCTCTTGGAGTTGGTGGCCTCGCACGTGGTCGCGTGATTGAAATCTACGGCCCAGAATCTTCCGGTAAAACAACACTCACATTGCACGCGATTGCAGAAATGCAAAAACTTGGCGGCACTTGCGCGTTTATCGATGCTGAGCATGCATTGGATGTGCAGTACGCATCACGCCTTGGTGTTGATGTAAATAATCTTTTGATCTCTCAACCAGATACTGGCGAACAAGCATTAGAGATTGCTGACGCATTGGTTCGTTCCGGCTCTATTGATTTGATCGTAATTGACTCGGTTGCTGCTTTGGTTCCAAGAGCTGAGATTGAAGGCGACATGGGCGATTCTTTACCAGGCCTACAAGCTCGTTTGATGAGTCAAGCTTTGCGTAAGTTAACTGGCGCGATCAAGCGTACCAACACTACCGTGATCTTCATTAACCAGATTCGCATGAAGATTGGTGTGATGTTTGGTTCTCCAGAAACCACTACTGGCGGTAATGCGCTGAAGTTCTACGCCTCCATGCGCTTAGATATCCGTCGTATTGGTAGCATCAAAAAAGGTGATGAGGTTGTTGGCAATGAAACTCGTGTGAAGGTTGTTAAGAACAAAGTGTCTCCTCCATTCCGCGAAGCTATCTTTGACATCATGTACGGTGCTGGCATTTCTAGAGAGGGTGAAATTATTGATATGGGTGTCGAGGCAGACCTCGTTGAAAAATCAGGCTCATGGTATAGCTACAACGGCGACCGCATTGGTCAAGGCAAAGATAATGTGCGTGAGTTCTTGAAAGAGAACCCAGCTATTGCCAAAGATATTGAAGCAAAAATTCGTGAGAAATTAGGTGTTAAATCTGGTTCAGCAGTGGTTACTGATGTGCTGAGCGAAGAGGAAGTCGAATAAGTTCTTGAATAATTGAATGTCAGAATTAACGAGCAATAAAAAAGTCAAACAAAGCCCGAGCCTCAAAGCTCGGGCTTTGCGCCTTTTGTCGCAGCGGGAATATAGCCGCAAGGGCTTAGCCGTTAAATTGGCTGAATCAGAGGCCAGGTGGGGTAAGTTAGGTGGAGCGCAGGCGGAACAAACCCCAGAATCGAGGGATACCCAGATTGAGGCGGTCTTGGATGATTTTGAGGCTCGTGGCTGGTTGTCTGACGAGCGTTTTGCAGAAGCTTTGGTTCGTCGCCGTAGCGAGCGGTATGGCACGAGAAAGATTGCCGATGAGCTTGAAAAGGCTGGCGTTGATTCCAAGCAGTCGGCAAAACTCCTTGTGGCTCTCAAAGAGACCGAATTTCAGCGCGCTTTTGATCTTTGGGCTAGAAAATACGGTGTTCGCCCCCAGGACCAAAAGGAAAAAGCAAGACAGTATCGGTTTCTGGCTTCCAAGGGATTTGGGTCGGAGATTGTTGCCAAGGTCATTGGCGGTCAGACCCCTGATTAGGGCAATTACGGATCAGGCAACGCTATTTGCGGCGTTGCAGCATGATAGACTTATGGAGTCGGTCAAGCCGCTCACATTTATTCAAAATTGGCTAATTTAGCTATTTCTAGGGTAAGCATGGGATCAAGGCAACATCGGTTTTACTAATCCTCATCGCTTGCTAAAAAAGATACCGTTTCGGAGTAATTATGAAAATTCACGAGTACCAAGGCAAAGAACTCCTTCGCCAATTTAATGTGCCTGTTCCTAACGGCATTCCTGCATTTAGTGTTGATGAGGCAGTTAAAGCTGCTGAAAAATTAGGTGGCCCAGTATGGGTTGTAAAAGCGCAGATTCATGCTGGCGGTCGCGGTAAAGGCGGCGGCGTGAAGTTGGCGAGAAGCATGGACGAAGTAAAGAAATATGCTTCTGAAATTTTGGGCATGCAGCTCAAGACGCATCAAACTGGACCAGAAGGTCAAAAAGTAAATCGCCTCTTAATTGAAGATGGCGCTGATATTAAAAAAGAGTACTACTTCAGTATCGTTACAGATCGTGGCACACAAAAGAATGTGATCATGGCTTCTAGCGAAGGCGGTATGGATATTGAGGAAGTTGCTGAATCTCATCCAGAAAAAATTATCAAAGTATTTGTTGATCCAATGATTGGTTTGACAGATGCGGATTGCGACATCGTTGCGAAAGGTATTGGCGTTCCTGAGGCGTCTATTCCTATGGCACGCGACGTATTCAAAAACCTTTACAAGACTTACTGGGATACCGATGCTTCATTGGTTGAAATCAACCCATTAATTCTTGAAGGTAATGGCAAGATCAAGGCTTTGGATGCCAAGTTCAACTTTGATCCAAACGCATTGTTCCGTCATCCAGAGATCGTTGCTTATCGCGATATCGATGAAGAAGATGCTGCAGAAATCGAAGCTTCAAAATTTGACCTCGCTTACATCTCTCTCGACGGCAATATCGGCTGTTTAGTGAACGGCGCAGGCCTGGCGATGGCCACTATGGACACTATTAAGTTGTTTGGCGGCGAACCAGCAAACTTCTTGGACGTTGGTGGCGGCGCTACAGCAGAAAAAGTTACCGAAGCATTCAAGATCATGTTGAAGAACAAGAGTGTTGAAGCAATCTTGGTAAACATCTTCGGCGGCATTATGCGTTGTGATGTGATTGCAGACGGTGTTGTTACTGCATGTAAAGCAGTAAACCTCACAGTACCTTTGGTTGTGCGTATGAAGGGAACAAATGAAGAGTTGGGCAAGAAGATTCTTGCGGACTCTGGTTTGCCAATTATTAGCGCCGATTCAATGGCTGAAGCCGCTACTAAGGTAGTTGCTGCTGTTGCCAAAAACAAATAATCCAGGAATTTCAATATGTCTATTTTGATCAATAAAAACACCAAAGTCATTACACAAGGTATTACTGGTAAGACAGGTCAGTTCCATACTGAGAAATGTCAGGAATACGCAAACGGCAAGAATTGTTTCGTTGCCGGCGTAAATCCTAAAAAAGCTGGAGAGTCTATTTTTAACATTCCAATTTATGCGACTGTTAAAGAAGCTGCTCAGCAAACTGGTGCAACAACTTCTGTAATTTATGTTCCGCCTCCTGGTGCTGCTGCAGCGATTTGGGAAGCGGTTGAGGCTGACCTCGACTTTGTGATCTGTATTACTGAAGGTATTCCTGTGCGCGACATGCTTGAAGTCCGTAACAAGATGCATGCAAAAGAAGCTGCTGGCGGCAAGAAGACTTTATTGCTTGGCCCTAACTGCCCAGGCATCATCACCCCAGACGAAATTAAGATCGGTATCATGCCTGGCCACATTCATAAGAAAGGCCGTATTGGTGTTGTTAGCCGTTCCGGTACATTGACTTATGAAGCGGTTGGTCAGTTGACAGCAATTGGTTTAGGCCAGTCCACAGCAGTAGGTATTGGTGGCGACCCAATCAATGGCTTGAAACATATCGACATCATGAGAATGTTCAATGAAGATCCAGAGACAGATGCTGTGATCATGATTGGTGAAATCGGTGGTCCAGATGAAGCGGAAGCTGCTCGCTGGTGCAAAGACAATATGAAAAAGCCAGTAGTTGGCTTTATTGCTGGCGTAACAGCGCCTCCAGGCAAGCGTATGGGTCACGCAGGCGCGTTGATTTCTGGCGGTGCTGATACTGCGGATGCGAAATTAGCTGTAATGGAAGAATGTGGCTTCAAAGTCACAAAGAATCCATCAGAAATGGCTGCTTTATTGAAAGCCATGTTGTAATTAGTGTTTTGGAAAAGGGTGCTGCTAAAACAGCATCCTTTTTTGTAGTACCCAGTAGTTAAAAATAAAATAAAACATAAGAGAAACGTAGGAGACACCATGGATTTTTCAGCATTTTCTGACGCCACCTTTTGGGCGGCGCTTTTATCAATCATCGTTGCAAATATTTTGCTATCTGGCGATAACGCAGTTGTGATTGCCTTGGCATCACGTAATTTGCCACCGGCACAACAAAAGAAAGCGATTTTCTGGGGTAGTGCTGCCGCAATTGTTTTACGTGTAGTGCTCACCATCACAGCAGTAGCATTGCTCACTTTGCCGTACTTAAAGATTGTTGGCGGTTTGTTATTGCTCTATATCGGTATCCAGCTTTTATCTGATAGCGGTGGCGAAGAGCATATGGAAGCTAAGACTAGTATCTGGGCTGCTATTCGTACGATCTTGATTGCTGACCTAGTAATGAGTTTGGACAACGTATTGGCTGTTGCAGCTGCAGCGCAAAAAGGTCCAGAAGAGACTCGTTTGCTCTTGTTGGTTATTGGTTTGGGTATGTCTATTCCATTGATCATTTTTGGCAGCGCCATGTTGTTGAAGGTAATGGAACGTTTCCCAATCATTATTACTTTGGGTGCTGGCCTTTTAGGTCTGCTGGCTGGTGGAATGTTGGTGGATGATCCTGCTATCAAAGACAGCATTCAAGCCGCCTTAGGCGATGCAAAACTTGCGTTTGAGGTAATTGGTGTCGCTATTGTGATTTTGGTAGGCACTTATTTGAAGAAAAAGAACGCAGCAAAAGCACATTGATTTTCTTACAGATGAATCAGAAAAAGCCGGCCTTCATAGCCGGCTTTTTCATTTCCTGCGCCACTTGAATGCAAAAGGCGTAGACTGGATCATGAGGTATTTCACCTCGGGAGCCAGAAATATGCAGAGTATCGATAATCAATTCGAAAATATAAAAACCCATCAAGATCAAACATCAGAGTCTGGATTTACCTTGATTGAGGTGATGGTTGTCGTAGCCATTATTGGCATCTTAGTTGCAGTAGCGGTGCCCCAATACCAAGACTATATTGCTCGAAGTCGTGTTGTGGAAGGTATGAATTTATCGTCCAGCGCTAAGCTGGCCGTAACAGAAGCTTTTGCAAGCCGTGGAACTGTGCTGATGGATGAGGCAACTCATGGGGCCTTTACATTTACACCAACTCGCAGCGTTAAGTTGATTGAAATTACTCCATCGGGAGCAATTGCCATTGATTACCAAGTGAGCGTGGCGCCAGAAGGTAAGAACACTTTGCACCTTATTCCAACAAATGAGCCCGATGCTAATGCTCCTAAGCCATTGGACCTGTCAAAGCCAGAGGGTTCAACATGGTCTGGTGGATGGTCATGTAGATCAACGGAAACTAACTTGATTTCTCAGTTACTGCCTTCTGAATGCAGAATAGCTAAGTAAGAAAATAAGACGGTTCGGGGTGTCTGTTTCCCATGCAAGTTCTGGTGCCTAGATTAAGATGAGGCTACATTTTATTAATCAAGGAGAGTGAGGGATGATTAAAGAAAAAATAGTGATCTTTCTTCGGCGTCTATCTGAGGCAACTCCTGCTTGCTTATTTGTTATGGCTCAAGGTAATTTGAACGTAATTACTTTGGCGCACTGGGAGACGGCCCTGAGAACCGGCTGCATTACTGGCAGTGTCATGGTCTGCCTATCGTTTATAGAGTCCAAAAAATGGCTGCATAACCGTTATTCCACTGGAGCATTGACTGGATTGGCAACAACTACATCTGATTTTGTTGCTCATCCAGCCGCCTTTTCGGGCGAAGCTATTGTTACCGGATTGGTTGCAGCAGTTTTATGTGTCTTATATTCTTTTGTAGTAAAAGATAAGTAGTGTGAATGGAGCGCGGGATCAGCCCGCCTTCCACTCCCCACTCTTACCACCACTCTTCTCAAGCAGTTTCACATCACCCATTACCATGCCACGGTCTACGGCTTTGCACATATCGTAGATTGTGAGTAGGGCAACTTGGACTGCGGTGAGGGCTTCCATCTCTACGCCAGTGGGCCCTGTAGTTTCTGCTCTCACTTCACAGGTAATGCTGCTGTCTTGGAAGTTGGTTTGAAACTCCAGGCTGACGTGGGTGAGCGCTAATGGGTGGCAAAGAGGAATCAAGTCTGATGTTCTCTTAGATGCCTGAATGCCGGCAATTCTGGCAATACCCAGTACATCACCCTTTTTATGGGTACCAGCTTCGACCATTTTGAAGGTTTCTGGAAGCATGGTGATCTTGCCGGTAGCTATAGCTATACGATGGGTGTTAGGCTTATCGCCAACGTTTACCATGTGGGCTTGCCCGCTGGTATCAAAATGAGTTAGTTTGTTCATGGGATAAGTTTTACCATATAGAGATGCAAGACATAAAGTCAGATCCAAAAACCACTTTTTTGTACCGCACTTTAGCCGTTTGGTTAACGTTGGGACTAACTTTTTCTGGGTTCCCTGCCTATGCTGCAACTCCTACAGGGGACGTTTCTGTAGAGGGTAATTCTGCTGCTATTCAGAATATTGGCAGAGCTATGCAGTCACCCGATGCGCGTCCGGCTAATGCCCCAACACGAAGCCCTTTGCGCAGTCAGCCAACAATTGTTTTGCCAGATATGGGCGATCCAGGCGGCGATGCCTTAAGTCGAGTGGATGAGCGTAAATATGGCGAAATGATCATGCGCCAGATTCGTCCTGACCCTGATTATTCAAATGATTTACCTCTTTATGATTTTCTCAATCAGATGGAGCGACGCTTATTACAGGCTGCAAAAAAATTACAGCTTGGAGGCGCAAACGAGCAGGGTAGTGGAGCTTATAACTTCGAGGTATTTGCTGTTAAGGACAGCAGCATTAATGCATTTGCTTTGCCTGGAGGATTTATTGGTTTTCATACGGGCCTGATTGTGAGTGCAGAATCCGATTCTGAGGTAGCTTCAGTCATGGGGCATGAAACGGGCCACGTATTACAGCGTCACCTGGCTCGTCAGATGGATAAGCAGGCTACCAATACAATGATTGCGATTGCTGGCATGGTGCTTGGCGCCTTAGCAATGTCTCGTAATCCACAAGCTGCAGCGGGGCTCATGCAGGGCGGCCAAGCAGCTGCTATCAATAATCAACTCTCTTATTCAAGAGATGCTGAGCGTGAAGCTGATCGTATTGGCTTTCAGATTCTGGAAGCTAGTGGTTACGATGTAAATGGTGCGCCAGGTTTTTTCCAGCGTTTACAAAAGGCTACTGGCATTATGGATAAAGGCGTGCCTGCCTACGTACGCACCCACCCCTTAACAACAGATCGTATTGCTGATATGCAAGATCGGGCGCGGACTGTGGCAACGCGCAACGTGCCTAGCTCCGTTGAGTTTTATTTCATCAAGGCGCGAGCGCGCATGGAGCAGGCCGGTAGCTCGAGTGGACTCTATGACTTAAAAAATACTTTTGATAGCTTGAGTAAGCAGCCTCAAGTTGGAAAACAGTTAGAAGGTTTCTATGGCTTAGCTCTCATCGCTCAGCGTCAGGGAAAAATTGATCAAGCCGAATCCAATCTTCAGCAAGCGCGTAACTTAGCCCAGAAGGCCAGTGCGCCAGGCTCGCCGATCCAAAGGCAGAGCCTGTCGTTGGATGTCACCGCTTCTGAATTAGCTTTGGCTAAAGGTAAAAGTGAAGAAGCACTTCAAATTGCCCAAGCCACTTTGCGTGCATATCCACAATCTTATGCAGCAGGCGCGGCAATGATTAATGCTGAACTAAGACTCGGTCGTACCAATGATGCGATTACTTGGCTAAAGGCGCGAACAAGATCTCAGCCTAATGAAATTGTGTGGTGGAGCTTATTATCCAAGTCTTATGATCAGGCTGGAAATGTCCCAATGCGTCATTACGCACTAGGTGAAAAATATGCACTCGAGGGGGCGTGGCCTTCAGCAATTGAACAACTTCGTATTGCTCGCTCAGCTGGTGGGGCCGATTTTTACCAGGGCTCCAGTATTGATGCTCGTTTGCGTGAAATGCAGAGGCAATATCAAGATGAGCTCAAGGAGCAGGGTAAGCAAGCTCCCGGTTAAGGTTGCGGTGTAGCTTGGTAACGAAAGCGTGTAGCTAACTCTTGGGAATGTATGGGGTCTAGTGGCAGCTGCTTTCCTTGCCAAGTCCAGGATCCCCCAAAACTACAGGCCTCTTCGCGAAGTTTGGCCAGCTCAGAAAAATGATCTAGATCGTGATCGTGCAAAAGAGCAATTGCTTGAGTTTCTCTTTTGAGAAACTGCCTATTTTCATCACCACTGTTGCTGCTGTCATAAATTGTTAGGTTCACTTTCCCAACAATATAAATATTGCCATTTTCATCGCTTAGGGCTGAATCTGGGTCAATGACGTTATGACATTGAGTAAGAAATAGATCGCCTTGAGCATTCGGGATAATGCGCGCAATCCAGGGGGTGGCATCTAGCGTAATAAAAACGCGCTGCGGACCATTTTGAAAAAAATACCTTCCGAGTTCATCGCCTGCATAGTTGCGAGCAATAAAGTCATTAAGAGCGACATGTTTAATCACTTGTCCTGGAAGACGATTTTGTTGGGCAAACTCATCGCGCATCCGCCATTGGCCGCGACGATCTAGTGCAAGCCAACCGAAGCAATCAGGCACATTTGGCCACTTCATCAGTGACCGTAGTACTTGATCATCCATAGTGTTTAATGCAGGCCGTGTGGTGTGGAGGGTGCGTCGAAGGTTTCTTCGGTGGAATGACTTGCGTGTAAGTGTGCAATGCGCCATCCCTGACTATCTTGCAGAAGTACTAGTGTGATGTTGAGGAAAAATTCTGCTTCAACTTGATCCGCCCGTAAATGTACTGCTTCAGTAGTGTCATATACCGCGGCGCCCAGTACAGAGTGGCTAATGCATGCGATAGGCTCTAGAAAAAGAGGTTGCTTTGCAAGCAGTCGCTCCAAGCCTTCGCGAATTTCTGCATGACCTGTCAGGCGATGCCCTTCAGGTAGAACGCAGGTAATGGAATCGTCATCCAACCAAATATCCAGAGCGCTTTGCACGTCACGATGGCTCAGTGCATCACGCCACGCCTCAACAACATCATCTGCATTTTGAAAGAGTCTGGCAAGTTTTGGCATGGCTTACTTTTCCTGGTTTAAGGCTGCAATGTACTCAGTGTAGCGAATACCTGTGCCGGCAAAATGTCATTTAAGCACTTAAGGTGTCCCAGGGGGCACTCTCTCTTATGGCATGGGCTGCAAGGTAGGTTTAACCAAATGACTTGAGCTTTGTCTGACAGTGGTGGGGTATGGGCTGGATCACTCGAACCAAAAATGGCAACTTGCGGGGTTTTGAGGGCAGCCGCAACATGCATTAAGCCGGAGTCATTGCTGATGACTGCTTTACTCATGCCGATTAGGGCAATGGCTTCATCAAGAGAGGTGTCGCCACACCAGTTATGGATATGACCATCGCATTTGACTTTAGCTTCGATTTCTTGGGCGAGAGAGTGATCGCCTTTGCCGCCCAAAAGGATGATTTGACTGTTTGGGTTGTGGGTAACAATGATTTGCGCCAATTCCGCAAAGTGGCCAGTTGGCCAACGTTTGGTTGGGCCATACTCTGCGCCAGGGCACATTACATAAATATTCGCCTGATCAATATGAATATTTTTTAATTTTGCTTGTACTGATTGGGTAGCTATCGAAGATACATTTAACTTTGGCGTGAGATTGTCAGTAGCTGGTGAAGTCTGCTCACCATTTAAAAGCTGACTCAATGCAAGATAGTGCTCAACCATCGGCGGCCGATTTACTTTGCTTGGATTATCTAGTGCTACGTTAATTAAGCCAAAGCGCAACTCACCGCGATATCCAATTCGAAAGGGAATATTAGCAAGCCAAGGAATCAGCGCTGACTTCAAGCTATTAGGTAATATAAAACACGCCTGATATTTTTTTAGCGCGAGCTTGTTAGCTAATTCTTTACGTAAGCCCCACTGCAATTGTTTGTGCTCAAACTTTGCTTCGATGACTTCATGTACTTCAGAGCAGGCGCGATAGATTGGGGCAACCCAAGTACTGGCTAGTACATCAATTTTTGATTCTGGATATTGTGCTTTGAGAGACGCCAGTAAAGGCTGTGTCATTACTGCATCCCCAATCCAGTTTGGGGCGATGATCAGAATACCGTGCATGTAATGTATCCCGACTCAGCGCCTCACCAGGAGGCGCTGATAAGGCTTAGTGACCGTGTGGCTCAGTGCCGGGAATGAGTTTGTACTCTGCGCCGCAATAAGGACACTTCGCTTCACCGGTTTTAGTAATGTCTAAGAAAACGCGTGGATGTGAGTTCCATGCTGGTGTTTTATTGGTGGGGCAATGTAACGGCAAGTCTTTGCCATCCACCATCACAACTTGAGCTTGAGTCATATGCTGTTCCTGATTACCGAAGTTACTTTACGTAGGTGAGCCAAGATTTGTATTGATCGTTTCTGCCGTAAACCGCATCAAAATATGTCTTCTGAATTTTTTCAGTGATCGGGCCACGCTTGCCATCACCAATAGTGCGATCATCCAGTTCGCGAATTGGAGTTACTTCAGCGGCAGTGCCAGTAAAGAATGCTTCGTCAGCAGAATAAACTTCGTCACGAGTAATGCGTTTTTCACGAATTTCGTAACCGAGGTCTTTTGCAATCTGAATGATGGAATCACGTGTGATGCCATCCAAACAAGAGGCTAAGTCTGGTGTGTATACGATGCCATTGCGAACCATAAAGAGGTTTTCGCCGGATCCTTCGGAAACATAACCTTCGGTATCAAGCAATAACGCTTCATCATAGCCATTGGCAGTAACTTCCTGATTGGCCAAAATGGAGTTGATGTAGTAGCCAGAAGCCTTAGCGCGCACTAGGGATGAGTTAACAAAGTGGCGGGTAAAAGAGGAGGTTTTTACGCGAATCCCCTTGTTTAGGCCATCTTCACCCAAATAAGCACCCCACTCCCAGGCAGCGATTGAGGTGTGAATGCTGTTCCCTTTTGGGGAGATTCCCAGCTTTTGGGAGCCGATAAAGATAATTGGGCGGATATAGCAGGCTTCCAGCTTATTGCTATTTACCGTGTCGATAATGCCCTTGGTGACCTCTTCAGGGCTGTAAGGCATGTTCATTTGGAAAATCTTAGTTCCATTAAACAGGCGTTTTACGTGCTCCGGAAGGCGGAAAATGGCTGTTCCTTGGGGGGTTTTATAGGCTCGAATGCCCTCAAACACGCCCATGCCGTAGTGTAGGCTGTGTGTTAACACGTGAACATTGGCCTCACGCCAAGGAATAAGCTTCCCATCAGTCCAAATAAAGCCATCGCGGTCGGACATCGACATTTTCTTTACCTTTTGTGTCTATTAAGTATCTATAAAGCGGTTTAAGCAAGGCATCAGGCTGGTAGACATTGGTCTTTCAGCCCAGAATGCATTTAAGTCCTTATTGTAGAGCAGGCAGGGCAGTCTGTCGGCTTGGATCCTTAGGGTAAATGGGTCGGAGCCTTTAGAATGGAGTATTCCCCACAAATCATCTTTTTTTACCCAAACTCATGCCGGAATCCTTATTTAAAGTTAAGCGTTTAAGCGAATTAGCCCAATCAGGTCAATTAAAGGGTAAGCGGGTTTTAATCCGTGCCGACCTGAATGTCCCTCAGGACGAGGCTGGAAATATTACTGAAGACACTCGAATTCGGGCATCAATGCCTGCTGTGCAGATGTGTTTGGATGCTGGGGCAGCGGTAATGGTGACTTCACATTTGGGGCGCCCAACTGAAGGTGAATTCAAGCCAGAAGATAGTTTGGCTCCTGTTGCTGACAGAATTGCGAGTTTGTTGAATCGCAAAGTTCCTTTAATCAGCGATTGGGTGAATGGCGGCTTCGAGGTAAATCCAGGTGAGCTGGTATTACTAGAGAACTGTCGTCTGAATGTTGGCGAAAAAAAGAACAACGACGAGTTGGCAAAAAAGATTGCTGCATTGTGTGATGTCTATGTCAATGATGCATTTGGAACCGCTCATCGCGCAGAAGCAACTACTCATGGCGTAGCGAAGTTTGCCCCTATAGCTTGTGCTGGTCCTTTGATGGCCGCTGAGTTAGATGCACTGAGTCGTGCACTAGCAAGTCCTAAGCGTCCTTTGGTGGCGATCGTAGCAGGCTCTAAAGTTTCCTCTAAGCTCACCATTCTTAAAGCTTTGTCAGAAAAAGTGGATGAGTTGATTGTTGGCGGCGGTATAGCAAATACCTTCATGTTAGCCAAAGGTTTGCCTATTGGTAAGTCGCTAGCTGAACCTGATTTAGTTGATGAAGCCAGAGAGATCATGGAGATCATGGAAAAGCGTGGTGCCCATGTACCCATTCCGGAAGATGTTGTTGTTGCGAATGAATTGTCTCCATTGGCCCGCGCAAACCGTGTTCCTTCAGACCAGGTGGCGGAAGATGACATGATTTTAGATATTGGTCCAAAGACTGCAGCCCGTTTATCAATCATGCTCGCTCATGCAGGCACGATTGTTTGGAATGGCCCTTTGGGCGTATTTGAAATTGATCAGTTTGGTGGTGGCACCAAAATGTTAGCTGCAGCTATTGCACATTCACCAGCTTTCTCAATTGCTGGTGGGGGCGATACTTTGGCGGCGATCGCGAAGTACGGTATTGAGAATCAAGTGGATTACATCTCTACTGGCGGCGGTGCCTTCTTGGAGTTTCTTGAAGGTAAAACCTTGCCAGCCTTTGCAGTACTTGCTGAAAGAGCGAAAGACTAAATATGTTGAGAGCAACAAAGATCATTGCAACCCTAGGGCCTGCCTCAGAAAAGCCTGAAGTGTTGCGTGACATGATTCGCGCCGGCGTCGATGTGGTGCGGATGAATTTCTCTCACGGTACTGTGGCAGACCATAAAGCGCGCCATGATTTAGTGCGAACCATCTCTGCGGAAGCTGGCAAAGAAGTCGGCATCATGGCTGACTTACAAGGCCCAAAAATCCGTGTTGGAAAGTTTGCAGAAAATAAAATTTTGCTCAAAGAGGGTGACAAATTTACTCTTGATGTAGCTTGTGAGCTTGGTGATCAAACCAAAGTTGGTCTTGACTACAAAGAATTACCAGGCGATGTAAAGCCAGGCGATCGCCTTTTGTTGAACGACGGCTTAGTTGTTCTTACCGTTGAGAGCGTTAAAGGCGGGGAGATTTTTACCGTTGTTGAGCAAGGTGGACCTCTCTCTAATAACAAGGGCATTAATCGTGCTGGTGGTGGCTTAACTGCTCCTGCTCTGACTGAAAAAGATATCGCTGACTTAGATGCAGCTATCGCGATGGGCGTAGATTTCTTGGCAATCAGCTTTCCAAAAGATGGCGCTGACATGGCTTACGCCCGTAAGCTGGCAGATGCTGCTAGCGCTAAGTATGGTGTTGGCAAGGTGAGAACGATTGCTAAGGTGGAGCGTGCCGAAGCCATTGAACCAGAGGCACTCAAAAGTATCATTGCTGAAAGCGACGGAATTATGGTTGCGCGCGGTGATTTAGCAATTGAAGTCGGCAATGCTGCTGTGCCTGCTCTCCAAAAACGCATGATTGCTTGGGCGCGTGAGGCGGATAAATTTACGATTACCGCTACGCAGATGATGGAGTCCATGATTAACGCCCCAGTTCCAACGCGCGCAGAGGTAAGCGACGTTGCGAATGCAGTGTTGGATGGCACTGATGCGGTGATGTTATCTGCTGAATCTGCTGCAGGCATGTATCCAGTACAGACCATTAAAGCAATGGCAGAAATTTGTGTGGAGGCCGAGAAGTCAGATCGCGTGAAGCTCGATACCGACTTTTTAGATCAAACCTTCACCCGCATTGATCAAACGATTGCGCTTGGAGCTCTTTTCACGGCACATCATTTAAACGCGGATGCCATCGCAGCTTTGACTGATTCAGGATCAACTGCGATTTGGATGAGTCGTCACAATATTCATGTGCCTATTTTTGCGTTGACCTCTAAGATTGCTACGCAACGAGCATTGAGTACCTATCGTAATGTCACTCCAATTGGTCTGGATTACACCAAAGATCGTGATACTGCATTACAAGAGGTAGAGGCATGCTTGAAAAAAGTGGGTGCGGTCAAAAAAGGCGATACCGTTGTACTGACTTCCGGCGAGCCAATGGGCGAGCCTGGTGGAACCAATACCCTCAAAATTATTCATGTGAAGTAATTTGCATCTTTAACCAAACGATTTATTTTTAAACCTAATTACTATTTATTAAGAGAACATCATGGCTTTAGTATCTTTAAGACAACTCTTGGATCACGCTGCTGAAAATGGTTATGGCCTACCAGCATTTAACGTCAACAACTTAGAGCAAGTGACAGCAATTATGGAAGCGGCAAATGAGGCTGATTCTCCAGTCATCATGCAAGCATCTGCAGGCGCCCGTAAATACGCAGGCGAAGCGTTCTTACGCCACTTAATCTCTGCCGCAGTTGAGGCTTATCCACATATTCCAGTAGTAATGCACCAAGACCACGGTCAAAGCCCTGCAGTTTGTATGGCAGCCATTAAGAGCGGCTTTACGAGCGTGATGATGGATGGTTCATTAGAGGCTGACGGCAAAACAGTTGCTAGCTATGAATACAACGTAGACGTCTCCAAAGAGGTGGTGAAGTTCTCACACTCCATTGGAGTTACTGTCGAGGCAGAGTTGGGTGTATTGGGCTCACTCGAGACAATGCAGGGCGACAAAGAAGATGGTCATGGTGCTGACGGCAAAATGACTCGTGAACAGTTGCTGACTGACGTTGAACAAGCAGCAGATTTTGTGAAGGCAACTCAGTGCGATGCTTTGGCAATTGCGATTGGCACCAGCCATGGTGCATACAAGTTCAGCAAGAAGCCTACAGGCGATATTTTGGCAATCGATCGCATTAAAGAAATTCATGCGCGTATTCCGAATACTCATTTGGTGATGCACGGCTCTTCTAGCGTTCCGCAAGAGTTGCTTGCTGAGATTCGTGAGTTTGGTGGCGATATGAAAGAAACTTACGGCGTTCCTGTTGAAGAGATTCAAGAGGGCATTAAGAATGGTGTTCGTAAGATCAACATTGATACCGATATTCGTTTGGCAATGACTGGTGCAATCCGCCGTTACTTTATTGAGAACCCATCTAAGTTTGATCCACGTGATTATTTAAAGCCAGCCCGTGAAGCCGCTAAGAAAGTATGTATTGCACGCTTCCAAGCCTTTGGTTCTGCTGGGCAAGCATCTAAAATTAAGCCGATCTCTTTAGAGAAGATGGCTGAGCTATATAAGAGCGGCAAATTAACTCAAATTGTGAAGTGATTTAAATATGGCCGCTTTATACGCAACTTCTATTAAGTCATTGCCTTTGCTTTCTAAAGGCAAGGTACGTGATGTCTACGCGCTAGACGATGACAAGTTATTGATGATTACGACTGATCGCCTCTCTGCGTTTGATGTGGTGATGGGTGAACCCATCCCTGAGAAGGGTGTGGTTCTCAATCAAATGGCGAATTTTTGGTTTGATAAGTTAGCTTCTGTTATCCCAAATCATTTAACAGGTATTGATCCAGCCACTGTTGTGGCTGCCGATGAAGTCAGTCAAGTTAAGGGCCGCGCAGTTGTTGCTAAACGCCTGAAACCCATTTTGGTTGAAGCTGTGGTACGTGGCTATTTGGCTGGTAGTGGATGGAAAGACTATAAAGAAACCGGCAAGGTTTGCGGAATTGCATTGCCAGCAGGTTTAGAAAATGCTCAAAAATTACCTGAGCCTATTTTTACTCCAGCAGCAAAAGCAGAATTTGGTCAGCACGATGAAAATATTTCATTTGAAAAAGTTGTTGAGCTTATTGGTGAAAAATTAGCCAATCAAATTCGTGAAGTGAGTATTCGTTTATATAAAGAAGCTTCTGAGTATGCAGCGACTCGCGGCATCATCATTGCCGACACCAAATTTGAGTTTGGCTTAGATACTAATGGTCAATTGGTGTTGATGGACGAGATCCTCACTGCTGACTCCTCCCGATTCTGGCCGGCTGAGACCTACTATGTTGGCTCAAACCCACCTTCTTATGACAAGCAGTTTGTCCGCGACTGGTTGGAAACAGCGATGGTAGATGGCAAGCTGTGGCCTAAAACAGCCCCAGCACCGCAATTGCCGGCAGATGTCATTGAAAAGACTGCGCAAAAGTATCGCGAAGCCTTAACCAGGCTAACTGAGCAGGGTTAACTCAGGGATAATAAGAGCCTTGGGAAAAATTAAAGGTATTTGGAGAGGTAAATGAGCAAGAAGCCAATTGTCGGAATAGTAATGGGATCCAATTCAGATTGGGACACCATGCAGCACGCTGCTCAAATGCTTGAGCAATTTGGTATCGCTCATGAAGCTAAAGTGCTGTCCGCACACCGCATGCCAGACGATATGTTTCAGTACGCTGAAAAAGCACAAGCCAATGGCTTGCAAGCCATTATTGCTGGCGCAGGTGGTGCAGCGCATCTACCAGGCATGCTTGCATCTAAAACAATTGTTCCAGTTTATGGTGTTCCAGTAGCCAGTAAGTATTTACGTGGCGAAGATTCTTTATATTCAATCGTGCAGATGCCCAAAGGCATTCCGGTTGCTACTTTTGCGATTGGTGAGGCTGGTGCAGCTAATGCCGCCCTGCATGTTATTGCTGGTTTGGCCTTGCATGATGCGGAGTTAGCTAAGCGTTTAGAAGATTTCCGTGTGAAGCAGTCAGATACAGCACGTTCAATGAATTTGCCGGGATATTAATTACATGGCAGATCGTATGGAACCCATTTTGCCGGGTTCATATTTAGGAATTTTAGGCGGCGGTCAATTGGGGCGGATGTTCACGCAAGCCGCTCAAGCGATGGGCTACAAGGTTTGTGTTTTAGATCCTGGTTCTGATAGCCCTGCAGGCTCTATTGCAGAAAAATTTATTCAAGCTGATTACACCGACTCTGCTGCCTTAAAAGAAATGGCCGCTCTTTGCCCGTCAGTCAGCACTGAGTTTGAGAATGTTCCAGCGCAGGCATTAGATGAGTTGGAAGCTCTGGGTGTATTTGTTGCGCCACGCAGCAGTTGCGTTTCTTTGGCACAAAATCGAGTGGCTGAGAAAAAGTTTCTAGCCACCTGGAAATCTGAAACGAATATCGGCCCAGCACCATACGCCGTTGTTGAACATGATGCTGATATTGCTCATATCCCAACCGATTTATTTCCTGGAATATTAAAGACAGCTCGCATGGGCTATGACGGTAAAGGTCAAATTACAGTTTATGCAGTCGCCGATTTACCAGCGGCTTGGGCGGAATTAGGTAAGGTTCCTTGTGTATTAGAAAAGCGCATGGATTTGGATTTTGAAGTGTCGGCCTTAGTTGTGCGCGGATACGATGATGCAGTAGTTGCTTATCCAGTTTCACAAAACATTCACCGCGATGGAATTTTGCACACCTCTACTGTGCCAGCGCCATCACTAAAGCCCGCACAAGAGAAAAAGATTGTGGAAGCGGCAAAGGCACTCATTCGAAAGATTGATTACGTAGGCGTCCTTTGTGTTGAATTCTTTGTTCTCAAGAATGGCGATATTGTCGCGAATGAAATCGCTCCTCGCCCCCATAACTCTGGCCACTACACGATGGATGCTTGTGTTAGCAGTCAATTTGAGCAACAGGTGAGAGCAATGGCTCGCCTACCTTTAGGTGATACACGTCAGCTAGCGCCGGTATCAATGCTGAATTTATTGGGTGATCTTTGGTTTGAAGGTAGTGAGGATCAACCAAAAGAACCTGCTTGGAATCAAGTGCTGGCTCATCCCGATGCTAAATTGCATTTGTATGGCAAGTCTGAGCCTCGCATGGGTAGAAAAATGGGCCACATCAATTGCCTAGGCGAAGCTCTCAATGAAGCGCGCCAAAACTGCGCGGCCGTTGCTACTGAATTAGGTATCGAGCCCTAGAAATGTCCAGCGACAGTAGCCTGCAATCTTCTGCAGTAATTAACGAGGCAGTACAAACATTGCGTGATGGTGGTTTAGTCGCCTTTCCGACTGAGACTGTTTATGGATTGGGCGCGGATGCTAAAAATGCTGAGGCTATTAAAAAGATCTTTACCGCCAAGGGTCGCCCTTCGAACCATCCATTAATTGTTCACCTTGCTGCACCGGATAGGTTTGATCAGACTCAAGTAGATTGGATGCCGATACTAGCTAATTGGGCAAGAGATGTATCAGAAGAGGCCTTAAAGCTAATCAATGCATTTTGGCCGGGACCGCTAACGCTGGTCTTTAAGAAAGATAAAAGCGTATTGACGGATTTGACTGGTGGTCAAGATACGGTAGCAATTCGTGCACCGTCACACCCCATTGCTCAAGAGCTATTACGTAAATTTAAAGGTGGCGTTGTAGCGCCATCAGCTAATCGTTTTGGCAAGGTTTCACCAACCAGCGCTGCAGATGTTCGTCATGAATTTGAAGGCATGCTCGATTTAATGATCTTAGATGGAGGCGATTGCGAGGTAGGGATTGAGTCAACTATTATTGATTTGTCCTCAGGCGATAAAGCGATACTTCTTAGACCAGGTGCAATTACACCAAGCGAGATCTTCGCTAAAACGGGTATCAAGGTGTATCTGCCTGGTGAGATAAAGGCAAATGAATTGACAGAAGATCTTCCTAAGGTGTCTGGAAGTCTCAAGGCCCATTACGCCCCAACTACACCTTTGCGCTTGTATGCTCCAGGACGCGTCTTAGATGCCTTAAGTGAATTTCCAGATATTAAATCTCGTGTTGCGGTAGCGGTGTGGGATTCGGACTCTTCCTTAGGTGATGATGGTCACCCATCTGCTCACTTTGAAGAAGTCGAAGTGCCAAGTGATAGTGCCGCATTTGCTAGTCGCCTATACCGTTCGTTACGTGATTTAGATCAGCAAGGTTGGGATCTTATTTTGTTTCCAGAGCCGCCAGCGGGTGAGGAGTGGGACGGCGTGAGGGATCGACTTCAGCGGGCGTGCTTTGGTTCTGGGCCATCCTCTAATAGCCACGTCAGTAGCTGATCGTGGGCTTCAAGACCTCTCCAGGCATTGGGGTGGTTAATAAAAGAAGTCACAGCGTACATCTTTCCAGATTTACTCAAAACGTAACCCGATATTGCACGCACATCTGCTAGTGAGCCAGTCTTGATTCTGGCCTCAGGTTTTTTCTTGAGATGTAAAAACTTGCGAAGTTGCCCTAACAAACGATTGCGCATGGTGCCATCAGTTCCTGCTATCGGGAGACTGTTATAGAACACTTCTGCTACTGGAAGGTTGCGAGCGGTTAATAGAAGTTGATTCATTTGCTCCGCAGAGATTGCTTCATTGCGTGATAGCCCAGATCCATTTTCAATAACCAAGTCCATAAAATTCAAACCGTTTTGCTTGAGCCAGCTTTGAATTACCAAATCACCGTTTGCGGTAGTTGCCGGCTTGCCCATTTTTTCTAGGGCAAGCGTTAATAGAACCTGACGCGCCATTACGTTATTCGAATATTTATTGATGTCTAAAACATCATCGGCTAATTTGATGCCTTCAAATTGCAGCAACAGACGAGCTGCAAGCGGCACGCTACCATCCTTGCCAACGGGTGGCTTAGACCAGGTGCCACCAGATAACTCCCAGGCAGCTGCAAAGCCTTGCGTTAAGAAGGTATTGGCATCTAAAGCAACGATGTTGAAGTTCACGCCCTTGCAAGAGCTTGGAAAGGCGCCTGAAAACTGGGCTGTCAAGGCTTGGTCAGTATTGCCGATCCCTTCGGGGTCCAATTTAAAGCCAATATTGCTTTTCCAGTTATCGCAAGGACGATCTACTAACTGCATTTGATTCACCACTTTGAGCTGGGAGAGAGCAGGGGTGTAGTTGATATCAATAAAGTCTGCAGTGCGTGACTTACCCAATTGAAAGGAGAGGGTGCGAAAGGCGTACAGCAATGGATCTGGCGGAACGTTATAGGCGCGTAAAGATTCTCCATCAATCGTGTTATGTTCCATTACGCTTGGTGCATAGGCACTGCGATCAAAAAATAAATTACCGTCGATTTTCTGAATTCCAAGATTCTGTAGTTCTTTCATCATCTTGGCGAGCTCTTCGGGGATGAGTTTTGGATCACCCGTGCCTTGTAAATACACATTACCCTTCAAGACTCCCTGACGAATAACGCCATCGGTATAAATGTTAGTGCGCCAACGATATTGCGGCCCCAAAATATCCAAACCGCTTAGGGTGGTTAGTAGTTTCATCGTTGAGGCTGGGTTCATGGCAACCTCAGGACGCCAACCCAGTATATTTTTGGCAACAAGCTTTCCTGGGCGCCCAGGCTCAATTTCTATTACCGAGATGCTGATGGCATCTTTGGGGATTTGATTGCGCTCAAGACTGCTAGACACTGGCTTTGGAATATCTAGTGGAGCAGCATTATTAGCGCCGACGCTGAAGCTGGCAAGCCAAAATAGGGTCGCTATTAAAGTCGGGTAACGAAGAAAATATGAGTACATTCCTCATAGGATAAACCCACCTTATTGGAAGGGGTCCCTCAATCAAGTCTTAGGGCTCAAGGTATTTGGATTTATAGCTCGCAATCACTTGATTTTGCTGCGCCAATAATTGAGTAAACGCACTGATCCTAAGGCTCAGGCTGCCCTTTTGCTCGAGCTCGGCACAGGCTTGAATAAATGATTTAGCTTTTAGCAGTTGTGCACCACCTTTGACCTTATGAACCAGACCATTGAAAGTCTCTTCATCACATTGATTGCTTTCTAATAGCTCAAGAGATTCATCATGGACTTTCTTGATCTCATCGAGTATCACCAAAATATGATTGGGGTTATCTCTTAGCAGGCCTGCAAATGCATCAAATGAATATTCTTCGGCGCTAAATTCCGAGGTGATTTTTTCAGCAATCTTCTGAACAGAAAAATAGCGAGTTAATTCATTTTCCAAAGTCATAAGACTGAGAGGTTTGATCAGAACGCTATTCATGCCGGCAGCAAAAAACTGGTGACGTGAATCTAGCGCATAAATATCTGCCGTTACACCAATGATGACAAGATCACGATGTCCTAGATCACGAATTTGCTTAGCCAGTTCTGAGCCTTGCATTCCCGGAATGGATTGATCAGTTAACAAGAGATCGAAAGGGGTCTGGGCAATCAAATCTAGAGCGGTATGCGCGTTATCGCAAACAGCTACCTCAATTCCAAGCGCCTCTAATTGCAAGGAAATAATTTGCCTGCTAGCGGGATGGTCCTCGACTACTAGGGCGCGCAAGGTTCGATTGGATTTATCGGGACATCTAGAAACAAGTCTTCTTGACTCATGAGCCTTACCTTTGGTCGACTCTTGTCCGGATGCAGCAACGCTGGTCCGAGGAAATGCTACGCAAAAATAAATATTGCTACCAAATCCTGGGGCACTATCAAAATAAAGTTGACTGCCCATTGAGGTGACTAGGTGGTTGGTAATAGTAAGCCCAAGACCGGTCCCCTTATGTTGTTCGCTCGTGCCCGGAATTTGCTCGAATGCTTGCAATGCAATCTCAATATCCTCAGCTCCCATCCCTACGCCGGTATCAATCACTCGGAACTCAATCAACTGTCCCGCATGGTCATCAGCCAAAACGGTAACTGAGAAATAAATCTCTCCATGCTCAGTAAATTTGATGGCATTACTAAGGAGGTTTTGTAGTATTTGCCGCAGCCGGAGTGCATCAATCATTAATACTTGGGCAATCCGAGGATCTTTGGATGTGTGAAGGGTGAGGCTTTGGATCTGGGCAACGGTTGAAAATGCAGAATCGATATCGTCGATAAGAGTATTGAGGGAGCAAGGTTCTAAATTGAGAGTTAACTTACCCGCCTCAATTTTTGAAAGATCTAAAACTTGATTAAGAATACCTAGGAGTGACTCCGCCGATGAGTGAGCGCTTTTGAGTAATGCTTTTTCATTATTTGGGAGTGGGCTGTTTAGCAATAGTTCTTGCACTCCTAAAATCGCATTCATTGGCGTACGAATTTCATGGCTCATCGTAGCTAGAAACGATGACTTCGCAGCATTTGCTTTTTCGGCAAGCTCTTTAGAGTTCATGAGTCTCTCGGTTTGATGGGTATGTAGCTGATTTTTTCTTTTTATGTACCAAAGCAACAAGGCTCCGCCCAACAGGGCTGCCAAGGCTGATAGCCAGCTAAGTTGCGGGTAATTAGACCTGGAATCGTGCCCCCAGAATTCACTGGAATGAAGGTCAAATAGATTGCGCGATTCCATAGGGTCTAAGTTATTTAGAAAGCCACCAAGAACAGCATGTAAAGCCTCGTTCTGATGGGTAACTAGCCAGCGGTATTCAAAAGGCTCTCGGCTATATAAGCCATTTAATTGCAATTGCTGGCCATTCACTTTCTGAATGATTTGTTGCGCCAGGCGAACTGGTAAGACAAGTGCTTTGATCTCATTTTTGAGTAGATCAAAAACTAATGCCTCAGTGTGACTAGAAATTCTAGATTGCGGATGGGTGGGCGACGGAGGATTTTCATAGCCACGATCGAAGTAGGCAATATTGATTGGTTCGATGGGCGCATTACTTTCTGAGCGCTTTGTCAGAATTACATCATGACCCCAAAAAATTGCCTCTGATAGGGAGCCAAATTTTAGGTAATCATCATCAAGAGCTGGCGGATCAATAATGAAGTCGACTTCCCCGCTAGCAAGTTGTTGTAACCCTTCTTGATCACTCTTACGCCACTTTGGTAGAAATTCTTGTTTAGTAAGCTCACTGAGCTTGCTTAAGATGCTGTGAAAAACGCCACTCTCACCCTTTTGATTGAATTCTAGATAAGGTGCGTACTTTTCATGAATACTAAAACGCACTACAGGATGGGCATCGATCCATCTTTGCTCAACAGGGCTTAGAAAATTGGCATAAGCATTACTTAAGATCCCATTCAGTAAGATGAAAAAAGTAGTGCGGGCGATAGATCGACGCATGCTGTTTTAGCTTTCGATAATGTTGTTCATGCGGCAGAACAAGATCAGGTCAGCAATATTATTAATTCCTAGTTTGTCAAAGACTCTTGTCTTGTAGGTGGCGACTGTCTTATTGCTGATATGTAACATGTCAGATATTTGTTGATTGGTATTGCCTTTACCAAGATATTTCATGACCTGCAATTCACGATCAGAAATCAATGCAAGCTTATCGTTGTCACTTAATGAGCTATTGCCATTTTTGCCGTGAGTGAAAAAGTTATAACCTTGAGATATGGCTACGCAGGCAGCCAAAATAACATCTGCTCCTGCAGTTTTATTGACAAACCCATGCCCACCTAATGAGCGTACCCTACCGCCATATACAGCTTCATCCATGCTGGAGAGAACCAACATGCGGACATCGGGGTACATGAGGCCGATACGGCGTATCACATCAAATCCATCGGTCTTGGGCATATCTAAATCTAGAATGACCATATTGGGATTCACTTCCTTCATGGATCTGAGGCACTCCTCTCCATTTTGGGCTTGTCCCGCAATCTCAAATAACAGCTGGTCTTGCAACATACTTTTAAGGGCCATCAGCATTGCTGGATGGTCGTCTACCAACATCACGCGTTTTCTCATTACTTGTCTCCGTTTTGGTTTGGGTGTTGATGAGGGTGCAGCGAAAAAATGGCTTTAGCGATACGGCTATCATTTATTTGAAGCATTTGATGACGACTGACTGGCGCCATCATGAGTCCCCCATAAGCGTGGTCTGCAATGAGGGTTGACGCACTTTCTAAATCTTTTACTAAGCCAATGTTGCTCGCATAAATTTGTGTAGGTGAGTAAGGCGATTGTCTTAACTGAGAAAGCGCATCACTTCCTAGATGATGCTCACGAAGTTTGCTCATATCAATGTGCACGCCTTCTAATTGCATCTCTGTGATCCAATGTAATTCTTCAGCACTACCGCAGAAATTTAAGAAATGCAGCAAGACGCCCAGTCTTCGTAAGCGAAGCAAGCCTTCTTTGCAAGCATCAACAGCGGTAGAGTCTGGAGCGGATTGAATGCCAATTGCTACCAAGCCAACTGGCAGACGTGAATTCAAAATCAATTCGCTCATTGCATCCACATAGCTACTTGAGGCTAGGGTGTGGTTTGGCATTGGCAGGATTCCAGGAATAAAGCGACCGCTGCGATACCAGTATGAAACGGTATCTAGACCTTCCATAAAAAGGCGCAGTAGCTGCATATCTGTTGCGGCAAGTAATGGTCTGAATAAGGATCCCGTCAGTTTTGTTCCCTTGCAGTTAAAAATGGGTTCATGGCTAATCGCTTGTCGCTTGGACCAGGATTGGTGTTCTTCAAGAGCTTGGCTACTAAGGCCAAGCCAGGGGTCGCCACAGGCGTCTCTTACTTCGTGGAAGGGTTTGTTCTTCCATGCCTTTACAAGCGTGTACAGCCGGGATTTCGGGCTCATCAGCATTCTCCAATCGGTGACTGTCCAGTCTAGGCAGGACGGATTGGAGCGGTAAGGGCTTTGGGTTGATTTATCTGTAGGAATAGACCTACTCGCCTGCCCATATTATAAAAAGAGGCCAAATCCTTAAAGAATTTATGGTGATCCACCCTTGAAATACTGGGAATGGGACCTATATAATCAGCACTCCCTACATGCGAGTGCTAAAAAGGTGATTTATCAGTAGATTGCCCTAAAACTCCGTGTAATGAGATTGTAAAGCATTGATTTATATAGTTTATTTAAATTAGTTAACACTTACTAACATAGGAGAAGAGATGAATTTGCGTCCCTTACATGATCGCGTAATCATCAAGCGTTTAGATCAAGAATCAAAAACTGCTTCCGGAATCATCATTCCTGACGCTGCTGCAGAAAAACCTGATCAAGGTGAAGTTTTGGCAGTGGGCCCAGGCAAACGTGATGACAGCGGCAAATTAAACGCACCTGACGTCAAAGTTGGCGATCGCGTTTTGTTTGGTAAATATGCAGGTCAAACAGTAAAAGTTGACAGCGAAGAACTCATCGTGATGCGTGAAGACGACATCATGGCTGTTGTACAGAAGTAATTTCGGTATTTAAGAGAGGAATTTAATCATGGCAGCAAAAGACGTTGTATTTGGAGATAGCGCCCGCACCAAGATGGTCGAAGGCGTAAACATTCTTGCTAATGCGGTGAAAACAACTTTGGGACCAAAAGGTCGCAACGTGGTGATCGAGCGTTCATTCGGTGGACCAACAATCACTAAAGACGGTGTATCTGTTGCAAAAGAAATCGAACTTAAAGATAAGCTCCAGAATATGGGCGCGCAAATGGTTAAGGAAGTTGCTTCCAAAACCGCTGACATCGCTGGTGACGGTACAACTACCGCTACTGTTTTGGCTCAGTCAATCGTTCGCGAAGGAATGAAATATGTAGTTTCAGGCCATAACCCAATGGACTTGAAGCGTGGCATCGATAAGGCTGTTACAGCTGCAATCGAAGAGCTCGCAAAAATCAGCAAGCCTTGCACAACAACTAAAGAAATCGCTCAAGTAGGCTCTATCTCTGCAAACAGCGACCACAGTATTGGTCAGCGCATCGCAGAAGCAATGGAAAAAGTGGGTAAAGAAGGCGTTATCACTGTTGAAGATGGTAAGTCTTTGGAAGACGAGCTTGAAGTAGTTGAAGGTATGCAGTTTGACCGCGGCTACCTCTCCCCATACTTCATCAATCAGCCAGAAAAACAAGTTGCCGTATTGGAAAGCCCATACGTTCTCTTGTTTGACAAGAAGATTGCCAACATCCGTGACTTGCTCCCAGTGCTAGAGCAAGTAGCAAAATCTGGTCGTCCACTCTTAATCATTGCAGAAGATGTTGAAGGCGAAGCCTTAGCAACTTTGGTTGTGAACAACATCCGCGGCATTATCAAAACTTGTGCTGTTAAGGCCCCTGGTTTCGGTGATCGTCGTAAAGCCATGTTGGAAGACATCGCGATTTTGACTGGCGGCACAGTAATCGCTGAAGAAATCGGCCTCACACTCGAGAAAACAACTCTTGAGCACTTGGGTCAAGCCAAGCGCATCGAAGTGGGCAAAGAAAACACCATCATTATCGACGGTGCTGGCGATGCTAAAGCGATTGAAGCTCGCGTGAAGAACATTCGTGTTCAGATCGAAGAAGCGACAAGCGACTACGATAAAGAGAAATTGCAAGAGCGTGTAGCCAAGTTGGCTGGCGGTGTTGCAGTGATTCGTGTTGGCGCTGCTACTGAAGTAGAAATGAAAGAGAAGAAAGCTCGTGTTGACGACGCATTGCATGCAACTCGTGCAGCTGTTGAAGAAGGTATCGTTCCTGGCGGCGGCGTAGCGTTGATTCGTGCAATGCAAGGTATCAAAGGATTGAAGGGCGACAATGCCGATCAAGATGCTGGTATCAGTATCGTATTGCGCGCTATGCAAGAGCCATTGCGCACTATCGTTAGCAATGCTGGTGAAGACGCAGGCGTGGTTGTGAATGCTGTTCAAGCAAGCAAAGGCAATAACGGCTACAACGCAGCTACCGGTGAATACGGTGACCTCGTTGCACAAGGCGTTATTGACCCAACTAAGGTAACTAAAACTGCGTTGGTAAATGCAGCTTCTGTTGCTGGCCTCTTGTTGACTACCGATTGCGCAATCTCCGAAGCACCAAAAGATGAATCTGGTGCTGGTGGTATGCCTGATATGGGTGGCATGGGTGGTATGGGTGGCATGGGCGGCATGATGTAATAGCTCTAGCCCTCCAGCTAGCTTGCTGTAGAAACAAAAACGCCTGGTTCAAAAGACCGGGCGTTTTTTATTTGGTACAGTGAACCCATGAAAAAATCATTTGCATTTCTGGCGACCTCTCTTGTGCTGACTATAGGAGGAGCTTTCGCTCAAACATCAACACAAATAAGTCCAATCTTTGAAAAAAGCGTATCAAACCTGCGTAATCAGCGTTATTGCGAAGTACTGATTGGTAAGCGAGATTGGCTCAGACTTGAGGTGAGTGTCTTTAATACTCAAGGCCTCAATTTTTGCCCTGAAGCGCAATGGAATGCATTGACTAAAGAGTCAATTACTAAAACTTACGATGCTTCGTTTGTCATATTAAATGGCCCACGCTATTGGATGATGGATGAAATTCAGGCAGCGGGGAATACAGTGAATAACATCAAGTCATCGTTTGGTGGCATCGAGATGAATCTGAGGGCAACATTACAGCTTAGCTTATTAAAGCAATTCATCGGTAGCAAAAAATTTACCCCAAATGAAGTTACCCGTACAACCAATTTTGTTTATAGGGCTGGGAGCACTGTTTATGAACTCACTTCGCCAGCGGGAGATGTGTATGTCATGCAGTCCTACTCACAAATTGTGAATGCCAGTTTGAGCGAGAAAGACTTGCCAACTTTAAGTCAGCAACTCAAATTACCAGCTGGCTGGACTTACCGCAGTCGAGTTCTTGATGAATCACTCTCTTTAGTTGCTAATGGTGTCGCCTATGTGCTTCAGGATAACTTGGCCAACAGCTATCAAAGAAGATAATTGCCGCAACTATTCCATTAGTTTTTGAGTCCGCAATAAGTCAGCATTAAAGGCATCGTAAGGAAATAGCTGGTTTGGGAACTCCAGGGCGAAAATGACGTAAAGCGCAAAACCCATGAGCCCAAGGTAAATGGCAGTTAAAAACCAATCCTCCTCATTTTTGACGGCCATGGCATAGCCACTTAAAAGCGCGCCAATCGTTAGTAGGGTAAATAAAAAGCGTTCAAGAATAGCGGGCGGATGGTGTCTAGCATTCAGCATGCCATTTTTGAAAACCTCCATGAGGTGATCTGATTGGGGTCTCAAGATCTTATCGGCCAAATCTTTGGTGTTAGCCGGTGCACGAGGAATACTCAACATCATTAATTCATTGAACTCATTTATCTTCTGACCTAAGCGATCTAAATTTTCATTTAGGACCTTAAATGAATGGACACCTTGGTAAATCTCGAGACGATCCGCAAGAATTTCTTTTAGATTATTCCGCACTGCATTTTGGTCTGCTGTGTTCAGATACTTACTGGACTGATAGATTTGGGTAATAGCATCTGCTTGAGCGCGATTGATGCTCATACGGTTATCAAAATGGTCATTAGCGCTCGAAAACGTAAAGCCTAGAACAAGTGCAGATAAGCCAAAGATAGCTGCTGCTAAAGAGTCTCGAACAATTACCTTGTCTGAGGTACGTACGCGATATTTTCCAAAGAGCCAGCCTATGCCTAAAAAAATGAGAATGGATACCAAGAATATGTAGGGGGCATATTTCACTACATTGAGGTGATTCTCCATGAAATAATGCATAGCAAGCTCTCGTAAGATGGGGTAATAAGATTAAGAAGTGTATTTAGTGTAATAAAAAACCGCCCGAAGGCGGTTAATTATTTGATATTCTGAGTTGAATTACTCAACTGCCTTAACCATATCTTCCACGACTTTCTTCGCATCCCCGAAGACCATCATGGTTTTATCCATGTAGAAGAGTTCATTGTCTAAGCCAGCATAACCAGCAGCCATTGAGCGCTTGTTAACGATAATGGTTTTAGCTTTAAACGCCTCCAGGATTGGCATACCAAAGATTGGGCTGCCTGGAGTCCGGGCTGCTGGGTTAACCACGTCGTTAGCACCAAGTACTAAGACCACGTCAGCCTGACCAAAATCACTGTTGATATCTTCCATCTCGAACACTTGATCGTATGGCACTTCCGCTTCGGCCAAGAGAACGTTCATGTGACCAGGCATACGGCCGGCAACTGGGTGAATAGCGTATTTCACAGTAACACCATGGTGAGTTAACTTTTCAGTTAATTCTTTCAATGCGTGCTGAGCACGAGCAACCGCTAAGCCATAACCGGGAACAATGATCACAGTGTCAGCGTTTTCCATTAAGAAAGCTGCATCTTCAGGTGAACCTGTTTTGTAGTTTTTAGGGCCGCCGTCATCGCCACCACCTGCAGCAGCTTCGGCACCAAAGCCGCCAAGCAACACTGCCAGGATAGAGCGGTTCATCGCCTTACACATAATGTAAGAAAGAATCGCGCCAGAAGAGCCTACGCAAGCACCGGCAATAATCAATACAGGGTTATTTAAGGTGAAACCAATACCTGCTGCAGCCCAACCAGAATAACTGTTGAGCATCGATACAACTACTGGCATATCGGCACCGCCGATAGGAATGATCAAAGTTACACCCAACACTAGAGCAACCGCACACATTACTAGGAATGCTTCATGACTACCAGTCATGAAGTACATTACGCCGCCGCCAACCATAGTGATTGCTAAGAGAAGGTTGAGTAAATGTTGACCAGCAAAAGTAACTGGTTTACCGCTGACCTTGCCAGACAGCTTACCGAATGCAATTACCGATGCAGTAAAGGTAATGGCACCAATAAACGCGCCAATAAAGAGTTCAATCTTTTGTGCGCCCGTGTGGTCATGTGCTGGATTAAAGACTGCGGCAATCGCGATCAATACAGCTGACAAACCTACAAAGGAGTGCATCAAAGCTACCAACTCAGGCATCTTAGTCATTTGCACACGCTTGGCAGCAATGGTTCCAATAATGGCGCCACCAACGATTGCAGCAATGATTAATGAAAATACAGGCTTAAAGTCTGGGATCATGAATGTCGTGATCACAGCAAGCAGCATACCCACCATGCCGAAGGTATTACCTTGGCGTGAGGTGGTTGGTGAAGACAAACCACGCAATGCGAGGATGAACAACACCGATGAAATGAGATAAGAAATAGCGGTTATGTTTGACATAGTTTTGGTCTCTATATAGGTCTTGTTCTAGGTTTATTTAGTTCCAGCCGCATCAGCCTTAGGAGCCTTTTTCTTGAACATTTCAAGCATGCGACGGGTGACCATAAAGCCACCAAAAATATTAATTGAGGCAAGGAATACGGCAACGGCACCAATAATGCTGGTTAGGGTGATTTCATCGCCACCGATTACTTCAGTTTGAAGTAATGCGCCAACGATGATGATGCCGGAGATTGCATTAGTTACCGCCATTAAAGGTGTATGCAATGCTGGGGTAACGTTCCAAACTACGTGATAGCCAACAAAAATGGCCAAAACAAACACGGTAATGTTTTGAACGGTGAGGATGCTTTGAAAGGCAGCGAGATCCATAATATTTCCTTAGTATTTTGTGCTGTTAGTTTTTGCGAATGGCTTGACCATCGCGACACATTAAACAAGCGGTGACGATATCGTCATCAGTTGGAATCACCAACTTCGCTTCTTTGTCCACAATCAGCTTCATGAAATCGAGCAAGTTGCGTGAGTAGAGTGCAGATGCATCCGCTGCTACCATGCTGGCTAAATTTGTGTAGCCGACAATCTTCACACCATTCACATCAATGACTTTATCCGCCTGAGTTAAAGGGCAGTTACCTGAACCGTTATCACCTTTACCTGCAGCTAAGTCGATCACGATTGAGCCTGGCTTCATATTGGCCACGGTGTCGCTATGCAGGAGGACAGGAGGTTTGCGCCCAGGAATCAAAGCAGTAGTAATGACGATGTCTGCTTGTTGAGCGCGTTCAGCAACTAAGGCTGCCTGACGCTTCATCCAGGCTTCAGGCATTGGGCGGGCATAGCCGCCAACGCCTTGAGCAATTTCACGCTCTTCATCAGTCTCATAAGGAACGTCAACAAACTTGGCGCCTAGAGATTCAATTTGTTCTTTAGCTGCAGGACGAACATCCGATGCTTCAATTACTGCACCAAGACGTTTTGCAGTGGCAATAGCTTGCAAGCCAGCAACACCAGCACCCAAGATGAGTACGCGGGCTGCTTTAACAGTTCCTGCGGCAGTCATGAGCATTGGCATGAAGCGTTGATATTCATTCGCAGCAACCATGACCGCTTTATATCCGGCAATATTTGCTTGTGAAGATAAGACGTCCATGCTTTGTGCGCGTGTTGTACGCGGTGCAGCTTCTAATGAGAATGCAGTGACGCCTTGAGCCGCCATTGCAGCAATCATGTCGTTATCAAATGGATCGAGCATTCCAAGGAGCACGGCGCCAGATTTAATTTGTTTTAATTCGGCGGCTTCAGGAGCGCGTACTTTAAGAACGATCTCAGCACCAAATGCATCAGTCGCACTACCAATAGTCGCGCCAACGGTTTCATACGCAGAGTCAGGTTGACTGGCTTTTACGCCAGCGTCTTTCTGAATAACGACGGTATGACCTTGACCAATGAGTTTTTTAACGGTTTCTGGTGTGGCGGCTACTCGAGTTTCCCCAGGCCTTGTTTCCAGTGGCACTCCTATGCGCATGGCATGTCTCCAAAAGCAAAATTTTTCAAAAAATCTATTTTAGTTAAATAGGCCTCATTGCACCTATTTACTTACCCCTAAGTCCGCTTGCTTGGTTTTTGCCCAAAATCCTGTGAAATCGGGCTAAGACTTCTACAATATGGTCTGTCAGCTTATATTGAATTCTCGCATTTTTTGATGATCCCGCTCAATTCTTCCGCAATCCCTTCCTCTCAGACCAAGAAAGTCGTTATTGGCATGTCTGGAGGGGTAGATTCGTCGGTTGCCGCCTGGATGCTCAAGGAGCAAGGTTTTGAAGTTATTGGCCTATTCATGAAGAATTGGGAGGACGATGACAACGACGAGTACTGTTCTGCTCGCCAGGACTGGCTAGATGTGGTGTCAGTGGCCGATATGATCGGTATTGATGTTGAGGCAGTCAATTTTGCTGCCGAATACCGTGAACGTGTATTTGCCGATTTTTTGCGCGAATACGCTGCAGGGCGAACACCCAATCCCGATGTCTTATGTAATGCCGAAATTAAGTTCAAGGCATTCTTGGACCACGCTATGAGCTTAGGGGCTGATGCAATTGCCACTGGTCACTATGCGCGCGTGCGTCATGAGGGTGGGAAAGTTCAGCTATTAAAAGCAGTTGATGCTAGCAAAGACCAAAGTTATTTTTTGCATCGTTTAACACAGCAGCAGTTAGCGAATGTGATGTTCCCGCTTGGTGAAATTCCTAAAACGGAAGTTAGAAAACTTGCTGAGCAAATTGGCTTGCACAATGCAAAGAAAAAAGACTCCACTGGAATTTGTTTTATTGGCGAACGTCCTTTTAGAGAATTCTTAAACCGCTATTTACCTCGTATACCAGGCCCCATTAAAACGCCAGAGGGTAAGACGGTAGGTGAGCATATGGGTTTAGCGTTCTTTACTTTGGGGCAGCGTAAAGGTATTGGTTTAGGTGGCAGCCAAGATGGTAACGGTGATGCTTGGTATGTAGCACGTAAAGATATTCCGAACAATACGTTGTATGTAGCGCAGGGCCACGAGCACCCGTGGCTATTGGCTCACAAGCTTTCTGCAATGGACGCTAGCTGGGTATCTGGCGCAGCGCCAATACCTGGAAATTATTCTGCTAAGACGCGTTATCGTCAAGCTGATTCAGCTTGCACCTTAATCGCCGGCAATGATGCGCAAAGTTTTGAATTGAGTTTTCCAGATGCGCAGTGGGCAGTAACACCCGGACAATCAGCCGTTCTCTATGACGGTGAAATTTGTTTAGGTGGTGGAATTATTTCCGCATAAATTTCGTCATCAGATACAAAAAAGCCAATCAGTTTTGATTGGCTTTTTTATTTAAGTAGTAAATTAATTAAGCAGCAGGCGGTTCAGTTTCAATAAATGAAGGACGCTGTAATAATTTCTGATGCAAGCGAGCTAGGTTTGGATATTGCGTTTGCCATTTCACTTCAGGAAAGCGAAATAGCAAATATCCAATTGCACAACCTACGGCGATATCCGCTAATGTCATTTGATTGCCATGACACCATGGGTTTTCACCGAGCTGCTCGGACATCTCGCGAAGGGCAGCATCGATCTTGCCCATTTGGCGGTCGTACCAAGTTTGGCTTTGTTGCTCTGCTGGGCGCAAGGTACGCTCTAGACGAGCCAAAATACCGGCATCCATAATTCCGTCAGCCAGGGCTTCCCAGGTTTTAACGGTGGCGCGCTCCCGGTTGTCGGCAGGAATGAGCCTGCTGACAGGGCTTAGGCCATCTGCATACTCGGCGATCACACGTGAGTCGTAGATAGCATCCCCATCGTCAGAAATAAGGCAGGGAACCTTCCCTAGGGGGTTTGTGGCGCCTATTTTGGTGTCTGCGGCCCAAACATTCTCTAATTCCAGGTCAACATCGACCTTTTTCTCGTTAAAAACAATGCGTACTTTACGTACGTAGGGGCTGGTGAGGGATCCGATAAGTTTCATGGGGTCAAGTATAGCCATCCTATTTGGGGTTTGCTGGACTCTCAAACGCATTAAAATTAGCTTTTATTGACATCTTCAATGCAAAGGCAATATTCGTGAGTCAGCCGCTTTCTACCCTTAATGCTCTTTCCCCTCTAGACGGTCGTTATGCTGGAAAACTGGACGCTTTGCGTCCTTGGCTTTCTGAAGCGGCATTTATGCGCCAGCGTGTGTTTGTGGAAATTCATTGGCTTTTAGCTTTGGCTGCAGCTGGCTTGCCAGATGTGCCAAAAATTAATGCTGCTGACGAAGCATTTTTGCTATCTCTTCCTGAGAATTTTTCTGATGCGGATGCGCAGCGTATTAAAGATATTGAGGCAGTTACTAACCATGACGTAAAAGCGGTTGAGTATTTCTTAAAAGAAAAAGTTGCTGGACGTCCTGATTTACTTAAAGCTAGTGAGTTCATTCATTTTGCTTGCACCTCTGAAGATATCAATAACACTTCACATGGTTTGATGTTGCGTGGTGCGCGTGATGAAGTGCTTTTGCCACAACTTCGCAAAGTACTTTCTGTTCTCATTGACTTAGCTCTTGAGCACGCCAAGGTTCCGCTTCTCTCACGTACCCACGGTCAACCTGCTTCACCAAGTACTCTTGGAAAAGAAATTGCGAATATTGCAAAACGTTTAGAGCGCGCGATTGATGCGATTGCCGCAGCGCCTTTGCTGGGCAAGATGAATGGCGCAGTTGGTAACTACAACGCCCACTTATCTGCTTACCCTGATTTTGATTGGGAAAATTTCTCTAAGAACGTAGTGGAAAAGCGCTTGGGTTTAACCTTTAATCCGTACACCATTCAAATTGAGCCACACGACGGTATGGCTCAACTCTTTGATGCGATCGCTCGTGCCAATACAATTCTTTTGGATATGGATCGTGACTTCTGGGCTTATATCTCCGTTGGGTATTTCAAGCAGCGCACTAAGGCGGGCGAGATTGGCTCATCAACTATGCCGCACAAAGTCAACCCGATTGACTTTGAAAATTCTGAGGGTAACTTGGGTGTTGCTAATGCCTTGTTACGACACCTCGCTGAAAAATTGCCGATCTCTCGTTGGCAGCGTGACTTGACTGACTCCACCGTATTACGAAATCTAGGCCCAGCCTTTGGCCATAGCGTATTAGCTTATGACAGCGCCCTACGTGGACTTGGAAAGCTGGAAGTGAATCTTGCTGCAATTGCTGCTGACTTAGATGCATGTTGGGAAGTATTGGCTGAGCCAGTCCAAACTGTCATGCGCCGTTATGGTATTGAGAATCCCTACGAGCAGTTAAAAGAATTAACTCGTGGCAAAGGCATTAATCAAGCCGATTTGCAAACCTTTATTCGTGGCTTGAAGATTCCTGAGGATGCAAAAGCACGCCTATTAGAGATGACCCCATCTTCTTATCTAGGTAAGGCGGTCGAGTTGACCGAACGTCTGAAAAAGTGAGTTTGACTACCAGTTCAGAGTACGGGGCGCGTCCCCGGATCTGGTTTGCTGTTTATCAATTGTTGTGGCATCTCTTATTGCCATTGGCATTTGTTCGATTAGCTTGGCGAGCACGTCATGCCTTTTCTTATTTGCATCACATTCCAGAGCGTCTAGGTTTTGGCTACAGTAAGCCTATTACTCAAAAGTCTATTTGGATTCATGCGGTATCGGTTGGTGAGACTCGTGCTGCTCAACCATTGATTGATGCTTATTTGGCTAGAGGCAAATCTATTCTCCTCACTCATATGACATTGAATGGACGCCGTACTGGTAAGCTGTTATTCGCTAAAGAGATTGCCTCTGGGCAAATCCGACAAGTCTATTTGCCCTATGACATTTGTTGGGCCGTAGAACATTTCTTGAAGACCTTTAAGCCAAAGCTTGGCCTTTTTATGGAGACCGAAGCTTGGCCAACCGTTGTCTTTCGCTGCAAAGAAATTGGCCTACCTCTGTTCCTGGTTAATGCCCGTTTATCAGAGCGTAGCGCGCGTCGTGTTAATCGTTTTGGCAAAGCGGGGCGCGCATTATTTCAAGCCTTTGCAGGTATCTTGGCTCAGACTGAATTTGATGCGCAACGTTATCGCAGCTTGGGCGTAAGGGATGTGCAGATAGTAGGCAACCTCAAGTTTGATGTTCCATTGGATTCTGGTCTCGTAGAGCAAGGCAAAGTTTGGCAGCAGGGTATTCACGCAGGTAATCGCTTAATGGTGTGCGCTGCAAGTACCCGTGATGGCGAGGAGGCCATCATTCTCAAAGCTTGGAATGATTTGCTGTTAAGTAACGCCTTCCCCACAACTCCCTTGTTATGTTTGGTGCCGCGCCATCCGGAACGTTTCACTGAAGTGGCCGATCAGATTAATAGCGCTGGCTTAAAGTTCCGTAAGCGTAGCGAGTGGCCAGACATCCCGAGTGAGTGCGATGGCTTGGATATTGTTCTGGGTGACTCCATGGGGGAGATGCAGATGTATTACAGCGCTTCTGACTTGGTATTAATGGGCGGAAGCCTGCTGCCTTTTGGAGGTCAAAACCTGATTGAAGCCTGCGCAGCTGGATGCCCTGTGTTATTGGGTGAGCACACTTATAACTTTCAGCAGGCAGCTTTAGATGCAATTGATATTGGTGCGGCAAAAAGAATTATGGGAGAGCTTCTCTTGACCGAGCCAATTGCTTTAATGGAATCTTTGAAAGAATTGCTCTTGAATACTGCTGAGCTTAAGAAAATGAGTGAAGCAGCTAAGACCTACTCAGTGAAACATCAAGGTGCAACTAATAGAATCGTAGCTGCCCTTGATGAAAAACTAAATTACTGATTTAAACCCGTGCCCCGAAGTTGGGATCTTCATTACGAGCATTGTCATCCGGCTTTTTATCACCCTTCACTAAATCTTCTCGTGTAACACCAAGCCACATAGCTAGTGCTGCAGCAACGAAGACTGAAGAGTAAATACCAAACAAAATACCAATAGTCAGCGCTAAGGCGAAATAGAACAGCGTTGGGCCGCCGAAAATGAGCATTGCTAAAACCATCATCTCCGTACTACCGTGGGTAATTACGGTGCGGCTGATAGTGCTAGTGATTGCGTTATCAATAATTTCACGGGTATTCATCTTGCGGTATTTGCGGAAGTTTTCGCGAATACGGTCAAAGATCACCACGGATTCGTTTACCGAGTATCCCAGAACTGCAAGCACTGCCGCCAATACAGATAGCGAGAACTCCCATTGGAAAAATGCGAAGAAGCCCAAAATGATCACAATGTCATGCAAGTTCGCGATGATGCCGGCAACCGCAAATTTCCACTCAAAGCGGAATGAGAGATAAACCACAATGCCAATAATCACAAATAGCAATGCCATCAATCCATCTATTGCAAGTTCACGCCCAACCTGCGGTCCAACAAATTCAACGCGCTGGAGCTTTACGCCGGTTGCCGCAGGATCAAGTACCTGCATCACTGCAGTACTTTGATCGGCAGAGGAAATCAGCTTGCCTTCAGCATCTTTTTGTAAAGGCAGGCGAATCATTACGTCGCGTGAACTGCCAAAGTTTTGAATTTGGGTATCTGCGTAACCAAGCTTCTCAACTTTTGAGCGAATGGAGTCCAGTGGCGCAGTTTGTGGATAACTAACCTCCATAACCGTACCACCTGTAAATTCGATGGAGAGGTGCAGGCCGTTATGCCAAAGGAAAAAGACTGCTGCTAAAAAAGTAATTAAAGAAATCGCATTGAGCACCAATGCATGGCGCATGAAGGGAATATCTTTTTTGATCCGGAAAAATTCCATGACTTATTTCTCCTGTGGGCGCCAAACTTGGCCGATAGCGAGTTTTTGAATCTTTTTATGTCTGCCATACCAGAGGTTGACAAGGCCACGTGAGAAGAAGACAGCCGAGAACATTGAAGTCAGAATACCTAGGCAGTGAACGACTGCGAACCCTTTAATAGGGCCCGAACCAAATGCTAATAAGGCTAGACCAGCAATTAAAGTGGTGACGTTAGAGTCTAGGATGGTTGCCCAAGCTTTATCGAAACCTACAGCAATGGCTGTTTGTGGGGCTGCGCCATTACGCAACTCTTCGCGAATACGTTCGTTGATCAATACGTTAGAGTCGATTGCCATACCGAGTGCCAAAGCCATCGCTGCAATACCTGGCAGGGTGAGTGTGGCTTGCAACATGGATAGCACTGAAATGAGCAAGAGCAGATTGACTGCTAACGCAACAACTGAGAATGTGCCAAACAAAAGGTAGTAAGCCATCATAAAGATAGCAATAGCACCAAAACCAATTAAGAGAGACTTAAAGCCCTTCTCAATGTTTTCTGCACCCAAGCTTGGTCCGATAGTCCGCTCTTCAATAATTTCCATTGGCGCTGCTAATGAGCCTGCGCGTAACAAGAGGGCTAAGTCATTGGCGCTCTCGGTAGTAGGCTGACCAGTGATCTGGAACTTGGAACCAAATTCACTTTGGATCGTAGCAATAGTCAGTACTTCACCTTTGCCTTTTTCAAATAAGATCATGCCCATTGGCTTGCCAATGTTTTCGCGGGTTACTTCTTGCATCACGCGACCACCAGCTGCGTCTAATGAGATATTGACGGCAGGGCGTTGATTTTGATCAAAGCCAGCACTTGCATCAGTAATGCGGTCACCGCTAAAGATCACTGATTTTTTAAATACACCCAAACGATTTTCGCCAAAACGGAAGGTGTCCATCCCTGGAGGAGGAGTTTCGCCTAGAGCGATCGTGGATACGAGTGGATCTGCTAAGCGTGATTCGAGTGTGGCTGTACGGCCAATAATGTCTTTAGCACGTGCTGTATCTTGCACGCCTGGTAGTTGCACCACAATACGCTCAGCACCTTGCTGTTGTATGACTGGCTCTTTAACCGCAAGCTCATTCACGCGTTTATTCAATGTAATGATGTTTTGCTTAACAGCGTTATCTTGAATTTCTTTTAAGGCAGTAGGCTTAAATTCACCGATCACTTTTGGTGATAGCCCGGTAGGCTTTACCTGCCAAATCAACTCTGGTTGCGCCGTCATTAATACAGAGCGAGCCGCCTCAGCATCAGCAGTGCTACCAAAGCTAATGGAAATGAAGTCAGCGCCACGCTCAATACCCTGATGACGAATATTTTTGTCGCGTAATTGACTGCGAATGTCCGTTGCTAAAGAAGTAACCTTCTTCTGAACTGCTCCTTTCATGTCTACCTGTAGAAGGAAGTACACGCCACCACGTAAGTCAAGTCCTAAAGGCATTGGCAATGCATTGATTGCATTAAGCCATCCCGGTGTATTGGATAGCAAATTTAATGCAACGGTGTAGTTGAGATCATTTTGATCATTATTCAATTTTTGTTGCAAGAGATCGCGTGCACGCAATTGAATATCGGTGTTATTAAAGCGAACCTTGATTGAGCCTACATTGCCAGCGACTTCAAAGAAGATGCCAGTGTTGCCAATGTTCGCTTCAGCCAAGATTTTTTCAACCCGAGCCTGTGTTGCCAAATCAACCTTGATGGTTGGTTTGGCAGACGAGACTTGAACCGCTGGAGCCTCACCATAGAAATTGGGTAATGAATATAGTCCGCCAATCAGCAATGCAATGGCGATAACTAGATATTTCCAGAGAGGATAGCGATTCATATTGAGATACTTTTAAACAAACAAATTAAGCGGATGCATTAAGCAGACTTCAGTGTGCCTTTTGGCAATACTGTAGTGATAGCGCCTTTTTGCATTTGCACTTCAGTACCGGCAGAAATTTCAACAGTCACTACTTGGTCCTTGAGTGCTGTTACCTTGCCCATAATGCCGCCAACAGTAACCACTTCATCGCCAACGCCTAATGACTCAAGCATTGCCTTAGTTTCTTTTTGACGCTTCATTTGTGGGCGAATCATGATGAAGTACAAAACTGCAAACATCAAAATCAAAGGGAGGAAGCTCATCAAGCCACCAGAATCTGCGCCCGCTGCAGGAGCTTGGGCAAAAGCGTTACTAATCCACATACAAAACCTCCATTAATTACTAATTAAAAACTGCTGAGTTTTTCGACCTTTAAACCTGAGGCCGTAACCCGCAATTCTAAACTGTGTGGGGCTTTGGAGGTGATTTGAAGGGGGTTGAGCCCCCTGTAGGGCTATTAGTCCTGTCCAGGTTCAACGCCACGCTGGCGATTGCTGTGAAATTCCTCGCGATAGGCGCTAAAGCGGTCCTTGCTGAGTGCCTCACGGACCTCAGTCATAAGCTGGAGGTAGTAGGACAGGTTGTGGATGGTATTCAGTTGCGATCCTAGGATCTCATTCGCCTTTTGGAGGTGATTTAGGTAGGATCTGGTGAAGTTTTGGCAGGTATAACAGGCGCAAGTTGGGTCTACAGGGCGATCATCGTCCTTATACCCAGAATTTCGTAGTTTGAGGTCTCCAAAGCGGGTAAAAAGCCAGCCATTACGGGCATTGCGGGTAGGCATCACGCAATCGAACATATCAATACCCAAGCTTACGCCCAAAATCAGGTCTTCTGGGGTGCCCACGCCCATCAAATAATGAGGCATATGTTCCGGTAGTTTGGGGGCGGTGAAATTGAGAATGCGCTCAAACTCGGGTTTGGGTTCGCCAACGGAAAGTCCGCCAATCGCAATTCCATCAAAACCTTGCTGGCTAACAGCGTCTAGAGAAAATTCACGTAGATTCTCAAACATACCACCTTGGACAATGCCAAAAAGACCGTTGCCAGTCTCTAGTTCGCGAAAACGTTTGAGGGAGCGATCACCCCAACGAAGTGACATTTCTAGTGAGGCGCGCGCAGTTTTTTCAGAGGTAGGTTGACCCTTAATCTCATAAGGAGTGCATTCATCAAACTGCATAGCGATATCGCTATTAAGTACCGCCTGAATCTCCATTGATACTTCTGGAGACATAAATAATTTGTCACCATTAATCGGCGAGGCAAATGTGACGCCCTCTTCGGAGATCTTGCGTAATGCACCTAAGCTAAATACCTGAAAGCCGCCGGAGTCAGTCAGGATTGGTTTATCCCATCCCATGAAGCGATGAAGGCCGCCATGTTTTTTGATGACATCTAACCCCGGCCTTAACCAAAGGTGAAAAGTGTTTCCTAAAATAATTTGTGCTTTAGCTTCATGCAAATCACGAGGCGTCATAGCCTTCACCGTACCGTACGTACCAACAGGCATAAAGATTGGCGTTTGTACGCTGCCGTGTGGGAGGTCAAGCTGACCAAGTCGCGCTGGGCTTTGGGAGTCGCGCGCCAAGATATTGAAGTGAACTGGTTTGGTCATGTTTTTGCATTCTCGAGTCGGCAAAGAAACATCGCATCTCCATAGCTGAAGAAACGATACTTCTGTGAAATAGCATGTTGATAGGCTGCACGAATGTTATCCACTCCTGCTAAAGCACTAACTAACATTAATAAAGTAGATTTTGGCAGATGAAAGTTAGTTAGCAAACAATCCACTGTTTTAAATTGATAGCCCGGGGTAATAAAGAGATTGGTTTCCCCGCTGCTTTGTCCGCTTGCCGCTTGGCTCTCCAGGGCTCGAAGGCTGGTGGTGCCTACTGCAATCACTCGGCCACCATTTTTCTTGGTAACTTCAATTACTTGCAAAGTTTCATTTGGAATGGAGTACCACTCGTAGTGCATCTTATGTTTTGTGAGATCTTCTTCGCGAACCGGGGTAAATGTTCCCGCGCCAACATGCAATGTAACGGTTGCTTGATTGACACCCAAATCTTTGATCTTTTGCAAAATCGCTTCATCAAAATGCAGGCCTGCTGTTGGGGCTGCAACTGCACCTGGGTTTTTGGCTACCACCGTTTGATAGCGCTGCGCATCCTCACCATCTGGTTGATGTTCGATATAAGGGGGTAGAGGGAGTTCACCAAAGCGCTCTAGCAAAGAGAAGACATTCTCAGGAAAGCGGACTTCATAAAATCGCCCGTCATATCCAATCATCTCTACTGGGAATGTTTCACCTGCTTGATTGTGAATATGAACAATGCTGCCAGTCTTTGGTACCTTAGAAGCTCTAATTTGTACCCAAGCCTGCATTTCCCCACTAATGCGTTCGATGAGGAGTTCAACATTGCCACCAGTCTCCTTTTTGCCATGTAATCGAGCTGGAATGACCTTGGTGTCATTGAAGACTAATAAGTCCCCAGGCTGAACAATGCTAAGAATGTCCTTAAACTGTCGATCTACCAATTGGACGTGATTTGGCCCATCAGCCCTGACCTCTAAAAGGCGGCTGTCGGTTCTATTCGCCAAGGGATGTTGGGCGATTAGTTCGGCAGGAAGTTCGTAATTGAAGTCGGAAAGTTGCATAGCATTACCATCAGGTATTAGATTTTAACGATGACTACTAAACAAGCGCCAAGCACACTCCAAAAGATGGGTTTAGACAGCCCTATGGCCCTTGCTTTGCACTTGCCATCCCGTTATGAGAATGAGACGGAGTTACTCACCATTGAGGAAGCTATTGCCCGCGGTAGGTTTGCCTCGGCCCAGACGCAGGGTATCGTGATTCGTAACAAAGTCTTATTTCGACCCAGAAGACAGATGGTTGTCACTATTGAGGATGAGACCGAGACTCTGAATCTGCGCTTTCTCAATTTCTACCCCAGCCAGCAAAAACAGATGGCGGTCGGCGTCCATGTTCGAGTGCGTGGCGAAGTGCGAGATGGTTTCCAAGGCTCTGAGATGGTTCATCCGACTGTACGCGCTGTTGCTCCAGATGCGCCATTACCAAATAGCCTTACCCCAGTCTATCCAGCAAGCGTTGGCGTTTCACAGACTGTTATTCGTAAAGCAGTTACCCAAGCTTTGCGTGACCCCAGTTTGCAAGAGAGCTTGGCAGAGTTCTTGCCTAAAAAACTGATGGCAGAGCTATTACCCAGTAATGATTGGCCTAGCTTGCAATCTGCAATTACCTATTTGCATCAGCCTCCTGCTGACGCCAATACTCAATCATTATTAGAGCGTACGCATCCCGCCTGGCGCAGGGTGCAATTTGAAGAGTTGCTGGCTCAACAAATTTCTTTAAAGCGAGCGCATGCGATTCGTCGCGAACGAAATGCACCAAGCTTTGCAAAAGCTCAAGATGAAGGTAAAAATACAACTAAAGAGCAATCTTTTGAAGAAGGCTTGCTGAGAGTTTTACCTTTTAAATTAACGAATGCGCAAGATCGCGTTTGGTCTGAAATAAGCAAGGACCTCTCTAAATCTTTTCCAATGAACCGTCTACTACAAGGAGATGTTGGAAGTGGTAAGACGGTAGTCGCTGCCTTGGCTGCAGCGCGGGTCATGGATCATGGTTATCAAGCTGCCATCATGGCGCCTACAGAGATTTTGGCTGAGCAACATTACCTCAAGATGAAGGAATGGTTTGAGACTTTAGGGGTAAAAATTGCTTGGTTATCAGGCAGCCTAAAAGCTAAAGAGAAACGACTGGCGCAAGAAGTGATTGAGAATGGGCAGGCCCAACTCATTATTGGTACACATGCACTTATTCAAGAAAATGTGAGCTTTGCCAAACTTGGCTTAGCAGTCATTGATGAGCAACATCGCTTTGGGGTAAGACAACGTTTAGAGATTCAGCAACGTGTTGGATCAGAGTTGTTTTACTGTCATCAGTTAATGATGTCTGCTACTCCCATACCTAGAACATTAGCAATGACGTATTACGCCGACCTGGATGTTTCTGTCATTGATGAGTTGCCGCCTGGCCGCAAACCGATTGCTACTAAAGTGGTTAAAGCTGGTCGCCGTGATGAAGTGATTGGCGGACTACAAAGTTGGTTATCAAAAGGACTTCAGGCCTACTGGGTCTGCCCGCTCATCGAAGAATCTGAAGCGCTGCAATTACAAACAGCAACAGAAAGTTTTGAACAGCTGACTCAAGCTTTGCCTGACTTTAAGGTGGGCTTGGTGCATGGCAGATTAAAGGCAGAAGAAAAAGCAGCGGTGATGGCTGCCTTTAAAGCGAATGAAATTCAACTTCTGGTCGCTACTACAGTGATTGAGGTGGGAGTGGATGTGCCTAATGCCGCATTAATGGTGATTGAGCATGCGGAGCGTTTTGGTTATGCCCAGATTCATCAATTACGCGGGCGCGTTGGTAGGGGATCCGCAGATTCAGTCTGCATCTTGATGTATGCCGAGCCGCTTTCAATGGCGGCCAAAGAACGTTTGCAAACTTTGCGCGAGACCTCAGATGGATTTGTGATTGCTGAACGTGATTTATCTCTTCGCGGCCCCGGGGAGTTGCTCGGCGCCAAGCAGTCAGGCGATGCCATGTTGCGCTTTGTAGACCTCCAACGCGATGCCTGGTTAATTGAGCTTGCGCAGCAGGCGGCCGACCGTTTGCTTGCTGAGCACGCAGATCTGGTGGAGCGCCACCTAGAGCGCTGGCTTGGATCTCGTGCAGAGTTCCTAAAAGCTTGATAATTGCTTTATGAGCTTAAAAGAGCGTTTCATTTCTTATGGGTATTTAATTAGGTTAGACAAACCTATTGGCACGCTATTGCTGTTGTGGCCTACGCTCTGGGCTCTCTGGTTGGCCAGTAGCGGCACCCCTGAGTTATCTATCTTGTTGATCTTTATTCTGGGTACGTTTCTCATGCGTAGCGCAGGTTGTGCAATTAACGACTACGCGGATCGTGACTTTGATCGTCACGTAAAAAGAACCCAAGGACGTCCTGTTACAAGTGGAAAAATTTCTGGGAAAGAGGCGGTGGCTGTAGCAGGTGCTCTAGCTTTCATCGCTTTTTTACTGATCCAGCCTCTAAATGCATTTGCAAAGCAACTGTCAGTTCTTGCGCTACTGGTTGCCTTTATTTACCCCTTCACCAAGCGCTTCTTTGCGATGCCTCAAGCAGTCTTGGGAATAGCTTTTGGCTTTGGTATCCCGATGGCCTATGCAGCAATTCTGGATTTCATTCCGCTGGAGGCTTGGATCTTATTCGTGGGGAATATTTTCTGGGCCATTGCTTATGACACGGCCTATGCCATGGTCGATCGCGACGATGATTTGCGTCTGGATTTAAGAACTTCAGCCATCACTTTCGGTCGCTACGATGTCATCGCCATTGCTATGAGCTATGGAGTGTTATTTATCAGCCAAGTGTGGGTAGCGCAATTAGCCAACCTTAGTAATTATTTTTTACTAGGCTGGTTCGCAGCCTTGGCTTGTGCAATCTATCACCTAAAACTGGTTTCTACTCGCAATAGAGAAGATTGTTTTAAGGCATTCCGCCATAACAACTGGCTGGGTGGATTTTTATTTCTCGGAATTGTGCTGGGTTTGGCTGTTAACTAGAGATAACTAGTTCTGACCCAGCTCATCACCCATAGCTTTGCCACGTTGACTAGCTGCATCAATCGCCTTTTCTAAGATCTCGTGCCAGCCTTGTTGTTTCATCACATCTAGAGCTGCTGCAGTAGTACCACCTTTGGAGGTAACTCTCTCGCGCAAAACGCCGGCATGCTCATCAGAGTTATGGGCCAACTGTGTAGCACCCTCAAGGGTCGCATAGGCTAATTTGCGCGCTGTTGCTGTATCAAGACCGAGCTTCTCCCCAGCAGATTGCATCGCTTCAAGAAATGCAAAGACGTAGGCGGGGCCACTTCCAGACACAGCAGTTACTGCATCCATCAGTTTTTCTTCGGAGACCCATACTGCTTGACCTACTGCATTGCAAATGGTTTCAGCTAAAGCACGATCAGCTTGATCAACGGCAGTATCTGCAAAGAGTCCAGTAATCCCTTTGCCAATTAAAGCAGGGGTATTGGGCATGGCACGTACACAGCGTGTGTGATCCAGCCAGCGACTCATGTCTTTTAGGCGAATACCAGCAGCGATACTAAGGATCAGTGGACCAGGTGCGCTTGCATGCTTGAGTTTTACAGCCAACCCCTTCGCAACAACATTAAAGTCCTGGGGCTTGATTGCCATAACAACGACATTATTTTTAGAGAAGTCAAAAGCAATTTGCTCTAAGGCGCCAATACCCTGAACGCCATAGTCCTCATGTAGCTTTAAAGCGGTGGAGGCGTTAGCTTCGACAACCGAGATTTGATTAGGCTCAAATCCGTTTGCAAGGAGGCCGCTAATGAGGGCGCGCCCCATATTGCCGCCGCCAATAAAAGTGATGTGGGCATTGCTGTTGTTTTGTGCAGATTTAGTTGTGCTCATTTGCTAATCTTATCGCGCTTCCCAAAAATGGCTGTGCCAACACGAACCATCGTACTTCCCTCCAGGATGGCCGCCTCTAAATCATCGGACATCCCCATGGAGAGGGTGTCAAAGAACTGGTATCCCAGTTCGCCAACGTGGGCAGCTTGAATCTTTTGAAAGCACTCACGTACAGCGGCAAATGCTTGACGTTGCTGCTCTATGTTTGGGCTAGGCGCGGGAATAGCCATTAAGCCCCTGAGAACTAAATTAGGCAATGAGGTGATGGCATTACAAAGTGCTTCAACTTCCGCCAGTGAAACACCACTTTTACTATCTTCCTCGCTTACATTGATTTGTGCGCAAACCTGTAATGGAGCTAGATCAGGAAATTCACCTCTTTGGGCGGAAAGACGTTCTGCGATTTTTAGGCGATCAACGCTATGAACCCAATCAAAGTGCTCTGCTACCTCTTTGGTTTTATTGCTCTGTAGTGGCCCAATGAAGTGCCATACCAACCAAGGGCGTAATTTGGCAAGCTTCTGGATTTTTTCAACAGCCTCTTGGACATAGTTTTCTCCAAAGGCAGATTGGCCGGCATGCATTGCTTCTTCTACTGCTGACGCCGGAAAGGTTTTGCTGACAGCTAAGAGTTCAATTTCTTCAGGCTCACGTTTTGCTGCTAGGGCGGCGAGTTCAATCCGCTCCCTGACTTGCATCAAATTAACAACAATGGAATTCATGAGGCCTTAGAAGATTTAGCAACCAGTTGATCGACGATCTCGATCCAATGCAGCACCGGAGTGTCATCTTGCTGGAGATGGGTAATGCAACCAATATTTCCTGAAACAATCACGTCAGCACCCGATTCTTCGCAAGCGGCATTTAAGTGGGTGAGTTTGTTTTTACGTAGCTGTTCAGATAGCTCTGGCTGGGTCACGGAGTAGGTGCCTGCAGAGCCGCAGCAAAGATGACTGTCCGCGCATAAACGTACACCAATACCAATATTAGAAAGTAGCCCCTCAACCTTGCCGCGGATTTGTTGGCCATGTTGCAAGGTGCAGGGTGGGTGATACACCACGCCTGGTTTAGGGTCTGTGCCTACCAGTTGCACAAGCTCATTTTGTAAAGCAGGAAGAATCTCGGAAATATCCTTAGTTAAATCAGAGATCTTTTTGGCTTTGGCAGCATAGGCGGGATCATTTGCAAACAGATGTCCATAGTCTTTCACCATCACGCCACAACCGGATGCTGTCATCACAATTGCTTCTACGCCACTTTCTACCAAAGGCCACCAAGCATCAATATTTTGCTTGGCATTATCGAGGCCGCCAGCTTGATCATTGAGGTGATAGCGCAAAGCTCCACAACAAGTGGCGCTGGGCGCGCTAATCAATTGGATCTTCAGTGCATTCAGTACACGTGCTGTTGCTGAATTAATATTTGGCAACATGCCTGGCTGAACGCAGCCTTCTAGCAAAACCATTTTGCGCTGATGCGTATTTGCAGGTCTTGCGTATGGATCAGTCGAGCTCGCCAATGCCTTATTGAGGGTCAATGGGATCTTGCGTTTAATGCCGCTAGGCATTAATGGGCGTACCAAGCGACCCAAGGTCATAGCAGTATTGAATAAAGCTGGCTTGGTTAAGCCTTCTTTGAGAGCCCAACGAGTGAGGCGTTGAGATATTGGACGCTCAGGCGTATTTTCTTCTGCCCATTTGCGGCCAATATCAACTAAGTTGCCGTATTGCACGCCACTAGGGCAGGTGCTTTCGCAATTGCGACAGGTTAAGCAGCGATCCAAATGTAGACGCGTCTTTTCTGTTGGCGCTTGGCCTTCAGCGATTTGCTTGATGAGATAGATACGTCCGCGTGGCCCATCTAATTCATCGCCAAGGATTTGATAGGTTGGACAGGTGGCGGTACAAAAGCCGCAGTGAACGCATTTGCCCAGAATACGGGCTGCTTCGATACCTTCCGGTGTGTTGGCAAATTGAGGGGCGAGTTGAGTTTGCATAGAAATACTTATGGAAGACGTTTAGTGGCAAATACGCCAGCAGGATCAAAGGCGGCTCTCAAGCGTTCTTGTACGGCTTCAAGGGCTTTGGAATGGGCTTGCTCTGTAAGTAAGGTAAAGCGCTGATAGGAAGGGTCTACGTTTGCACCCTGTCTAAAGCGAGTTGCATGACCACCATGAGAATTGGCAATGGTTTTGATGGCTTTAAAGGTAGCTTCATCGCCAGGTGCCTTTATCCACCGTTGCTGTCCATGCCACTCGAGAATAATTTCATCATCAGCGCCAGAAATTGCAATAGGCCCACAAGCAGCGGGTAGCGCTAAACGATACAAAGTTTGATCGGCACCTAAATTGTTAAATACGGAAAGTTTTTGCTCGCGCAAGTTATTCCAAAAATCTTCGGCAACTTGTTCATTGAGTTCATTGGCATTAACTAAGGAACTCATGAGTGGGATCGCAGCCTTAACTGCAGCTGCTGCGCCCGCGAGACGGAAGGTTAGCTCTCCATCTCCACCTTTAGCCGACCCAATCCAGTGGCTAGCAGAAAGTGGTAGTGGCTGGCCCGCCCATTCATTTAATGCTTTTAGTGTTTTCTCTTGGGAGAGTTGGCAGCGTAAAGTTGCAGTCGCAGCAGGCTTTGGCAATACTTTTACTGAAGCCTCTAATAGGAGGGATAGGGTGCCCAAGGAGCCTGGTAGTAAGCGAGAAACGTCATAGCCTGCAACGTTCTTCATGACCTTCCCGCCAAAGGAAAGATCTTGTCCCTTGCCGTCTAGGATGCGGGCGCCCAACACGAAGTCGCGGAAATTGCCAACGGTGATGCGGCCAGGGCCAGCTAGACCAGCGGCAATGGCACCACCAAAGGTTGCATTCTCACCAAAGTGTGGAGGCTCAAATGCAAGCACCTGATTTTTTTCTTTGAGGACAGCTTCAATTTCTTTTAGTGGCGTACCTGCACAAGCGGTAATCACCAGCTCTTCTGGTTGGTATTCCAAAATACCTGAGTAAGAGCGAGTGTTTAGCTTGCTGTAACTATTGGGATTGCCATACCAGGACTTTGTGCCCCCGCCTTCAATGGAGAGAGGGCTTTTATTCTTGGCTGCATTCAGAATTTGTTCACGAAATGCATCCACTTGTAGATTGGAGTGACTCATTAGAAGCGCTCCAAATCTGGATGAGGTAACTGACCACCACTGATACGCATACGGCCATATTCAGCGCAGCGGTTGAGCGTCGGAATAGCTTTATCTGGATTGAGAAGTTTCTCAGGATCGAAGGCGCTCTTCACGCCCCAGAACGATTCACGCTCACCTTCACCAAACTGCACGCACATTGAATTAATTTTTTCAATGCCGACACCGTGTTCACCAGTAATGGTGCCGCCAAGCTCAACGCAAGCTTCTAAAATTTCAGTACCGAATTCTTCTGCGCGATGCCACTCTTCTTGATCGGCTCCATTGAACAGAATGAGGGGGTGCATATTGCCGTCGCCAGCATGAAAAACGTTTAAGCAACCAAGCCCGTATTTTTCTTCCATGCCCTGGATGCGCTTCAATAGGGTTGCGATATGGCGACGCGGAATGGTGCCGTCCATACAGTAGTAATCAGGCGCTAAGCGGCCTGCAGCCGGGAATGCATTCTTACGACCGCTCCAAAATTTCAAGCGCTCACTTTCATCTTTAGAGATCTGAATGCCACTCGCGCCTGCTTGTTCGAGCACTTTAGTCATACGCTCAATTTCTTCCGCAACTTCTTCTGGAGTGCCATCAGATTCGCAAAGCAAAATAGCTGCTGCATCTAAGTCATAGCCTGCGTGGACAAATTCCTCTACAGCACGAGTGGTGGCTTTATCCATCATCTCCAAGCCAGCAGGAATAATGCCTGCAGCAATGATGGCAGCAACTGCATTGCCACCTTTTTCGATGTCATCAAAACTTGCCATGATCACGCGAGCCAATTTTGGTTTGGCAACCAATTTGACTGTCACTTCAGTAACAACCGCGAGCATGCCTTCGCTGCCCATCATGATTGCTAGCAAATCCAGACCTGGCGCATCAGGTGCTAAGCCGCCAAACTCTACGATCTCACCATTCATTAGTATTCCGCGGACGCGCAGAACGTTATGTAAGGTGAGACCATATTTGAGACAGTGCACGCCACCAGAGTTTTCATTCACGTTGCCGCCAATAGAGCAGGCAATTTGCGAAGAAGGGTCTGGTGCGTAATACAAACCAAGATGTGCAACTGCTTCAGAAATGGCAAGATTACGAACACCAGGTTGAACAACTGCAGTGCGAGTAAATGGATCAATGCTGATAATTTTCTTAAGCTTGGCTAATGACAGCACCAATCCTTGTGAAAGGGGCATTGCTCCTCCCGAGAGACCGGTTCCAGATCCACGAGGCACAACAGGAATTTGCATTGCATAGCAAATCTTCAAAATCTGAGCTACTTGCTCCTCGGTTTCTGGCAAAGCTACTGCCAAAGGCATTCTTCTATAGGCGGCCAGGCCGTCACATTCATAGGGAATAGTGTCTTCTGGCTCCCATAGAAGGGCATGTTCCGGAAGGATTGGGCGCAAAGCCGAAACCAATTTGGACTGAAGGGCGCTAATAGCGGCTAATTCGGGGGGTGGGGTCACCATATTCATATGAATCATTTTAGCCATTTACCTATAATTAAGCTTATGGGAAATCGACTATCAAAAATCGCCACCAGAACAGGTGACGCCGGGATGACTGGCTTAGGTGACGGCAGTCGCGTCGAGAAGGATCATCTGCGTATCTGCGCTATGGGAGATATCGATGAATTGAACTCAGAAATCGGGGTTTTGATGACTGAGCAGATTCCTGAGGGCATTTCTGCTGAATTGCATGAGCTTTTTTTGCAGGTACAACATGATTTGTTTGATTTAGGGGGTGAGCTTTGCATCCCTAACTACAAGCTACTCAATCCTGAGCATGTAGCTCAGTTAGATGTTTGGCTGGAAAAATACAATCAACAACTGCCGCCTTTGACCGAATTTATTTTGCCAGGCGGTACTCGCGCTGCTGCACAAGCGCATGTGTGCCGTACGGTTTGCCGTAGAGCAGAACGTTCAATTGTCCGCTTAGGTTGGGAAGAGCCTTTATATGATTCCCCCAGACAATATGTGAATCGTTTATCAGACTTACTCTTTGTGCTGGCTCGCATCTTAAATCGTGCAGCCGGTGGATCTGACGTACTTTGGAAGCATGAAAAAAAAGAGACTAAGTAATTTAGTCTCTTTAGTTTTGCGTCTTGCAAAATTACTTCTGCATTATTTTTTCTTGCTTCTACGTGTTTTAACGGCAGTAGCAAGACGCTCTAATACCTGCACCGAATCATCCCAGTTAATGCACGCATCAGTAATACTGCGACCGTATTCTAATTTGCTTGGATCATCTTTACCAGGCGTAAATTTCTGAGCGCCATCATTTAAATGGCTTTCTATCATCACACCAAAAATCTGATGAGATCCAGATTCAATTTGCTGCGCAACATCATCAGCAACAACGATTTGGCGCTCATGTTTCTTGCTTGAATTGGCGTGTGACAAATCAACCATCAAACTAGCTGGAAGCTTTGCTGCTTCTAGCTCAGAGCAGGCAGCCTGGACAAATTTAGCTTCGTAGTTTGGCTCTTTACCGCCACGCAAAATAACGTGACAATCTTTATTGCCTTTGGTTTCTACAACAGAAACTTGACCATTTTTATGAACAGACAAGAAGTGATGTGGGCGACCTGCGGCTTGAATAGCATCGGTAGCAATCTTTATGTTGCCATCAGTGCCATTCTTAAAACCGATCGGTGCAGAGAGTCCTGAAGCGAGTTCGCGATGAACTTGGCTTTCAGTTGTACGTGCACCGATTGCTCCCCATGAAATCAGATCAGCAATATATTGCGGAGAGATGACATCTAGGAATTCGCTACCCGCTGGCATGCCAAGGCGATTAATTTCCATTAGCACTTGGCGGGCAAGACGTAATCCCTCTTCGATGCGATAGCTTTCATCAAGGTACGGGTCGTTGATCAAACCTTTCCAGCCAACAGTAGTGCGTGGCTTTTCAAAATACACACGCATCACAATCTCTAGTTCGCCAGCAAAACGTTCGCGCTCACTTAAAAGGCGTTGACAGTATTCCAGTGCTGCACGTGGATCATGAATAGAGCATGGTCCAATAATGACGAGTAAGCGGTCATCTTTACCGTGAATAATGTCACGGATCTTTTTACGAGTTTTGCTGATCAGCGCTTCTGTTGGTGTTCCAGAAATTGGAAAGAAACGGATTAAATGCTCTGGCGGAGGCAGAACAGAAATCTTGTCGATGCGTTGATCGTCAGTATCGGAGGTCTTGTCGACCGCGGAGTACCAATTAGCGGGATTTGTATTTTGTTGGCTCATCCGGCTATTTTAAGCCGTAATTTGCCAATATCAGGCAGTCCCACCCACGGTAAGGCTGTCAATTCGGAGAGTGGGTTGCCCGACTCCAACAGGAACGCTTTGCCCTTCCTTACCGCAAACCCCAACCCCGCCATCGAGTTTGAGGTCATTTCCGATCATGGAGACCTGTTTTAGGGACTCTGGACCGCTGCCAATAATGGTGGCACCTTTAACGGGGTATTGGATTTTGCCGTTTTCAACCCAGTAGGCTTCTGAAGCCGAAAAAACAAATTTGCCGCTGGTGATATCCACTTGACCGCCGCCAAAATTGACCGCGTATAAGCCACGTTTAATGCTAGCCACAATTTCTTGGGGATCGTCTTTGCCAGCTAGCATGTAGGTATTAGTCATGCGCGGCATCGGGAGCGAGGCAAAGCTTTCGCGTCGACCATTGCCGGTGAGGGGCATATTCATTAAGCGTGCATTGAGACTATCCTGAATGTAGCCCTTCAAAATGCCATCCTCAATTAATGTAGTGCATTGAGTCGGCGTACCTTCATCGTCAATATTTAAAGAGCCTCTACGTCCAGATAGGGTGCCATCATCAACGACAGTGACCCCTTTTGCAGCAACACGTTGGCCAATTCGTCCGGCAAATGCGGAGGATCCCTTGCGATTAAAGTCACCCTCAAGTCCATGACCAACCGCTTCATGCAAAAGGACGCCTGGCCAGCCTGGACCCATCACCACAGTCATTGGGCCAGCTGGGGCAGGGCGTGATTCTAGGTTCACTAAAGCACCATCAACCGCTTCATCAACATAGCGATTAATGAGTTCTTGATCGAAGTACAGGTAGTCATGGCGTGCGCCACCACCGGAAGATCCGGATTCTCGGCGACCATTTTGTTCTGCAATGACATGAACGGAAACGCGCACTAAGGGGCGGACATCGGCAGCCAACAAGCCATCAGCCCTAACCACTAAAACTACATCAAACTCTCCAGCAAGACTTGCCATCACTTGAATGATGCGTGGATCACGCGCCTTAGCTCGGCGCTCTATGCTTTCTAGTAACGCGATTTTTTCCTTTGGCTGTAGTGAGTCAAGGGGGTTGATATCTGAGTACAGCTTATTTGATACGGGATTAAATAATTTGCTTGCAACCGCTTGCTTGCCGCCTGCTGGCCCGATTACTCGAGTTGCCTTTGCTGCCTTACTTAAAGCTTCTAAATTAATTTCATCTGAATAGGCGAAGGCAGTCTTATCACCATAGATAGCGCGTACTCCAACACCTTGATCAATATTGAAGCTGCCAGATTTAACGATACCCTCTTCCAGACTCCAGCTCTCGCTGCGAGTGTGTTGAAAGTAAAGGTCCGCATCATCAAGGCGATGGGTGAATAGATGGCCAAAGGTGTGATGCAAATCTTGCTCTGATAATCCTGTTGGCTCAAGCAGAATAGATTTGGCTAATTTAATGAGGTCTGCTTGCTTTTTGGCTTTAGTCCAATTTGCAGGAAATAGTGCTTCTGGTGCATTCATGTGATTGGGCAAATCTTTCTTTAAAGCTTGCGATGTGCAAGTGCGGGTAACTTAGAGCGTACCTCGTTTAATTTATCTTTGCACAAGACCCCAGAAATAAAGCCTTCTCCTTCAGGGAGATTGGCTAAGACCTCGCCCCAAGGGTCAATCAGCATAGTATTACCCCAAGTACGACGCTGGTTTTGATGTTTACCACCTTGGGCTGATGCTAATACATAACTTTGGTTTTCAATGGCTCGGGCGCGCAACAGAATTTCCCAATGGTCTTTTCCGGTGGTGTATGTGAATGCGGCGGGGATGATATGGCAATCTACCGGACCTAAAGAGCGATACAGCTCTGGAAAGCGTAGGTCGTAACAAATGCTCAAACCAAAAGTCCAATCATTGTCATCGATTGAAATTTTTAAGATCCCTGGCTCGTTTCCAGCTTCAATCGTTTCCGATTCTTGATAGCGCTCAGTTGCCGTTTGAAAGCCAAATAAATGAATTTTGTCGTAACGAGTGATTTGTTGGCCGGCGGGATCAAATACAAGTGTTGTATTGAGTACTTTATTTGGATCTCGTGCCTCGAGTGGGATGGTTCCAGCTACTAAATAAAGTTTGTTCTGCCTAGTAATCTCCGTGAGTTGTTCTTGAATGGGGCCACTTCCAACTCTTTCTCGAGCAGAGACTTTATCGGTGTCCTTAAGGCCCATTAGGCAAAAGTATTCTGGTAGAACGGCTAATTGCGCGCCATCCGCTGCCGCCGCTGCGATGAGTCTACTTGCTGTAGAAAGGTTCTCTTGCACATTGGGGGTGGAGACCATCTGAATAGAAGCGACCTTGAGAGTTGCAAGATTTGCGGATGTGCTCATAACAATTTAGTTAGTGGTTTTATTGGGAGCGCTTGAATTGTTTGGGTTAGTTTGTGGTCCTGTAGCGTTGTCCGGCTTGCTCTGCTCTTTAAGCAAGTCCTTGCTGCGGATCGTATCCAATGTTTTCGCATCAATCGGCTGCCCCTTTTGATCAAGGGGAATTACTTCTGGGTTATCCCAAGAGCCTTGGACCAAGTAGTCGGATTGAAGGTTGCGATTAATTTGGCTGGTAATGAGGTACTGCCCAACAAGGGCGCCAAGACCTACGATTGGGTTTATGGCAAATGCGGCCAAAGAGCCTGCGGTAGCATCAATTGTTGGAAAAATAGTGACACGCAAATCTTGCGTTTGCTTAGGGATATTTATTTGTCCGCTCATAGCAACACGTGCCTGGTCTAGTCCCATTGTGAATTGTTTAGTTTGAGCTACGCCCGCATTCATATCAAAAGAGGCGTCAATAGTATTGAATGGGGTTCCTTTGGTGACAATATTACCTAGGCTGCCTTTTAGGTCTAAGGTGGCAAACCTAAACAAACTTTGCAAGCTTAGAACATCTAGAAGTTTTGCACCACTCGTATTGACCTCTAAGAGACGACCTTTTTCCAGGTTCAAGTTTGCCTTGCCTGTCAGAGTTTCATATTGAGGGGCGAATGGAGAGCCATCCCAATCTGCATTTAGCGTCAGCTTGCCTTGCCCGCCCTCTACTGACTTTTGATTAGTCCAGTGGCCAATAATTTGACCTGCGTCCTTGATATCGAGATCAACATTTAAGTTGGTATGAGCAGGAGTATTTTGCGTCGCGCCAACCCAACGACCGGTGGTAGTTGAGCTACCTTGTGGATTGTTAAATTGAACAGATTCGAAATTGACAGTATTGCCTATGGTCTTGGTTTTAATTTTTACCTGACCAAGCTGTGCTTTTTTCCAATCAAAATCGTCAATAGATAAATCCAGACTTGGGATTGAGCTCGGAATCATTCCATTTTTCTTGGTGGCAGAATTTTGTGTTGGCTTTGTGTTGTCAATTGGCTCAGGAAGCTCATCTGCAATCTTTAATCGAACCAGTCGACCGCTGATAAGTCCGCTAGGTTGTGCAGAATTTGCAGGTTGAAATTGAATATTTCCGGCCACTTGCGGTGAGCCTCTAAAACGGGCATCCCATACACCACTCTTATTGCCGGCGGTAAGGTTGATGTCCTGCCAAATGCGATTAAACAAAATGATTTTTTTTAGTTGGGCAGAAATTTGTAGCGAGTTATTACTAGGCTTAACTGTTTTTGCCGCCACATTTTTTTTCGCTTGAGACTCTAGGAATTCTTGCCAGGCATCTAGATTGATCTCATTGCTTGCAAGATTGAGGAGGAGCCCTTGCTGGGGCAACGTTGCCGGAGTGCCGATACCGATAGAGTTACGAGCAGTGTTGTCGCCGCTCATTTCTCCTTGAGCGGAGTATTGATCCCCTAATTTTCCATTCCAGATCAAAGTGCTGGGACCTGATTTGTTGGTGATACTTTTTACGATTAGCTCTCCTGCGAGTGCTGTCCCTATTGATTTTTTAAGTGGTAATGGAGCGCTGCTGGCCCATTCGCGCATATCCAGTTTCAAATTAACTTCGCTGCCACTCTTATTGAAGTTGAGAGAGCCATCATATTTTGCTGAGCCACTCATTGCGAGCAATATTGGCTGAGCTTCTGGGCTTACGTCTTGCGCAAAATAATCCTTGATAAAACTTGCTGCCACATCGCCTTGAATAGTGAAATTTTGATTGCCTTGTGATCGTGTCCCGCCAGAAATTTTGACAGAGCCGCCCATAAAGTTTGCGGTAATGTCTTCGAATTCTGGGTTCACCTCTGTAATTCGAACTTTGCCCTTGAGATTCTCAAATGGGGGTGTATCACCCCATTGAACTCTATTGCCTGGAAATGTTAATTGAATATCGGTGTTGGTATTTCCGCTGCCGGTTAGCGGAACCTTTAAACCAAGGTTTAAATTGGTCGGCCCCGTTATTTTTAGATTTTTCTCAAGCTCAATTTGTTTCTTGCCAACGGGTGAGGTAAATAAATAGTCTAGGAGTTGTGGCGCATCACCCTGAGCTTCGCCATTCACCGTCAGGATTAATTGCTTCGCACTAACATTTGGGATCTCCGCATGGAATTTGCTTAGAGCAACTTGTTTGTAGCTCGCCTGATTAATATCTACCGTAAAGTTGGCATTCTGCATATTAATAACGCCATCTACCTTATTAAAGGCGGGCCATACTCCTTGCGCAGGAGATGAGGTGGGCACCGGGCTAAAAGTTGCCCCAATGATGGGTAGGTTGAGCGTGAATTCCCCTGCGCCCACTTTGGGGAATGGCACTTCATTTGGGTCGCCCTTAATGTGCAGATTTCCTTTTTTAATCACCCCAGCATCAAAGGCTTTGCTTAGATAAGTCTTGGCTTCGCTTCCCATGCCAACCGGTAAATAGCGATACGCAGTTTTAAGATTGGCTTGTGCAAAGCCCATATCTAAAGCCATGTAGTCCGGTTTTTTAGCATCGCCAATGATGTAGTTCAGATTGAGTGTTGTCGAAATCTCTGGATTACTAAGCGCCATTTGTTTTGCATTAATGACCCAATTACCTTTTTGTTTTGACCAAGAAATTTCACCATTGGCCTTATCTAGTTTTATTTTTGGGTCAACCAATAAATCATTTATCTCCACGCCCAAATTTTTCGATTGGACGGTGAAGCTTCCTTTATTTTGGTCTGCAGTCAAGAATCCCGATAGATTGGATACGGTGGGTATAGATTTATTAATACCAATAAATCCGACGTTCACTAATTTTCCACTGATGGCAAAGTCCAGCTTATTTGATTTAAACCATCCACCCGGAATGTTGAGGGCCGACAAAGCAGACTTGCTTTCAGACCATTTGAGATCGAGGTCTTGAAGTTCGCCATCCGCTTGTGAAGCTTTAATCCATTGGTGAACTTTTTTAGAAAGGGGCAAGTTCATTGCAAATAGGGCAATATCCTCTACCGAAATTTTAGGGGATGAAAATCCAAACTCCTTAATTTCTCCATCTGCAGCCGGAGGTCTCCAGCGGAAAGTCATCGGGCTGAGAATATCTAGCGGAGCAGTTTTTGGACTATCGATATCTCGCCATGCAAAAGACTTAGTAGTAACTGCGATAAGTCCATCGACCGTCTCTTGAGTGAGATTGGTTTCCAATCTTCCTAGGGCAATTGCATCCTCATTCTTCGATAGTTGTACCGTTAAGTCATCAGCAGCAAGGTAAATTTCGCCACCATCTGGCTTGCCGTTATCAATTTTTAATTTCCCTTTAGAGCTGAGTACTCCTTCTAAAGTGCTTAATGGAAGAGAAAAGTCGTGGGCAATCTGGCCAAGCTGAAGAGCATTTAAATTCCAGGATATGGTTCCAATCCAATCGCGCCAATTGCCTGCTTGACCGCCGATATGATGTACCAAATCAATATCAATTAGGAGGGGCCCTTTGGTCCAAGGGGTTGTTGCGCTGATTGAGCCTTGATGGCTGCGAATGCCGTTGCTGAGAGTGAGGCTTTGTACTTCTATCGAAGTAGTTGATTTCTTTTTAAGCTGATCTTCCCAAAATAATTTGACATTGTTTACTCGAATTTCATTCTGAGAAAAGAGCCAATTCTCAGCTGAATAGTCATTGGGTTTACCGTCAATGGATATTCCTGCAATGGTTATTACGCCTTTATTATTGCGTTGCGCATGAATTTCAGCGCCTTCAAAATTAAGCTCCTGAAAAAAAGGCGCGAGATGATAAAAGGATGCCCAGCTTAACTGCCCATTTATCTTTTGTATAAATAAAAGAGCTTGTGTTTTTTCTGGACTGTTAAAACGTAAGCCCTCGATTTCAAAATCAGGCCTAATTCCAGTCCATGAGACATGTAGTGAGTCCATCGATACATCAGTACCAATTCGCGCACTGATGAGTTTTTCAACTGAGGCTTTCGATTTCTCAATTTGAGGCCAAAGAACAAAACGGACCCCGATATGCACAAGTACAGAAACTGCCAAAACTACCCCCACCAAAATCAGGGCACGCTTACGCCAAGCTCGACTCAAGCCTTGAGGGCGTTTAGCAAGTGCGCTCTTAAGGCGAGGCGGAATAATGTTTTGCAGCATGGCCTCTATTATCCGTCAGCCTCAGCTTGATCGCCAAGCTTATGGCAGGGGTTTTCAAGGTCGGATTAAGATTGGGGGATGGATGATTTTTCCCGGCAAATCGATTTTTTGGAGCAACATTCGACTTATGCGCGACGTTGGCTAAGTGCGCGCCCTGAATGGGTTGAGTGGCTTGGCATTCGGGGGCGACAAAAGGTTGATTTACAAGGCATTAGGAATTTGCTGGAGGAATGCCAGGTAATTCCTGCATCGAGCGTGCAGGATGAGGCTGAGTGGATGGCCAATTTACGCTTAGCAAGGCAGCGCTTGATGTTATGGGTGGCCTTTCGGGACTTAAATGGTTTGGCTGGCTTAGATGAGGTCACCCACGCGCTAAGTCATTTTGCCGAATTGGCAGTTACTGCATCGATAACATTCATTCGAGAAGATCTCAAAAATCGTTTTGGGCTGCCTTGGAGTAATACGACTCAATCTGAAATGCCTCTTATGGTCGTTGGTATGGGCAAATTGGGCGGTCTTGAATTAAATCTATCTTCGGATATCGATCTCATATTTTTGTATGAGCATGAGGGTGAGACCATTGGCGGCCCGAAGAGTTTGTCTAATCACGAGTGGTTTACTCGAATGGGTAAGCGCCTAATTAAGATGCTTGCTGAGCACGATGCCAACGGTTTTGTATTCCGCGTAGATATGCGCCTTCGCCCTAATGGTGATTCGGGACCTTTGGTATGTAGTTTGGACATGTTAGAGGAATATCTCTTAGTGCAAGGTAGAGAGTGGGAGCGCTATGCATGGATTAAAGGTAGATTGATTGCGCCGCTCCCGGGGTCCCCAGACTTTACTCATTGTCAAAAAGAGTTAGATCAGCTGATTCGCCCCTTTGTATATCGGAGACATTTGGACTACGGCGTTATTGCGTCTATTCGCGACTTGCATGCACAAATACAGGCCGAAGCCGAAAAAAGATCCTCGGGGCATCAAGGACGATCGCGTGACATTAAGTTGGGTCGCGGCGGCATTCGAGAGATTGAATTTTTAGCGCAAATGTTCCAGTTGATGCGAGGTGGTACGGATCCTCGTTTTAGGGTGCGCCCTAGTTTAGAGGTGTTGGAGCTCATTAAGCATTGCAATATCTTGCGGGCTCATGAAGTGGAGTCATTACAAGCAGCTTATATTTTCTTAAGGCGTTTAGAACATCGCATACAGGCTTGGGACGATCAGCAAACACACTACCTGCCAGATGATGAAAGTGCCCGTGCGCGCTTAGCTATTTCGATGTTGGGTCAAGATGCGCAGATAGATGACCTTGTGGTTGAATTAGAGCGACACCAGAATCATGTTGCGCACTTATTTGAAAAAGCCTTTTTATTGGATGATGGTGCACGTCTTGAAATAGCGCCCTTAGCTATTGACTGGGTTCCTGATCAAGCATTCTTCCCTAGCTCTTGTCTGCGTTGGCAGGCTTGGGTGGATAGCCCAAAGCAAAAGTTATTACCTGAAAAAAGTCGTTTAATTTTCGATAACTTGATGTGTAAAGCGGCAGAGAGTTTGCAATATGATGGCTCTACTTCAGCACATGCCGATCAAACGTTATTGCGTTTCTTTGATTTACTTGAAGCAATAGCTAGACGCAGCGCCTATCTATCTATTTTGGCCGAGTATCCTAGGGCGCTATCAAACGTATTGAATTTACTCAAGGCGTCTCAATGGGGAGCTCAATATTTAACGCGCCATCCTCATTTGCTAGATTACTTATTGAATTCTCAGGCTGAAAGAGCATTAATTGAGGACCCGGCAAAGTATTGGGATGAGGTGCGATCCAACCTCAATATGCAGCTTGATGATGTGATGTCTGATGGTGATGGCTCTGAGCAAGCAATGGATATTTTGCGAGTGACACATCACAATGAAACGTTCATTACGCTACTAGCCGATCTTGGAATTGGCGTGCAACAAGCATTACCAGTGGAGCAAGTAAGCGATCATTTGTCAGCGTTAGCAGATTTGGTCCTGCAAACCACCTTCGAGCGAGTCTGGCCAAGTGTGGTTAAGAAATTTGATTTACCTGCCGATACAAATCCGCCTTTTGCTGTGATTTCTTATGGCAAGTTAGGTGGCAAAGAGTTGGGCTACGCTTCTGATTTAGACATTATCTTTTTATATCAGGCGGATGAGGCTGATTACGCTGCCCAAGAAATTTATGCTTTATTAGCAAAGAGAATGATTAACTGGCTTACCGCATTTACTTCTACTGGCAGTCTATTTGAAATTGATACTCGCTTGCGTCCTAATGGATCGGCTGGATTCTTGGTGACTAATGCGGGGGCATTTAGGAAGTATCAACTTCGTGAGGGTGACAATGCTGCTTGGGTTTGGGAGCATCAAGCTCTCACGCGCGCACGCTTCTCAGCTGGCAATCCCCCGGTAGGCTTATTCTTTGATTCTGTTCGCTCTGAAGTGTTAAGCCAACAAAGAAATATTGAGCAGCTCCGCTCTGAAATTTTAGAGATGCGCCGCAAAGTCCATGCGGGCCATCCTAATACCAATCCAGAATTTGACTTAAAGCACGACGCTGGCGGAATGGTGGATATTGAATTTATGGTCCAATTCTTGGTGCTTGCCTATGCTCATCAATATCCCAAATTGATCGGCAATCTCGGTAACATTGCCCTATTGCAGATTGCTGGCGAGATGGGTTTAATCGCCAATGGTGCTGCGCAATCCGTTGCTGACGCTTATCGCTTATTGAGGGCACGCCAACATCGACTTCGTCTAGATGGTGCTGAAAAAACTCGCGTCCACCTTGATCGGGAGCCTGAGTTCATTGCCGCCAGGGATGCAGTGCAAGCCCTTTGGTTGGAAATATTTAAAGCGCCCTCTAATTTGAGCTAGTGTACCTTATTACTTTAGTTTTGCTCTAATAATTCACGAGCGTGACGACGGGTGGTGTCGGTAATAGTCGCACCACCAAGCATTCTGGCTACCTCTTCGACTCGCTCCGTTCTGCCGAGGATTTGCACTTGCGAAACGGTCTTCTCACCACTTTGCGATTTACTAATTTTGAAGTGATGATTGCCTTGAGCTGCTACCTGAGGCAAATGGGTCACACACAAGATCTGATGGGACTGGCCTAATTGATGTAATAGCTTGCCAACCGTTTCGGCAACTGCTCCACCAATCCCGGCATCGACCTCGTCAAATATGAGTGTCGGTGTGAAGGACGCTTTGCTGGTAATGACGCTGATAGCTAGGCTGATGCGCGCTAATTCGCCGCCAGAAGCCACTTTTGCGAGTGAGCGAGGCGTGCTGCCGGCATGACCAGCTACTAAGAATTCAATTTGCTCGAGGCCGTGGGAGCCACCTTCGTTTAGCGGCACCAAAGCAATCTCTAAGCGACCACCAGCCATAGATAAGTCTTGCATAGCGCTAGTCACTAAATCACCCAGCTCATTTGCGGCCTTACTACGTTTTTGTGTGAGTTGTTTTGCTAGCTTTAAGTAGGTCGCTTCTTCTAGTTTGACTTGCTCGCGAAGCGCTTCAATATTTTGAGAGGCTGTTAAGGCATCGAGTCGTTCCAATGTCTCGAGCAGAAGCTTTGGCAACTCATCTGTTTCAGTGCGGTATTTACGAGCAGTACTGTGTAATGCTTGCATGCGTTCTTCAACTTGCGAAAGACGATCCGGGTCTAAATCTATTTTTTGTAAGTAGCGATTGAGCCCATGAATCGCTTCGTCAAGCTGAATGCTCGCCGACTCTAATGATTGGCTGATCTCGCTAAGGCTAGCGTCATGCTCAGCAAGTGCACTGATATTTCCACATACCTTGGATAGAGTTGATTCCAGTGAATTATCTGCGTCACTCAAAATGTCGATCGCCTCTTGGCAGCCGCCAATTAGCTTTGCGCCATTGGCTAAACGAGCATGTTCACTTTGAATGGTCGCCCATTCTCCTTCTTGCGGGGAAAGCTCGGTGAGTTCATCCAATTGCCACTGAAGGCGCTCGCGTTCACGCTCCACATCTTGACCAGCGTTTTCTGCTTGTTCAAGGCGACGACGTGAATCTGCAAGTGTTTTGAATGTTGTTGCTACTTCACTAGCCAGCGACAGTAATCCAGCATGACTATCAAGGAGTTCTCGTTGAGCGCCTCCCTTTAGCAAAAGTTGGTGCGCATGTTGACCATGAATATCTACTAATTGATCGCCTGCTTCACGTAATTGCGTTAAGGTGGCAACGCTGCCATTAATAAAGGCACGGCTGCGACCATTGGCCTCCACCGTTCTTTTTAGTACCAGGCTTTGTCCGTCATCCTCTAGAGGAAAGCCTTGCTCATCAAGCCATTTACTCAACTCTTTAGATTGATCTGGCTCAATGCGAAAGAGGGCGGAGATTTCTGCTCGGTTACAGCCTTCACGAATTTGACTGCTGTCAGCACGCTCCCCAAGAGCTAGGCTAAGGGCATCCAGGAGGATGGATTTACCAGCGCCAGTCTCACCGGTTAGCACGGTAAACCCACTAGTGAGATCTAACTCTAGTTGATCAACAATGACAAAGTCACGAAGTGAGATGGTTTGAAGCATGTATTAGCGTAGCAAAAAACTCGACATCAGAATGTCGATGGGTACTCATTCCAGTGCAGCTTCTCACGCAAGGTTTTGTAGTCGCTATGACTGCGCGGATGCAACAGGGTAATTGTTTTTTCAGATTGACGAACTTCAATCTTGTCACCTGTTTGTAAATCGGTTTGCGATTGCATATCAAAATTGACAATGACTTCTCGTCCATCAACCACTTCAATAATGGTGACAGAATCTTCTGGCAGCACGATTGGACGGTTTGAAAGGGAGTGAGGCGCAATCGGCGCCAGCAATATGCCAGCTACGCGTGGATGCAGAATAGGGCCGCCTGCAGAGAGGGCGTAAGCTGTTGAGCCAGTTGGGGTCGACACAATCAGGCCATCAGATCGCTGGTTGTACATGAATGAACCATTAACGTGAACCGCTAACTCCACCATCCCGGAAATTCCAGAGCGATTTACGACCACATCGTTTAGTGCTAATGCACGATTGATTTCTTTGCCCTTACGCAAAACAACTGCATCAAGCAATGTGCGGGTATCTGCTTCATATTCGCCAGCAATAATTTTTGGAAGGGTATCTTGCACCGACTGAATGGGGATATCGGTCATATAGCCCAGACGTCCCATATTGATGCCTACTAGCGGCACATTGCTTCCTGCCAGTTGACGACCAATTCCTAGCATCGTGCCATCGCCCCCAAGGACTACGACCAAATCAATTGCTCCAGCAAAGTCTTCTGCAGTCTTGGTGGGAAATTCTTTTAAACCTAAATGCTGGGCTGTGGATGCCTCTAAAAACACCTCGCAACCCAGGCTTTTGACCAGCGCAGCTAGGTCCCTGAGGTGCTCATCAATGCCGTCAGCATGGAATTTGCCGACAAGCGCAACCCGGCTAAATGCCTTCTTGGTGGAATTTGGGGATGGGCTTAACATATAACGATTAAACCATAGGCATAAAATCCCTTCCACCATGGATGAACGTTCCCGCGCCCTACTAAAAACCCTCATCGAGCGCTATATCGAGGAGGGCCAGCCTATCGGCTCCCGCACTCTATCTAGATACTCGGGTTTAGACCTGTCGGCAGCCACCATTCGCAATGTCATGGCGGATTTGGAGGATATGGGCTTGGTGACCAGTCCTCATACCTCTGCTGGCCGGATCCCAACGCCACGAGGCTATCGCTTATTCGTTGACACCATGGTGACAGTCCGTCCTTTAGAGGAGATGGCAGCCCGAGAGGTAGAAAAGGGTCTTTTGCCTGATTCCCCGCAGCGCGTTTTAACCTCTGCTGCACAGATTTTGTCGAACTTGACCCATTTTGCTGGGGTAGTGATGACGCCGAAGCGCGCCCAGGTTTTTAAGCACATTGAGTTTTTGCGCTTAGGCGAAGGCAAGATCTTATTAATTATGGTGACGCCAGAAGGTGATGTTCAGAATCGTATATTGCCGACCACGCAAGATTACACTCCGAGTCAACTCATTGAGGCGGGCAACTTTATCAACACCCATTTTGCTGGTAAAAGTTTTGATCAAGTTCGATTGCATCTGAAATCCGACTTAGATAATTTACGTACGGATATTTCTGGGTTGATGGCTTTGGCTTTACAAAGCGGTGTTGCCGAATACGACATGGGTCGTGGTGATATGGTTTTATCGGGCGAACGTCGCTTGCTCAATGTTGGTGATTTAAGCTCTAACTTAGACAAGTTGCGCAAGATGTTTGATATGTTGGAGCAAAAATCAGTCCTAATGCAATTGCTCGATGTATCGAGCCACGCTGATGGCATTCAGATCTTTATTGGTGGTGAGAGCGACTTGTTGCCTTATGAGGATCTAGCTGTGATCAGCGCCCCATATAGCGTTGATGGGCAGATAGTGGGCACGCTTGGAGTCATTGGGCCAACGCGTATGGCTTATGACAGAGTGATTCCAATTGTCGACATCACTTCAAAATTATTGTCCGGAGCTCTGAGCTCCTAATCATCAATCTACACACATTTAACAACTAGAGACAACATATCTTGAATCCAAACCCGCATCTACGCGCATCTAAAACTGCAGTCTTAGTATTGAACTTGGGCACGCCCTCAGCTCCAACACCAAAAGCAGTACGTGCTTATTTAAAAGAATTTCTCTCTGATCCTCGAGTGGTGGAAATTCCACGCATTATTTGGTGGTGCATTTTGAATGGAATTATTTTGCCAATTCGCAGTAGTGCCTCGGCAAAAAAATATGCCTCTATCTGGTTGCCAAAATTAGGCTCTCCTTTGATGCATTACTCACGTCTTCAGACAAAAGAGCTTGGCGACAAATTTGCGAATGAGGGTCATACAGTGTTGGTGGATTTGGCGATGCGTTATGGACAGCCCTCCACCCAGTCTGCCCTTGAGGGTCTGAAGGCGCAAGGCATGGAGCGCTTATTGGTGCTGCCTTTGTATCCTCAATACTCAGCCACTACTACAGCATCCAGCTTTGATGAAGTCTTTCGTGTTTTAAGTACTTGGCGCGATCAACCTGAATTGCGCTTGGTGAAGCACTATCACGATAACCCTGCTTATATTGCCGCGCTACGCGATCAAGTTTTAAGTAGTTGGGATAAGGATGGGCGACCTGACTTTGCTAAGGGCGACCGCTTTGTGATGTCGTTTCATGGATTGCCAAAGCGCAATTTGATGAAAGGTGACCCCTATCACTGCGAGTGCTTAAAAACAGGACGTTTACTTGGCGAGTCTCTTGGTTTGGAACCAGGTCAATACCTTGTTACCTTCCAGTCGCGCTTTGGTAAAGCCGAGTGGTTAAAGCCGTACACAGCCCCAACGATTGAAAAGCTGGCTAAAGAAGGTTGTCAACGGATTGATATTTTTTGTCCAGGATTTCCGGCTGACTGCTTGGAAACGCTGGAAGAAATTGCCATGGAAGCTCGCGAAATCTTCTTGGAGCATGGTGGCAAAGACTATCGTTACATTCCTTGCTTGAACAGTAACCCTAAGTGGATAGAGGCTCTGAGCGATATCGCCCATCATCATTTACAGGGCTGGTCTTTGGGGACAGAGTCTGAGGCTGAATTGGCTAAGCGCGCCGAAAGGGCTGAACTGGCTGAAAGAGCGAAGTCTTGAAATTGAATTAATTGACCCCACATTACAAAGTAATAGCCATCTTTAGAGAAAAGTAGAATAGCGTCTATGACACAAGAAAATCAAAATCCATCCCCAGAGCAAGAAAATCTTGCGGTAGATCCAGTTGATGCTGCAGCAGAGGCGCCGGCTGTAAAGACGCCAGAACAAGAAATTGCTGAGCTCAATCAAAAGATTGGCGAGTTACAGGATAATTTTTTACGCGCAAAAGCCGAGGGTGAAAACATTCGTCGCCGCGCTGTTGAAGATATAGCTAAAGCGCATAAATTTGCGATTGAAAGTTTTGCCGAGCATTTGGTGCCAGTGACCGATAGTCTCTATGCAGCATTGAGTACTGATGCAGGAGATGCCAAGGCATTCAAAGAGGGCTTAGAAATCACCCTCAAGCAATTACTCTCCGCATTTGAGAAGGGTCGCATGACTGAAATTAACCCTGCGGTTGGGGATAAATTTGACCCCCATCACCATCAGGCGATTGCTTCGGTGCCATCAGAGCAAGAGGCAAATACCGTGGTATCGGTACTGCAGCGCGGCTATACCGTAGCCGATAGGGTCTTAAGACCAGCTTTGGTGACAGTTAGTGCTCCAAAATAACTAGAAAATCGGGCTAAAACCCCAAAAATCGCATAAAAAAGGCAGATTTCTGCCTTTTTTGCTATTTAGCCCCTTGAAATCCCTTTTTTAGACCCCATTTAGAGGGTATCGAAATATTCATTAGTACAACAAACAATTTAATTTTTTGGAGCCATTATGGGAAAGATTATCGGTATCGACTTAGGAACCACGAATTCATGTGTTTCAGTCGTTGAAAACAATGCACCTAAAGTTGTCGAGAACGCCGAAGGCGGCCGCACAACTCCATCCATCATCGCTTACGTTGAAGATGGCGAAGTATTGGTTGGTGCGCCAGCAAAACGTCAATCAGTGACGAATCCTAAAAACACCATCTACGCAGTGAAGCGCTTGATGGGTCGTAAATTTACAGATCCTGAAGTACAAAAAGATATTAGCCTCATGCCGTACGAAATTGTTCAAGCAGACAATGGCGACGCTTGGGTATCAGCACGCGACAAGAAAATGGCGCCACAACAAGTGTCCGCTGAAATTTTGCGTAAGATGAAAAAAACTGCCGAAGACTATCTCGGTGAAGAAGTGACAGAAGCGGTTATTACAGTTCCTGCATATTTCAATGACAGTCAACGTCAAGCAACTAAAGATGCTGGTCGTATTGCTGGCTTGGATGTAAAGCGCATCATTAACGAACCAACCGCAGCTGCTTTGGCATTTGGCTTGGACAAGCAAGATAAAGTAGATCGCAAGATCGCTGTATATGACTTGGGTGGCGGTACATTCGACGTTTCTATCATTGAGATCGCCAACGTTGACGGCGAGAAGCAGTTTGAAGTGCTTTCAACTAACGGCGACACCTTCTTGGGTGGTGAAGACTTTGACCAGCGCATCATTGACTGGATCATTGCTGAGTTCAAGAAAGAACAAGGCGTTGATTTGAGCAAAGACGTATTGGCATTGCAACGCTTAAAAGATGCTGCTGAAAAGGCTAAGATTGAATTGTCTTCTGCTCAACAAACAGAAATCAATTTGCCATACGTGACAGCTGATGCTAGCGGTCCTAAGCATTTGAACTTGAAGTTGACTCGCGCTAAGTTGGAGTCTTTGGTAGAAGAGTTGATTAAGCGTACTGCTGGTCCTTGCTTAACTGCCATTAAAGATGCTGGCGTAAACGTAGCAGATATCGACGACGTTATTTTGGTCGGTGGTCAAACACGTATGCCTGCGGTGCAAGACAAAGTAAAAGAAATCTTTGGTAAAGAGCCACGTAAAGACGTTAACCCAGATGAGGCAGTTGCTGTTGGTGCTGCGATTCAAGGTTCCGTATTGTCTGGCGACCGTAAAGACGTATTGCTCTTGGACGTTACCCCATTGTCATTGGGTATCGAAACTCTTGGCGGCGTAATGACCAAGATGATTCCGAAGAACACAACGATTCCTACTAAGCATTCACAGGTTTACTCCACTGCGGAAGACAACCAGCCTGCTGTAACTATTAAGTGCTTCCAAGGTGAGCGCGAGATGGCTGCGGCTAACAAATTGCTTGGTGAATTTAACCTTGAAGGTATTGCTCCTGCACAGCGCGGTATGCCACAAATTGAAGTTACCTTTGACATCGATGCCAACGGTATCTTGCACGTAACTGCAAAAGATAAAACGACTGGTAAAGAAAACAAGATCACCATCAAGGCAAACTCTGGTCTGACCGAAGAAGAAATTCAACGCATGGTTAAGGATGCTGAGGCGAATGCTGCTGAAGATAAGAAAGCATTAGAGCTGGTTACTGCCCGCAATACTGCTGATGCTTTGGCTCACTCAACCAAGAAAGCTTTGGAAGAGCATGGTGCTAGCTTAGAAGCCTCTGAAAAAGAAGCGATTGAAGCAGCTCTCAAGGACTTGGACGAAGCTATCAAAGGTAGCGACAAAGAAGCGATTGAAGCAAAAACAGAAGCATTGGGTAAGGCAAGTCAGAAGCTGGGCGAAAAAGTCATGGCCGCTGAGCAAGCTAAAGCAGGTGGCGCTGCTGCTGGTGCAGCTCCAGGCGGCGCAGCTCCTGGTCAAGCCCCTGATGCAGATGTTGTTGACGCCGATTTCAAAGAGGTTGATGACAAGAAGTAATTCTCAAATCAGACATTCATTGACGTAGTTTTGATGTACTTAAATAACAAGTCGGCCTCGTGCCGACTTGTGTCATTCAGGTTGTTGAGAGGAATAGGCCGTGCCTAAAAGTAAACGCGATTTTTATGAAGTGCTGGGTGTATCAAAAGGCGCCAGCGACGAAGAGCTAAAAAAGGCTTATCGCAAGATGGCGATGAAACATCATCCAGATCGCAATCCGGATAGCAAAACGGCTGAAGCTCAATTTAAAGAAGTTAAGGAGGCCTACGAAACCTTAACTGACCCCAATAAGCGAGCGGCCTACGATCAGTACGGTCATGCTGGTGTTGATCCGTCGATGGGCGGTGGATTTGGTGGTGGCGGTTTCGGTGGCGGTGGATTTGCCGATGCATTCGGTGATATTTTTGGTGATATTTTTGGTCAAGGCGGCGGTCGCCAATCCGGACCACAGGTCTATAAAGGCGCAGACTTGCGCTACAACATGGACATTACGCTGGAGCAAGCTGCTGAGGGGTATACAACCCAAATTCGCGTACCAAGTTGGAGTAATTGCAAGCCCTGCCATGGTACTGGCGCAGAGCCAGGATCCAAGGCTGAGACCTGCACCACTTGTAATGGTCATGGTCAGGTGCGTGTACAACAAGGCTTTTTCTCCATGCAGCAAACTTGCCCTAAGTGCCGCGGCACTGGTGAGTACATTCCAAAGCCTTGTAAAACTTGTCACGGCACTGGAAAACATAAAGAACAAAAAACACTCGAAATCAAAATACCAGCAGGTATCGATGATGGCATGCGCGTCCGCTCTGTTGGTAACGGCGAGCCCGGCATCAATGGTGGACCATCGGGCGACCTCTATGTAGAAGTCAGAGTGAAGCCGCACAAAGTATTTGAGCGTGATGGCAGTGATTTGCATGTGCAAATGCCAATTTCTTTTGCAACTGCAACCATCGGCGGAGAAATCGAAGTTCCTACCCTTTCAGGACGCGTTGAGTTTCCGATCCCAGAAGGCACGCAGACTGGTAAGACTTTCCGTTTGCGCAATAAAGGGATTAAAGGTTTACGCTCAACCTTAGTGGGTGATCTTTTCGTTCACGTATTGGTGGAGACACCGGTCAAGTTGACCGATGAGCAGAAGAAGCTGCTGCAGAAGTTTGATGACAGCCTCAAATCTGGTGGCGACAAACATAGCCCTCAGCAAAAGGGCTGGTTTGATGGCGTGAAGAGTTTCTTTAGCTAGTAATTATTGAGTGGGCTAGCTGGCAATTAGCCAGCGAAGCCATGCTCAGCCCCAGGAAATTTCCCGGACTTCACTTCTCGTACGTAAGCCTTGATAGCTGCCTCTACGGAGTGATGGCCATCCATAAAGTTTTTGACAAATTTCGGTGGCTTGCCTGGGCTAATGCCCAACATATCCTGAAGTACTAATACCTGACCAGAGCAATCTGGGCCAGCACCAATACCAATCGTTGGAATATGCAGTTCGGCAGTAATTCTTTCTCCTAGCGATGAAGGAATCGCTTCGAGTACAACCATTTGCGCGCCAGCTTCCTGACAAGCAAGTGCTTGTTCGAGCATAACGCTGGCAGCATCTTTGGATTTACCTTGTACCTTATAACCACCCAAGACGTGAACGGATTGTGGCAACAAGCCTAAGTGTGCACAAACTGGAACACTGCGCTCTACTAAGTAGCGAATGACATCGACTTGCCAGTCACCGCCACCTTCTAATTTCACCATATCTGCGCCGGCACGCATCAAGATTGCCGCTGAATCTAGAGCTTGTACTGGATCTCCATAGCTTGCAAAAGGAAGGTCAGCAATAACAAAGGCATGGGTATTGGCGCGGGCTACGCACTCGGTGTGATACGCAACCTGCTCTACGGTAACCGGCGTTGTGCTGGAGTGTCCTTGAATGACATTTCCCAATGAGTCGCCAATCAGAATAGTTTCAACCCCGCAACGATTCAATAGTGCAGACATAGTTGAATCATATGCAGTGAGCATAGAAATTTTTTCACCCTCGGCATGCATTGCGAGGAGCTTAGTGATTGTGATTGGCTTATCGCCTTGTAAGTAACCCATGGCGAGAGTTTAATGAATTAATGTGCCGATTGGCTATAAACGTCTTTTTCCCCACAATTGCAGTTCCTGCAGGGGAGTTTTTCAATTCTTTGGTGGGCAACATTCGGTAAATAGGCCTTGAGCTCGCCCCACTGTGGCAAGAAGATTTCGGGGGCTATTTCCAGGAGAGGGAGGAGTACAAATGAACGCTCAATGATTTTTGGATGAGGAAGCATAAGCTCCGTCTCATTTTGAGTCACCCCTTCAAATGAGAGGATATCGAGATCAAGGGTACGTGGAGCATTTGCATAGGGCCGCTCACGACCGAACTCTTGTTCAATCGTTTGGCATACATGCAGAAGGCCGTAAGGAGTTAATTCGGTTTCAACTTCAATAACAGCGTTGATGTAATCGCCGCCAGCGGCTTCAACGGGCGCGCTTTGATAAAAACAGCTTTTTGCCAGAATTTGGAGTTCGGAGCGCAATGCTAAGCAAACAATGGCATCAGTAATGAGCTGACGCGTGTCGCCGATATTGCCGCCAAATCCGATATATGCCCGTGCCATAGAGTTCCAAACTAGAGATGGAACTACTTTACTGAAATTTTTCTAAGTCTGCTTAGCTCGCTGCACTCTCTGGAGGGGTGGCAGATTTTGGCTTTCTACGACGTCGTCTTTTGGCTGGGCCGGGAATATTTCCAGATTCATTTTTGACGCTAGCCATGAGCTCGTCTTGCCCGGCTGGGTCTGCCGCAATGAAGTCTGTCCACCATTGACCGATTGCTGGGTTTAGCTCCCCGGTGGCGCAGCGAAGCAGCATAAAGTCATAACCTGCTCGGAAGCGGGGGGATTCGATCAGTCGGAAGGGGTAGCGACCAACGCGCCTCTCAAAGCGCGGCTGCATTGACCAAATCTCACGCATATCGCTTTCAAAGCGTCTTTGAATGGTCATACCGCTACTTTGGGTAGCGATTGTGTCATCCATAGCATCATGAAGTGCGGGAATATTGGCCATACCTTTGCTGGAGTTGGATTTCCAGTTCTTCAGTAGATCAGGCCAAAGCAAGGTGGCAAATAAAAAGCCGGCTGAAACACTTTTTCCCGATTGAATGCGTTCATCCGTATTTGCCAAAGCAAGCTTTACAAAATCATTGGCACCTTTGGAATCCTCACCATCATCCAGAATGTGATCAAGCAAAGGTAATAAGCCGTGGTGGAGTCCTGCCTCTTTCAAGCCTTGAATTGCGCGCCAAGAGTAGCCTGACATGAGGAGTTTGAGGATTTCATCAAAGAGTCTTGCTGATGGAACATCGTTTAATAATTTACCGAGTTTTGCAATTGGTGCGCGCGTAGCACTATCCAATTCAAAACCAGTCTTGGCAGCAAATCGAACTGCCCTGAGCATGCGTACGGGATCTTCGCGATAACGTTTAGCTGGGTCGCCAATCATGCGCAAAGTTTTCTTTTGCATATCTGCCATACCGCCGTGATAGTCGAGCACAGTCTCGGAGGATGGGTCGTAATACATGGCATTGATAGTGAAATCACGTCTTGCCGCATCTTCACCCTGGGATCCCCAGACGTTGTCACGCAGAATGCGACCGCTTTCGGCTACATGGTCTCCAGCGTTATCCAGTAAGGCTCTAAAGGTTGATACCTCAATAATTTCGGGGTGGCCTTTGCCAAAAAAAGTCACATGCACAATCTGAAAGCGTCGCCCAATAAGCCGGGCTTTACGAAACAGTCTTTGTACTTGATCAGGTGTGGCATCGGTTGCAACGTCAAAATCTTTAGGACTAATTCCAAGAGCAAGATCGCGTACTGCGCCACCAACGATAAATGCTTCGTAACCTGCTTGCTGCAAGGTATGAGTTACCTTGACTGCATTTTTGGAAAGTAAGTGAGGGTCAATTCGATGGGATTTTTTTGGAATCCGTTTTGGCGCGCCAGTATTGTTTGCTTGGGTGTGCTTGACCATCGGGTCACGCCGCAAAATACGTTTGATAAATTTAGTGATCATGCAAACAATTCAAGAATTGGCCAGTTACGCTGCTTGGCTTCATTGCGAAGGCGATCGTCTGGATTGGTGGCGACAGGATGACTGACCTTTTCAAGTAAGGGCAGGTCATTCATCGAGTCAGAATAAAAATAACTGTAGGGCAGGGTATCCAGTGACAGCTTTTGAGAGGCTAGCCAATCATGCAGATTCTGAATCTTGCCTTCCCGAAAATTAGGGATGCCTCTGATTTCACCAGTGTAGTTGGCTAAAGGCTGGTTGTCGGTCGTGGCTGGCTCTGTAGCAATCAGATGCTCAATGCCAAATCTTTCTACGATTGGGCGCGTTACAAAACTATTGGTGGCCGTAATTACGCAGCAGAGATCACCAGCATCTTGGTGACGCTTGACTAGATCTAGCGCTTCCTGTCGGAGTTGTCCGTTAATTACTTCTTTCATGAATGCGTCATGCCATTCTTTGAGTTGAGCACGGGAGTGCTCAGAAAGCGGCTTTAAGGCAAAGCGCAGAAATTCATGAATATCGAGCTTACCTTCTTTGTAGTCTTGGTAAAAACGTTCATTCTGCCTTGCGTAATATTCGCTATCAACAACGCCAATACGTGCCAAAAATTGGCCCCATTCATAATCGCTATCGCAGGGCAACAGGGTGTGGTCTAAATCAAAAAGGGCTAGCTGAGTCACGAATAAATATCTAATTAATTATTTGGGCTGCAAGAGCTCGCGTACAAGCGGCAAGGTTACAGCACGTTTTGTTTCTAAAGAGTAAGCATCTAAAGCATCGATCAAGGCCATTAAGCTGGGCATATCTCGATAGAAGCGGCTTAATAACCAAGGCAACACATCGGGCGACAAAACTAGCCCACGGGCTTTGGCTGCCTCACCTAATGCCTGTATTTTCTCATCATCATCTAAAAGCTGGGTTTGAAACACTAAACCCCAGCCCAGTCTGGTTCGCAAGTCTTCACGAAGCTTCAAATTTGCAGGAGCAGCTGCACCAGCCATAAAAATATAGATTGCTTTGCTAGCTTGCACGGCATTCAGAATCCGAAATAAGGACCCCACTAGGCGATCATCCAATTGGTCGACATCATCCACGGTAATGACTGATGGAGTGTTAGTTTGCGCAAGCGCACTAATGTTTTCTTCCAATCGCACCCAGGATGCGGGTTCTGATGCTGTCAGGGCAATGTGTTCTAAGTCTGCGTGCTCTGCCGCATTGCCAATCGCATTTAGTAAATGTGTGCGTCCAGAGCCTTCCGGTCCCCACCAGTAAATCCAGCGCTGATTTAATGGGTTATTGGAGCCTTCGTTTGCAGAATTCTTCCATGAGCCTTCGATATTTTGTAAAGAAGATATCAGTGCGAGATCTTTTCCTGGGAGATAGTTTTCTAGACTCGCTTTAGGTGAGTGACTGATATCTAGCGCAAATTGTTTTGGAAGCGGAGGTGTGTTCATTGCTGCCAAATTTACTTTTGATACCAAGCGCTTTGCGTATAGATAGACCAGAGGTACTTAACTAGGACTAGGCTGACAGCGCTGATAGGCAATGCTAGGAGGACGCCAAAGAAGCCAAATAACTTGCCGAATAAAAGCAAAGCAAACAAGACAGCTACTGGATGCAAGCCAATACGCTCGCCAACTAAGCGGGGTGTCAAGAAAAAGCCCTCTAAGAATTGCCCAATGCCAAACAGGATCAGCACACCAACAATTTCAGTGCCTGGACCAAATTGGAGGAGTGCAGATAAAACTGCAAGCGTGAGTCCTAGGGTAATGCCGATATACGGAATCACAATCATGATGGCGGTAAATACGCCAAGCGCTGCCGCACCTTTGACGCCAATGAAACTCAAGCCTGCGCTGTAATAAATCGCCATGATAGAAATAACAATCAACATACCGCGCAAGTATTGCGAAAGCAATCCATCGGTATGCATGGCGAGGTGATGAACAGTTTCTTGTGCGCGAACAGGAACGAGACCTTTTACAAGTCCAAAAAAATGATTCCAGTCCATTAACAAATAAAACATCACAAAAATGATTAGCACTGCATTTACAAAGCCTGCAATGACTGAGCTACCGGACATCAACACTGTGTTGATAGTGGAGGTCATTAAGCTGTCCGCATTGTCATTAATGTGCTCTGTAATTTTTTGGGTGGCGCTGGCCTTAAGGGTTCCCCAGTCGAGGTTGATGTGCAGTTCACTGAGTTTTGGGCCAAGCCAGGCTTGTGTATTGGCAATCCAATCAGGCAATTGGGCCTTAATGAGGGGAATTTCATACTTGAGGAGGCTTACAAGCAGGCTTAGGATGAAGAAAACGAGGCATAGCCCTATCAACATGCTGGCCAAAGCGGCCAGCGCTCGAGGCAGGCGATGCTGCTCAAGCCACAGGCAAACAGGGCGTAAGGCATACGCCAGAATGAATGCAGTGAGAAAAGGGGTAAAAATTTCGGCCATCTTGCTTCAATCCTCTAGAATTCAATGATTCTACTGACGAAGTAGCATTTTTTACTAATATTCCGGCTCCAATATGACTTCATCTACTAATTCCTCCTCAAATGGCCTTTCCTATCGTGACGCTGGTGTCGATATTGACGCCGGAGACGCCTTAGTTGACCGCATTAAGCCGCTTGCCAAAAAGACCATGCGCGAGGGTGTTTTGGCTGGAATTGGCGGTTTTGGAGCCCTTTTTGAGGTGCCTAAGCGCTATAAAGAGCCGGTATTGGTGTCAGGCACGGATGGCGTAGGAACTAAGCTCAGGTTGGCTTTTGAATGGAATCGTCACGAAACCATTGGTCAAGACTTGGTAGCCATGAGCGTGAACGACATTCTGGTCCAAGGCGCTGAACCCCTCTTTTTCTTGGATTACTTTGCTTGCGGCAAGTTGACTGTTGATACTGCAGCAACGGTTGTGGGCGGCATTGCCAAAGGCTGCGAACTATCTGGTTGCGCATTGATTGGTGGCGAGACTGCAGAAATGCCTGGTATGTATCCACCTGGTGAATATGACCTCGCTGGATTTGCAGTGGGCGCAGTTGAAAAATCTAAAATCATTACTGGTGCGACGATTGTTCCGGGTGACGTTGTATTAGCAATTGGATCTAGTGGTGCTCACTCCAATGGCTACTCATTGGTACGCAAAATTATTGAACGCGCTGGCGCAAAGCCAAGCGATGATTTAGGTGGCCGCCCATTGGGTGATGTAGTTATGGCGCCAACAGAAATTTATGTGAAGCCACTTCTCAAATTGATTTCTGAAATCAATGTAAAAGGCATGGCACACATTACTGGCGGTGGTTTAGTCGACAACGTGCCACGCGTACTTCCAGAAAATACTCAGGCTGTTTTGCATCGCGACAGTTGGCAAATGCCAGAGCTCTTCCGTTGGTTACAAATGAAGGGTGGCGTAGCTGATGCAGAAATGGTGCGCGTATTTAACTGCGGCATCGGTATGGTGGTTATTGTTGCGCCTGATCAAGCGGATGCTGCGATCAAGTCATTGACTGCGCAAGGTCTGAAGGCCTGGACAGTAGGTGAAGTGGTTGAGCGTCCAAAAGATGCGCCACAAACTATTGTTATCTAAGACGGTAGCTACCAGCTTATTTTCTTAAGTTGCTTTTGCAGTATTCCAATGCAGTCTTCAACTCTTCGGGGTTGAAGGGGTCGAATGTTTTTCTACCCTCAATAGCGCGCAGCCAAGTCAGCTGCCGCTTCCCAAGTTGTCTGGTTGCTGCTAATGCCTTATAGCGCATTTGTTCGGCATCAATTTCACCATTGAGGAATTCCCAGGCCTGGCGATAACCGACTGAGCGAATTGCTGGTAAGTCAGCATGTAATCCGGGGTTAGCACGCAATACTTTCACTTCATCCATGAATCCTGCTGCAAGCATTTCATCAAAGCGCTTTTCTAAGTTGAGATGCAGGCGTTTGCGATCGCTGGGTTCAAGCGAAACTAAATCAATCCAGGATGGAATGGCAGAGCCTTCTCTGCCATCTTCACTTGGCGAATCAGCTAGTAACACTGACATGGGTTTACCGGTAATTTCAAAAACTTCTAGAGCGCGTTGTACTCGTTGAGAGTCATTGGGCTTCAAGCGAGCCGCAGTATCAGGATCTACTTTAGTCAGCTTGTCATGCATAGCAGGCCAGCCAATGTTTTTGCCTTCTTCATCTAGGCGGGCGCGAATTTCTGGATTTGCTGGTGGCAGCGAGGATAGGCCATGTGCCCAGGCGCGCCAATACAGCATCGTTCCACCAACAACTACTGGAATATTTCCACGCTCACGAATCTCAGTACAGAGACGTTTTGAATCATTAGCAAAGCGAGCCGCTGAATACACTTCAGTCGGATCGATGATGTCAATCAGGTGGTGAATGACTGCCGCCTGCTCAGCTTTGGTGGGTTTGGCGCTACCAATATCTAAACCACGATAGACCAGCGCAGAATCCATGCTGATGAGTTCAAGCGTTAAGCCAATGGATTTTGCATACTCAGCCAAGGACATGGCGAGATGGGTTTTGCCTGCACCAGTAGGCCCAACAATACAAAGAATGGGGGCTTCATTTAGAGCATGCGCAGGCTGAATGTAGGGTTCAGTTGGCATACCTAATTATAAGAGCCTGTTAATATCCGCAACAACCTATAAATTAGAGAGCGAGTGAATGGATACCCTTTTGCAATTAGGCGATTTATTACTGCATATTGATAAGCATCTCGATGTAGTGATTCAGCAATACGGCCCTTGGGCTTATGGCCTCTTATTTGCAATTGTTTTTGCAGAAACGGGTTTAGTTGTTGCGCCATTTCTGCCTGGTGACTCACTCTTATTTATTGCAGGCGCTTATTGCGCTACCGAGCATTTCAATATCTGGACTTTATGTATCGGCTTATTGGTTGCGGCAATTGCAGGCAATACGGTGAACTATTTCATTGGTCGCTGGATTGGTAAGAGAGTATTTAGCAGTAAGTCTCGCTGGATTGATCAGGGGGCGCTATTAAAAACCCATGCCTTTTATGAAAAGCATGGCGGCAAGACCATTATTGTTGCGCGCTTCTTGCCCATCATCAGAACCTTCGCACCATTTGTTGCTGGCGTTTCAGAAATGAACTTCTCACGCTTTCAGTTATTCAATGTCACTGGCGCTCTGCTCTGGGTATTTAGTTTGGTAATTGCCGGATATTTCTTTGGAAATATTCCAGTGATTAGACAAAATCTAAATGTCATCGTATTAATTGGTATTGGTGCAGCAGCAATACCAGTGGTACTGGCTGCACTCTATAAAATTTTTCAGCGCAAGCCAAACTAAATTTTTAATGTAATTTAGTTTGGCTTTCGAGTGTGGCAATGTGCTCACGAATATCACCCGCATCTTCAGCTTCTGGAACTTCGCTGAGGTAACGATGCATATCCTCTAAGGCGGGACGCAAATACTCGAGCTGTGCAAAGATCAGACCACGGTCTCTGACCTCTTCAATGGAGTCAGGCAGCAGAATCACCAAGCGTTCCTGAATGCCCAGCAGACGTTCCCAGCGCTCATGCTCTGAATAAATCATTTTGAGGTTTCTAAGGAAGCGCGACAGGATCTCCCGTGAGCTGGAGGCTCTCAGGAAGATATTGAGTGGCAGACTGAGCTCACCTCGATAGCCTTTGGCATCCAAATAAGGGTCGAGCATTTCTTGTAGCTGCGTCTTGGAGAGCGATTCGCCAGTCAAAGGATCCATGATTACTTCGCCTTGTTGCAAGGAGATGCGCATCATGAAGTGATTGGGAAAAGAAACCCCGCGAATTTTTAAACCAATTTGATTGCCTAATTCAATCATCAAAATTGCTAATGAGATTGGTATGCCTCTGCGATTCTCTAGAACGTAGTGCAAGTATGAATTTTCTGGAGCATAAAAATCATTCTGGTTAGGACCAAAGCCCAACTCTGTATAAAAGAAATGCTTCAGAATTTGCAGGCGCTGAACTGGTGATGTATCTGGCGTTACGCGCGACTTTAATTTATTGCCCAATTGATCAAGCTTATCTAGCACGCCCTGGACATCTAAATCCGGATAGGCATGTTGTGCGACAGCGATCGCAGCTTCAGTTAAAGGGAAGTGTTCGTCTTCAGCAACTAAGGAGGTGAAGTAGTCGAGTTGTTGTGTTGGCATAAGAGCTATTTTGCATGACGCAAGAATTTTTGCCAGCGAATTCCAACTAAGCCCAGGGATGCAAAGTAAACAATTGCGGCAACAGCTAACCAGGCGGCTAATAAGCCAACTCGCAACCATGGTTCGGCTTGTAAGGCGATCCAATTATGTGCGCTTGCGGCGTAAAAAAGTACCGCCGCGAAGGGGATGAGGGCAAACAGTAGCTGCCCTAAGTATTTGATCCAGGCTGAGCTAGGTAAGGCTCCGCGGCGATGCAGGCCTACCCAAAGTAGAGCAGCATTCAGGCAGGCACCCGCTCCTACAGAGAGGGCAAGGCCGGCATGACCAAGCCAGGGAACAAAAACCAGGTTAGCCAATTGGGTTGCCACCAAAACAAATAATCCAATTTTTACTGGGGTGCGGATATCTTGGCGAGAGTAAAAGCCGGGCGCTAGAATTTTTACGAGAATTAATCCAATGAGGCCAACACCGTAAGCCGCTAGTGCACGTTGGGTCATCAACACATCCAGTGCATTGAATTTTCCGTAGTGATACAGCACGGCTGCAAGAGGTTCTCCAAAAATAAAGAGCGCAAGCGCACATGGTGCAGCTAGCAAGAATGTCAGTTGCAATCCCCAGATCAGTAATTCACCGGCGTGAACTAAATCTTTTTTTGCATTCGCTTTACTGAGGCTAGGCAAAAGAACGGTACCAAGGGCAACACCTAGGAGTGCAGTTGGGAACTCCATTAAGCGGTCTGCATACGAAAGCCATGACACGCTGCCAGCTTGCAAGCGTGAGGCAATATTGGTATTGATGATGAGGGAAATTTGGGCAACCGATACAGCAAATACTGCGGGCCCCATCAACTTGAGTACGCGTCTTGCATCCGGATTGGAGGCGGCTGCTTTGATTGCGCTTGGCAGTAAACCAATGCGAGGCAAAAGACCGAGACGAGAGAGTGCTGGTACTTGAATGACCAATTGCAAAATACCGCCCATTAAAACGCCAATGCTCAGGGCATAAATTGGTTGCTCTAGGTGGGGCGCTAAAAATAGGGCGCTACCGATCAGGGCTAAATTCAGTAAAACTGGGGTAAAGGCAGGAATTGCAAAGCGCTGGAATGTGTTGAGAATCCCAGCTGAGAGTGAAACTAGAGAAATAAGGCCAATGTAGGGGAACATGATCCGAGTCATGACCACGCTGGCCTCATAAGCCGGACCACCCTTAAATCCGGTAGCAATGGCCAAAATGAGCACTGGGGCGCCAATGACACCCACTAATACCGTGAGCAGCAAAGCCCAAAATAAGAGGGTGGCGACCGCATTTACGAGGATTTGGGCCTGTTTTTGGTCCCCATTACTAGAAATTTCCCCCAAAATCGGCACAAAAGCCTGGGAAAAGGCACCTTCGGCAAATAACCGGCGCAGCAAATTGGGTAGTCTAAAAGCCACATTAAAGGCATCTGTCCACTCCGAAGCCCCGAAACTACGGGCAATCAGGGTCTCCCGGAGCAGGCCCGTAATACGGGACAGCATGGTCAGGGAGCTGACCTTGGCGGCGGCAGAAAGCAGATTCATGAGCCGATTTTCACCTATTTATCGGTCGGCTGGGCTTTTTTGCCCCTTTAAGGTAAAATCTTGGGTTTTGGCGAGCTTGCTTATGAATCTGGCAAGTCCGCAAGATTTTTAACTAATCGCATTTTGCAATTTATAGAGGCAAGGTTTAAAGATGGCCAATACAGCACAAGCGCGCAAGCGTGCACGCCAAGCAGTAAAACAAAACGAACATAACTCCAGTTTGCGTTCAAAGCTCCGCACTTCCATCAAGGCAGTACGTAAAGCGATTGAAACTGGCGACAAAGCGGCTGCTGCAAAAGTATTCGCAGCGACTCAAGCAACAATCGACAAGATTGCTGACAAAAAGATTGCTCACAAAAATACTGCTGCTCGTCAGAAGTCACGTTTGTCCGCAGCTATCAAGGCGATGGCTGCGTAATACGATTTTAGTTTTAGGCTGGTCGAAGTAGTTTCGACCTAAGCCCGCTCCTCATCAGAGCGGGTTTTTGTTTTTAAGGCTGGGTTGGGGCTGCTGGGTTGAACTCACATGCCTCTTCGATTGGTAGGCTGTTGTCTTTGGCAAAGTTCATGACAAAGTCTAGCGCTCTAGGATCTAGGTCCCCTAGTCTGGTATCAATAACAACGCATTTCACTTTTGCAATCAGTACGGGTCTGACGTAGGGCGAATAAGTGAAGCGAGGGTCCCCGGAGTCACCGGGTGGGCGAAAAGTAGCCATCACCCCGCACAGACGCTCCGCCCAATCGCTGGGCCGAAATGGTTTGCCAGAGGTGGTAATGCCTTGAATGAAAAGCTTTTTGTGGTTCAAGTTCGCGTAAAGATGGTTGTAGAAAATAGTATTACTAAGCCCTCTAGCTTAACAGCCTGAGTTGGCCGTAAGATGACTTTAGGGTCCATTTTCGTGCAGCCGAATGTTTGAAGAAAAAAATGCAAGCCAAAACTTTAGTAGAAAGCTCAACTATGACATCCTTGGCAAAGCCGCAAGTGCCCGGTCAGGTAAAGCACTACCTGCAGTTTTCTGACCTCACTCGCGAGGAATATGACTATTTGCTCAAGCGTTCAGCATGGCTAAAGGCTAAGTTCAAGAGTTATGAAACTTGGCATCCACTGCATGACCGAACTTTGGCGATGATTTTTGAGAAGCATTCCACTCGTACGCGCCTGTCGTTCGAGGCGGGCATTCACCAGCTTGGTGGCCATGCCGTATACCTGAACACCCGCGATACTCAGTTAGGCCGTGGCGAGCCTGTAGAGGACGCTGCGCAGGTGATTTCAAGGATGACTGACATCATCATGATTCGCACCTTTGGTCAGGAAATTATTGAGCGCTTTGCGTCGAATTCGCGCGTTCCAGTAATTAACGGCCTGACTAATGAATTTCATCCTTGCCAAGTTTTGGCTGACATCTTCACTTTTGTTGAGGCGCGTGGCCCAATTCAAGGCAAGACCGTCGCTTGGGTAGGTGATGCAAACAATATGGCTTACACCTGGCTACAAGCGGCTGAATGCTTAGACTTTCAGTTGCGCTTCTCTGCACCAGAAGGTTATCAATTAGATCCAGCACGTTTGACACCAAATGCAGCAAAGCATTTGACAATTTGCGCTGATCCTAAAGATGCTTGTAAAGGTGCTGACCTCGTGTCTACCGATGTTTGGACCAGCATGGGTTATGAAGATGAAAATACATCTCGCATGAACGCTTTCAAAGACTGGATGGTGGATGAGGAATTAATGTCCTTAGCCAAGCCAGATGTTTTATTTATGCACTGCTTGCCAGCCCATCGTGGCGAAGAAGTTTCAGCTGGAGTGATCGATGGTCCACAAAGTATTGTGTGGGAAGAGGCAGAAAATCGTTTGCACGTCCAAAAGGCTCTGATGGAGTATTTGCTCTGTGGCCGTTTGGATTAAGTAAAAATTTTTGTAATTCGTTTTAATTTTTGATTGAATAAAAAATGTCCGATATTAAAAAAGCAGTCTTAGCGTATTCCGGTGGTCTCGATACAAGCGTGATCTTGAAGTGGCTTCAAGATACCTATGGCTGTGAGATTGTGACCTTTACTGCGGATTTGGGTCAAGGCGAAGAGCTCGAGCCAGCAAGGGCTAAGGCTTTGCAATTTGGTATCAAGCCAGAAAACATTTTTATCGATGACTTGCGTGAAGAGTTCGTGCGTGACTTCGTGTTTCCAATGTTCCGTGCAAATACGATTTACGAAGGCGAATACTTGTTAGGCACATCTATTGCCCGCCCTTTAATTGCTAAGCGTCAAATTGAAATCGCTCGTTTAACTGGTGCTGATTCTGTATCACATGGTGCTACAGGTAAAGGTAATGACCAGGTGCGTTTTGAGTTGGGCTACTACGCATTAGAGCCAGGTATTAAAGTGATCGCACCTTGGCGTGAATGGGATCTTCTCTCGCGTGAAAAGTTGATGGCGTATGCAGAAAAGCATGGCATTCCAGTTGAGATGAAGCATAAGCAAGGCGGCTCTCCATATTCTATGGATGCCAACTTATTGCACATCAGCTACGAAGGCCGTCATTTGGAAAACCCAAATGCTGAGGCTGAAGAGTCTATGTGGCGTTGGACTGTGTCTCCTGAGAAGGCACCAGATGCTCCAGAGATTATCGAAATTGAATTTAAAGCAGGTGATCCTGTAGCAATTAATGGCAAAGCGTATAAGCCACATGAGTTGCTTGCTGAATTAAACCGCATTGGTGGTATGCACGGCATCGGTCGTTTGGATCTGGTAGAAAACCGTTTTGTTGGCATGAAGAGCCGTGGTTGCTATGAAACTCCTGGTGGCACCATCTTGCTCAAGGCTCACCGCGGCATTGAGAGCATTACCCTGGATCGCGAAGTGGCTCACTTAAAAGATGATTTGATGCCACGCTATGCAAGCTTGATCTACAACGGCTTGTGGTGGGCACCAGAGCGTTTAGCTTTGCAAACACTGATCGACCATACTCAACAAGCAGTCAATGGTGTAGTTCGCTTGAAGCTCTACAAGGGCTCTGTATCCGTTATCTCACGTGATTCAGCCAATACTTTGTTTGATCAGAATATTGCAACATTTGATGATGATGGTGGTGCTTATAACCAGGCGGATGCTGGTGGCTTTATCAAACTCAATGCTTTGCGCATGCGTATTGCTGAAATAGCTAGACGTAAGCGCGCTAAGAAATAACGAAAAGAAAATTCAAATAAACGATTAGAAACAAAACAGAATAGAAAGAATCAGCATGCAATTTGATCAAGTTTCCGTAGGCAAAAAAGCCAATGTATTTTTCGATGGTAAATGTGTTTCTCATACCGTGACATTGTCAAATGGCGTACGTAAGTCAGTTGGCGTTGTATTGCCAAGTACCTTACGCTTTGACTTAAGTGCCAAAGAAGTCATGGAAGTGGTTGATGGCACTGCTTTTGTCAGCATCAATGGTGCCCCTGAGCAAGAGTTCAAGGCAGGCCAAAGCTGGGAAGTGGAAAAGGGTGGTTATTTCATTATTCGTGCTGAGCAACCTGTGCACTATGTTTGTCACTTTGAATAAAGAAGCATTCCTGTAAAGCAAAACGCAGACCGAGGTCTGCGTTTTTTTATTGCCTTTTATTTTTCTTATTTCTTAGGTAGGCCAGTAACCACCGTACCTGGCACGATCACTCTTTCTGAAAACCACTGCTTGTTCATTTCTAACGCGTAACGCACGGCTGCTTTAGGGCAGTGGTTATTGGTAGTTTCTGCTTGCATCTCTTCGATATTCACAATCTTGCCGTCATCTGCAATGAATGCAATGGATAGTGGGATCTTAGTGTTGTTCATCCAGAAACAATGGCCTGCCTTTTGTTCGAATACAAACAACATTCCGGAATTGGTTGGCATGCTAGTGCGGTTCATGAGGCCCACTTCTCTTGCTTTAGGTGTATCCGCTAGCTCAGCCTGAATACGGTATATGCCAGCCTTAAGTTCAATAGTGGGTAGGCCAGTATTGACTTGAGCTAGTGCAAGGCTCGAGCCAAAGAAAAAGAGGGTGGCAAATAGTTTGATGAAGTTGTTTTTTGAAATAGACATGATGTGCATTTTAAGTGAGGCAAATTGCAGACGAAAAAAAACCCAGGAACGAATCCTGGGTTTTTAATAATGATCTAAGGACTATTAAGCCGCTTGGATATTGGTAGCTTGCTTGCCTTTAGGGCCTTGGGTAATGTCAAACGTTACCTTTTGGTTTTCCTTAAGGGTTTTGAACCCAGGCATAGTAATTGCGCTGAAATGCGCGAACAACTCTTCTTCACCATCATCAGGTTTGATAAAGCCAAAACCTTTTGCATCATTGAACCACTTAACAATTCCGGTCGCCATGCGAACTCCATTACATAAACTTAAAACAACCGTGATGAGGGTAAATACTTTTTAATCAGTCTCAATCCACAACACGCCTAAATAGAACCTCTCTTGAAGCCTACCCCCTGATTGTTTGCCCTTTTTGGAGGGGTGTCAAGGAGTTATATGCCCCTACCCCCTAGTAAATACCCCTTTTTTTATCGAAAAATGCCCCAATATGGGTTTAAGAGGGGTTTTTGCGTGGTTTTCGCAACAAGACCCTAGGAAATTAAAGTTTCAATATCTGTGTTTAGAATGTTTCTCATGAGTCGCGCACCAAAAAATCCCACTACCGGTAACCCCGGTAACCCATATGTTGAAGACACCATTCTTCTCGAAAAGCAGGTCGAGCAAGTCAAGGCGCCTTCGATGTATAAAGTTTTACTATTGAATGACGATTACACGCCTATGGAATTTGTGGTGATGGTGATTCAGGAGTATTTTAATAAAGATCATGAAACAGCTACACGCATTATGTTGCAAGTGCATTTGGTAGGTAAGGGCGTTTGCGGAATTTTTACTCGCGATGTTGCTGCCACAAAAGTGCATCAAGTTATCGAACTCTCCCGTGAAGCGGGTCATCCACTACAGTGCACTATGGAGGAAGCATGATTGCCCAAGAATTAGAAGTGAGTTTGCACATGGCGTTTGTTGACGCAAGGGCATCGCGACATGAGTTCATTACGGTCGAGCATTTACTTGCGGCCTTACTTGATAACGCTACTGCTGTCGAGGTATTAAAAGCCTGCGCAGTCAATATTGCAGAGCTGCGCGCGCAGCTCAAAAACTTTATTAATGACAACACGCCCGTAGTGCCGGGTAACGACGAAGTCGATACACAACCGACATTAGGTTTTCAGCGTGTTATTCAGCGAGCCATCATGCATGTGCAATCCACATCAAATGGCAAGAAGGAAGTGACTGGTGCAAATGTTTTGGTTGCTATCTTTGGTGAAAAAGATTCGCATGCAGTGTATTTCTTGCAGCAGCAAGGCGTTACACGTTTGGATGTAGTGAATTTCATCAGTCATGGTGTGCGCAAAGATCAGTCTGAACATGTAAAGCCGGCTGAGCCTACTCAAGAGACTGAAGAGACTGGTTCTTCTGGTAAAGAGAGCCCCCTTGAGCAGTACACACAGAACCTTAACGTGATGGCTCGTCAAGGCAAGATTGACCCATTGATTGGGCGTGAGAGCGAAGTGGAGCGCGTCATTCAAGTATTGTGTCGTCGCCGCAAGAACAATCCATTATTGGTTGGTGAGGCTGGCGTAGGTAAAACAGCGATTGCTGAGGGCTTAGCCTGGAGAATTGTTAAAGGCGATGTTCCTGATATTTTGGCCAATGCTACGGTTTACTCATTAGATATGGGTGCGCTCTTGGCGGGCACTAAATATCGCGGTGATTTTGAGCAGCGCTTGAAGAGTGTTCTCAAGTCCCTTAAAGATCATGCCCATGGTGTTTTATTTATTGATGAGATTCATACGCTAATCGGTGCAGGTGCTGCATCTGGCGGAACTCTTGATGCTAGTAATTTATTAAAGCCTGCGTTGTCCAATGGTCAGCTTAAATGTATCGGTGCGACCACCTTTACAGAGTACCGCGGTATTTTTGAAAAAGATGCTGCTCTATCACGTCGCTTTCAAAAAGTAGATGTAGTAGAGCCAACCGTAGATCAAACAGTGCAAATTCTTCGTGGCTTGAAATCACGCTTCGAAGAGCATCACAGCGTGAAGTATGCGGCTGGTGCATTGGTGGCTGCTGCTGAACTGTCTGCTCGTTATATCAATGACCGTCATTTGCCGGATAAAGCAATTGATGTGATTGATGAGGCTGGTGCTGCACAACGTATTTTGCCGAAGTCTAAGCAGAAGAAAACTATCGGTCGCCCAGAGATCGAAGAGATCGTTGCGAAGATTGCACGTATACCGCCACAATCAGTCACTGTGGACGACCGCAGTAAGCTACAAACTTTAGATCGTGACATCAAGAGCGTCGTATTTGGTCAAGACCCTGCAGTTGAATCCTTGGCTAGCGCTATTAAGATGACTCGCGCCGGTCTTGGCAAGATTGACCGTCCGATTGGCTCTTTCTTATTCTCTGGCCCCACTGGGGTTGGTAAGACTGAGGTGGCTAAACAACTCGCATACATCCTTGGCATTGAGTTGCTACGTTTTGATATGTCTGAGTACATGGAGCGCCATGCGGTGAGTCGTTTAATTGGTGCGCCTCCAGGTTATGTTGGTTTCGACCAAGGTGGCTTACTTACTGAGGCTGTCAATAAAAAGCCGCATTGCGTGCTCCTGCTCGATGAAATTGAAAAAGCCCATCCAGATATCTTCAATATCTTGTTGCAGGTAATGGACCATGGAACTTTGACGGACAACAACGGTCGTAAGACGGATTTCCGAAACGTAATCATCATCATGACTACAAATGCTGGTGCCGAAGCAATGCAGAAATCCACCATCGGCTTTACCAATGCCCGTGAGTCTGGTGATGAGATGGCGGATATCAAGAAGTTCTTTACACCAGAGTTCCGTAATCGTTTGGATGCCATCGTCTCCTTCAAGGCGCTCGATGAGTCCATCATCATGCGCGTGGTTGATAAGTTCTTGATGCAGCTTGAAGAGCAATTACATGAGAAAAAAGTGGATGCTACTTTCAGCGCTGCCTTGCGTGCTCACCTGGCTAAGCATGGCTTTGATCCTTTAATGGGCGCTCGCCCAATGCAGCGGATCATTCAGGATACAGTACGCAAAGCGTTAGCTGATGAACTTCTTTTTGGTAGGCTAGCCCAAGGCGGTCATGTAGATGTTGACATTGATGCGGATGGTAAAGTGCTCTTGAACTTTGATGCACCGGTATTGCCAGGAAAGCGTACTAAGGCTGATGTGGCACCAGCCGAAGAAATTTAATGAACCCATTTATCTAAATAAACACAAACCAAAAAAGGAAAACATGTCTCATCACGATAAATTACTAGAAGCTTTTGAAACCTACAAAGCAGAAAATGAAAAGTTTCAAGGCAAAGGTATTAAAGCCTCTGCTGCTCGTGCGCGTAAAGCATTGCAAGAGATTGCTGGTTCTTGCAAGGAGCGCCGTAAAGAAATTACCGCTGAAAAAGAGTCTCGTGAAGGCGCTGGTGCTGGCATGTCACAAGATGCTGCTCGTAAAGCGCATATTCGTAAGTAAGCAATTTGTGGCCAAAAGAAAAGCCACCTACGGGTGGCTTTTTTGTTTCAACGATGTAGGCATTAAAAAATGGGTATGGCTTAAGCTCTGCCAGTGCTACCAAAGCCACCTGCACCACGACTGCTTTCCGTGAATTCTTCAACCACTTTAAGTTCAACCTGTTGCACCGGCATTACCACTAATTGAGCCAAGCGCTCCATTGGTTCAAGCTTAAATGGGGTTGATCCACGGTTCCAGGTACTCACCATCAGTTGACCCTGGTAGTCAGAATCGATTAGGCCCACTAGGTTGCCCAGTACGATGCCGTGTTTATGACCTAAGCCTGAGCGCGGGAGAATGAAGGCTGCATAGCCTGGATCTTCCACGTATATTGCCAAGCCAGTTGGAACAAGAATGGTTTGACCTGGGGCAATTTCGATCGACTCATCAATGCAAGCGCGCAGATCGAGTCCAGCGCTACCAGGTGTGCCATAGGTTGGCAATTGGTCGCGCATACGTTCATCGAGAATTTTGACTTGGAGAGATTGCATGGAATTTCCTAAAACGGGGAATGTAAGTAAAAAAAGGGGGTGGGGGGGTGCCGATTAAATTTTCTTAGCGACTAGCTGAATGAGTTGGCGTGCTAATTGCAGTTTTTCTGCCTTAGCGATTTTCCTATTGCCGCTAGCGTCAATAACAATTAATTGATTGAGGTCGCTACCAAATGTATCAGGGCCGATATTGCCCACAATCATCGGGATACCTTTGCGCTTGCGCTTTTCGTCAGCATGCTTTTCCAAGTCATTTGATTCTGCTGCAAAGCCAACGCAATAAGGGTAAGACTTGCCACCTTTGGTCTTCGCCGCCTTGGCAACATCTAGCAAGATATCTGGGTTAGCGACAAACTCGAGGTTTGGTGCTTGATTGCCTTGGCGCTTTAATTTCTCTTTGGCCGGCTTCGCGATTCCCCAGTCAGCAACAGCAGCTACAGCAAAGAAGATATCGCAGTCGGTAGCATTTAAGGCGGCTGCGTGCATTTCTTTAGCGCTAACCACGTTAGTGCGGGTAATTTGGCCTGTTGCTAGAAGTGGCGTATCAAGATCGCAGGGGCCGGCAATGAGGTGGACTTGAGCGCCAGCTTCAACAGCAGCTCTTGCAATTGCAAAACCCATCTTGCCTGAGCTGTGGTTGGTAATACCTCGCACTGGATCGATTGCTTCAAAAGTAGGGCCAGCAGTAATTAGTACTTTTTTACCGGTTAAGGATTTTTTTTGGAAGAAGGCAATAAGTTGCTCGGTAATTTCAGCGGGTTCGAGCATGCGGCCCATACCAACTTCGCCACATGCCTGGAAGCCGCTCGCAGGCCCCAGAAGAGTAACGCCATCAGAAGCTAGTCTTTGAGCACTTCTCTGGGTAGCTGTATGCTCCCACATTTGTTTATTCATTGCTGGAGTCAGCAGAAGTGGACAATCTCTTGCGAGGCAAAGAGTAGTCAATAGGTCATCTGCTAAGCCTAGTGAAAGTTTGGCCATCAGATCAGCGCTTGTAGGTGCAATCAAAATCGCATCCGCTGAGCGAGATAGTTCAATGTGCGCCATGTTATTTGGAATGCTGCTATCCCATTGGCTTAAGTAAACCGGGTTGCCTGTGAGGGCTTGCATGGTTACTGGCGTTACAAATTGTTGTGCGGCTTCAGTCATCACGACTTGTACCGAGGCGCCTTCTTGCATTAATTGGCGCGCGAGCTCTGGAGCCTTGTAGGCTGCAATGCCGCCAGAGATTCCGAGAACGATCTTCTTATTTAAAAGTGATTGCATGGCGCCAGCTTAATGGGATTGGGCGGATTTGCCAAATGACTTACGTAATTCACCCCAAATGATGAGGGCGGCACCAACACAAATGGCACTGTCAGCAATATTGAATGCCGGCCAATGCCAATTGGCGTAATACAGGTCAATAAAGTCGACTACAGCGCCATACATCACTCGATCCAATACATTGCCCAGGGCTCCACCCAAGATAAGGCTCAGGGCTATGCAGAGTAGTTTGTCGCTTTGGCTTTTAAACAATAGCCAAATAATATAAATCGATGCCCCTAGACCAAGGATGGTAAAGAACCAACGCTGCCAACCAGAGCCCTCTGCTAAAAATGAAAATGCTGCGCCTGGATTAAAGAGGAGCAACCAGTTCATAAAAGGTAATACCGGCACAGGTACACCCATTTGCAAATTACTCAGCGCTGACCACTTGCTGAGTTGGTCTAGCAAGAGCACGATGGTCGTAATTGCAAAGTAACGAAGCAGGGCGAGGCTTTTCATATACAAGTATCTTAGGCAAATAGGCGGTGATCGCCATCGCCAAATAAGTTGCTGATACAGCGACCACATAATTCTGGGTGATCAGCATCGCCTCCGACATCTTTGGTGTGATGCCAGCAGCGACCACACTTTTTATATTGGCTACCGCGTACCAATACTTCTAAGCCGGCATTACTTAACTCAATATTGGCACTAGAGGTGATGGTGACAAAGCGTAAGTCATCTTCAAGTGAATGCAAAATTGCAAAGTCGACATCACCAACTTTGATTGTCAGTTCGGCTTGCAGGGATGAGCCCACATTGCCGGCCTCACGCTCGACTTCAATTGCCTTGGTAACTTCAGAGCGAATTTCGCGAATACGACTCCATTTGGCGAGCAACTCATTTGCATGAGCGATTTCCGGGAACTGGCCAAACTCTTCCATAAAGATGGATTCAGCAGGTTTGCTTCCTGAGCCATGTGGAAAGTCTTTCCAGGCCTCTTCAGCAGTGAAGGAGAGGAATGGAGAGAGCCACTTCAAGAGATTACGGGTGATATGGAATAGGGCGTTCTGTGCTGCACGGCGATCAGGAGAGTCTGGCGCGCTGGTATAGAGACGATCTTTCAGAATGTCGAGGTAGAAGCCGCCTAAATCTTCAGAGCAGAAAGTCAACATGCGAGCAACCGCAGGTTGGAATTCATAGGCTTTGTAGTGCGCTTCCACATCATGCTGTAGTACGTTGGCAAGCGCAACAGCGTAGCGATCAATCTCAAGCCATTGGTCTGCAGGCATGGCGTGCTTGCTAGGATCAAAATCCGACAGGTTGGCCAACAAGAAGCGCAAGGTATTGCGAATACGGCGATAACTCTCAGTAACGCGTTTGAGAATCTCATCCGAGATCGTCATTTCGCCTGAGTAGTCGGTAGAGGCAACCCAGAGGCGAATAATTTCTGCGCCAAGCTTGTCTGCTACTTGTTGAGGGGCAATCACATTGCCCACTGACTTACTCATCTTGCGTCCTTGACCATCCACGGTGAAGCCGTGAGTCAAGAGTGCTTTGTATGGTGGCTTGCCATCGAGCATTGCGCCCGTTAACAATGAGGAATGGAACCAGCCGCGATGCTGGTCTGAGCCCTCAAGGTATAAATCAGCCAAGCGACCATTTGGTGTTTCTGCTTCAGCAGTTAACAACTCATCACGGTGTGAACCACGAATGACATGCCAATGCGTTGTGCCGGAGTCAAACCAAACGTCTAAAGTATCTTTGTTCTTTTCATATTGGGCAGCTTCTTCGCCCAGCAGTTCTGCAACCTCTAATTTTTGCCAGGCTTCAATACCTTCTTTTTCTACTCGTTTAGCAATTTCTTCAAGGAGCTCAACAGTGCGTGGGTGTGGATCACCACTCTCTTTATGGACGAAGAAAGCCATTGGCACACCCCATTGGCGCTGACGTGACAAAGTCCAGTCAGGGCGGTTGGCAATCATGCTGTTTAAGCGCTGCTTACCCCAAGCCGGGAAGAACTCAGTGCTTTCAATGCCGGCCAATGCAGTCTCACGCAAGCTGGCTTTACCGTCGGATGGTTTCTTATCCATACTTGCAAACCACTGTGAGGTGGCGCGGTAAATAATCGGCGACTTATGGCGCCAGCAATGCATGTATGAGTGTGTATAGGTTTTATCGCGCAAGAGACTGCCTGCTTCACGCATTGCTTCAACAATCTTAGGGTTTGCTTTCCAGATGTATTCATTAGCGAAGAGTGGCAACCAAGACGCGTACACACCATTACCCATGACTGGATTGAGAATGTCTTTATCAGCAAGTTTGTTAGCTTTGCAGGATTTAAAGTCTTCCTCACCATAAGCTGGTGCTGAGTGAACAATGCCTGTACCTGTGTCGAGCGTGACATATTCAGCTGGATAAATTGGAGAGAGGCGTTTGTAGCCCTCGTGTAATGGCGCCAACGGGTGCCAGAAAGAAATGTTCGCTAACTGCGCACCTTGGCAAGTGGCAATCACTTTACCTTCAAGGCCATAGTCTTGCAAACAAGTTTCAACGCGATCTTTTGCGAGGATTAATAATTTTTCACCAACATCTACTAGGGCATAAGTAAGCTCTGGATGAACGTTCATCGCTTGGTTGGCAGGAATAGTCCAAGGTGTTGTTGTCCAGATCACAATTTGACCTGGCTTATTAGGTAACTCAGGCAGTCCAAATACTTTTGCTAGCTGTGGACGCTGCGCATCATCAAATGCAAAACCGACATCAACTGTTGGATCAGTTTTATCTTGATATTCCACTTCAGCTTCTGCAAGCGCAGAGCCGCAATCAAAGCACCAGTTCACCGGCTTTAAGCCGCGAAAGACATAGCCTTTTTCCCAGATCTTGCCCAAAGCACGGATTTCATCAGCTTCGTTACGGAAGTTCATGGTGAGGTAGGGGTTATTCCAATCCCCCAATACACCTAAGCGCTCAAAATCTTTCTTCTGTTTTTCAACCTGGACATGAGCATACGCACGCGCTTTGGATTGAACCTCTGCAGTTGGTAAATTTTTACCAAATTCTTTTTCAATCTGAATTTCAATTGGCATGCCATGACAATCCCATCCTGGAACGTAGACGGAATCAAAGCCCATTAACCAACGGGACTTCACAATCATATCCTTCAGAATTTTATTAACAGCATGACCAATATGAATGTCACCATTCGCATACGGCGGCCCATCATGCAAAATAAATTTTGGTTGGTTGGCATGAGCAGCACGAATCTTTTCGTATAACTTATTTTTTTGCCATCCAGCTACCCACTGTGGTTCGCGCTTAGCAAGATCTCCTCGCATTGGAAAGGAGGTATCTAGTAGATTTACGGGGTAAGAGTTTTCTTTTTCAGACATAAGCTTTTTTCTGGAAATAATTTCTGGCATGCGCTGCATCAGATGCAATCGCTTGTGTAAGGGTTTCGAGGTCTGGGTACTTCGCCTCATCACGGATTTTTTCTAAGAGTTCTACGGTGATAATTTTTCCGTATACATCCGCGTTGTAATCAAAAATATGGGTCTCTAGCAATACTCTGCCTTCATCTTCCACTGTGGGTCTGACGCCCAGACTAGCCACTGCTGGTAAGGGTTTATCGCTCAAACCTAAAACTTGTGCGGTGAAGATTCCAGTTGTCGCTGGTTTGCGATGATGCAGGTGATTGGCAACCGCTAAATTCAAAGTGGGAAATCCTAGTTGACGACCAAGCTGTTGACCATGAATGACGTGACCAGAGATTCCGTAAGGGCGACCTAGTAATTTTTCAGCGAGTAGCATGTCACCACTTGCGAGGGCGGCGCGAAGTGCAGAACTAGAAATACGTTCGCCACCTTCTTGAATCGTCTGAATACTGGACACCTCAAAACCATATTTTTCGCCAGCAGCTTTTAAGCTAGCAAAGTTACCCGCTCGTTTTGCGCCGTAGCAAAAATCATCACCAATCAAAATCCATTTAGCGTTTAATCGTTTGACAATAATTTCAGATACAAATTCTTCGGGTGAGAGTTTTGCAAAAGCAGTATTGAAATGTTCTACAACAACACGGTCAATTCCGAGATCAGCAAGCGCTGCCAATTTGTCACGTAAATTCAGAATGCGGGGTGGTGCTTGGTCCGGGGAGAAGAATTCTTTTGGATGTGGCTCAAAGGTCATGACGCAGCTGACCAAGCCGCGAGTCTTAGCGCCATCAACGAGTTCTTTGAGCAGGGCGCGATGACCCCTGTGCACGCCATCGAAATTGCCGATGGTTAGGGCACAAGCTGGTCCTGCAGAAAACTGGGTGGGGCCACGGAATACGTTCACAAAATCGCTTTCAGGGTAGCCATCAATTATATTGTGGGCATGCCTTCTATCGTCACCTTAATCTCAGGCCGCGGATCTAATTTCGAGGCCATCGTCAAAACAGCTCAAAAAGAGCAATGGCCAGTCACTTTTGCCGGGGTAATAGCGAATCACTCAGCGGCTAAGGGCCTTGATTTTGCTCGCTCGCAGGGCATCCCAGCATTTGCAATTGAACACAAAGAGCATGCTACCCGCGAGTCTTTTGATGCAGCCCTCATTCAGCAGATCGATGCCTTGGGGGCGGATTTAGTGGTTCTTGCCGGATTTATGAGAATTTTGACCCCTGGATTTATCCGTCATTTTGAGGGTCGTTTAATCAATATCCACCCAGCCCTGCTGCCCGCCTTCCCTGGCTTGCATACTCATGAGCGGGCCTTAGAGGCAGGAGTCAAGGAGCACGGCGCTACGGTCCACTTTGTGAATGAGGGTGTGGATGAGGGTCCAATTATTTGTCAGGCCTCAGTTCCAGTGCTAGAGGGGGACGATGCAGACGCCTTGGCAGCTCGGGTTTTGACGGCTGAGCATCAAATTTACCCGCGGGCCGTAAAATGGTTCCTCGATGGACGATTGCGAATAGAAGGTAATCAAGTGAAGTTACAACCCCCGGAGTCGCAATTTTTTAAATTATGAGTGCAGAACGTCCACCCCGTAAATCTGGCAGCAGATTAGCCCCCCACAAAAGTTACGCAGCGAAATCGAAAGATCCATTGCGTCGACCTGAGCGCCGCAATGCTAGCGGCAATTTGATTGCACCTGAAGGCCAAAAGAATTTTTCTAATGCAAAAGCATTGCCGCAACATGCAATTCATCTAGAGCGCTTGCTTCCAGAGTTGCTCAGTTTTGAGCAGCCAGCCGACCGAGTAGTCAGTCGTTATTTCAGAGAAGAGAAACAACTTGGAAATCGTGACCGTGCTTTGATTGCTGAGAGTGCGTTTGCGATTTTGCGTCGTAAAAATGAGTTCTCCCAATTTGCTTCTAGCGGTGAAGGCTCTCAAGCTAGACGCTTAGCCCTATTGGGTTTGCTGTCTGCTTTGTCCGAAGGGGGATTGGGCTCTGCCAATCGCGCAGAGAGTGCCATTGCTGACTTAGCCCATGTATTAAAAGCTGGTGAATATGAATGGTTACAACGTTTTGCAACAGTTGATCCCGCTGCTTTAAATCCTCTCGTTCGCAATAATTTGCCTGAATGGTTGTGGGATGCATTTGGTAAATATCCTGGTGAAGAAACTCGTGAAGAGTTAGCCAAATCTTTAATGCATCCAGCATTATTGGATTTACGTGCGAACACTATGAAAACCAATCGCGAAGAATTGCTTGCGCAGATGAATGCATTAGGTGGTCGCTATCAAGCAATCCCTACTCCATATGCACCAGATGGTGTGCGCATTATGGGTAAACCCGCTTTACAAAATACGCCAGGCTTTAAAGCGGGTATGTTTGAAGTGCAGGATGAAGGCAGTCAACTTTTGGCTTATCTGCTCGCACCGAAGCGCGGTGAGATGGTTGTGGATTTTTGCGCTGGCGCAGGCGGCAAGACTTTGGCGATTGGAGCCATCATGCGCTCTACAGGGCGTCTCTATGCTTTAGATACATCCGAGCGCCGCTTAGCCAATTTGAAGCCAAGACAGGCTCGTAGCGGCCTTTCTAATGTGCATCCGGTATGGATTGATAGCGAGAACGACGCCAAGATCAAGCGCCTTGCCGGAAAGATTGATCGTGTGCTGGTAGATGCCCCTTGTAGTGGTATGGGTACTTTGCGACGCAACCCCGACCTTAAATGGCGCCAAACCCCAGAGGGGGTTTTGGAGCTAAACCAGAAGCAAATGAGCATCTTGCACTCGGCAGCTCGGTTATTAAAGCCGGGGGGCCGCCTGGTTTATGCGACCTGCAGCTTATTGCCTCAAGAAAATCAGGCAATTGCCGAGGATTTTCTGGCAAAACACCCCCAATTTGAGGTTGTTCCAGCCGCAGAAGTTCTTAAGCCATTGTTTACAAAGGAAAAATTACCTCTTGGATGTAGTGCCGACAATCCTTGGTGGCAGTTATGGCCTCATATTCATGGAACGGACGGTTTCTTTGGAGCAGTTTTCCAAAAGAAGGCAGCCGCTCCAGCCTCCGAATCTGAAAAAGACGACCAAAAAGAGACTAAGGTCAAAAACAAGAAGGCCCCTAAAGAACTAAAATAGAGTTTTAGATCTCTTTAGGGAATCCCTTTTGAATACAGCATCAGGTTTTGATTTGTTTCTCCACTGGCTTGCCAATGGATATTTAGATTGGTCTTGGTGGCAGATTACCGTTTTCACTTTGGTAGCCACCCACATCACGATTGCTGCAGTGACTATTTTCTTGCATCGTTGCCAGGCGCACCGTGCTTTAGATCTGCACCCAATCGTTTCACATTTCTTCCGTTTATGGCTATGGTTAACCACGGGTATGGTGACCAAAGAGTGGGCCGCTATTCATCGTAAGCATCACGCTAAGTGCGAGACTGTGGATGATCCGCATAGCCCGCAAGTTTTGGGTATTAATACTGTGCTTTCCCGAGGCGCTGAGCTTTACAAAAAAGAAGCCGCTAATCAGGAGACTCTCGATAAGTTTGGCCACGGCACTCCCGACGATTGGATTGAGCACAACATTTACTCCAAATTTTCTTGGCAGGGTGTTGCCATCATGCTCATCATTGATGTGTTTTTATTTGGCGCAATTGGCTTAACAGTTTGGGCAGTGCAAATGTTGTGGATCCCAATTACAGCTGCTGGCGTGATCAATGGCATTGGTCACTTTTGGGGCTATCGCAACTTTGATTGCGAAGATGCTTCCAGAAACATTTTGCCCTGGGGCATTTTGATTGGCGGTGAAGAGCTGCATAACAATCACCACACCTTTGCTACCAGCGCAAAGCTATCGAATAAATGGTATGAGTTTGATATCGGTTGGATGTATATCCAGATCATGAGCGCAGTTGGTTTGGCAACTGTTAAGAAGACCCCACCCAAGCCTGTGCTGAGTGACTTGCGCCCAGCGGATCAAAATACCTTAGAGGCCATCATTGCGAACCGCTATGAAATCATGGCGCGTTATAGCAAGACATTGCGTAGCTTCTTTAGCAATGAGGTGCAGCATATGCAGATATTGGCTGCGCATTTAAGTGATGCGCGAACCTGGTTGGCTAAAGATGAATCTCGCTTGACTGAGCAAGAGAAATTAAAGCTTGAAGAGCTAATGGCAAGCAATGCTCAGTTACGCAAGATGATTGAAATGCGTCGTGAGTTGCAAGCCATCTGGAGCCGTTCCTCTGCCACTAAAGAACAACTACTATCGCAGTTACACGCTTGGTGTCAGCGTGCAGAAGAGAGTGGCTTAACTAGCCTGCGTGAGTTCTCTTTGAGATTGCGTCGTTACGCTTAAGTCAATTTACAGACAATAAAAAACCCGCTGTTGTAGCGGGTTTTTTATTTGCTCGAAGTAAAGATTACTTCAGCTTTGTTTCTTTATAAGCAACGTGCTTGCGAATGGTTGGATCGAACTTCATGATCTCCATTTTCTCAGGCTTAGTACGCTTGTTTTTTGAAGTTGTATAGAAGTGACCAGTACCTGCTGATGACTCTAACTTGATTTTTTCTCTGCCGCCTTTAGCCATTTGTGCGCTCCTTAAATTTCGCCACGTGCACGGAGATCAGACAACACAGCATCGATGCCGTTCTTGTCGATTACGCGCAAACCAGCATTGGTTAAGCGCAAGCTAATCCAACGGTTTTCAGATTCAACCCAGAAACGACGGTTTTGCAAATTCGGCAAAAAGCGACGCTTCGTTTTATTGTTTGCATGGGATACATTGTTGCCAACCATCGGCTTCTTCCCAGTGACTTGGCAAACTTTTGCCATGACATAACTCCATTAATTGCGAAAAAAGAAGATTGTATCAGTCCCAGCCTGTTTTGGGCTAGCCCTAATTGTCTTTAGTTTGGGGGATTTGATCTTAAAAAGAGTCGTCAACCCTAAAATAACCCAATAAGTTAGTAATTACTCTCATTTATTGCTATTTTTCATAAGGCCTGCATCGGAAAAAGAGAAAAAACCACTGCCACTCACAATGCAGTGATCCAAGAGCTGAATATCTACCAATTGGAGTGCGTTTATGAGCACCTTTGTGAGCTCCTGGTCTGCATCACTGGGCAATGGATTGCCGCTGGGGTGGTTATGGGCGACGATGAGGGCGCTAGCATTTTTCGCTAGAGCCTCTTTGAGTATCTCCCGGGGGTAAATAGCTGTCTGGGTAATGGAGCCTCTAAAAAGCTCCTCACATTCAATTAAGTGCAGCCGGGAGTCTAAGTAAAGACAAAGGAAGACCTCATGGGGAAGGCGGCCAATTTTGGCCTGCAGGAACTCCCTGACATGGTTGGGCGATGAAAAGATGGGGTCCTGGGACAGGCCATCTTCTAAGCTTCGTTTCACCAGCTCATAGGCTGCTTGAATTTGCGCCCACTTAGACAGGCCCATGCCATGAATCTGGGTTAATTCTTGAGAACTACTGGCTAGCAGCCGGGGGAGGCTTCCAAAATGATGAAGTAGATCCTTGGCGAGGGCTACGGCACTTTTCCCTTTAACGCCTACCCGCAGAAAAATAGCGAGTAATTCTGCGTCAGAAAGTGCTGCAGCTCCGTTTGTGCGAAGCTTCTCTCTAGGTTGCTCATTTTTTGGCCAACCAGTAATTGGAGAGTGCACAGCTAGCGCTGGCCTAGATACAATCACCTTATGACTAAGCTTACCGTTTTGCCTAATTCCTATTTGACTCTCAACTATCGGCTCACCTTGCCTAACGGGGAGGACTATATCAATACTTTTATCGATCGTCCTGCGACGGTTTTGATGGGATCTGGACAATTTGCTCCTTGCTTTGAAAAGGTCTTACTGGGTTTAGGTGTGGGCGAGAAAAAAAGTGCGCTGCTTGCACCTGAAGAAAGTTTTGGTGAGCGCAAAGAAGATTTGGTGCAGTGGGTGTCCCTCAAGGCCTTGAAAGAAGGTAGGGATGACGATGTGGAATTTAATCCTGGAGATGTGATTGAGTTCAATGCTCCGGGTGGTGCTCAGTACGCGGGCGTTTTGCAATCGATCAATGATGAGGGCGCGTGGTTTGATTTCAATCACCCACTTGCAGGCAGACCAGTAACTTTTGAAGCTGAGATTGTGGCGATTCTGTAAACCATGAGTGATTCCAATAACGCAGAAATTTTGATGGCGCAACCACGCGGTTTTTGTGCGGGTGTTGATCGTGCAATCAATATCGTGAATGAAGCGCTTAATCGTTTTGGGGCGCCGATCTATGTGCGCCATGAAATTGTGCATAACGCATATGTAGTGAATGAACTGCGCGATAAGGGCGCAGTATTTGTAGAGGAATTGCATGAGGTTCCCAAGGGCGGCATTGTTGTATTCAGTGCCCATGGGGTCTCTCAAGAAGTGCGCAAAGATGCTGAAGCAAGAGGTTTGCAGGTGTATGACGCCACATGTCCACTGGTTACCAAGGTTCATCTTGAAGTCGTCAAAATGTGCAAAGATGGTTTCACAGTATTGATGATTGGTCATGCGGGGCACCCTGAAGTTGAGGGGACTATGGGTCAGGTTAAGGAAGGCGTGTTCTTAATTGAGAAGCTTAGCGATGTAAGCGATTTGCCGTTCTCAGCTGAAGAGAAGATTGCATTTGTTACGCAGACAACTCTCTCAGTGGATGAGACGAAAGAAATTGTTGAGGCGTTAACCAAAAAGTTTCCCAATATTGTTCAACCTCGTAAGCAAGATATTTGTTACGCCACTCAGAATCGTCAAGATGCTGTGAAATTTATGGCCCCTCAAGTTGAGGTGGTTATTGTGGTGGGAAGCGCTACGAGTTCGAACTCTAATCGCTTGCGTGAACTCGCTGAAAAACTTGGTGTTCCTTCTTACATGGTGGACTCCCCGGATCAACTCAAGCCAGAATGGTTTGTTGGTAAAAAGCGAGTTGGTCTGACTGCGGGGGCTTCTGCTCCAGAAAGTTTGGCGCAGTCCATTGTCAGTCGTATTCAAGAGTTTGGACCTCGACAGGTGCGCCCACTAGATGGCGTAGTTGAGGACGTTACTTTTTCTTTGCCAAAAAATTTAGTTGATTGAAGTACCTATTCATAACAGAGGAGCTGTACATGAACAAATCACACATTACAAAAAGTGCTATTGCTTTAGCAGCTTCGGCTTTACTGCTGGCTGCTTGCGGTAAGGGTGGCGATAAATCTGCTGCAGTTCCATCGGATGCCATTGAAGTAAAAATCGGTCACGTAGCTCCGCTCACGGGTCCTATTGCCCACCTGGGTAAAGATAATGAGAATGGTGCACGCTTAGCGCTCGAAGAAATCAATAAAGCGGGCTTAACAATTGATGGCAAAAAAGTGGTGCTGACTTTGGTGCCAGAAGATGACGCAGAAGATCCAAAGACCGCTACGCAAGTGGCGCAAAAGTTAGTAGATGCCAAAGTGGTTGGCGTAGTGGGGCACTTAAATTCTGGAACAAGTATTCCAGCCTCACGTATTTATAGTGATGCAGGCATTACACAAGTATCACCATCCGCCACTAATCCTGATTACACCAAGCAAGGTTTTAAAACGACTTATCGTTTGGTGGCAACTGACGCACAACAAGGTCCAGCTTTAGCCAACTATGTTGCCAACACACTGAAGGCTAAAACGGTAGCCATTATTGATGACTCCACTCAGTACGGCAAAGGCCTAGCAGATGAATTTGAGAAAACGGTTAAAGCTGCTGGTATGAAAGTGGTTACTCGTGAGGCGAGCAATAACAAGGCTACCGATTTCAAGGCTATCTTGACGAAGATTAAAGGCAGTAAGCCAGACGTCATCATGTACGGCGGCATGGATGCTACCGGTGGCCCATTAACTAAACAAGCGGCTGAGCTTGGCATTAAAGCGAAAGTCGTTGGTGGCGATGGTATGTGTACCGAGAAGCTTGCTGAATTGGCAGGTGAGGCTGTAGTGAATGTAACTTGCTCTGAGGCTGGTATGGCTTTATCAAAGATGGCACAAGGTGCTGACTTCCAGAAACGTTACAAAGAGCGCTTTAATTCTGATGTGCAGATTTATGCGCCTTTTACATACGACGCTGTCTATGTCTTAGTAGATTCTATGAGGCGTTCAAACTCAACCGATCCTGCAAAGATTTTAGCTGCTATGCCCGATACAAAAATGCAAGGCTTGGTGGGTAATATTGCTTTTGATAACAAAGGCGATATGAAAGAGGGCGTAATTACCTTGTATGACTTCAAGGATAAAAAGAAAACAGTGCTTGATGTCATTAAGATGTAATGACTCCACAATAAAAAATGGCGCCGCTACTGCGGTGCTATTTTTTTATCAAGTCTAAATAAATCCCCAATCTCCATGGACATTCTTCTTCAGCAGATCATTAATGGCTTAGTGCTAGGTAGCATCTATGCCTTGATCGCGCTGGGCTACACCATGGTATATGGCGTGCTGGGGATCATCAATTTTGCACATGGCGAAGTCTTGATGATTGGCGCAATGGTTTCACTTTCCTTGTTGCGCTTGATCTTGAGCTTTACAAGTGATTTGCCAGGTTGGCTTACCCTTCTGATTGTCTTGCCAGTTACGATGGCAGTCTGTGCGGGATTGAGTTACTGGATTGAGCGGATTGCTTATCGGCCTCTTCGCAATGCGCCTCGTTTGGCTCCGCTGATATCGGCTATTGGCATGTCCATTTTGCTGCAAACCATTGCGATGATGATTTGGTCACGCAATCCTATGACTTATCCTCAATTGCTACCGTCAACTCCAATCGATTTATGGGGCAGTGGCGCGACGATTACCGGCAAAGAAATTGTGATCATCATAGTGGCCTTGGCGGTGATGGCTGGCTTATTGTTCTTGGTTGAAAAAACAAAGCTTGGCAGAGCAATGCGTGCTACTGCCGAGCAAACTCAAATTGCTGCGCTGATGGGCGTTAATCCAAATCGAGTCATCTCCATTACGTTCATGTTGGGTGGCGCATTGGCAGGTCTTGCGGGTGTGATGATTGCTAGTAACTATGGCAACGTCCATTTTTATATGGGCTTCATTCCCGGCCTTAAAGCATTTACTGCTGCCGTTCTGGGTGGCATTGGAAATTTGCAGGGCGCCATGTTGGGTGGCCTGCTATTGGGCTTGATTGAATCTTTGGGCGCTGGATATATTGGTGAGCTCACTGGTGGAGTCTTTGGGTCTAACTACCAGGATATTTTTGCTTTCTTGGTATTAATCTTAGTCTTGGTATTGCGACCGACTGGTTTGTTGGGTGAGAAGGTTTCTGATCGTGCTTAACAGCTTTTTTACCAATCGCTTGAACCGATCTACTTATCTATGGCTTGGAGTCATTGCTTTAGTGCTACTGCCTTGGGTAGTAGGGGCTGGTGGTGGTAACTATTGGGTGCGAGTGCTCGATTTTGCTTTGCTCTATATCGTGCTCGCTTTAGGCTTAAACGTAGTGGTTGGCTTTGCGGGTCTTTTGGATTTGGGTTACATCGCTTTTTATGCATTAGGCGCTTATAGCTTTGCTTTATTAGCCTCCCCCCATTTGCCAACTCAGTTTGAAAGTATTGCGGCGAGTTTTCCAGAGGGCATGCATTTTTCACCTTGGATGGTTGCGGTGTTCTCGATCATCTTGGCTGCTTTATTTGGCTTGATCCTGGGTTTGCCTACTTTGCAATTGCGTGGAGATTACCTAGCGATTGTGACTTTGGGTTTCGGTGAAATTATTCGTATCTTTATGAATAACCTTGATCGCCCTCTAAACCTCACTAATGGCCCCAAGGGAATTTCCGGAATTGATCCTATCCAGTTATTTGGCATCTCCTTTACCAAGCCTTTGGATTTAGGTTTTGTGCAAATCCCTGGTTTGTATTTGGTGTTCTATTTATTCCTTCTGCTGGCAATCGCAGTAGCCATCGTTTGCCTACATTTGCAAGACTCGCGCATTGGACGTGCTTGGATCGCGATTCGTGAAGACGAGATCGCTGCTAAAGCGATGGGTATCAATACCCGTAATATGAAATTGCTGGCCTTTGCTATTGGCGCTTCTTTTGCTGGAGTAGCGGGTGTATTGTTCTCCGCCTTTCAGGGCTTTGTTTCTCCAGAATCATTCACTCTCTGGGAGTCCATCGTTGTCTTGGCTATGGTGGTTCTAGGCGGCATAGGACACATTCCAGGAGTGATTTTGGGCGCTGTACTTTTGGCGGTATTTCCGGAAGTATTACGCGGCATTGCTCAACCGGTTCAACAGTTTCTGTTTGGTCATATCATTGTTGACGTGGAAATCATTCGCCAGTTGATTTATGGCTTGGCTTTGATTTTGATCATGCTCTATCGTCCAGGCGGCATTTGGCAAAAGAGTGGAGCAAGGTCATGACAGGATCAGATCACTTGCTTCTAGATGTCACCGATGTTTCAAAACGCTTTGGCGGTGTTCAAGCCCTAGACTCTGTTGGCCTGCAAGTGGCGCAAAGTGCAATCGTTGGATTGATTGGCCCCAATGGCGCTGGTAAGACCACCTTCTTTAATGTCATTACCGGCTTGTACCCGGCTGACTCCGGAATCTTTTTATTTGACGGTCAATCTTATTTTCCAGAGTCTGTGTCTGAAGTAACTAAATCTGGCCTTGCTAGAACATTTCAGAATATTCGTCTCTTCGGTGAAATGTCTGTATTGGAAAATGTGATGGTGGGTTGTCACTGCCGCACTAAAGCTGGATTGCTAGGCGCAATTTTTCGCTTTCCATCTACTAAGCGTGAAGAGCGCTCTATCAGAGAAAAGGCCCAACAGCTCTTGGCTTATGTTGGTCTTGGTGAGTTTGCCAGTATGCAGGCGCGCAATCTTTCCTACGGACATCAGCGCCGCCTAGAGATTGCAAGAGCATTAGCGACTGAGCCTAAGCTCTTGGCGCTGGATGAGCCAGCCGCTGGCATGAATGCCACCGAGAAGCTGGAGCTTCGCGAGTTATTGCTGCGCATTCGTGCTGACGGTAAAACGATTTTATTGATTGAGCATGATGTGAGCTTGGTGATGGGTATTTGTGACAGCCTAACTGTGCTTGATTACGGCAAGGTGATTGCTTCTGGGAAGCCTGCAGATGTGCGTATGCATCCTGAGGTCATCAGAGCCTATCTCGGACAAGGGGCTGCATGATGAGCGCCTTACTAAATGTAAAAGATCTCAAGGTCTCCTATGGCGGCATTAACGCTGTCAAAGGGATAGATTTACATGTCAATCAAGGTGAGCTTGTTGCCTTGATTGGGGCAAATGGCGCAGGCAAGAGTTCTAGTATGAAAGCCATTGCCGGTTTGCTGACGCCTGCAGCTGGCGAGATTCATTTTGCGAATCAGGAGACTAGGAAGTTGCCCGCTTATGAATTGGTTCGTCTGGGCCTGGGCATGGTGCCGGAAGGGCGAGGTGTATTCAAGCGCATGACGATTTTAGAGAATCTCCAAATGGGCGCTTATTTGAAGACAAACCCCAAAGATATCGAGCGTAAGCTCGAAGAGGTGTGCTCGTATTTCCCAAGGCTCAAAGAGCGCCTATCTCAGCTCGCAGGCACGCTTTCTGGTGGTGAGCAGCAGATGGTAGCAATGGGCAGGGCGATGATGGCTGAGCCTAAGTTATTGCTATTGGATGAGCCATCAATGGGTTTATCCCCAATCATGGTTGAAACCATTTTTGATGTTGTTCGGAGCCTGTCCTCGAGCGGAATGACTATTTTGCTCGTAGAGCAGAACGCACGACTGGCTTTACAGATGGCAGATCGCGCTTATGTGATGGAGAGTGGCTTAATTACTCTCAGTGGATCTGGCAAAGATTTGCTGGAAGATTCAAGAGTGAGAGCTGCCTACCTTGGTGAATAAGTAGGCAGTTAGCGGCGGTAATTCTTATGCTACTTTCTTGAGTAACTCACGCAGCATATTGCACATCTGACGAATTTCGTCATCAGATACATTCAAAGCAGGCATAAAGCGCAACAGGTTTGGTCTTGGTGAATTAATCAACAAACCTTCGGGGCTACGATCACGCGCTAGCTCAACCAGTTTTGGGCCAACGTCTTTTCCGAGCATTAAAGCGCGCAGCAATCCTTCGCCGCGTTCACCTTCAAGATTAAATTCAGTACAAAGCTTGAGTAATTCTGATTTGAGTAGCTCGCCTTTGGCTTTAACGCTATCTAAAAATCCTGGCGCCAAGAGCTGCTCAATCACACTAATACCTACTGCAGTCATCAAAGGGTTGCCGTTGTATGTGCCGCCTTGATCACCAGGTACAAAGCATGCAACTGCATCGGTAGCCAATAAGGCTGCCAATGGAACGCCACCACCAATGCCTTTGCCCAAAGTCATGATGTCTGGCTCAATGCCATAGTTTTGGTACGCAAAGAGGGCGCCAGTGCGGCCGCAGCCTGCTTGCACTTCATCAGCAATCAAAAGAATATTGTTTTCTTTTGTGAACTTGCGTAGTTCGCGCATGAATTCTTTAGTGGCTGGAATCACGCCGCCCTCACCTTGAACCGGCTCGAGCATCACCGCAACTGTTTTATCAGTCACGAGTTTTTTCACAGACTCTAAGTCGTTTAGATCTGCCTTGGGAAAGCCTGCTACTTGTGGGGCAAACATGGTGTCCCAGTTTGGTTTGCCGGAGGCACTCATTGTTGCCAATGTGCGTCCGTGAAAACTATGATCAAAGGTGATGATTTCAAAGGCGCCAGATTTATTGAGCTGACCCCATTTGCGTGCCAACTTAATTGCGCCTTCATTAGCCTCGGCACCGCTGTTCGCAAAGAACACTTTGTTAAAGCAACTGTTTTCTGTAAGTAGATTAGATAAGCCAATCATGGGTTCGTTGTAGAACGCAGGACTTGGATTGATCAACTTCTTTGCTTGCGCATTGAGTGCCTCAATCATTCCTGGATTGCCATGGCCCAAACAGTTCACAGCCCAACCTTGTAGGAAGTCTAAATAGCGCTTGCCATTGTTATCCGTTAGCCATGAGCCCTTACCTTCAACCATCACCACATCTGGACGCGGTGTAATAAACATGACTGAATGGGTGTCAATGGTCTGAAGTGGCTTATTCATGCTGGTATGGGTTGATAAGTTAATAAGGGCAAATGAGGCTTCTATTATCCCGCTGATTTGATTTTGCGGTTTCTAGGCTGTCGCTAAATCCGCAGCGCTGGTAAAGGAATCTGCAAAGAATTCCTCGTCCGGCAGTTGGCACTTGCCTGAGAAGTCATTTCTGGCCGAATTGACCATGACTGGGGCGCCACAGGCGTAGACCTGAAAGCCCTTCATATCAGGATGATCTGCCATCACTGCTTGGTGGACAAAGCCAGTGCGTCCGTCCCAACCATCTTCTGCCAGTGCATCTGAGATCACTGGGATGTATTTGAAGTCAGAAATTTCTTTTTCCCAAGATTGGCACAAGTCATTTAAGTACAAATCGCCAGGGCGACGACCACCCCAGTAAAGGTGCATTGGCCGCTGAATCTTCTTGGCCTGCATTTGTTCGATGATGGATTTAATGGGCGCAAAGCCTGTGCCTGCAGCTACAAAAATAATTGGTTTTTTAGAGTCCTCTCTTAAAAAGAAACTTCCTAGAGGCCCTTCAAAGCGCAAGATATCTTTTTCTTTTAATGCGGGAGTGATTGCGCCAAATACAAAATCAGTAAAGAGACCTCCGGGTAAATGGCGAATATGCAATTCGAGAGGACCTTCTTGCTCGGGTGCATTGGCAATGGAGTAGGCGCGGCGTTGGCCGTCCTTCAGAAGAAACTCTAAGTACTGCCCCGCTAAAAACTGAAAGCGTTCAGCAGCGGGTAGCTGCAGTTTCAGGATGGCAACGTCACTGCTAGGCTTGTGAATAGTATTGACGCGGCATGGCACTTTACGAATCGCAATATCACCCGCGCCTTGGACTTCACGTGCCTCAATGAGGAGGTCTGATTGGGGGTGGGAGCAGCAGAATAAAATACCACCAGCAGTTTCATCCGCGTTGGAAAGAGCGCTTTCGCTATGCTGTCCATGGGTTACTTGACCTTCTACGACTTTGCCTTTGCAGGATCCACAGGCGCCATTTTTGCAGCCATAAGGCAAGTTGATTCCTTGGCGTAGAGCGGCCTCCAGGACATTTTCTTCTGGATTGACGGTAAATTGTTTGCCGCTCGTTTTGAGCGTGACTTGATAAGACACTCTCATTCCTTTCAATAAATCGTTACGATGTTACTTATGCAATCTTTTGGTAAACCTTCAATCCTGATTATTGGCTGCGGAGACATCGGTCTTCGGGTGGCCAGGCAGCTCTCGCGAAGTCATCGTGTCTATGCGCTCACTTCTCAGCAAAGCCGCTTTCAGGAGTTGAGGGAGGTTGGCGCGATCCCTATCTTGGGCAACCTGGATCAACCAGAGTCCTTGTGGCGCCTGGCCGGTTTAGCTCAAACCGTGATTCATTTGGCACCACCTCAAAATAGTGGAAATCGCGATTGCCGAACCCGCAACCTAATCCGAATTTTAGCCCAAGGCTCCAATGCCGTCAGGCGCCTGATCTACATCAGTACTACTGGCGTCTATGGGGATCATCGGGGCGCCAAAGTAAGTGAAATTACTCCAGTAAACCCGCAAAGTGAACGCGCCAAAAGAAGAGTAGATGCCGAGCGAGTACTTCGCTTATGGGGTCCTGCAAATGGTGTGGCCATAACAATTTTGCGTGTTCCAGGAATTTATGCTGCTGACCGCTTGCCAATAGAGCGCTTAGAGTCTCAAACACCAGCGCTACTCCCTGAGGAGGATGCCTACTCTAACCATATTCACAGCGATGATTTAGCGAGGTTGGTGTGTGCGGCGGTGTATCACGGCAAACCCCAGCGCATCATTAATGTCTGCGATGGTGGCGAAACCAAAATGGGTGATTACTTCGATGAAGTAGCGGATGCCTTTGAGCTGCAAAGGCCAGCTCGATTGCCGGGGAACGAGTTGCAAAAAATCGTTAGTCCGATGCTGTGGTCATTCATGCGCGAGTCTCGAAGGGTCACTAACGCGCGCTTATCTGAGTTAAAAACACCACTACGCTATCCGAGCGTAGGACATTTTTTGAAAACTATTTCCAAGAATCCTTAAGACCAACAGTACGATTAAATACTGGCTTGCCAGGTTTGCAATCTTTTTGGTCGGCAACAAAGTATCCATGACGCTCAAATTGAAAGCGATCTTCGGGCTTAGCATCTTTCATGCAGGGCTCTAGATAAGCAGAAATGGTTTGCTTGGAGTTAGAGTTGATTGCATCTAGGAAATTCTTATCACCGCTGTCTGGATGAGGGTCGTTAAAGAGGTGATCATATAGGCGTACTTCAGTGGGAATCGCCTCAGCTGCGCTGATCCAATGAATGTTGCCCTTCACTTTGTAGTTGTTCGAGCCAGGCGTACCACTCTTGCTATCTGGGAAGTGTGTCACATTGACTTGCGTGATATTGCCTTGCGCATCAGTTTCAAAACCAGTGCACTCCACTACAAAGCCATGGCGTAAGCGAACGCGACTACCGGGTTGATCGCCAATTGGCGGATACAGTCTGAAGAAACCTTTGATTGGCTCTTGCATAAAGTCATCTGCTTCAATCCATAGTTCGCGTGTGAAATTAAACTCACGATTGCCCCATTCTGGATGATTGGGGTGACGTGGTGCAGAACAAGCTTCTTTTGCTGAAGCATCAAAGTTTTCTACTACGAGCTTGAGTGGTTTCAGTACTGCGGTAGCGCGTGGTGCCCTGACTTCAAGATCATCGCGAAGCGCCTGATCAAGAGTGCTCATATCAATCCAGCTGTCTGCCTTTGAAACGCCAATGCGTTCACAGAACAAACGAATGCTTTCTGGGGTGTAACCACGACGACGAACACCTACAATAGTTGGCATGCGGGGATCATCCCAGCCTTCAACATGCTTTTCTTCAACCAGTTGCAATAACTTGCGTTTGCTGGTGATCGTGTAGGTCAGGTTGAGGCGAGCGAATTCATACTGATGCGGTACTGGATCTTTAAATACGCCCAATTCTTTTAGAGAATTCACAATCCAGTCGTAGAGTGGACGGTTGTTCTCAAACTCCAGTGTGCATATGGAGTGGGAGACGTTCTCTAAGGCATCGGAGATGCAATGTGTGAAGTCATAAAGTGGGTAAATACACCACTTGCTGCCGGTACGATGGTGATCCGTATGGCGGATGCGATAAACCACCGGGTCACGCATCACGATGTTCGGGTGTGCCATATCAATCTTCAAGCGAAGAACATGCTCACCATCTTTGAATTTGCCATCGCGCATCTCGCGGAATAGCTGCAGATTTTCTTCTGGGCTGCGATCGCGATAAGGACTGTTTTTTCCTACTTGCCCAAAGTTGCCGCGATTGGTATGAATATCATCAGCACTCTGGCTATCAACATATGCTTTGCCATTTTGAATCAAAATCTCGGCAAACTCATAGAGGCGATCAAAGTAATCGCTCGCATGATAGAGGTGAGTTCCCCAATCAAAGCCTAACCACTTCACTGCTTCCAAAATACTATCAGCGTACTCAACATCCTCTTTAACTGGATTGGTATCGTCTAGGCGCATATTGCAGCGCGCACCGCCAGATTGATTGTTGTAATCAGCAGCTAGGCCAAAGTTCAAGCAAATACTTTTGGCGTGACCAATATGTAAGTAGCCATTCGGTTCAGGCGGAAAGCGGGTGATGATTGATGGGATAGCCTCGCCAGCTAAATTGGTACGCTGTGAAAAAGCGCCGCTTGCCAAGTCATGATCAATGATCTGACGTAAGAAGTTGGACGGTTCGGCTACAGCGCCGGTATTTGCTTTGGAGGGTTTGCTATCTTGGGACATAGCCACATTGTAGAGAAAACCCTTGGCCCATAAAGAAAAAGCCCGCAAACTGCTGCGGGCTTGTTTCTGGAGAGGTGGCGGGAATTAATCCTCCACGAACGCCTCTTCGCGAGTCTTCTTCACCGCCGGTAAAGCAACGATCACCACCAAAAGGGCTGCTGCAATGAGCAGGCCCAAGGAAAGTGGACGGGTTACAAAAGTGGAGAAGTCGCCGCGTGATAACAATAGTGCGCGACGGAAGTTCTCTTCCATCATTGGTCCGAGAACAAAGCCCAATAACAATGGAGGAGGTTCACAACCCAGTTTGAAGAACAGGTAACCAATCAAGCCAAAGCCTGCGGTTACATAAACATCAAACACAGTGTTATTAACGGTGTACACGCCGATACAGCAGAACACCAAAATTGCTGGGTAGAGGAAACGATAAGGAATCTTCAAGAGCTTTACCCAGATACCAATCAAAGGTAAGTTCAAGAGGATCAACATTACGTTACCAATCCACATGGAAGCAATCAGACCCCAGAACAAAGCTGGGTTGCTGGTCATTACCTGTGGACCTGGTTGAATGTTATGAATAGTCATCGCACCAACCATCAAAGCCATCACAGCATTTGGCGGGATACCCAATGTGAGCAATGGAATGAATGAGGTTTGAGCGGCAGCGTTATTAGCTGCTTCAGGACCAGCAACACCCTCAATCGCACCCTTACCAAATTCATGGCTGTACTTTGAGGATTTTTTCTCAACAGAGTAGGCGCCGAAGGCTGCAAGAGCTGCGCCGCCGCCTGGCAAGATACCCAAGATAGAGCCAATCGTTGTGCCGCGTAAGATTGAAGGAATCATGCGCTTCACATCAGTCTTGGTAGGCACCATGCTGGTGAGTTTATTGAGGAAGCCTTCGTCGTCACCAGTCTTTTCAAGGTTACCCATGATCTCAGCAAAGCCGAATACACCCATCGCTACCGCTACGAAGCCGATACCGTCACTTAATTCAGGAATATCGAACGCATAGCGAGATACACCAGAGTTCACGTCGGTACCAATCAAGCCCATCAAAAGACCTAAGATGATCATGCCGATCGCTTTGATCAAAGAGCCTGATGCCAAAACAACCGCACCAATCAAACCTAAGACCATCAAGGAGAAGTATTCAGCGGGACCAAACTTAAATGCGAGTTGAGAGAGTGGTGCAGCAAATGCAGCCAAAACCAAAGTAGCAACGCAACCTGCAAAGAATGAACCCATACCTGCAGTAAAGAGTGCAACACCAGCGCGACCATTTCGGGCCATTTGATAGCCGTCGATCGCCGTCACCACCGAGGACGTCTCCCCCGGAATGTTCAGAAGAATCGCTGTTGTAGATCCGCCGTACTGTGAGCCGTAGTAAATACCGGCCAACATAATCAATGCAGCAATCGGAGGCAATGCGTAGGTAGCTGGTAACAGCATCGCAATCGTTGCGATTGGACCAAGGCCTGGCAATACACCAATCAAGGTACCTAAGATACAGCCGATAAGGCAGTAAAGGAGGTTTTGTAATGTGAACGCGGTATCGAAACCGAGCGCTAAGTTAGCAAATAAATCCATTTTTCAGAGTCCCGGTTCGTTATTGTTGTAGGAATACAGGCAGGAGTGGGAACTGAAGTTTCAGACCCAACACAAACACTGAATAAGTAAACGCAACGAGGAAGCCAGCATTAATTAATGAGCCCTTCCAAGTAAATTCTTTGCTAGCACTTGCTGACACTAATACCAAAACAACTACGGCAATTAAGAAGCCTAAGCGAGGTAGGAGTAGTCCATAGAGCACTACGGAGCCAGTAATCTGGGCAATGATGCGCCAATTGAATTTTGGAATGCTTTCAATGGCTGCTTTTGCGCTCAGGGACTGGAGTAGTACTAGTACACCTAATAGCGCCATGAGGATCCCAAGAAAGAATGGGAAATAGCCTGGACCCATTTTGGCAGCGGTCCCCATTGGGTAGTTTGTGGCCATGATGGCGAAGAAGAGGCCAATAACCATATACATGATCCCGGCCCCAAAATCCCGTTGATTGCGAATTTTCAAGTTGCTCTCCTTGTTGTCGACTTAACTGCCGATTTTTATTGATGTTGTGGGATTGTAAGGCAGGTTTGGGGCTTCTTACCTAGCGTTTGCCCTAGGCTAGTGCCAATGCGATAATTATCGGCATGAAAGTCTCCCAAATTCGCCAGGCTTACCTGGATTTCTTCGCCCAAAAAGGCCACCAAATCGTCCCGTCCAGCCCTGTAGTGCCGGGGGATGACCCTACATTGCTATTTACCAATGCAGGCATGAATCAGTTCAAGGACGTGTTTTTGGGCTTCGATAAGCGCCCCTATAACCGTGCTACGACTGCCCAAAAGTGCATCCGGGCGGGCGGAAAACACAATGATTTGGATAACGTGGGCTACACCGCCCGTCACCATACCTTTTTTGAAATGTTGGGAAATTTCTCATTTGGAGACTATTTCAAGAAGGATGCCATTCAGTTTGCCTGGGATTTATTGACCCAGACATTTAAATTGCCCAAAGAAAAGCTTTTAGTAACGGTGTACGCCGAAGATGATGAGGCTTTTGAGATTTGGAATAAACAAATAGGTGTACCAGCTGATCGAATCATTCGTATTGGCGATAACAAGGGTGCACGCTACGCATCAGACAACTTCTGGATGATGGGTGACACAGGTCCATGCGGACCATGCACCGAGATTTTTTACGATCACGGCGATCATATTGCTGGCGGCCCTCCCGGAAGTCCGGATGAAGATGGTGACCGTTATATTGAAATTTGGAATAACGTTTTCATGCAGTTCAACCGAGATGAAGCGGGTGTGATGCATCCACTGCCTAAGCCGAGCGTTGATACTGGTATGGGTCTTGAGCGTATTGCCGCAGTATTACAGCATGTTCACTCCAATTATGAAATCGACCTCTTCGTCAATCTCTTAAAGGCTTCCAAGGAGGCTGTAGATGCTGCTGGCGGTGAAAATTGCGATGCAAATAGCCCCTCGCTCAAAGTGATTGCTGACCATATTCGTGCATGTAGCTTTATCGTAGTGGATGGTGTGATTCCAGGTAATGCTGGGCGCGGGTATGTCTTGCGTCGTATTGCGCGTCGTGCAATCCGTCATGGTTATAAATTGGGTGCTCGCAAACCATTCTTCTATCAATTGGTTCCTGCGCTAGTAAAAGAGATGGGCGATGCCTATCCAGAGTTGCGTGCTGCGCAAGATAAAGTTAGCGAAGTCATCAAGCAAGAAGAAGAACGCTTCTTCCAGACCATCGCTAACGGCATGGAAATTTTGGACGGTGCTTTAGCAGGTGGCGCAAAAGTAGTTGATGGTGAAACTGCTTTCCGTTTACATGACACATTTGGTTTCCCATTGGACTTAACAGCTGACGTTTGTCGTGAACGTGGGGTAACGGTGGATGGTGGCGGCTTTGAAGTGGCGATGCAAAAACAGCGTGACCAAGCAAGAGCAGCCGGCAAGTTCAAAGTGGCCCAAGGCTTGGATTACAAAGGCGTGCCTACGAAGTTTCATGGTTATGACACCCTAAAACATGAGGGAGCCAAAGTTACCGCTCTCTATGTTGATGGTTCTGCAGTGACTGCTGTTAAGGCTGGAGATGCAGCTGTCATCGTCCTGGATAACACTCCTTTTTACGCTGAATCTGGCGGCCAGGTTGGCGACAAAGGCGAGCTTCGCAATGAAAGCATCCGTTTCGCAGTAGAAGATACCTTCAAGATTCAAGCCGATGTATTTGGGCATCAGGGTGAAGTGCTTGAGGGTGAGCTCAAGGTGGGTGATGTAATCAATGCAATCGTAGATACCCAGCAAAGAGCCGATACGATGCGTAACCACAGCGCAACGCATATCTTGCATAAAGCATTGCGTGAAGTATTGGGCGATCATGTGCAGCAAAAAGGCTCTTTGGTAGATGCTACCAAGACCCGTTTTGACTTTACGCACAATGCACCGATTACCGCAGAGCAGATTCGTCGTATTGAAGATATTGTGAATCAAGAGATTCTCGAAAATACAGCAACTTCAGGTAAGGTCATGTCTTTAGACGATGCTCAAAAGACTGGCGCCATGATGCTCTTTGGGGAGAAGTACGGCGATGAAGTGCGTGTATTAGAGATTGGTAGCTCTAAAGAGCTATGCGGAGGTACGCACGTAACCCGTACTGGCGACATTGGCAGCTTGAAGATTGTTTCTGAAGGTGGTGTTGCGGCTGGGATTCGTCGCGTTGAGGCGGTTACTGGTAATAATGCATTGCAATTCTTGCAAGGCTTAGAAGACAAGATTAATGAAGCAGCAGCAATTCTAAAAACCCATCCTGGTGATTTGGTGAATCGTGTTGCCCAACTTCAAGAAAGTCTACGTCAAGCTGAACGCGAATTAGAAAAGGTTAACTCCAAGTTGGCCGCAAGTCAGGGCGATGAATTAGCCTGCCAAGCAATTGATGTCAATGGCATCAAGGTGTTGGCTGCCCGTTTGGATGGCGCAGATGCTGGCGTCCTCCGTGAGACGATGGATGCCCTGAAGTCTAAGCTCAAAACTGCTGCCATTGTGTTGGCATCAGTTCAGGGCGACAAAGTCAGTTTGATCGCTGGCGTAACGGCTGATTCGATCGGTAAAGTTAAGGCAGGTGATCTTGTGAATTTCGTAGCTCAGCAAGTTGGCGGCAAAGGCGGCGGTAAGCCAGAGATGGCGATGGCTGGCGGAACGGATCCAAGTAAGTTGGGCGCTGCCTTGGCAGGCGTTAAAGATTGGGTAGCAAGCAAATGAGTGATCCTGTAAATATTGCCTTTAATGCAGAAGTAGATGCGATTGGTATGAATTGCCCATTGCCGATCTTGCGCACCAAGAAGGCTTTGGCAACAATGCAGTCTGGTGAAGTCTTAAAGATTAAGGCGACAGATGCTGGTGCTGCTCACGACTTTCCGGCATTTGCAAAACAAACTGGTAACGAGTTACTCGCCAGCACTACTGAAGGCGATGTACTGGTCTTCTTTATGAAGCGTAGATAAGAAAAAGTCTGGCGTTCATATTTTCTTAGCAAGCTAGGAAACAAAAAGGCAGAGATTAATCTCTGCCTTTTTTATCTCACCTAAAAAGTTTTTTACTTTAAAGACCAGCTTTTTAGGTATTCCGCAAACTCAGCACCAACTTCTTGGTGGCGTAGCGCAAAATCTACAGATGCCTTGAGGTAGCCTAATTTGCTACCGCAGTCATAGCGCACCCCTTCATACTCATAGGCGAATACTGGATCTTCTTTAAGCAAGGTTGCAATTGCATCGGTCAGTTGAATTTCTCCACCTGCGCCAGGTTTTACATTGCGGATGTGGTCAAAAATTTTAGATGAAAGTACATACCGACCTACCACCGCTAAATCAGAGGGCGCGTCTGCTGGTTTTGGTTTTTCAACAATGCCATTGAGACGGTAGATGCCTTTGCTGACTGCATCTCCAGAGATAACTCCATAAGAGCTACTTTTGGATGGGTCAATTTTTTCTACTGCCAATACTGAGCCTTGCTGTTCTTCGTGCACTTTCAGCATTTGTGAAAGCACTGGAGGCTGACCGTCTAAGAGATCGTCTGCCAAGATAATCGCAAATGGCTCATCGCCAACTAGCTTCTCGGCACACAATACTGCGTGACCCAATCCAAGCGGCTCAGACTGTCGGATATACACACAGTCAACATTATCTGGTTTAACGCTGCGTACCAAATGAAGAAGATCTTGTTTGTTCTTGGCTTCTAAGGCTGCCTCTAACTCATAGGCTTTATCAAAATGATCTTCAATTGCACGCTTGCTACGACCTGTAACAAAAATGAGCTCAGTAATGCCAGCTGCAATGGCTTCATCAACTGCATACTGAATTAAGGGTTTGTCCACAACATTGAGCATTTCTTTTGGACTTGCTTTAGTGGCTGGTAAAAAGCGCGTTCCAAATCCTGCCACTGGAAATACTGCCTTAGTCACTTTTTTGGAGCTGAAATGCAATGCCATAGATGATCCGATCTTTTTTGCGGGATGATTTATTTAAGACGCTCTAATTGTGCAACAAGCTTCTCATGATTTTGCTCAAAGCCTGCAAGACGTTGTTTTTCTTGGGTAACTACTTCAGCTGGGGCGCGAGCCACAAAGCTTTCATTGGTCAGCTTGCCCTTCGCTTTGTTAATTTCATTCGCTAGGCGCTCGATCTCCTTGCCAAGGCGAATGCGTTCGGCAGCAACATCCACCTCTATTTTGAGTAAGAGCTTGATATCGCCTACCAGGGCAATTGGTGCTCCCGGGGCATCCTTCTCTAGAGCTGCCTCTTCGCTATAGATTTTGACTTCAGTCAGCTTGGCTAGTGCCATCAAATAGGGTGTTGCTTTTGCCAAGAATTCTTCTGGGCCATGAATCCAAAGCGGCACTTTTTGTCCGGGAGGAACTTGCATCTCGCCACGTAGATTTCTGCAGGCGTCCACAATAGCTTTAATCTGTGCCACCCAGGCTTCGCTTTGCTCATCAATCTTTTCTGGCTGAGCAACGGGATAGGGTTGGAGTGCAATGGTTTGTTTATTTTGTTTGGCTAATTCTTTTCCGCTCTTCGGACCAACCGTCTGCCAAAGTGTTTCGGTAATGAATGGAATCAATGGGTGCGCCATGCGCAAGATTGTTTCCAGAACACGCAATAGCGTACGACGCGTCGCGCGTTGCTGCGCAGGGGTGCCAGTTTGAAGCTGTACCTTAGCAAGCTCAAGATACCAATCGCAATATTCGTCCCAAACAAATTGGTAAATACTGCTCGCAATATTATCAAAGCGATAGTTCTCAAATCCTTTGGCTACATCAGCCTCGGTTCTTTGGAGTTGAGAGACGATCCATTTATCAGCTGGTGAAAAATCCAAATAACCCTCGGGACCACACTGGTTGTCGCATGGCGCTAGACCATTGTCCTCATCATTGCCGGAGCAGTTCATCAGAACGAAGCGAGTGGCATTCCAAAGTTTATTGCAGAAATTGCGATAGCCTTCGCAACGCTTTTGATCAAAGTTGATATTTCGACCCAGCGAAGCAAGGGAGGCAAAAGTAAAGCGCAAGGCATCAGTGCCAAATGCTGGGATGCCATCCGGAAACTCTTTTTTGGTTTTCTTAGAAATACTCTCAGCTTGTTTTGGATTCATGAGGCCAGTAGTTCTCTTGCCCACTAGCTCCTCAATCTGAATGCCGTCAATCAAATCAATTGGATCCAAAGTATTGCCTTTGGACTTACTCATTTTTTGACCTTCAGCATCACGTACTAAGCCATGAACATAGACGGTATGGAACGGTACTTTTCCAGTGAAATGACAGGTCATCATGACCATGCGCGCCACCCAGAAGAAGATGATGTCAAAGCCGGTAACCAGCACGGACGAAGGTAAGAAGTGATTTAAGGCGGGTGTTTCATCTGGCCAGCCTAAAGAGCTAAATGGCACCAGAGCTGAGCTAAACCAGGTATCCAGAACATCGGGATCACGATTGAGTTTCCCGGTATAGCCCGCCGCTGCGGCTTTGGCCTTCGCCTCGTCTTCTGAGCGCCCTACAAAAATTTGCCCGTCATCACCATACCAAGCAGGGATTTGATGGCCCCACCAGAGTTGGCGGGAGATGCACCAGTCCTGAATATTTTCTAACCACTGGGTGTAAGTATTAATCCAGTTTTCAGGAACAAGTTTGATGTCACCCTTTGTGACGGCATCCAAGGCTGCGCCAGCAATGGATGAGCCGGGTTGATATTTGTTGTCCGGACTTGGTTTGGACATTGCCACAAACCACTGGTCAGTCAACATTGGTTCAATAATAGTTTGGGTACGGTCACCACGTGGCACCATCAACTTATGCGGCTGAACTTTTTCTAGTAAGCCGGCGGCCTCCAAATCAGCAACGACTTGTTTGCGTGCTGCAAAACGTTCCATGCCTTGATAAGCGGTAGGAGCATTCTCATTAATCTTCGCATCCAAAGTGAGGATGTTGATCATTGGCAATTGATGACGTTGACCTACTGCATAGTCATTAAAGTCGTGTGCGGGAGTCACCTTTACAACGCCAGTGCCAAAGTTCAAATCAACGTAGTCATCTGCAATGATCGGAATTTCACGATCACACAAAGGCAAGTTAACGGACTTGCCAATGAGATGTTTATAACGTTCGTCTTCTGGGTTCACCATGACGGCAACGTCGCCCAGCAAGGTTTCAGGGCGGGTAGTCGCGACTGTGAGGTGACCAGAGCCATCAGTCAATGGATAGCGAATGTGCCACATCGAGCCATCTTCTTCTTCGCTCACTACTTCTAGGTCAGAAACTGCGGTACCTAAAACGGGATCCCAGTTCACTAAACGTTTGCCGCGATAGATCAAACCTTGTTCGTGTAAGCGTACAAATACCTCCACTACTGCTTTGGACATTTTGCTGTCCATCGTGAAATATTCTTTGCCCCAATCAATCGATGCACCTAAGCGACGAATTTGTCTAGTAATCGTGTTGCCAGAAGTTTCCTTCCACTCCCACACTTTTTCTAAAAACTTTTCACGACCTAAATCATGACGCGATACTTTTTGCGCATCGAGTTGGCGTTCAACAACAATTTGAGTGGCAATACCTGCATGATCAGTGCCCGGTACCCATAAGGTGTTTTTGCCAGACATACGTGCGTGGCGTACCAAGCCATCCATGATGGTTTGATTAAAAGCGTGACCCATGTGCAGGGTGCCGGTAACGTTTGGCGGGGGTAGCTGTATCGAAAAATCACCCTTTCCCTCATCCATGGTGGCATCGGCAATCCCACGACGCTCCCACTCTGGACCCCAGTAGGCCTCTATCGGGGCAGGTTCATAGGATTTGGCGAGCTCGTCTGCAGAGCTGGCCGCTGGTGAATTAGGGGTATTTGAGGCATTTGGCATAAGAGGCAAATTATAATTGGGCTGATGTACTCAGACTTGCTCGCGAACCTCAATCCAGAACAGCGCGAGGCAGTGACCCTCCCGCCCGTAAATGAAAATGGCCAAGCCCAATCCGCCTTGATTTTGGCTGGGGCAGGGAGTGGCAAGACCCGCGTCCTCACCACCCGTATAGCGTGGTTGATTCAGACCGGCCAGGTATCCCCTATTGGCGTCCTAGCAGTGACCTTTACCAATAAGGCTGCCAAGGAGATGATGTTGCGCTTAAGCGCCATGCTACCGATTAACACCCGTGGCATGTGGATTGGCACCTTTCACGGCTTATGTAACCGATTATTGAGGGCTCACCATAAAGAAGCGGGCTTACCATCAACTTTTCAGATTTTGGATACCCAGGACCAACTCTCTGCGATTAAGCGCCTTTTAAAGGGCTTAAAAGTCGATGATGAGAAGTATCCCGCCAAGCAGCTGCAATACTTTATTGCTCACGCCAAAGAGCGTGGTCAGCGCGCAAAAGACTTATCAGTAGGCGATGATTTTCAGGCCAAGATGGCGCAACTCTATGCTGCTTACGATGAGCAATGCCAACGTGAAGGTGTAGTAGATTTTGCTGAGCTCTTATTGCGTAGTTATGAATTACTTAAACATAGCGAAGCGATTCGGACTCACTATCAAGAACGTTTCCGTCATATTCTGATTGACGAGTTTCAAGATACCAATGCCTTGCAATATGCATGGCTAAAATTATTGTCAGGCCATGATGCAAGCCGTATCAATGTGAGCGGTATGGGTAGTAGCTCTGTATTTGCGGTCGGTGATGATGATCAAAGTATTTACGCATTCCGCGGAGCAGACGTAGAAAATATGCGTCTCTATGAAAAGCAATATCACCCGCTAATGGTGAAGTTGGAGCAGAACTATCGTTCGCACGGCCACATTCTGGATACTGCAAATCACCTGATTGCTAACAACTCAGAGCGTCTCGGTAAAAACTTGCGCACTGATGCTGGCCATGGCGAGCCTGTCCGAATCTATGAGGCCCCCAGCGATCATGCTGAGGCAGCCTGGTTGGTTGATGAGATAAAAGCACTTGTTAATAGTGGCATTAAGCGCACTGAAGTCGCATTGCTTTATCGCAGCAATGCTCAGTCACGCATCATTGAGCATGCTTTATTTTCTGCGGGCATTCCGTATCGCGTGTATGGCGGCTTACGCTTCTTCGAGCGCGCTGAAATTAAACACGCGCTTGCCTATCTCCGCTTGCTTGAGAATCCTAATGACGACACTTCCTTCTCTAGGGTAGTGAATTTCCCAACTCGCGGTATTGGCGCACGTTCAATTGAAGCATTGCAAGATGCCGCTAGAGCGCAGCAATGCTCCTTGTATCTTGCGGCTTCGACATTAGAAGGTAAGGCAGGTGCAGCTCTCGGTGGGTTTGTGCGTTTGGTGGACCATATGCGCGAAGCAACGCGTCACAATACCTTGCCAGAAACGGTTGAGTTTGTAATTCAGCATAGCGGCTTGATTCAGCACTATCTCTCTGAGCGCGAGGGGCAAGATCGCGTAGAGAACTTACAGGAATTGATTAACGCAGCAACCGCATTCATTGCTGAAGAGGGTTATGGACAAGATGCTGCGGCTGCTATGTTGCCAGGTGAGAATGCCCCCGGCGTTGTAGAAGTCTCTCCACTGGCTGCATTCCTATCGCACGCTTCCTTAGAGGCTGGCGATAACCAGGCTCAGGCTGGCCAAGATGCTGTGCAATTGATGACTGTCCACTCAGCCAAAGGGCTGGAGTTCACCTCTGTCTTTATTACTGGTCTTGAGGAGGGTTTATTTCCTCATGAGAACAGCGTGAATGAGCAGAATGGCCTAGAAGAAGAGCGTCGCTTAATGTATGTGGCGATCACTCGTGCCAAAGAGCGACTCTATTTATCGCATACCCAATCACGCATGTTGCATGGTCAGGTACGCTACAACATGCCTTCCCGCTTCTTGGAAGAGTTGCCCGCTGATTCATTGAAGTGGCTCACGCCTAAGGCAAGAGATGCTCGTTGGGGTGGAGGTAATTCAAGATCTGGGTCTACCTGGCAAGATGGCTACACTCGTCAACGTGAATACGAATCGAATGATTTTTTTGATTCAGGTTCTGAGCGTCAAAGACCTGCTAAGCGAGTCGGCTCAGCTTCAATGGAAGTAAAAAGATTGGCCTCTCCCCCGCGTGGAAATTATCCATTCACTATCGGACAAAATGTTTTCCACACCAAGTTTGGTGAGGGCCGCGTGACTGGTCTAGAGGGTGTTGATGCGGATGCAAGGGCGCAAGTAAATTTCAAGCGTCATGGCATTAAATGGCTACAGTTGAGTATTGCAAAGCTTGCTGCGATTGACTAAACGGTTGGTTAGACAGGCATCACGACTTCATTGTCTGTGAAGCAGGCTTTCCAGGTCGCATAAAAAGAGCAGTGCATCACAGTAAGTCCTGCCATAGAGATAGGTGCAATGATGTACGAGGCAACTTGCCCCAAATTCATGGCATCAAAGATCATGCCAATAGTCAATGGGATGGCAATCAGTATTGCGCTCCAAATCGATAGATATAAAAAGAATGCAGCTTTGTTAGACCAGCACGCTAGGGCACTGGAGAATAGAGCCTGAGGTACCGACATATCTTCCCATGCAACCAATACTGGTGAAAACCACATCAACATCGCCACCGGTACATACAGCATTGCACCAAAGAAAAGTACTAAATAAACCTGACGGAGTGCTTCTGGAGTGATGGGCTTATCGCTCGTCATTAAAGGAAGAAGCAATTCAAAATCAACCAAGAGACTTAAGATAAAACTCAACAGCACAATCATGGCGGCATATACCAAGCCCAGTTGCAAAATTCTTTTCCGAACTATCGAACCAGACTTTAATGCCGCTATATAGATTGAAGGTTTGATGCGTTCTTTTTGAATGGCTTGACGACAAGCCGTCATGAATCCAACAGATAAGGTTGGAGTCAGGAGTAGCACTGCAAAAACACCAATGACAGGGATGATGACTGCCAGTTGCGCTGCAAATACATACATAAAGACTAGCATTAAGAATCCCAAAGGATTCTGCTTGAAGAGCCAAATACCCTGTCTAATCCAGGTATAACCTTCTTTTGGAGCTACGTAATTGAGTTTCATAGTGAGCGACGACTTAAAAGAATGCGTTCAAAGTGCGTGGGATCATGTGGTGTCAGCATTTGTGCATCACGGGGTAAATAGAAATCCCATAATCTAGAAACCCAGAAGCGCAATGCCGCTGCGCGCAACATGAGAGGCCAGCTCGCCTGCTCTTCTTTGGTGAGTGGACGTACGGATTGGTAGGCCTTCATAAAGGCATCCAAGCGTACAGGATCTAAATCTTGCTTGTTATCAGCCAGACACCAATCGTTCGCGGTTACGGCAATATCAAACAACCATTTATCAGTGCCTGCAAAGTAAAAGTCGAAGAAGCCGCCTAATTGATCTTGAGATGCATCCGATCCCTTTGGATCAAATAAGACATTATCGCGAAATAGGTCGCAATGACTAGCGCCTTGCGGCAAACCATCATACGTACCTGAAGAAAAAAATTCTTCTTGAGTTTTGAGCTCATGCGTAATGAGATCTTTTTGCGAAGTATTTAAGTGGGGCAATACTGAGGGAATCGTTTTTTGCCACCAATCAAGGCTACGAAGATTTTCTTGGTTCTTTGAAAAATCTTTTCCAGCCAAATGCATCTTTGCCAGCATCTCGCCGACTAGGGCACAGTGATTAGCCTCGGGTTGCAGTCTGGAAAGGCCTGGAAGCTTGGTAACGATGGCTGCTGGCTTTCCCTTAAGAGTGAAAAGAATGTCGCCCTGTTTGTTTTCAATTGGCTTAGGAACTGGGACACCTTTGTTTGCCAGGTGGCGCATAAGCTCTAAGTAAAAAGGAAGCTGCTGTGACGATAGTCTTTCAAAGACGGTTAAAACATATTCCTGCTTCTGGTCGTCTTTTGTGGTGTCTAAGAAAAAATTCGAGTTCTCAATTCCACCATGAATGCCGCGAATTTCAATGGCTTGGCCAATATCAAAGTCTTGATCAATCCATTGAGAAATATCATCAAGTTCGATCGGAGTAAATACGGCCATAAACTAAATTGAATAAATAAATGAAACGATTTTTATCTAAGAGGGATGCTGATGCTTGGAACACTAATTAGATCAGTTTCTTTTGGTGGGCCCGGCATGACTGATGTAGGCGGCGCCATTTCATAGCTGGTGTATGGTGTTTTGACATCAACCTGAGTTGGTGAATTGACATCCTTATATTCAGTAACGGTGGTACCGTTTTTATCCTTGTACTGAAAGTTAGGTTTGCGTTGTTCAGGGGTATTCATAGCGCCTGCCGGGCTTACGGTTGGGGCAAGCGGTTGATTGTTGATGCGGTTTAATTCCGATGGGCTTAGCGCCTGGCTGTTATTCTGGGCGTGAGCTGAAGTTGCACTCAGGAGTCCAAAAACTACTAAAAAGCTAGCAATAGCTAGGGTTTGGCTCATGGAGTGACTAATTAAGTTCATTAAATAATGCATTTTTTCACCTTTTTAAGCCCACTCTCGGTCGGTTCCTTAACCAGACCTGTAGGCAATTCACAACTAGATTGTACGATTGCGGTATGACTAAACATAGACTCTTGTTGGTAGACGGCTCTAGCTACCTCTATCGCGCCTTTCATGCCATGCCAGACCTTAGAAATGGGGCTGGAGAGCCCACTGGAGCTATTTATGGCATGGTTAATATGATGCGTAGGGCACGTTCTGAGCTCAAAGCAGACCATATTGCCTGTGTTTTTGATGCCAAAGGCAAAACTTTTCGCGATGAAATGTACTCTGAGTACAAGGCCCATCGATCCCCCATGCCGGAAGATCTGGTCAAACAGATAGAGCCCATTCATGCCATGGTTAAGGCTTTAGGTTGGCCGGTATTAATGGTTTCCGGTGTTGAGGCGGATGACGTGATTGGCACCTTAGCTTGTCAAGCAACGCAAGCCGGATGGGAAACTATTATTTCCACTGGAGATAAAGATTTAGCGCAATTGGTAAATCCTGCTGTCACTCTAATTAATACGATGACAAATGAGAAGTTAGATATTAATGGCGTTAAAGAAAAGTTTGGCGTGCCTCCTGAATTGATTGTCGATTATTTATCTATTATCGGCGATACCGTTGATAACGTACCAGGCGTTCCCAAAGCGGGACCGAAGACAGCAAATAAATGGCTAGCAGAATTTGGAAATCTCGATAACTTGATGGCTAATGCCGATCAAGTGAAAGGTGTTGTTGGGGAAAATCTGCGCGCTTCACTTGATTGGTTGCCGCAAGCCCGTCAACTGATTACCGTCAAAACGGATTGCGATTTATCCCCTCACTTGCCTGGGTTGGATGATTTACATGCAAAGTCTGAAGATGCGCCTTTGCTGCGTGAGTTATTTGAGCGCTACGCATTTAAGACTTGGTTGCGTGATGTAGAGAAACAGCTCACAAGCCCGGAGGATAAGGCTGAGGTGCCTACTTTTGATTTGGCGGGCAGTCCAATTGCTACTTCTGAAAATGTGGTCGGTGAAGAAAAAAAGACTCGCGTGATTGCAAGCGCACCAACCAAAGATTTGTCACAAGTAACTCGCGATTCTCAGGATGCTATAGAGCGCAACTATGAGTGCGTTGTCGATGAGGTGGGTTTAGAAAAGTGGCTGGAAAAAATTGATTCTTCCACATTAACAGCTGTAGATACAGAAACCACTAGTTTGGATGCGCTTGCAGCAGAGCTTGTCGGTATTTCTTTATCGGTGAAGCCAGGGGAGGCTTGCTACATTCCGGTTGCGCATCGCAATGGTGAGATGCAACTGGATCGTGATTTGGTGCTGGCACGTATGAAGCCGTGGTTAGAGAGTAAGACGCATTTAAAAGTGGGGCAAAACCTGAAGTACGACGCTCACATTTTTGCAAATTACGGCATCACATTAAAAGGCGTTGCATTCGATACCTTGCTCGAATCATATGTACTCGAGTCTCATCTGCCACACAATATGGACAGTTTGGCTGAGCGTCATTTGGGCATGAAAACTATTCGCTATGAAGAGGTATGTGGCAAAGGGGTTCATCAGATTGGCTTTGATCAGGTAGATCTGAAGATTGCAACGGATTACGCGGCTGAAGATGCTGACATTACCTTGCGCCTTCATCTAGAGCTCTGGCCCCAAATTCAGGAGAGCCAAGGCCTACTCTACATTTATGAAAAGGTAGAAATGCCTGCTATGCGTGTACTCGGCATTATGGAACGCAACGGCATTCGGATTGATTCTGCATTGCTCGCAAAACAAGGTCAGCAAGTGGGTAAGCGCCTTTTAGAGCTTGAAGGGGAAATTCATAAGCTGGCAGGTCAGCCTTTTAATATTCAGTCGCCCAAACAGATTGCAGAGATCTTATTTGGACAACTTGAGTTACCTGTCATTAAAAAGACACCATCAGGCGCCCCATCTACTGATGAAGAAGTCTTGCAAAAGCTCGCTGAAGATTACCCGCTGCCAGCACGTATCTTGGACTATCGTAGTTTGGCAAAGCTGATGTCGACTTATATTGAAAAGTTGCCTCGTATGGCGGACCCTAAAACAGGCCGCGTGCATACTAACTTTTCTCAAGCCACTGCTGTTACAGGTCGACTGGCCTCAAGCGATCCAAATTTGCAAAACATTCCTGTGCGCACCGAAGAGGGCAGACGTATACGGGAGGCATTTATTCCGGCGGAGGGTTGCAAATTATTGTCAGCCGATTACTCTCAAATTGAGCTGCGCATCATGGCGCACATTGCTGAGGATGAAAATCTCTTGGCTGCTTTTAGAGATGGCAAGGATGTTCACCAAGCCACCGCTGCAGAGATCTTTGGCATTCCTTTGGATGATGTGAATTCTGAGCAACGACGCTACGCCAAGGTGATTAACTTTGGTTTGATCTATGGCATGAGTGCATTTGGCTTAGCGGGCAACTTGGGTATAGAACGATCAGCTGCGCAAAATTACATTGCCAAATACTTTGATCGCTATCCAGGGGTTGCGCAATACATGGAGCGTACTCGCCTCGAAGCTAGAGAAAATGGCTATGTTGAAACCGTGTTTGGGCGCCGCCTTTGGCTGCCAGAGATTAAGGGCTCCAATGGACCACGTCGCCAGGGTGCTGAACGCGCAGCTATTAACGCCCCAATGCAAGGCACTGCTGCAGACCTCATCAAGTTAGCCATGATTGCTGTAGAAGATTGGCTTGAAAAAGAGCAGTTAAAAACGAAAATGCTGCTTCAGGTACATGATGAATTGGTATTTGACGTGCCTTTGGATGAGATTGACCTGCTGCAGGCCAAGTTGCCTGATTTAATGTGTCATGTGGCTCAATTGAAGGTGCCTTTGGTGGTTAGCATCGGGATTGGCGATAATTGGGAAGAGGCGCATTAAGAATCGTAATAAACATTCAGGCGAGGAGACAAAAAAATGAGTAAAGAAATTCAAAATAGTCGACGCAATTTTATGAAGACATCAGCCATTGGCGCTACCGCTCTTGGCGTAGGGTTTGTGGCGGCATCTGAGCCAGTTATGGCTGCAGCTATTGAAACTGATTTCAAGGGTCTTAAAGTAGGCGAGCAGATGATTCCAGTAGGTAGCTTTCAAATGCCTGCCTATGTATCTCGTCCTGAAAAAGCAAAGGGTGCTCTACCTATCGTGATCGTGGTGAGTGAGATTTTTGGCGTACATGAATATATTGCTGACGTCACAAGACGTTTTGCAAAAATGGGTTACCTTGCGATTGCCCCGGAATTTTTTACTCGTGCTGGCGATCCTAATACCTATGGCACAGTAGCGGAAATTCAGCAAAATATTGTTGCGAAGACTCCTGACTCACAGGTTTTGAATGACTTGCAGGCCGCATTAGTTTGGGCCGGCAAAAATGGTGGCGATCTGAAAAAAGTTGGTGTGACTGGTTTCTGTTGGGGTGGCCGTATCACCTGGTTGGCTGCAACCTTGCCGCAAGTTCGCGCTGGTGTAGCCTGGTATGGTCGCGTGATTGGTGAGAAGACTGAAAATAGTCCACGTCATCCCGTAGATATTGCTGCCGACTTAAAGGCGCCCGTACTTGGTTTATATGGCGCGGCAGATACCGGCATCTCTTTGGAGAGTGTGGAGCAAATGCGCGCCGCATTGGCACAAGCAGCTCCAAAAAATCCCGCTGCCAAAGCATCGATGATTGAAGTGTATCCAGATGCTCCACACGCCTTTCATGCAGATTACCGCGCCACTTATCGTGAGGGTCCTGCAAAAGATGGTTGGGAAAAGTGCCTGGCTTGGTTTAAGAAAAACGGAGTAGCTTAACTAGTATGTCAGTTTTACAAACCATTCTTCTGGTGACTGCATTAGCGGGTACTGCAAGCGCCTTGATTGCTGCAAGCTGCTCGTTGGCCGTGCTTTCAAAGATGGTAAACAATATGGTGAGCTTGTCGGTCGGAATCTTGCTGGCGACTGCTTTGCTTCACTCGTTGCCAGAGGCATTCAGTATGGAGGGTGTAAATCCTCAGCTTCTCTTTGCTACCTTGCTTGCAGGATTGTTAGGTTTTTTCTTGCTCGAAAAAATTGCTTTATTGCGTCATGACCATCATCACGAAGGTGATGGTCACCATCATCACCATGGACATGATGCGGAAAATGCAGGGCGTAGTGGCTGGATGATTTTGGTTGGCGATGGTATTCACAACTTTGTCGATGGCATCTTGATTGCTGCAGCCTTTATGGCGGATTATCAGGTGGGAATCTTTACTGCGATTGCGATCATTGCCCATGAGATTCCTCAGGAGATCGGCGATTTCATTGTGTTGCTCAATGCGGGATTCTCACGCGCACGCGCCTTGCTCTATAACTTCATCTGCGGCTTAGCAGCGGTTGTCGGCGGGGTATTGGCGTACTTCTTTTTAGAACGAGCCCATGCAGCAATGCCATATCTTCTAGTCATTGCTTCTAGCAGCTTTATTTATATTGCAGTGAGTGATCTGATTCCGCAAATGCACCGTCGCCCACATTGGGCCGAGTCATTGCGCCAAACCATTTTGATTGCTTGCGGCGTAGGGTTTGTCGTCTTACTTTCTCTGCTGCATTAACGCAAAAATACGCTTAGAGCTCAACTGGCCTCTTGGGGTCAGCACACCATTCGCTCCAGCTGCCTGCATAAAGGCGTGAACCTTTAAATCCAGCCAACTCCATTGCCAGAAGATTGTGGCAAGCAGTTACACCGGATCCACATTGATGAATCACTTCAGAGGCTTTTGTTGTGCCAAGACTTTCTGAAAATTCCTTAAATAATTGTTCTGGAGTTTTAAAAGCAGTAGCGTTGAGGTTGTTTTTAAAGAAGCGATTCATCGCCCCTGGAATATGTCCGCCTACAGGATCTAGCGTTTCGTTCTGACCACGGAAGCGATCTTCACCTCTTGCGTCAATAATTTTGTTTTTCTTAGTTTCCAGATTGGCAACAACCTCATCGACTAAGACGAGGCCGGCATATGGCATCACACCAATAGCCTGAGAACAAGGGGTGGGCGCTCTAGGAATTGAGCCCATAGGGCCATTCCAGGCATCTAAGCCACCATCCAATACGCGAACATTGGCATGGACGGTTGATTTAAGCATCCACCATAGGCGGCTTGCGTATACGGAGCCTTGTTTGTCATAGGCAACCACCAGTGTGTTTGGGCTGATGCCCAGGCGGGCTTTTGTTTTGGCCCAAGCTTCTGGGCTTGGAAGAGGGTGGCGACCGTTGGCACCAGTTTTATCGCCAGATAAATCTTTGTCCAGGTCGACGTAGATTGCACCCGGAATATGACTTTCTTCGTAGGATTTTCTGCCAATCAAAGGATCGACTAAATCAAAGCGGCAATCACAGAGCAAGACATTCTCACCACTGTTGATGATTTCTTCTAACTGGTTAGCTGAGATCAGAGGAGTCATGATGCTTCCTATCTTTAGTGATGAGATTGTTGGGTAAAACGATAAAACTTTATCTGATTATGCGCCTTCAAAGTTCATGACGCGGCGATACCATTCATGAAAATGTTGCATACCATCTTCCATTGGACTTTGATATGGACCTACCTCATTAACACCGCGAGCTAAAAGAGCTGCACGCCCTTGATCCATGCGCTCAGCGATTTCATCATCTTCGATGCAGGTTTCCATATAAGCAGCACGCTCTGCTTCAACAAATTCACGTTCAAACAAAGCGATTTCTTCTGGGTAATAGAACTCAACGATATTGCGCGTTTTGCCAGGTCCCATTGGATGCAATGTAGATACACATAGAACCCCTGGATACCACTCCACCATCACGTTAGGGTAGTAGGTTAGCCAGATGGCACCGTGGCGCGGAGCTTTACCGTCAAATTGACGTAACACTGCTTCATGCCAACTGCGATACGTTGGTGAACCAGGAGTTTGCAAATCCTTATGAATGCCAACTGTTTGTACGCTATGCCAATCACCAAATTCCCAATGCAGGTCTTCACAAGAAACAAACTTGCCTAAGCCTGGATGAAATGGCACGACGTGATAGTCCTCGAGGTAAACCTCGATGAATGTTTTCCAGTTGTAATTACATTCATGTACTTCAACATGATCTAAAACATAACCATCAAACTTGAGATCGTCAGCGACGCCAAGTTTGGCAAGATCAGCACGAACATCGCGTGGACCTTCAAACAGCAAGCCTTGCCAATTTTGCAAAGGGGATTTGCCAAGATTTAAACAAGGCTTATCTTCAAAGTGTGGGGCACCTAATAGATTGCCACCCAAATCATAGGTCCAGCGATGTAGTGGGCACACAATATTGTCTGCTTTGCCACGACCGTTGAGCATGAGTGCTTGGCGATGACGACAAACATTAGAAAGTAGTTCAACACCAGATTCATTGCGAACGAGGATGCGACCTTCGTTTTCTGCGCTTAAAGTTTGATAGGAGCCAACTTCAGGCACCATGAGTTCGTGGCCAACATAGCCTGGACCCTGCTTAAAAAGCAGTTCAATTTCCCGCTGATACAAGTCAGCGTCAAAATATGCCGAAACCGGCAGTTGTAGATTGGACGGCGCAAGCTGCTGCGCGGTAGCCAGATTAGTCATTCTCCCCACCCCCGAAAACGTCAGCCGAAGCTAAGCGGAATAACCAATCCAACCATCGACGGATCGATATTGGAAAGGAAGGGGTGGATTATACCCATCCAAAGGGCTTCTCGCTTTAATATGTAGGGCTATCCGTGTGGGAAATACGAAGGAATTAAGCTTATGGCAACCAAGAAGTCTGAGAGTCCAAAATCCGGTCTAGAGGTCCAAATTGACCCAGATTTGCGCTACGAACAAGCTGTTAAGGAGTTGGAAAAGCTCATTTCTGACATGGAATCTGGAAAATTTTCCCTAGAAGAAACCCTTCTGGCATATCAACGTGGCGCAGCTTTGTTAAAACACTGTCAGGGCATGTTGGCTCAAGTTGAGCAGCAGGTTCGCGTATTCGAGGCTTAATGAATACCTCATTTCAATTTCAAGAGTGGGTTAGTTCGCAATCTAAGCGAACTGAGTTGGCCTTAGATCGCTTACTTGATTCTGCTCAAACTATTCCTCATCGCTTGCATGAGGCAATGCGCTATGCAGCGCAGGGCGGAGGTAAACGCATAAGACCACTGTTGGTTTATGCAGCAGGTCAACTGGGTGATAAGGCGGACGACGTTAGAGAAGAATCATTGGATGCTGCCGCGGTTGCGATTGAATGTATTCATGCTTACTCCTTGGTGCATGATGACTTGCCTTGCATGGATGATGATGATTTGCGTCGTGGTCGTCCAACAGTTCACAAAGCGTTTGATGAGGCAACAGCCCTATTGGTCGGAGATGCATTGCAAACCCGTGCTTTTGAAATTCTGGCTAATGCCAACTGTAATGCGCAGATAAAAATCAAAATGATTGCTGCTTTAGCTGCTGCCTCGGGATCGCGCGGTATGGCTGGTGGCCAGGCAATTGATTTAGAGAGCGTTGGTAAAAAGCTAGATCTTCCAGGCTTAAAGCAAATGCATGCCATGAAGACAGGTGCTTTGTTGTCATGTGCCGTGGAATTGGGGGGTATTTGTGTATATCTCAGTCCTGCTCAAATGGCTCATCTCGCAAACTACGCAAAAGCTCTTGGATTGGCATTTCAGATTGTGGATGATGTGTTGGATGCCACTGCGGATAGCCAAACATTGGGCAAGACCGCTGGCAAGGACGCTGCTGCCAATAAGCCCACCTATGTAACCTTGATGGGTTTAGACTATGCGCAGAAGCAGGCTAAAGAGCTACAAGAGGTAGCTATCGCCAGCTTAGATAGTTTTGGCGCATCAGCGCAGGCATTAAAAGATTTGGCTCTCTTGGTTGTCAATCGAGGCAAATAAGAGGGCAACAAGAGAAATGCATTAGTACGGATTATTTAGATTCAATGACTTTACATTCCATTAACTCACCTGACGATCTCAAAAAACTCTCACGCGAAGAGCTTCCTGCTTTGGCGGATGAATTGCGTGAGTTTGTTTTAGATTCCGTTTCTAAAACAGGCGGGCATCTATCCTCCAATTTGGGAACGGTAGAGTTATCGATTGCTTTACATTATGTTTTCGATACGCCTGCAGATCGTATTGTTTGGGATGTGGGCCATCAAAGCTATCCGCACAAGATTTTGACGGGTCGTCGTGAGCGCATGAATACCTTGCGTCAGTACAAAGGCCTCTCCGGATTTCCGCATCGCACTGAAAGTGAATTTGATGCATTTGGAACTGGCCACTCATCTACCAGTATCTCGGCCGCAATGGGTATGGCGCGTGCATTCCAAACCAAGGGCGAACGACATGTTGCTGTAGCTGTGATTGGCGATAGCGCGATGACCGGCGGCATGGCTTTCGAAGCAATGAACAATGCTGGTGTGTATGACGACTTACCGCTCGTGGTGATTTTGAATGACAACGATATGTCAATCTCTCCAGCAGTGGGCGCGCTTAATCGCCATCTAGCTAGACTACTGAGCGGCAATATTTACTCGGCGACTAAAAAAGGTATTGATAGTGTTTTATCCATTGCGCCACCACTACGTGAGTTCGCTAAACGCCTTGAGGATCATGCCAAAGGCATGGTGTCTCCATCTACCATCTTTCAAGAGTTCGGCTTCAATTACTTTGGCCCGATTGACGGCCATGATTTAGATGCCTTGATTCCAATGCTGCAGAACGTCCGTCGTTTGGCCTTAGAGGGTCGCGGCCCACAGTTCTTGCATGTAGTGACTAAAAAAGGCCAGGGCTATGAATTGGCTGAGGCAGATCCAGTGCTGTATCACGGTCCAAGTAAGTTCAACCCAGAAGAGGGTGTTAAGAAACCTGCAGCCAGCAAGAAAACCTTTACTCAGGTATTTGGTGATTGGTTATGCGATATGGCGCACGCTGATCCATTATTGGTTGGCATTACTCCGGCGATGCGCGAAGGTTCTGGCTTAGTTGAGTTTGAAAAGAATTTCCCAAAGCGTTATTACGACGTCGGTATTGCTGAGCAGCATGCGGTAACTTTTGCGGCGGGTATGGCTTGTGAGGGCATGAAGCCAGTTGTGGCAATCTATTCAACATTCTTGCAGCGCGCCTACGATCAACTCATTCACGATGTCGCATTACAAGATTTGCCAGTGCTGTTTGCGCTTGACCGCGCAGGCTTGGTGGGTGCTGATGGCGCTACCCATGCTGGCGCATACGACATTCCATTCTTACGTTGCATTCCCAATATGTTGGTGTTGACTCCAGCAGATGAGGCGGAATGTCGTGATTTATTAACCACTGCATTCCATCAGCCGCATCCGAGCGCAGTTCGCTACCCACGTGGTGCTGGTGTTGGCGCAGTACCTTCAAAAGAATTGCGCACTTTGCCATTAGGTAAAGGCGAGGTTCGTCGTAAATCTACTGCACCATCCGGTCAACGTGTAGCGATTTTGGCATTTGGAACTTTGCTCTATCCTGCGCTGGAAGTGGCAGAGGGCATTAATGCCACAGTTGCCAACATGCGTTTTGTGAAACCACTGGATGTGGATTTGATTAAATCCTTGGCGTCCGATCATGATTATTTTGTGACCATTGAAGATGGCGCAATTGCTGGCGGCGCTGGCGGCGCTTGCTTGGAAGCGCTATCAAATCTCGGAATAAATAAGCCCCTCTTGCAATTAGGTCTTCCTGATGAATTTATTGAGCATGGCGACTACAGCTTGCTGATGACCAAGTGCGGCCTAGATGTGGAGGGTATTACTAGCTCCATCAAACAACGTTTTCCAGCAATATTGACCCAAAATTCTGAGCTTGTAGGCAAATAAGCCTGTTTTGCCTGAAAATAGAGCCATGAATGACATGAACCCCGCTTTTTTGAAGCCTAGCGCAATGCCTGACGTGCAATCCACTTTGGATGAGCGCGCTTTGCCAATTGAGCAGGTGGGAATTCGTGGCGTGCGTCATCCACTGACGATTCGCAGCAAGACTGGGAACTTTCCATCCGTTGGTACTTTTGAAATGGATGTTGCTTTGCCTGCGCATGTGAAGGGCACGCATATGTCGCGCTTTATGGCTTTGTTGCAAAAACAAGATATCGCAGTTGATAGCACTTCAGTGGTGGCGATGGTTCGTGAGATGTTGCCATTACTTGATGCTAAAGAAGGGCATGTGCAGTTTACTTACACTCACTTTGTAAAAAAAGCAGCGCCAGTATCTGGTGTAGAAAGCTTAATGGATTACGAAGTGACTTGGATGGCCACTGCCAAACAAAATACCACTGGCAATGCTGATGTGGAATTGGGTTTGCGTGCGCAAGTTCCGGTGATGAGTCTGTGCCCTTGTTCAAAAGAGATTTCTGATTTTGGCGCTCATAATCAGCGTTCACATGTGACGATGTCTGTAGTGCTCGACACTGAAACAAAAATGACAGTAGAAGATTTGGTTACCGCTGCAGAGAGCGAAGCATCTAGTGAATTGTGGGGTTTGCTCAAGCGTCCCGACGAGAAGTGGGTTACCGAGCGTTCTTACAGCAACCCTAAATTCGTAGAAGACTTAGTGCGTGATGTAGCTGGCAACCTCAAGGCTGATCAGCGCATCCAGTCGTTTGTAGTTGAGGCTGAGAACTTTGAGTCTATCCACAATCACAGTGCATTTGCCCGCATCAGCCATCAGAAATAATTGACCAACTAGTAAGCTAAATACTTAAATGCAGTTCTTAAATTAAGTTATTGCTTTGCAAATCCCAACGGGGTTTGATATCAAAGGCTCCAGATGTTGTGGAGCCATTATTTTTTACTAGCATTCGTAGTGCTCCAGCAAATGCAATCATCACGCCGTTATCGGTACATAACTCTAGTGGCGGGTAGTGCACTTCAAAACCATTTCGCGCAGCTTTTTCATTTAATGCACTACGCAGTTGTAAATTAGCGCCTACGCCACCTGCTAGCACCAAATGTTTGCAACCTGTTTGCTTGAGCGCTTTTTCAGATTTACTCACCAACACTGCAACAATCGCATCGACAAAAGATCTAGCGAGGTCCGCATGAAACTGCGTCACTTCAGATGTGGCGACAATCTTTTTATCCTCAAACTTTTTAACTTGATTGAGGACGGCAGTCTTTAATCCGGAAAAAGAAAAATCCAAATCACCCGAATGCAACATCGGTTTTGGTAAGTCAAAAATACCGGAGCGTCCTTGCTCAGCTAATTTAGAAATCGCAGCACCGCCGGGGTAGTCGAGCCCGAGTAATTTGGCTGTCTTGTCAAAAGCTTCGCCTGCTGCGTCATCTAAGGTTTCACCCAGAAGCTCATATTGCCCAATGCCGGAGACTTTCATTAGTTGGGTATGGCCGCCAGATACCAGAAGGGCAATAAACGGAAATTGAGGGGCTGTTTGACCCAAAAGCGGAGAAAGTAGGTGTCCCTCTAGGTGATGAACCCCAATTGAGGGCAAATTAAGCCCTTGAGCAAGAGATTTGGCAAAAGCACTGCCCACCAGGAGGGCGCCAGCCAGTCCTGGGCCTTGGGTGAAGGCCACGGCATCAATATCGGTCAATTTGAGCCCAGATTGGGCTAAAGATTGGTCTAAAAGGGGTAAAACACGGCGAATATGGTCGCGTGAGGCTAATTCTGGGACGACGCCCCCATAGTCCCGGTGCATGGCGATCTGAGAGTGCAAACCCTGGCCCAGTATGCCCTGGAAGGCCGGTTTACCCTCTTCCCAAGGAGTGGTGTTGTATAAAGCCACCCCAGTCTCGTCACAAGAAGTTTCTATTCCTAAAACAATCATTTTTTCGCTTGGTCGTGCTAGAATCGCAATTCAGTTAATTTTTCGATATTTATCGAGCATATACGAGTTAAATAAGTATGACTACAGTCCGCCTCCGCGAAAACGAACCATTTGAAGTGGCATTGCGCCGTTTCAAGCGCACCATTGAAAAGAATGGCCTTTTGACAGACTTGCGTGCACGCGAGTTCTACGAGAAGCCAACGGCTGAGCGTAAGCGTAAGAAGGCTGCAGCTGCTAAGCGCCATTACAAGCGTATTCGCAGCCAAATGTTGCCTAAGAAGCTTTACTAATAGAATTTAAAAGCTCTCTTCACCGAGAAGCTTTGAAACCCGCTGACGGTGAAACGCAGCGGGTTTTTGCTTTTTAATCGCTAGATACATTCAACATCAGGAATAAAGCCATGAGTCTAAAAGATCAAATTACTGAAGATATGAAAAACGCTATGCGCGCAAAAGAAGTTGAGCGCCTAGGAACCATTCGTCTTTTGTTGGCGGCGATTAAGCAACGTGAAGTCGATGAGCGTATCGTAGTCGATGATGCTGGTGTGATTGCTACCGTTGAGAAAATGATTAAGCAACGTAAAGACTCCATCTCTCAGTTTGAAAAAGCTGGGCGCGATGATTTGGTTGCGATTGAAGCTGCCGAGATGGTGATCTTGCAGACCTACTTGCCTGCGCAGTTATCTGACGCTGAAGTGGAGGCTGCAGTAGTGGCTGCTGTTGCTTCTACAGGTGCTGCTGGCCCTCAGGATATGGGTAAAGTGATTGGCGTTCTCAAAGGGCAATTAGCGGGCAAAGCAGATATGGGCAAAGTTTCTGGTTTGGTAAAAGCCGCACTTGCCAAGTAAGTATCTAAATAAGAGAAACAGTTTCATACTCGCCTTATGGCACTCATCCCACAATCCTTTATTGCCGATCTTTTAAATCGGGTAGACATCGTTGATGTGGTTGGGCAGCACGTAAAACTAAAAAAAGCGGGCGCGAACTTTCAGGGTTTGTGCCCCTTTCATTCTGAGAAGTCTCCTTCATTTTCAGTATCGCCCACCAAACAGTTTTATCACTGCTTTGGTTGTGGCGCGCACGGATCTGCCATTAGCTTTTTAATGGAGTATTCCGGCCTTGGTTATGTTGATGCCATTGAAGACTTGGCACGCTCTGCTGGTTTAGATGTGCCTCGCGAAGAACGCACAGCAAATGACGTCGCGCGTCAGCAGCAAGCTATGGCACTGAGTGAGGTGATGAGCTCTGCGGCAGATTGGTATCGCCAGCAACTCAAGGGCAACACCCGAGCTGTCGAATACCTCAAAGGTCGCGGTCTTACTGGTGAGATCGCCAAACGCTATGCCTTGGGTTATGCGCCTGATGGTTGGCAGGGCCTAGAGGCGGTCTTTGGAACTTATTCCAATGATGAGGTTGCCAAGACATTGTTAGAAGGCGGCTTACTAATTCAGGGTGAGCAATCCGAAGGCGCAAATGTAAAACGCTATGACCGTTTCCGTAATCGCATCATGTTCCCGATTCGCAATCCTAAAGGCCAAACGATTGGCTTTGGTGGGCGCATCTTGGATCAAGGCGAGCCAAAATATTTAAATTCTCCAGAGACGCCACTCTTTTCTAAGGGCAATACGCTCTATGGTTTGTTTGAAGCAAGGCAAGCGATTCGTTCGCAAGAATATGTTCTTGTCTGCGAAGGTTATATGGATGTAGTCGCATTAGCGCAATTGGGATTTCCAAATGCCGTTGCAACATTAGGCACGGCCTGTACTGCAAACCATGTACGCATGCTCTTGCGTCAGACTGACAAAGTCGTCTTCTCATTTGACGGTGACTCTGCTGGTCAGCGTGCTGCACAGCGCGCGCTGGAAGCATGCTTGCCTCTCATGTCGGACGATAAAGAAATTCGTTTCTTATTTTTGCCGACAGAGCATGACCCAGATAGTTATGTGCGCGCTTATGGAGCACCAGCTTTCGAGAAGGTTATTAAAGAAGCCATGTCTATCTCCAGCTTCTTCTTTAAGGTGGTGAGCGAGGACCATGAGTTAACCACTCCGGAGGGTAGGGCCCATACACACCATGCTGCTAAACCCCTCTTACTCTCGATGCCACCGATTGCGCTGCGCACCCAAATCTTGCGTGAGTTGGCCATTCGCACGAACACCACCCCAGCCGAGCTTGAAGCATTTTGTGGTTTAACAGTCGCGCCTGCACCTGTGCGTCAAACCACTTATCAGCCGATGCAGGCCAGAACTTCAGGTACTCAAGGCAATCAAAATAGTCAGAACACCTTTTCAGGTAATGGCAATCGTCAAGGTGCACCTTGGCAAGCATCCAAAGGTTCTGCAAAACGCGTTGCGAGTCAAAACATTGAGCCACCTAAAGCGCCAACCGATTTGGCAGAACAGATGTTGCGTGTGATTATTCAGTTTCCGCATTTAGGAAAGGCGCTTGATGAGAACAAGCGCGCGCTTGCATTAAAGGCTGCAGAACAAAGATCTGAAAAAGCCCATGCTTTGATGAAAGATCTTTTGGCGCAGTGTGACTTGGTTGAGTTGATTCCAGGCGAAGGTAATAAACCGGCTACCGCAGGTGCTGGAGCATTTGCGATGTTCCAAGATCAGCTGTCTCGTAGCGAACTAGCTCCTTTGTATGAAGTTCTCAGGAATCGTGTGATGGGCTCTGATTTGGAGCTCGATGGCGCCGCCGCAGACTTAGATGGGGCATTCAAAAAACTAGAATTAACCCACCTCAAGCAAGAAATGACGGAAATTGCCCAAAAGATCGCTGGAAGCACTGCCACCGAGCAGGACCGGGCTCGATATCGGGAATTGGGCGAAAAGCTGAAATTCTCCTAAGAATTTCTGAAAACACCCCTAGAAATCCTCTGAAATTACCCCATATTTTTAGGTAAGAAGGGTGTCAAAAAGTCGCAATCGACTATAATCCTCTGTTCCCAAGAAAAAACCGATTTAATTCAGCCACTTGCGCTTTATTTTGATGAAATTTGGGGTAAGTGGGTAATTGAGTAACGCGGGGCTGTGTTTCATCAGTCGATATCAACAACAGTAATGTGAGTAAGTGCTAATAAATGCCGAATACCAAGACCAAAAAACCAGCTCCAAAAGCAAAAACACCTGCTAAGCCAGTAAAGGCTGCAGCTAAACCTGCTGCCAAAGCGAAAACACCTGCTAAGCCAGTAAAAGCTGCAGCTAAACCTGCTGCCAAAGCAAAAACACCTGCTAAGCCAGTAAAAGCGGCTGCAAAACCAGCCGCTAAACCTGCAGCCAAAGCAAAGGCGCCAGCTAAGCCAGCTCCAAAAGCAAAAACACCTGCTAAGCCAGTAAAGGCTGCTGCAAAACCTGCAGCTAAAGCGAAAGCTCCTGCTAAGCCAGTAAAAGTAGTTGTTAAGGCGCCAGCCAAACCAGTTAAGGCTGTTGCAAAAGCACCAGCAAAACCTGTAAAGGCTGCAGCAAAACCAGTTGTAAAAGCTCCCGCGAAATCTGCCAAAGCAGAAGTCAAGGTTGAGCCAGCTAAAAAAGGTAAAGCAGTAGCAGCACCTAAGGCTGAGCCAGTTAAAGAAACAAAAGCAGCAAAAGAAACTAAAGATGCAAAAGAAGTCAAAGGCAAGAAAGCTAAGACAGCAGAACTAGAGGCGCCTGTAGTAGTTGAGGAAGAGAAGAAGCGCGGCCGCAAAGCAAAAGCGGATGCACCTGCTGAACCAGTATTAACGGATCGTCAAAAAGCGCGTGAGCGTAAGGCGAAAGAGAAAGCGCTCTTAAAAGAATTTGCAGCACAACAGTTGGGTACTGAAGAGCAGCAAGAGTTACGCCGCGCTCGCTTGAAGACTTTGATCAAGATGGGTATGTCCAAGGGTTACTTAACCCATGGCGAGATGAATGACGTGATGTCTGACGAGTTGTCCGATGCGGATGCATTAGAAACGTTGATTAGCTTGCTCAATGACATCGGTATTACTGTTTACGAACAAGCCCCAGACGCAGAAACATTAATCCTTTCTGACAATACAGCTGCTGCAGCTTCTGAAGAAGAAGCTGAAGAAGAAGCTGAAGCGGCTTTATCTACTGTTGATTCAGAATTCGGACGCACCACCGATCCAGTACGTATGTATATGCGTGAAATGGGTACGGTTGACTTGTTGACTCGCGAAGGCGAGATCGTGATTGCGAAGAAGATTGAAGCTGGTCTCAAAGACATGGTGATGGCTTTGGCTGCTTGCCCTGTAACGATTGCTGAGATTCTGAGCAACGTTGACAAGATCGCTAGTGGCGAGATGGAGATTGACCAGTTTGTGGATGGTTTGGTTGATCCAAATGCAGAAGATATTAAGCTCGGACCTGAAGAGCCAGAAGTCGATCCGGACGCTGAAGAAGGTGAAGAAGGCGGCGAAGAAGATGAAGGCGGCGGTGGCGGTGGCGGTGCTGCAACAGCAAACGCTAAGCAATTGGAGGAATTAAAGCAAATCTCTTTAGAGAAGTTTGCAATCGTTCGCACACAAGCTGACAAGATGCGCCGCGCATTTGATAAAGATGGTTACAACTGTCCAGCATACGTGAAGGCGCAAGATGCAATTCGCGCTGAATTACTTGGTTTCCGCTTAACAGCGAAGAGTGTTGAGAAGTTATGCGACACCATGCGTTCACAAGTAGACCAAGTATGGAAGCTTGAGCGTGGCATCGTAAGCTTGTTAGTAGACAAAGTGGGTGTTAATCGTGGTGAAGTATTAAAAGATTTCCCTAAGATGTCCATGAATTTGACTTGGACCGAGAAGTTGCTCAAAGAGAACAAGCCATACAGCGCACTCTTGCAGCGTAACGTTCCAGCTATTCAAGAACTGCAACAGAAGTTGATCGATATTCAGAAGAATGTTGTGATTCCGTTGCCAGAATTAAAAGAAGTTAATAAGCAAATGATCGCTGGCGAGAAGCGTGCCCGCGAAGCAAAACGTGAGATGACTGTAGCCAACTTACGTTTGGTAATCTCGATTGCTAAGAAATACACCAACCGTGGCTTGCAGTTCTTGGATTTGATTCAAGAAGGCAACATTGGCTTGATGAAGGCGGTAGATAAGTTTGAATACCGTCGTGGTTATAAGTTCTCTACCTATGCAACATGGTGGATTCGTCAGGCGATTACCCGTTCGATTGCGGACCAAGCACGTACGATCCGTATCCCAGTTCACATGATTGAGACGATCAACAAGATGAACCGTATCAGCCGTCAAATTTTGCAAGAGACTGGTCATGAGCCAGATGCTGCAACCTTGGCACTGAAGATGGAGATTCCTGAAGACAAGATCCGTAAGATCATGAAGATTGCTAAAGAGCCTATCTCCATGGAGACACCAATTGGTGATGATGAAGATTCTCATTTGGGCGACTTCATTGAAGACGGCAATACCTTGGCCCCAGCAGAAGCTGCATTGCATGACTCTATGCGCGATGTTGTGAAAGATGTTCTCGATTCATTGACGCCACGCGAAGCAAAAGTATTGCGTATGCGCTTTGGTGTTGAGATGAGCACTGATCACACTCTTGAAGAGGTTGGCAAACAATTTGACGTTACTCGTGAGCGTATCCGTCAAATTGAAGCTAAGGCCCTCCGCAAAATGCGCCATCCAAGCCGTAGCGACAAACTCAAGACCTTCCTCGAAGAAGATTGATCCAAAGACTAACGGGCCTATAGCTCAGTTGGTTAGAGCAGAGGACTCATAATCCTTTGGTCCCAGGTTCAAGTCCTGGTGGGCCCACCAGAAAAGCAAACCCTCATCAGAAATGGTGGGGGTTTTGTCTTCTAAGTGTTACTTAAGGTAACGCTTAGAATAGCCTGATGAATAATGACTCCACTAAATTAGAGGAAATAAAAAAGCTTGCCTCTACTGATTTAGGGTTACTTTTTCATGATTTCCAATCTTCTTCTACTGGGTTATCAGCGAAGCAGTGGAGGGCAAATTTTCAGATCTATGGACCCAATACCTTTAATTTGGAGCCAGAGATCAACCCCTTGCTGCGGTTTTTAAAGTTATTTACATCACCACTATCTCTTTTGTTAATAGGCCTATCACTTGTCTCCTATCTGACTGGTGAGGATAGGGGGGCCGTCATGATTGCGCTGATGGTCTTTTTATCGGCAACTCTCACATTTACCCAGGAGTACAAATCTAATAAGGCTGCAAAGAAACTCAAGTCTTTGGTTAATACAAGGGTAGAGGTATTTCGTTCGGGCATCGAATGCACCGTTGATTTAAGTGAGATAGTGCCGGGCGATATTGTGCGTCTATCAGTCGGTGATCTCATCCCCGCAGATGTGCGCATTATTAGCAGTAAAGATTTATTTATTAATCAGGCATCCATTACTGGGGAGTCGATGCCAACTGAAAAATCTCATGTCTTACTAAGCAAAGAACCTGCCTCTTCATTTGATTGGGTCAATTTAGCTTTTATGGGTAGTCATGTAGTCTCAGGAATAGGCTCAGCGCTAGTTCTCAAAACGGGAGATGCTAGTTTTTTTGGGCAAGTGGCAATACAAACTACTGAGCAGATAAAGACGTCAAGCTTTGATCAAGGAATTAGTCGCTTTACTTGGCTAATGCTACGTTTGATGGCGGCAATGGTGCCTGCTGTATTTTTAATCAACGGGCTGATTAAAGGGGATTGGCTTGAGGCGGCACTATTTGCAATTGCCGTAGGGGTCGGCCTAGCGCCTGAAATGTTACCCATGCTGGTTACTATCAACTTGGCAAAAGGAGCTATTGCCCTATCTAAAAAGCGAGTGATCGTGAAACGGCTGACGGCTGTGCAAAGCTTGGGTGCTATGAATATCCTCTGTACTGATAAGACTGGAACTCTGACGCAAGATGAAATTATTCTTGAAAAGCATATTGATGTATTAGGCAATAATGATGCAGGAGTGCTTGAATATGCATACCTCAATAGTCATTACCAAGCTGGAATGCGAAATCTACTTGATGAAGCTGTTCTCAAGCATCAAAGCGTTCACGAAAAACTTCATTCCTCTGATGCCTATCAAAAAATTGATGAAATTCCATTTGATTTCCAAAGGCGTCGTATGTCAGTTGTCTTGCGGAAAAATGATCGGGAAGATATTCTGATTTGCAAGGGTGCCGTTGAAGAAATGGTGGCTCAATGTTCTTGGGCGCAGGCAGGAAAAGAGTTAATTACACTGAATGCAGATAATCAAGCTCAGATGATGCAAGTCGTCGCTGATTTAAACAACGATGGTTTTCGGGTCATTGCGGTGGCGATAAAAAAAGAGACAACCAGCCATCAGACATATAGTGTGGCTGATGAATCGGGGCTTATTTTGATGGGGTTCATCGCCTTTTTAGACCCCCCAAAAGAATCGGCAAAGCCTGCAATTGCATCCCTACAGGCATGTGGTATCGAGGTCAAAATTTTAACGGGTGATAACGAGTTAATTACCCGCAAGGTTTGTCATGAGGTTGGGTTATCTATAGATCAAGTGCTATTGGGGTCTGAGATTGAAAGTCTTTCTGATGATGAATTAACGAATAAATTAAAGCAAACGAAGATATTTGCAAAAATGACACCTGCTCAAAAAGCTAGGGTCATTCGATTACTCCAAAATCAAGGACATGTGGTGGGTTACCTGGGGGATGGCATTAATGATGGACCGGGCCTAAAGTCTGCGGATGTCAGTATCTCGGTTGATTCTGCTGTTGATATTGCAAAGGAATCTGCTGACATTATCTTGCTTGAAAAAAGCTTATTGGTTTTATACGATGGCGTTATTGAGGGTCGGCGGGTATTCGGAAACATCATGAAGTACCTCAAAATGTCCGCAAGTTCAAACTTCGGCAATATGTTTAGTATGCTGGGTGCCAGTGCTTTATTACCATTTTTGCCGATGGCGCCAATACAAATTTTATTGAATAACTTGTTGTATGACTTTTCGCAAACCGCGGTCCCTACAGATTCCGTGGATCCAGAGTATCTTCAGGGTCCTCGCGGATGGGATGTAAAGGGCTTGGCCCGGTTTATTTTTTGCATAGGACCTATCAGTTCGATTTTTGATTATTTAACGTTTGGTTTTTTATGGTTTTATTTGAAAGAAAATACGCTAGAGTTATCACCAATATTTCAGACGGGTTGGTTTGTCGAGTCCTTACTATCTCAAACGCTAATCGTATATGTAATTAGAACCGGCAAAATGCCCTTTAAAGATAGTATTCCAAGTATTCCATTGATGGTAACTACTTTAATAATCTGTGCTGTAGGAGTGGTGCTCCCATTTACTGCGGTTGGTGAAGGATTTCAAATGGCGCCACTTTCCAGGGATTATTGGTATGGCTTGGCCTTTTTATTGCCAAGTTATTTATTGCTCACTCAGCTAGTGAAGACCTGGTTTATTAAAAAATGGGGAGTCATTTAAATTGCTGGCTTTTAGTTGCTACGCATAAAATTAATATGCCCCATCTCAACATCGGTTGAAACAAGTTGTACGCGAATCTTGTTGCTAATAGCGGCGTCTCGCGGAAGCTTTAAAAGCATCCCCTCTGCAGGTGGATTAAAGATTCTGACCCAGCCATAGTTTGGTGTAATGCCAGTGATAATCCCGTCAAATTCTTTGCCTATATAGGGTTCAAGAAATAGTGCAGCTTCTGACTTTCTCATCCTACGCTCAACTTTGCGAATCGCATCTTCTTGGGTGGTGCAGTGTGCTGCTAAAGCGTAAAGCTCAGTTGTTTCATATGCATTTACGTCATCCTTGATGGCATTTTTAACCATTCTCAAGGTGATTAAGTCTGGATAGCGACGATTTGGTGCGGTAGAGTGCATATAGTCTTGTACCGCTAGACCAAAGTGCCCTATAGGTTCAGACCCGGGCCTTTCTAAAACATATTCCCCTGGTCCCATGAGCTTGACAACAACTAATGAGAGGTCTGGAAACCGTAATGGGTCAGCCTCATTGCGTTTAGCCAAAAATTGTGACAACGCTTTAGAGTCAGGCTCATTAGGTAAATTTTCTCCATATTTCTTTGCTAGTTCGATAAGCCTTAACCAACGATCCGGACTGCGAACTACTCTTCGCAAGGAGGGTATTCCTTTCTTGAGCAAAAAATGAGCAGTTGATTCATTCGTTGCAATCATGAACTCTTCAATAAGCTGTCTGCCCCGGTTATGCTCTTGCTCGGCAATGCCAATAATTTGCTCGCCCTCAAAGACAGCTTTTGGTTGAAAGATTTCAAGCTGCAGTGATCCCGCCTGATGACGTCGCATTCTCAATTTCTGAGCAACATGATCTTGGGTTTTAATTTGTAAATCCATTCCCAGAACCGAGCTAATGCCTGAAGGTATTGCCCCTTTGCCCTCAATCCATCTTGAAACTGCGTCATAAGCAAGTTTTGCCTTATTGAGTACTTTTGCTCGGTAAATAGTGGAGCCTTGAATTTCTCCATTATTGCTAATGATAATTTCGGTAACTAAAGCCAACCTGCTTTGGTTGAAATTTAAGGAGCTCAGATTAGTAGAAAGCTTCTCAGGCAGCATTGGAAAGATTCGCGCTGAGGTATAAACGGATGCCGTATTGAGCTTGGCATGCTGATCAATGGGCGAGTCCTTTTTTATCAGAGAATCTACATCAGCAATCGCTATGTAAATCTTATGACTTCCATTCTCCATGGGAGAGCAGGCAGTTAGCTGGTCTAAGTCTTGAGAATCATCGTTATCTAGCGAACACCATAAAAGATGAGTCAGATCCCGAATACTGGGATCAGTATCTTCGCCAGGAAGATTGAGCGCCTGTAATTGGTCTTGAGCTTCTTTTGGAAAATCAGGCTCAAGCCCCTTTTCTCTCATAACAATAACGGCAATTCTGGCTAAATCGGATTTAGTGTAAGTTTTTTGTCTGTGCATACCTGTCCAATATAGCGCTTATTGGCTAGTAACTTTTGATTAATTTACGCATAAAGCTGTTTTAAATCTAAATACCAATTAATTCGAATTTATTAAAAAATATCTAATCCTTTGGTCCCAGGTTCAAGTCCTGGTGGGCCCACCAGAAAAGCAAACCCTCATCAGCAATGGTGAGGGTTTTGTCTTTTGAATATTGCCGTATTATCAGAGCTTGAATCTCACTGAGGAAGTTAATGAATACATTTGATGCAATCCGCGAACGTAGGGCCGTTAAGTATTTTGACCCAATCCATGAATTTACTAAGCAAGAGACAGAGCAGTTGCTTGACCTTGCTATGCAGGCGCCATCCTCATTCAATATCCAACATTGGCGTTTAGTGAATGTTACAGACAAGGCTTTAAGGGCAAAATTACGAGAAGCTGCCCATGATCAGGCTCAAGTTACTGATGGATCTCTATTATTTGTAGTAACTGTGGATATCAAGGCTTGGGAAAAAGATCCTGCCCGATATTGGGTAAATGCACCCAAAGAAGCTCAAGATATCTTAGTTCCTTGGATTCATCCTTTTTATGCTGGAAAAGAGCAATTACAAAGAGATGAATCAATGCGTTCAGCTGGCATCATGCTGCAAACGATGATGCTCTCAGCCAAAGCGATGGGTTATGACTCATGCCCAATGGTCGGCTTTGATTTTGATAAAGTCGCCGAATTGATTCATTTGCCTAAAGACTATGCCATTGCTGCAATGTTGGTCGTTGGTAAGGGCATTAAACCAGCATGGCCTAAGCCTGGATTTATCCCTAAGTCAGAAATGTTGATTGAAAACCATTTTTAAGCTGATATTTTCTGAGCGGGTTTAAACGGCATGAGAAATTCAACCCAAGCCCAGACCTATTGGAATGATTAAAGCCCTCATCAGAAATAGTGAGGGCTTTAATTTTTATATGGTTATGTTGGGTTTGGCGCTCAAATAAAACCTTATTGCTTGCAGACTCTATTGGTGATACCAGTGTAATTAAGGCTATTCTCTTGATGCTTCAATCACTATATTTAAGCTGATCTCATCGCCAACAAATGGCACATATTTTCCTAGATTAAATTCTGAACGACTCAACTTCGCGCTTGCGTTGGCGCCACACATATATTTCAAAGTAATAAAGTTACGACTGCAAGCAAAGTTACTTACTTCAATATTAATAGGCTTGGTAATGTCTTTAATGGTCAGCTCACCAGTGAGCAATGTAATAGCCTGATTATTGAATGTAACCTTATCAGAAGTGAATTTGGCTACAGGAAATTTTTCAGAATTAAAGTAATCTTCGCTTCTAAGTAACTTATTAAAGGTATCGGAGCCTGTGCTAATTGAGCCAGTCTCAATGTCAACATCTATGGTACCCCCATCCATTTGATCATTGAGTGTAATAGTTCCGTTCACCTTATCAAAACGACTAGTTTGAATCGAGTAAGCTAAATGCTTGTAGCTAAAGCTAACAAACGTGTGCTCAGGGTCAGTAATATAAATTTCTGCCGCTTGCACCGAGGAGGTCACCAAGGTCAGGAGCAAGGCGCTTATATAAAAAAAGTTCATTAGATATTTTAGGTGTTGATATGAGAATGTGCAGAATCATCGCCCCTATCCTCAACAGAGACCTAAATACCTTGTTTTTAGTCTTTCCGACAGTTAAGGCATCAATTTAGGCTTTAAAAAGCTGGCACAGGGAGCATAAAATCCATTTATATGAGTTAATGCATTTAATTAACGCTTACACCAAACTCAATACCAATATTACTAAATCAAAAGCTATTAGCAATGCCGCTCCGAAATTCGCCAAGTCAGATACGAGAGTTAGATGATCTCAGTCAATTAAGTAATATTGTTACTGACAAGCGCAGGGGTCAACGCTCATTAGCCAAGAAATCAAGGCGTAATCGACATTATGAAAAACAATTTATTCGCAATACGCTCACGCGTGTATCTATAAATCTATCTGAAGAGCCGATAGAGTCTTGAGAAGCATTTCTGTATTTAATTAACTTTATAGGAAAAATCATGTTTAGTCACATTATGTTGGGCGCAAATGATTTAGAAGTTTCAAGAGGCTTCTATGATGCTGCTCTAGGAGCTTTGGGTATCAAAGCCGGGAGCTTTAGTCATGACAAATACTTTTATCGCGGCCCTGGCGGAGTCTTTGCTATTACAAAGCCTATTAATGGAAATAAAGCCACTCATGCTAATGGCGGCACAATCGGCTTTATTGCTAAATCAATCGCTGATGTAGATGCATTTCATGCTATCGGTGTTGCTCATGGAGGGACTTCCTGTGAGGGGGATCCAGGTTATCGAGAGGGCGTGGCTGGTACTGTTTATATTGCTTGGCTTAGAGATCCTGCCGGCAATAAAATCTGCGCAATGCATAGGCCGCCGAAATAAGAGCTTGCCTCGTTAGGGTCAGGTTGAGTTGTTGGGCGAGGTTGGCTAAAGCTCAAGGGTAAGCTGTGGGCTGGCCTCTATAGTTTTAGCCGTAGATTTTTTTCGTAAGTCCCTGCTTGCGCGAGAAGCATGTTTATCGACAACTGATTTTTTCCCAGCCCGAACCTCCGATAGGTTGCGTCTAGCATGCAAGCGATCTTTAGATATCTTTGTGGCAAAAGCAATATCTACTAATGGTTGGGGAATGTCTCTACCAACCTCAATACCAATGCTGTTTTGTACTTCTTGAGGCATATTCCAAGGCTCAAAAAGCCAAGTATCTGGTACTTGACGCATATGGGGAAGCCATTTTCTAACAAAAAAGCCTTTTTGATCATGATCTTGCGCTTGCTTGATCGGGTTATAAACACGTGTCACGTTGATCCCGGTCGTGCCGGATTGCATTTGTAGTTGACTCCAGTGGATTCCGGGCTCGTAGTCTAAAAATTGGGTGGCTAACCAATCTCCTACTGGTTTCCAGTGCAACCAAAGTGGATAAGTTGCAACTGAAACCAGCATTGCGCGCATTCTAAAATTAAGCCATCCCGTTTCACGTAGCATGACGACGCAGGCGTCCACCATAGGCCAACCCGTCTTACCATCCTTTAAGGCATTGAAGTAATAGTCATTGAATTCATTCTCGCGTAATGCATCATATCCACGGTGCATATTTCGCCACTCGATTTCAGGCTCGCTTTCGAGCTTTTGAATAAAATGACAATGCCAATACAAGCGACTCATAAAAGCAGTTAAACCTGACTTTCTTCTGCTGGTATCTGGCGACATTTGAAGCAGTTCTTGATTGGTTGCTTGCACTACTTCCCTGATACTAAGACACCCATAAGTTAGATACACAGATAATCGAGAGCATGCATCTGGGGCTGATAGAGGTGATGAAATCCCACCTCGGTACCACATACTGCGCTGCTTCAAAAAACTGTTCAGTGTTTTAAGTGCAACCGATCTTCCACCGTGTTGTCTTAACGGTGGATTATGTCTCAGGTGCGCAGGTGCCTGTATCGTAGACGGCGTCAGATAATGAGCGCTAGAGTTCGCTACTGGCGCGCTGGAAACCGGGGCTTTCCAAAATTGAATAGGTGGAAGTTCATACAAAGGCATTTCCATGTGTTTTTGCCAATGAGCATGCCATTCATCACGATTTTTTAGTCCCCTAGTAACTCCAAACTGGGCATATTCACCCCAATGAATGCCGCGAGACTGACACCATTTACCAACCCTTTGATCTCTGGAATACGTAAATCCATTGCCAGTTTCTTGATGTGAATGCAAACCTTGAAAAGGGCTGGCTTGCCAAATTTTACTCAGTACTTCAGTAACTTCACCTTCATAAATCTCTAAAGTGCCACCAAGTAAATGGAGTTGGGCATCTAGATCTTGAAGACACTCTCGAATGAATTCAAAATGTTGGAGAGCCACATCTGGCTGCGTCCAAAGTGTTGGCTCAAGCACGTAAATGCAGCGAATGGGGCCTAACTTTGCAGCCTCGACAAGCGCGGTGTGGTCCTCACAGCGAAAATCACGCTTAAACCAAACCAGTTGATAACTCATAATTAATTAGCGGAGGAAGTGAATTGATATTGATATCGGATGATTAAGCATTTTTTCTTTTTTTTGCATAAAGCTTAGGCAATCAATTGCTAGTTCTTTACAGCTTTGCGCTTAGGCGTAAAGACAGCTTGCGCAAGCAGGGCAAGAATGGCGGCTGGTATGGCACCAGAAAGCATTAGAGCTTGATCATTCACGGCAAGCCCAGCCACTATACGGTCGCCGAAGCCACCCGCACCTACTAATGCTGCAAGAGTGCAGGTGCCGACGCCAATCACAGTAGCTGATGCTAAGCCAGTCATAATGATTGGCTTAGCATACGGTAGCTCAATAGAAAGCAATAATTTCCGCTCATTACAACCAAGAGCCAAGGCTGCTTCTTTTAAAGTGCTTGGAACCTCCATTAAGCCAATGTGGGTAGCACTCACAATTGGTAGAAGGCCATAAATAAATAAAGCCAAAACGGCTGGTATGGTCCCTATTTGATCTAATACAGCAATCAAAATAGTTAGTAATGCAAGAGAGGGTATCGTTTGTAAAACACCAACAGTCCCTAGGATCCAAGTCGAAAATCGAGGTCGACGGTATGCAACAACTCCAAGAGGAATTCCAACGAGAAGAGCCATTGTTGAGGAAATTGTAACCAACAGAACATGATCTCGGAGTGCGGTAAGAAAATCTGGGCCAAAAAGTAAATTAAAAAACCTTGAGATCTTTGTAGGACTTGATTGATCATTAGTGGATTTATTCAAAAATCCACGAGCAATCATTTCAAAGCTAATGCCAGACTCAGCCTCATTATTAAGTTTTGCCATTGTTACTTCATTTAATGCTCCCGCTAATTTTTGTAGAGGCTTCTCATCAAAATCAGAGCGCATTAATAGGATTGCATCGTAGCGAGGAAATGATTTTCTGTCATCCTCTAATAAGGTCAGATTATTTTTCGTAATTGATGCATCAGTCGAGTATGCATCCACAATATCGACATCGCCACGAACAAGAGCATCATATGCTAGGCCATGCTCCAGTACTTTTTTGGATTTTATTTTGAGGGCGTAAACCTGAATAAGCGCAGACCAACCATCATTCCTGGTTTTAAATTCTGGAGATAAGGCAATTCGAAGTGTGGATTGCTGCTCGGTTGATAGATTTGCGATATCACCAATTCGTTTTATACCTAGCTTACTCGCTTGTTCTGGTCTCATAGCAAGTGCATAAGTGTTGTTAAAGCCAAGTGGTATCGCTACTTTTAATCCCATAGGCTTGAGCCAGGCATTAAGGTCATCTATTGAGGCTTCGGTTTCTGGGCGCTTGAGTATTTCTCGCAGAATAGTGCCGGTGTACTCTGGATACACATCAATTTGACCAGTTTTAAGCGCTTGAATAACAATAGCAGTATTACCAAGACCTTGGCGATGTATAGCTTTTAATCCAGCATCATGTAATGTGAGATTAACAAGCTCTCCAAGTACATAGCTTTCTGTAAACCGCTTTGATCCAACTGCGGTAATTTTTTCTGTAGACTGAGCTGATACAAAGCAGCTAATGGTTATACCAAAACATAAGCTGAGCTTAATCAAAAAAGAGAAAATGTACTTAGTGAAATACAAGCGGGGTTTTCTTCATTAAAAATATGAGATCTCATCATATAAGCCTTTGGCTTATTGTGCTCAGCCCGTATGTACTTTTGTAAGAATCACTTAGTAGTCTATTTGAATGTACAGTAAACGACAGTTTTGATTCATTAAAAATACTACCCTTGTAGGGCTGGGTATCGTTGAAGCATCATCCCTGACAACTTAGTTGGGTTGTTAAGTACTCATCTTTGAGTCGACCGAGAGACAGGATTTCATTGCTTTCAACTCAATTGTCTTTAACCACTCAGGCTTAGCCTTTGGGTTCATCACTAACTCATTGACTTGTCCATTGGTGGCATTTTTATTGATGAACTCGGCCTGACAAGTACAGTAGGCAGCAAAGTCTTCTGCACTCAGAGTTTTACCCTTAAGATCTTTATGCTCAGCCACTTGCTCAGTTGCGCAATTCTTTTGAAAGTCTTTTGAAATTGCTTGAGCAAAAGACTGATGGGATATTACTAACAAAAAAGCTAACGATAAAGCAGTACGAAATATTGACATTGTGCGCTTCCTTTTCATTTAATCTAAGTGGTAGAGATTCTTCCATAAACATCAAGGTCTGACTCATCAACCTCCAAAAAGTCATCTTCGATGACAGAGGCTCCTTCTAAGTTTTCGATATATTCCCGGATAGCGTAGTAAGGAGGCATCTGTGCTTCATTGTCATCCTGGGGATCCCAGACTTTGTAACGAAAAACGGTTAATTTCATATGATTTTTGTTGAACGTAACTCATGAGCCTAAAAGATGATTGATATGGCGCCTGAAGTAAGCCTTGCGAGCCTCGACTAAAACTATGACCAAATTACTCAGAAACTGTTTGAACTGTCTCATTTAAGGCTCCTTTGGTTAGAAATACTAGGGTTACTACTTAATTAGTATGCGCTTTAAGATCATAGATTGCAGGGCAGCAAAAACCCCTCTATTAGTAGTTTTATACGTAATAACCCTAATAGGTTCAGAATCAAGCTGTCTCCCGACCCGTATTTAAGGTCCTTCAGTCGCCTTCGGGCGACTTCTTTTTAAGTCATTTCTATCGTGTCGTTAATAAAAGGAAAGTGTCATGCTGAAGTACATCAATAGGTCGCTTGAGCAAACTATCAATACCTTGATTGATATCACCGCCTATTCACGCTTTGGTGTTCCGGTTAGAGCAATTGATATCGCTAAACGTCAGCACCTTTCTTTAAGTCGTATGGAGATAGTGCTATCCGCACTCAAGTCTGCTTATTTAATACGAGCTGCCAAAGGACGAAGGGGCGGATACTACTTAGCTAAAGACCCACAAAGTATGACGATGAAAGATGTATTTTTAGCAGTCAATCACTCTAGATCCAGAAAAGTAGTTATCGCAGATTTTGCTAAGGAGATCGTAGAATCATTTGAATCTTATATGCGTGATTGTCTATCTAAGATTGCCGTAGCATCATCTTCAAAACATGCGAGAACAAGCCCCTTTCAAATTGAGATCATTCCAGCCTGGGACTCGCAAAAGTATCAATTACAAGAAATCTCCAAAAAGGGTAAATGGGATACTCAAAGCGTTCTGATTACAAAAGCCGAGTTACAAAAAGCAGAAAAGCTCGGGCCCAACTCTATATTTGATTTTAGTAATTACCTTCAATAATAAAATGAGATTGATGAAAAAGATGCGACAGTTTTATGATGAAGTTATAAGTTACATCCGGGCTTATCTCAGATGAGGGGTGTAATCGAGCGTAGCAATGCTTATTCCGTCTATTTGGAACGTGAGTTGCGCTCAGATCATGCTGGCGAAACGGGTGCTATCTATATCTATAAAGGCATTATTGCCATTGCAAAATTACGTAAAGATCAGGAGCTCATCAGTTTTGCCAAGCATCATGGAGCCACTGAGGCTGAGCATTTACAGTTAATAGAGTCTATTTTCGAGGCCAAGCATCGAAGTTGTTTGCTGGGTCCTTGGCGCATTGCGGGATGGTTAACTGGGGCGATACCAGCGCTATTTGGAAGAAAAGCAGTTTATGCAACGATTGATGCTGTTGAGACATTTGTAGAACAACATTATCAGCAACAGATTGAATATCTACAAAAAAATGGTAGTCATTATGATTTGCTTAAGCTCCTCATACGTTGCCAAGCCGACGAAATAAATCATAAAAATGAAGCAAGATCAAAAGTTGTGAGCCCTAGGCCCTTAACTCTAAAGCTTTGGTATGCTTTAGTGGGGGGTGGATCGGCAGTAGCTGTTTTATTGGCTAGGCAGATTTAAAGAATATGATGTTGGTAGTTAACTAAACGAGGTGGAGAAGTAATGATTCAGATTCAGATCTGGGCTGACTTTGAATGTCCATATAGTTACTTTCAGACTATAGTTCTTGAAAAGCTCCAAATAAAGTATCAAGACAGACTAGAGATAGTATGGAGAGCATTTGAATTAACCCCAGTTGAGGGCAATATCTCTCCCCCACAATCCTATATAGATAATCTTGAGGCTGCTAAGTCTGAGCCCATTGTCATGCAAGAGAATCTTAAGCTTCTAACACCAAAATTTCTAACCTATACCTGGCTTGCACAAGAGAGTGTTTACTTCGCTAATTCTCAGGGCTTATCTTTAAAATTAGCCAGAGCTTTATTTGATGCATTCTTTCTGAGTGGGCTTGATATCAGCAGTGAAGAAGTAGTGATGAAGATTGCCTCTCAAACAGGAATAGACATCTTGCAGCTGAGGCAAGCACTCGATAATGGTGAATTGACTAAGCATGTCATGGCCGATGAGCAAGAGTTTAAAACGTATGGCTTTCAGGGGTTGCCGGCAATGCTTATTGGTGAGAAGAATTTTTCACCTCGAAGTTTCATGCCCATCATGGGGTATAAAACCTTTGAAGAATTACTTGAGATCTTGCCTAAGTAGTATAGCGATATTGATGACCTTCATTTTCTAAATCTAAATGACACAGTTTGACTATCTGCGCTACGAGCCTTGGCCATTACCCAATAAGCTTCTAAAAGATTTAGAGCGCTCGACTCACGTGACACAAACTATCATTAGTAAGCTTGATCACGGCCAGGAAACAGTCGCCTTATTGCCCGGATTAAACCCTCCGCATTGGGAGTTTGGCCATCTGATTTGGTTTCACGAATTTTGGGTTCATCGCAAAGGGGTAGCATCTAATCCTTCCTTTTTAGCCCATGCAGATGCTTTATTTAATTCTTCTGAAATGATTCATGATGATCGCTGGCAGGTACAAATACCTTCTATCGATATCTTGATGAATTACTTTGCGAATGTGATGGAGCGTACATTTGCCATTCTCAGATCTGGAACCTTGAGCCCTGAGCAGGCTTACTTTATTCAATTGGCCCTCTATCATGAGGATATGCACAATGAAGCATTTGCTTATATGTGGCAATCTTTAGGTTACGTCTGGCCGCTAGAACAAAGTCTGGGTTCTATACAAGACCAACAGAAAGACTTGGAGCCAGGATATATCCATATTCCTCAGTGCCAATTTAAGCTTGGGTCCACACCAAATACAGGCTTTATTTTTGATAATGAAAAATGGCAGCATCAAGTATTAGTCCCCAATTTTTCAATTTCAAGCCATGCAGTTAGCAGCGGTGAATATGTAGAGTTTTTAAGATCTCTAAATGATGCAGGAATAAGCTATGTAGAGCATCAACCTACGTATTGGAAAAAAGAGGGCGATACTTGGTTTGAGCGTTTTTTTGATCAGTGGCGAGAGTTGGATCTTAATGCTCCAGTAAGACATATCTCTGCCCATAATGCTGAGCAGTATTGTTTATGGAAGGGTGTTCGACTCCCCACTGAAAATGAGCTTAGCCTTTTAATGACATCAGCACATGAGCCATGGCAACCCTCCAGCTTATGGGAGTGGACTAGCGGTACTTTTAAGCCTTTTGAGGGCTTTAGCTCCGATCCTTATCAAGATTATTCGGCCCCATGGTTTGATAGCAGGCATCGGGTTTTGAAGGGCTGGAGTGTATATACCCCCGACTATCTGCGTCGACCCCAATTTCGTAATTTTTACCTACCTTCCCGCAGTGACTTTTTTTGCGGCTTTCGTACCTGTTTAGCATAAATTAGGTAAGCTCACATACTTCGCTGACATCTTCTTACTTTTAAATTGAGTTCTTCAACATGACATATAACGGTCGTCTTACCTCCCTCTCTCACGGCGGAGGCTGTGGTTGCAAAATTGCTCCAGGTGTTTTGAGCGATATTCTGAAATCTTCTCCTATTTGCCAGATACCTGCTGCACTACTAGCAGGTTCTGATAACAATGAGGATGCCGCTGTTTATCAAATCAACGAACATCAGGCGATCGTAGCGACAACCGATTTCTTTATGCCGATTGTTGATGATCCGTATCAATTTGGGCGAATTGCAGCAACAAATGCGATCTCAGATATTTACGCTATGGGTGCCCAACCTCTTTTTGCTCTAGCGCTATTAGGCATGCCAATCAATGTCCTTCCTTTGGAGGTCATTCAGCAAATTACTGCTGGTGGTGAGTCGGTATGCGCAGAAGCTGGGATTATGATTGCTGGGGGTCACTCCATTGATACTGTGGAGCCCATTTATGGCTTGGTCGCCATTGGCGTAGTAGACCCTAAAAAACTCAAGCGTAATAGCGGTGCAAAGTTAGGCGATAGCATCATCCTTAGCAAACCCTTGGGTGTAGGTATTCTTTCTGCTGCGCTAAAAAAAGAGCAGCTTTCTGACTCTGCTTACCAGGAGATGATTGCCTTAACGACTAAGCTGAATAAACCTGGCGTCGCGCTATCCCAACTCGATAGCGTGCATGCTCTTACGGATGTGACAGGGTTTGGCTTAGCAGGGCACTTATTGGAACTGTGCCGTGGAGCAAAGCTTTCAGCTCAGATTCAGTGGGACTCTATTCCAGTAGTTTCTGAGGCGGTCAAGCTGGTAAAAGAAGGCATCTTTACTGGCGCATCACCACGTAACTGGCTGGGTTATGGTCATGAAATACAGCTGGCCTCTCATTTGAATGAGTGGCAGCAAAACCTCTTGTCCGACCCCCAGACTAGTGGTGGTTTATTAATCTCTTGTAGCCCAGAAGCGACTGAGCAGGTATTGGAAATTCTCAGGGCAGATGGATTTAGGCAAGCTCAAAAAATAGGCCAATTTGTACAGGGCTCAGGCGTTTCTGTAGCCTAAGCTCTACTTCTTTAATTCAATAGAAAGTATCCGAACAACATGAAACTAAATACTTTGAAATTTTCACTCGGCCTTGTTTTAACAACGCTTTGCTGTAGCATGTTCATGCTTCCAGCTCAGGCGCAAGCCGTCTTACGCGTCTCCGCGATTCCGGATGAATCACCAACCGAGCTACAAAGAAAATTTCTTCCTTTAGGCGAATATCTTTCTAAAGAGACTGGCATGAAAGTTGAATTTACGCCCGTGACAGACTATGCCGCAGTTGTTGAGGCGCTGGCAACAAATAAAATCGATATGGCATGGTTAGGCGGGTTTACCTATATTCAAGCAAAAATTCGTACGAATGGCGCCGTCAAGCCGATCATTCAGCGTCTTGAAGATGAAAAATTTACGAGTAAATTTATTATTCCTGATGCTAGCTCGGCAAAGAATTTGACAGATTTAAAGGGCAAGACCTTTGCCTTTGGTTCGCCATCATCTACTTCAGGCCATTTAATGCCGCGTTTTTACCTAATGAAGGCAGGCATTAACCCAGATAAAGACTTTAAGAGTATTGCTTTTTCTGGAGCCCATGACGCAACAGTCGCATTTGTTGCTAGCGGTAAAGCAGATGCTGGCGCTTTAAATGCATCTGTTTGGGATAAATTGTCTGATGCTAAAAATCCTAATACCGAAAAAGTAAAAGTTCTTTATACAACGCCTCCGTACCATGATTATAACTGGACCGTACGAGGTGGTTTGGATGCAGCGGTAACTAAAAAAATTAGCGATGCTTTTTTAAAGCTGAATTCCAATGATCCTGCTCATAAAGAATTAATGGATCTTCAGAGGGCTAGCAAATATATCCCTACTAAATCATCTAACTACGATGAAATTGAAAAGGCTGCAATTGGTGCTGGTTTGATTAAGTGAAAAAAATAGTATTTGCATTTAAGCAAGTTAGTTTTAGTCATAGCAATGGAAAAGAAGCGCTAAAAAATATCAACATTAGCGCCTCAGCTGGTGAATCAATTGCGATTATTGGATCATCTGGCTCTGGCAAAACGAGCTTGCTTAACTTGATAGCGACTTCACTGCGCCCTAGTATTGGGTCTATATCGTTATTGGGTATTGATCCATGGGCGATTTCAAAAGGGCAATTACGCCGTTTACGCTCTCAAATAGGCTTAGTCCATCAAGCAGCCCCGATCCCACCAAGACAAAGAGTGATTACCGCTGTCTTAGCTGGTCGTCTTGGTCAGTGGCCGCTCTGGAAATCTCTTCTGTCATTAATCTATCCGATAGATATCGCGGGTCCGCAGTTATGTCTGCAAAAACTCGATCTCGCCGACCGCCTCTTTGATCGTTGTGACCGCCTGTCTGGAGGTCAATTGCAAAGAGTGGGTGTCGCGCGCGTGCTGTACCAGAAGCCTTATTTATTACTGGCTGATGAGCCAGTATCAGCGATGGATCCCGTCCTTTCTGATTTAACCATTCAGCGTCTTTTAGAGGATGCCCGAAGTAGAGATGCTTGTTTTGTAGCTAGTCTTCATGCAGTAGATATTGCTTTGCGATGGTTCCCCAGAATCATTGGACTGAAGGATGGGGAAGTCTTTTTTGACTTACCAGCATCTGAAGTGAATGAAAGTTTGCTGCAACAGTTGTATGCATCCGAACGTGGTGTTCTGCCAAAACAAGGTAGCGTAAATACATAGATATGAAAAGAGCGGTCTATCTTAGAGATCCAGATGCGCTCAGGCGTTTTGTGGTGACGTGTATTGCGTTAGCGGTCTTATGGCCAATGATGCAATTGGCACAGTTTGATGTATTTAAATTATTTGAAGTTAGCAATCTTAAAGTTTTTACTAACTTCTTAATTCAGTTTTTTCCGCCTAATCTGCAACTATCATTTTTAGCTTTGGTATTCAAGGCTACTTTAGAAACTTTAGCCATGGCAACAGCAGGTATTGCCTTGGCAATGCTGATGGCAATTCCACTGGGCCTCATCATCACTTATAGCCTATCGATTTCGCGTATTGGTCCTGCCTCAGGTCATCGCGTCGCAAAACTTGGTAGATATCTTGCCCGAATGCTGATATTACTGCTCAGGGGTATTCCAGAAATTGTATGGGCCTTGCTTTTGGTGAGAGTATTTGGTTTAGGCCCAATCGCGGGGGTGCTAGCAATCGCTATTACCTATGGTGGCATGCTCGCAAAAGTGTATTCCGAAATCCTGGAAACTGAAAACACGCTACCTGCTAAAGCGCTACTGATGTTAGGTAGTGGCCGTATCAATGCATTTTTATATGGGTTATTGCCAAGCGCCTCACGAGAACTGGCTTCTTACACCATATATCGCTGGGAATGTGCAGTTAGAGCCTCGGTGGTCATGGGTTTTGTGGGCGCTGGTGGCTTGGGGCAGCTTATGGACCAGTCAATGAAGATGCTTAATGGTGGTGAGGTATCTACCATCCTAATCATGTTTTTATTGCTTGTTTTACTCGCAGACTACATCAGCCTCATCATTCGTCGGCAGCTCGCGTGAACCACTATCCTGCTCGCAAATTTTGTCTTAAGTGCCTCATTACGCTTTTACTGGTTGCGATATTCATTGTGATGAGCTTTGCCTATCTTTCATTGAATCCTCTGGCTTTGTTTACTCAGCAAGCTATGAGCGACATTGCCATTTATACAGCACGCTTTTTTCCACCAGATCTCTCGCCATCTTTTTTACAGAAGGTGTGGAGTGGTGTATTGCAGACCCTGGCCATTTCTGCCATGGCCACCTTATTGTCGGCAATTGCGAGTCTTTTTCTGGCGCTACCAGCAGCTGGACAGTTTGGTCGTAGCGCAAAAGTGGCGACCCGTTTTTTCTTAAATTTTCTGCGCTCGGTGCCAGAGCTTGTTTGGGCGGTATTAATGGTGTTAGCAGTAGGTTTGGGCCCATTTGCTGGAACCTTAGCGCTCGCCTTGCACACCACGGGAGTGCTAGGGCGTTTATTTGGCGAGACCCTGGAAAATCACTCTCCTAACGCGACACAAGCACTGAGGTTAGCTGGGGCAAGTAATACTCAAGCATTTATTTATGGGGCCTTGCCGGGGATCTATTCTCAACTTCTCTCTTATAGTCTTTATCGTTGGGAAATGAATATACGTATGGCCACGATATTAGGATTTGTCGGCGCAGGGGGTCTTGGACAAATTTTGTACTATGAGCTCTCTTTATTGCATGAGCAGCAAGCCTCAACGGTGATCATGGCGATGCTTATCCTAGTTGTAGCTGTAGACATGATTAGCAACAAACTCCGTAGAGTGCAAATGCACAGTCTTGGCTAAACTAGGTCGTATTAAAAAGGAATATTGAAGTGAGTCAAGAGCATATGCCAAATCAAAAGTTAGTTGATGAAATTATTGCTGGTCTTTCACAGGAGCAGCCATCTATATCTCCAAAGTTTTTCTATGATGAAATTGGATCTCACTTATTTGAGGCAATTACTTTTTTGGAAGAGTATTACCCAACTCGAACTGAAAAACAAATCATGATGCAAAACGGCGAAGCGATTGCTTTGGCGATTGGAAAGTGCGATGTTTTATTGGACTTAGGGGCTGGTAACTGCGAAAAAGGTAGTGCATTGTTTGACACCCTATTGCCCAAAGAGTATCGCGCTCTAGATATCTCAAAAGAATTTTTAGAGCAAGCAATCTCAGGCTTACAAAAAGAATTCCCACAAATTCAGATGCAGGCACAAACCAGTGATTTACAGGAAGAAATGGCATTTCCTGATCTAGTGGGCCGAAAGAAAACCTTTTTTTATCCAGGCTCTTCCATCGGAAATTTTGACCCAGAGGCTGCTCTAGGGCTATTCAAAAATATTGTGAAAGTTTGCCAAGGTGATGGGGGTTTATTGATCGGAGTTGATCTGGTTAAGGATCACGCAGTTCTATCTCGAGCTTATAACGATGCCCTTGGAATTACTGCAGCTTTTAATAAAAACATCCTTTTGCACCTAAATCGTCTGGCTAAAACGGACTTTAATTTGGCGCATTGGGAGCACTATGCTATTTTTAATGAGCAACTTGCTCGAATCGAAATGCATCTTCGATCTTCTCGGAATCAAGTAGTTTCGTTCCCTGGAGGTAAAAGGCGTTTTGATAGCGGTGCGCTTATTCATACTGAAAATAGCTATAAGTACACGCAAGAAAAATTTGAATCTCTTTTAATGAGCGGCGGTTTTAAAGCCGTACACTCCTGGACTGATCCAAATTGCTACTTTTTAGTAGTTTATGCGACAGCATAGGGTCTGATTGGTTATTTAATCAGGCTTTTAATGAGCTTTTGAATAGATTTTTGTTCTAATTCTGGTTTGGTGATCTTCTGTCGTAAAGCAATCGCCCTACACAATTTTTGATAAAAGACTGGATTGGCTTCAGCCTTGTTTAGTAGTTTGCTTAAGGCAACTTTATCCCCTGCTGGATAGTAAGCGGGGTAGGTATCCCCTAGTAAGCCGCGATTGCCTGGAATGTCTGATGCAATTACGGGGATGCCAATTGCGATGGCTTCGGACACCACATGTGCGCCACCTTCCATAATGCTGGAGATGATCATCACGTGTGAGCGAGAGAGCCACTGTAGCGTTTTAGAGTGACTCAGTTGGTCCAACCATCGATAACGCATAACATTTTTTTCAATCGAGATTGCTTGTTTTTTAAACTCTGGACTCATTGCCTTACCGAGTTGCACTAGCTGGACCTTGCTGTTTGATGGCAATAAAGGCAGGCATTGCGCTGCACAAAAGGGATCTTTTTCAGACCGCAGATGGCCAATGATGCTGGCTAAAAAATGACGTTTCGGCGGAGATTTTTTAGTAATGCCTTTTACTGACTGGTAAATCACTTGGATTTTATGGTGAAATTTCTTAGGTAAGGATTGAATAGCATCTGGTTGAAGAACCACAATCGCATCGGCCATCTCCATTGACTTGATAACCTTGGTTGAATTTTTTAGATCTCTATAGATATCGGTTCCGGTCATTATTAAAACGACTGGATGATTAGGGTAGGCTTTTTTAAACCCTTGAATAGAGTCATGACTTCGTAGCCCATGGAGCGCAATCAGAACGTCACATGGTTTTTTAGACCATTTCTCAGTGACAATACTTTGGTAATTTAAATGTGACAAAAATCGATGCCATCGTAAGGCGGTAATACGGTTTCCATGAAGAGTACCAGGAGGTGCAGGGGTTACGATTTCAATACGCAATTTCAAATTAATATTTCCCAGTTAGCTCAGATTAAAGTTTTGTGCTCCACAAGATTCTAGGGTAGAAAGGAAAGATATGTTCAACGCCCTTTAATTGTCATGTTTTACGCTTATGTATGTGATAGTCTGAGGATTCGCTAACCCGATTGGAGATATAGATGAAGATTAATCATGTTTTTGCTAAAGCTGCTTTGGTATTAGGTGTTGGGATTGCCTCATTTGGTGTATCAGCACAGTCCATGAAAGTAACCCTATCCGGGTCTCAAGAGGTTCCTCCAGTCATGACTTCTGCATCTGGAGTAGGTTCAATTATGGTTACTCCAGATGGCTCCGTATCCGGAACTATCACTACTATGGGTATGGAGGGGACTATGGCGCATATTCATGAAGCGCCAATGGGTCAAAATGGACCCGTAATCGTGCCATTTACCAAGACTGCGGATAATGTTTGGTCAGCACCTGCTGGTGCTAAATTAACTGAGGCTCAGATCCAAAGCCTAAAGAGCGGCAATCTCTATCTCAATGTTCATAGCGCTACAAATAAACCTGGTGAAATCAGGGCTCAGCTTAAGCCCTAAGGATGGAAATACTTCCTCTGCTTCATGTCACTAAGGATTACCAAAACCACCTTCGGGTGGTTTTTTTGAGCGTTACTTTAAGTAACGCTTATTCCTTTAAAAAGTCTTTTGGAGCAACGAAGTGCTAAACGGTTGCTCCAAAAATCCGTTGGTTTCGAAAATAAAAGAGCGAGAGACCAATTTCTTTAAACCCCTGAATTTGCTTACACATTTGCATACACACCGACACTGACCGCCCGCAGACCCCCTGTTTATATGGGTCTACTTTGGGCTTCTGCACTCATAATCCTTTGGTCCCAGGTTCAAGTCCTGGTGGGCCCACCAGAAGTAAAAAACCACCTTCGGGTGGTTTTCTTTTGCGCCCAGAGAAAAACACTAAAAGCTTGGACTTGGGTAGATTTGTTGAGATAAGAACTTGCCATTCTTATCTACTTTGGCTAGAACCATATCTCCAACGTTCACTACTTTGCCGGTGAAGGCTTGGATATTTACATGGTGTGTGACCAAGATGATGGGCATCTTGGGATTTTCATTTAGCTGAGCCTGAATAAGTTTTTCTAGATTTCGGGTTTGCTCTTTTTCCATACTCATATCATCAAAGAAAGAGCCAAGAGCGGGAGTGATGGTAACTTGCCCCTTGTTTAGTAGTTTTGCAGTGTCAATGCAGCGACACCAGGGGCTACTCATCACTTTTGCGGAGGTAATTCCTTGGTTGGTCAACCATTGGCCTATCAGTATTGCCTGCTTCTTGCCTCGATCACCCAGATTTCTTTGGGTAGAGCACTTATCTAGTTGATAGCCTGCTGGATCTCCATAGCCAGGTGCATCAGCATGGCGCATCAGTAAAACATACTGTCCATCGCTAAGGCTGCTTACAAGATTTGCGCTTGCTGGCATGGCGACGATAGTAAGTAATGCACTTATAAAAAACGTGAAGATAATTTTCATGATGTTTACTTTAAGGGGAATCGCTTAAGATGGCAGGTATATGAAATTGATTCGAAAAATTAGAGCGCTTTACGATGAAATTTTAAGTTTCATACGAGCTAATTTACGGTAGTCAGCTCTTATCCCTCATGTTCCTGAGGACGGCATTATCTAAAGAGAGTCGAACCCCTAGCGAACCAGATCCTGCGCTAACAGGCAGTTTTCTGAGGCTAATTTCAAGAGACTCAATTTCGGGGTATTTAGAGCAGGCTTGAGCGATTCGAGTCATCAGTCTTTCTTGCGTTTCATAATGACCATCGCCTGCTAATCGATCAATCTCAATGACTAAGGGGTCATAGTCAAATACATTTTCCATGACATCTTCTGCGATAAGGACTAATTTTGGGTCTATCCAAAGAGTTAAGTCGAGAAGATGCTGTTTTGGAACAATGGCGCCCGGGCCATAGGTCCCGATTTGCGTTTGTAGCTTGAGATCTTTTAATTCAATGCACGCTATATTCATCTTTTTTCTCTTTAAGTGATGGATTTCTTTTGAAGTGTTTCAATTTGGGAGGCTAGTTCATAGCCACTCAGCCAGGCACCCTCGACTCTTCCCCCGTAAAGCCAATCACCACAAAATCCTAACTTAAGATCTTGATTCATGATGGGGTCTGATGCGGGATTAACGTGACCGCTTGCATAACGCCAGCGATGTATAGAGATTTCACAGCTACTAAAATCTAGACCTAGTTTTTTTGCGCAATCTAGAATCAGTTCTGCCGCTGCCTCCTTATCTAACTCAATCGATTCCTGGCTCCATTGAGGATTGGCATGAATTGTCCAGACTTCACGGCCGATACGATTCGGCTTAGAGTTGTTCCTAGAAATCCAACCAATGATCTCATTATTGACAAACGCAGCATCAAAATCGGTATTGAGATTTTGATCAGGACTAACTATCACGGTCCAACAGCCCTGCATATTGGCATTTGATACCAAACCCTTAATTTTCAAGTCTATTTGTTGTGTGAGGACCAATGCTTGAGGCGCAGGTAGCGCTAAAATAAGCCAGTCAAATTGTTTCTGAATGTCGCCTCCCTCTACGCTGTGCAGTGACCATTTACCTTTTTTAAAGGCAATATGAACAATAGTTTGATTGAGCTGGATGGAGAGATTTCTGGCCAAGAATTTACCAGGAGCAGTCATATTGGGGATCCCAACATAGCGATTTTCAGAGGTAATGCTGTTGTGCCATTGACCTTCTTTAAAAACTTTTAGACGTGGATGCCAGATACTCGCTGCTTTACTCTGAATCCAGTGATTAAGTTCTTCAATGAAAAGGGGATCTCTTGCTGTGAAATATTGGGCTCCATGGTCTGCATTCCAACCATCTCCATTGCGAGTGCTCATGCGTCCACTAACCCCACGACTTTTCTCATAGACCTCAACCTCAAACCCAAGTTTTTGTAGACGAGTAGCGCAGCTGAGGCCAGAAATGCCTGCGCCGATGATGGCAACACTGATCTGCTTTGAGTGGGCTTTACTGGTCATTAGGAATAATGCTTCTGAAGGTCAGATTAATTCGAGGCTCATCAATCTTTTTGGTTTTAAGTAGGGCATGGTGCCAATACTCCTGAGTAGGAGCATGCATGATGAGAGCGCTACCATTTTCTAACAAAATAGAATGTGTTGTTTTGTCTTTCTTGTGTCGAAAAGCAAACTTTCGTGTGGCGCCAAGACTCAGAGAGGCAATAGGTGATTTTGTATCTAATTCTTTTTCATCATCGCTATGCCAGCCCATGCCATCAAGGCCATCATGATAGAGATTGAGTAGACAGGAATTAAATCTGGACTGTGTGAGACTCTCTAGCTGATCCTTAATCCGGAGAAGGTCGGAAGTCCATTTTTGGGCTCGCCTCTTTATTCCGGAATAAGTGTAGTCACATTTAGGGTCGCCTATCCAAATTACTTTGCGACGAGTGGTTACCACTTTACCTAACATAAATAATCGATCTTCTTCCCAAGATGGCAACTCTAAGAGGTGTGTCATTAATTTAGCGCTACTGAGATGGCTTATAAACTCAGGGTAGTAATGGGCAACCCCATCCTTAGGCAATAGGTTCTGCCTAGACGGCATTAGATCCGCGTGAAATAAGGAGGTTTGGTTCATCTGAGGGGGTTGAGGGCAAGCGCTAAATGAATAAAAACTCTAGAATAGCGTTAATTCCTATTTGTGTTGTGGCGGCCATCAGGACCAAAACGAGTTAAACAATATTTCTTCTCTTAACAAAGGCTTGATGATGAAATCTCCAGATAAGCGATGCTGTGGATCAGGCGTCTGCATTATTAATGATGCTGGTGAGTGTTGGTGCGGCCAAGTTTGGGATGGTGAAAAAATGGCAGCTCCTAGTCTGAATTTGCAGTCAGCTAAAGACAAAAGCCCAGTAACGAATTCTGATGAGCCTAAGTCTGAGTAGTGGAGCTGGGCTTAAGACAAGCTTTGCTAGCTGAATCTTCTGCAGATTTAAGCCATTTAGGTGATTTACTGCCCTTACTCAATTCATCTAATTGCGTGGAGCTAAGATTACTCGCGAGTTGTTTCGCAGTGCATTCGCAATATGCTCGGAAATCATTTGGGGTGATCTCCTTAATCTTCTGATGTGCCTGAACCTGGCTTTTAATACAGCTTTCTACATAGCTTGGGTTCAAAAATTTGCCTGCATTGGTCTGAGCGCTGACCGGGCCTGAAATGGCTATTGATAGCAAGGTGAGAGTGAGCACATATCGTGTTTTCATGATGAGATCACTAAAAGATAGATAAAAGAAATGAGCTGGAATAGGTTGATGACAACGCTGGCGCCATGAAGCAGATGAAACTGTCTATTTTGACCGCTATCCTTAGCGTGATTAATTTTTCCGGTGAGATAAAGCAGAGTAAAAGCAAATAGTGCCGCGCAGATTGCAAGCAATAATTTTTTAAATGAGTCTTGCTCGGTAAAGATGCAAATTAGGGTGATGAGGCCTAGGGTAGCGTAATACTTCGGAAAAAAGTTTCTAACATATTTGCTTGACCATTCCATTGGTAAAACTTTAAAAACGGTTGGCGCAACAACTACTGTAAAAAACAGCATGATGCCAACCATGCCGGATAAGAGGTAATTAGTCATCATGTTCACTTTCTAAAAATATTATCCATAAACTCTACGCAGAGAGTGGGCAGCCACCCCATCTTTTAGGGCTTCACGCACAGGGTATGCGATAAGGTCGATACTCTTTTGAACTGCAAGGCGCTCTAGATAAGTGGGCGTTGGTTTTTTGATAATCGGGTACACCCAGTCAGGAAGATTCAGAAATCCTGCGCGACTAATGAGCTTGATAAAGGGTTTAGCGGTCAGATTACTTGGGAAATGATCGAGCAAATCAATAATGCTCTTTGCTCGGTCGCCAAAATGGAGCTCTGGTATGTAGGCTTTAATGGCGCACTCAGTCTCCGCATAATTATTTGGAATGCCGGTGGCACCCATTCTTTCGCCAAGAGATTTCATTTCTAAAAAATATTGATCTTTCTCTTTTGGGCTTAATTTTTCTTTTCGATAAACCTCAAAAGAGCTCATGAAGCTGCGAGTCTCTGTGAGATGCACCCAGGATAGCAAATGTGGATCGGTAGCCGAGTAGGGTTTACCAAATTCATCTAGGCCAGTAATTTTGGTATGAATCTGATTAACCTTCTGAATAATGTTATCCGCCATATCAGTTGGACCATAAGTGGTGGCGGCAATAAAAAAGGCCGTTCTACCCAGGCGACCTTTTAAGTCCTCCCTAAAAGAGGAGTGGTCCCAAACTCCGGCCAAGGCTTGTGGATGCAGAGCTTGCAAAATCAATGAGCTGATGCCACCAATCATCATGGAAATAAAGTCTGCATGCACCTTCCAGGCTATTGATTCAGGGCCAAATAAACCACGATCACCTTTTGGCACTAAGAACGCTACTGGTGGACCGCTTCCACCCACCATTTCTCGAATCGTTTTCCGAATCAGCTCATCCAGCATGGGCTTAGTGCATCTTCAGATTTCTTAAATCATCATCCTCAATGATTTCAGTAATAAGATCGAGTCTAATCCGTGGATTGGTTTGGCCTAAGAGGTGATTTTTCTGTGCAAGAGAGATTGGCAAGAGTTCGGCTAGGCGATTGGAGACCCAGCCGCAATCATCGGTCTTAAAGGGTTTCTTGAAAGGGGCATCGCCTAGCAAATCTTCACTCTGAATGACTGAAATAATCTCATTGAGTAATTTAGCGACGCCTTGATGTTCTTTGGGAATGGGCATGAGTGGATCTTTATCCAGCAGCTCCACTTCACCAACCCAAAGGCCATTATTTTGTTGGGTGCTATTTAGTAACTTAAAGCGCTGCGTCCCACATGATTTAGTCATGTACAGGGCGGGCTGCACAGGATCAAAGTCTTCGATCAACGCTAGGGTACCAATGCTGGCAAAAGTAGGGGGTTCGCTCTCATTGTCGTTATTGGTATTTTTGATGATGCTAACCACGCCAAACTCAGTCTTCTCGCGCAAACATTGCTTAATCATGTCAAGGTAGCGAGCTTCAAAAATTTTAAGGGCGATCACGCCGTCTGGGAAAAGTACTGTACCCAGGGGAAATAATGGGATTTTGCGTGGGGTGGGGTTGGATTCAGTCATGGATTCAATGTAATGGATTTGAATACTTTTTGCTGATGACCACTTCGCTACTGAAATCCCCCCATGTTTGCATCCACGGCCAGCAATAAACGCAATTTCCGTTTACATTAGACGTTCAATTCTTGGAGACCCAAAATGGTACAAAAACTACGCATCAAGCTTGCCCGCTGGATATTAGGAAAGCATTGCCCGTGCTATCAAATGGGCTACCACAGCATGGTGGACTTTCAGCAAAGAAGCGCTGATCAGTTGGCAAAAGCCCAAGAGCGAAAAAACAAGTAATTCATCTCCTGTAATCAGACTTGGCATGAAGATTTGGCAAATGCGAAGAAACTGCGCGCTGACTCCAAAGCAGCTGCTGCAGTTTTATATCGCTTTGGTATGCCTCTCCTTTGTGGTCGCAATCGGCTTTCTTTTGGCGGGAGTCTGGGTCATTCCGATTTTTACGATTGTTGAGATTGGTGCAGTAACGATCGGATTTTTGATTTATTGCCGACATGCGCTTGATAGCGAAACAATCGAGATCGATGGTAAACGCCTGATTGTTAAAAAGTTTATTGGCTACAAAGAAAAGATTTATGAATTCAATACTCAGTGGGCAAAAATAGAAATCCCTCTTGAGGATGCAAAAACCTTCTTTATTAGCCAATCAAACTTACGCGTAGAGATTGGCCAATTTATCAGGCAAGAACAGCAGTTGCCGCTCATTGCCGCAGTAAGGCGCTACCTAGGATGAGCGGGGCTTACTAAGGCGCCACGCCATTAATCCACTGCAAATTATCTGAGTGATTACCAAGGCAAAGGTCAGTCCATTCAAAATCGCAAAATAACTAGCAAATGGTGATAGCGCTACGGGCATACCATCTAGTAAAGCCGTCTCTCGCAAGTAATCCATGCGGGGTATCAGCAGAAAGCTGCTGACTGCGGTGACTAAGATCAGCAAAAGAGCGGGAATACGAATTACCCTGAGGCCATGCTGTCCTCTTTTGATAAGAACATTGGCAAGGCTTAAGGTTATAAAGGTGCAGCCCAATAAGTAATAAGACAAATGCTGTATCAGTATGTGCGCTAACATACCTGCCGCTTGTGAATCGCCAATGAACAAATAGGCGCTTAAGCAGCTAAAAAATTGCGCAATGATTACTCCCAACAATAGGTAGGAGATGAATCGCAAAAATCGATTAGCAAATTGATATTGGTCTTGAGTACATTCAACCATGGGCTAAATAGGGTTAAGAAGTGCGCTGCAGCAAAAAGTTGGAATCAGTCTGATACTAGACCTAATCTAACATCTTTGCTAAGTTCAAAATGGACCTCACTAAAGCAGCAAAAGCGGCTCTCAATACTCTGGTAGACATAGCTAGCCACTCGGTTAACGGCCAGCCGGTACCCGTTCCTGAGTTGGCCAAGAGGCAAAACTTATCAATTAGCCGTATTGAGCTTTTATTGCGCCCCCTAAGAGAATCGGGGTTTGTAAAAGGCACCAAAGGCCGCAGAGGTGGATATGTGCTTTCTCAAGACCCTGGCTTGATTACGATAAAAGATATCGTGCTTGCCATGAATCTCATTAAAAAGCGTAAGGTGGAGTTATCCGATATTGCCAAGGAGCTTTACCAATCCTTAGAGGCTTACATGCTTAGTTGTATGGCCAACGTCACCTTGGCATCTACTATCAAGGATTACGTTCCCAGCTTTAGCGATGTCAAAAAAGCGCCCGAGCGAACTGCTTACGCCCCTCTTGATCCTGAGAAGGAGAAAAGACAAAAGGGTGAGGTTCAAAAAGTGGTGAAGGCGCAGTTTAAAAAAGTGGAAGAGGTCCCGCGTGGGCCTAATTCTGTATTTGATTTTGCAAACTTTCTGGATCGCAGCCCAAGTTAAAGCTTAGGTTGAAAAAAAAGGGGGGGCTAGTATCCCCCATTGCCTGATTCTCTAATGTTATGAATAAGCAATCGATCAACTATCCAGGGCTTGCTTTTGTTGATATTGAGACAACTGGTTCGAATTTTGACAGAGATCGCATTGCAGAAATAGGCATTAAAACGCTTTCTAATAACGGAGTTGCTGTCTGGGAGAGCTTAATCAACCCCCATGTCTATATTCCGCAAAATATTCAAAGACTCACTGGGATCTCCCCACAAATGGTGTCTGACAAACCTGGATTTGAAGAAATAGCCAGAGACCTAAAGGCTGAGCTCGAGGGTAAGATATTTGTTGCCCACAATGCGCGCTTCGATTATGGATTTATTAAGGCCTCTTTTAAAAGAATAGGCTTGGATTTCAAGCCCAAAGTCTTGTGTACCGTCAAACTCTCAAGACTCCTATTTCCCAACCAAGCTCGTCACAATCTAGACACCATCATTCGTGAGCATGGTTTGACTGTCAGCGCAAGACATAGGGCACTTGGCGATGCAGACTTACTTTTTCAGTTTTGGCAAATATGCGAAAGAGCGGTTGGTAAGGAGCGCTTGTTAGAAGCTCTTAATCAGTTAATTGGAAATGCAAGCCTGCCACCGAACATCGATCAGGAATTAATTGACTCAATACCTGATGCTCCTGGGTGCTATATCTTTTATGGAGAAAATAGAACCCCTTTATATATTGGAAAGAGTATTTCCCTGCGCAGCAGGGTGATGGGACATTTTCAAGGGTCGTTAACGCAGCGCAAGGAAATGAAATTATCTTTGCAGGTGAGAGACATTGACTGGATTGAAACGAGTGGAGAGCTGGGAGCTTTAATATTGGAGTCTAAGCTTATTAAAGAGCGTATGCCCAGTATGAATATAAAGCTTCGTCGATCAAGAGATCTTTGTGCTTGGAGCCTAGATAAAGATGCTAATGGGGCACTAAAGCCAACGCTTGTGAACCACAAAGATCTCATGCCCGGTCTTCAAGATAATCTTTTTGGTTTGTTTTACAACAAAAGAGAGGCTAATTCCTATCTAAAGGCGATTGCAAAAAAATATCGCTTATGCGAGGTATTACTGGGGCTTGAGAAAGCGGTTGATGGAAAAGCCTGCTTTGGATATCAAGTGAAGCAATGTGGTGGCGCATGCATTGGCATCATGCCTACTGAAATGCATAATCTGCAATTAAGGACGGCAATGGAGTTATATAGGGTGCAGGCTTGGCCTTACAAGGGCCCAATAGCCATCAAAGACAATGGAGAAATGATTGTTTTGGATAAATGGTGCTACTTGGGTACTGCCATTAATGAGGATGAGTTGACTGAAATCAAAGGTGCTGGCGATGCTGAATTCGATCTTGATATTTATAAGATCGTTAAAAAAGCACTAGCCGGACAATATCAAAACCAAGTGATTCATCTTAGTTAAGAAGCGCCATGTCTACCATCGTCTATTGGTTTAGGAATGATCTTCGCTTGGAAGATAACCCCGGTTTTAAAGAAGCATGCGCATCGGCTAAGCATCTTTTACCAATCTATATTCATCCGGCTAGCAATGATGATTTAACCAGCTGGGGATTTCCTCGATTTGCTAATCACTCTAGAGAATTTTTACAGCAATCGTTAGATGAGCTTCGTCATCAATTAATTGCTAGGGGCTCTAATTTGCTAGAGCTCAGTGGCGAGCCATCAAAGGTTTTTCAATCACTAAGAGAGCAAGTGTCATTTGACTCTATATATTGCGAGCAAATCCAAGCTCCAGAGGAACTTGCAGAGGTAGATGTAATTAAGAATCTGGGTTTCAATACCAGGCAATTTTGGCAATCAAGCATGCTTGATCCCAAGGACTTGCCATTTGATTTGCGGGAGATGCCGGATGTATTTACCAAATTCCGCCAGGAGGTTGAGCGTGGAAATCTTTCCTATGTGGAGCCGATTTCTATCCCGGCTCACATTCCTCTATTGCCGCTGATGAGTATTGCGACTAATCCAAAGGAAGGTTTATTTCCCAAGCAAGTCCAATCTCCTTTTAATGGTGGAGAGCTGAGTGCTTTAGCCCATTTAGATCGGTACTTTGAGCGTCGCTTGCCAGATACCTACAAGCAAAATCGTAATCAATTGACCGGTATGGACTATTCCAGTAAGTTTTCTCCATGGTTGGCCTTTGGCTGTTGCTCGGCAAGAACAATCGTGCAGAAGCTAAAAAATTATGAGTCAACATACGGCGCTAATGACGGAACTTATTGGCTGTGGTTTGAATTATTGTGGAGAGACTATTTCCGTTTTCTACATTTTAAGTATGGAGGCAAACTTTATCGACCTCAAGGTTTGATTGATAAAGAGCTCAATAGCTTTGATAAAAAGAAATTTCAGCAATGGATTTCTGGTTGCACAGGTGAGAACTTTATTGACGCTGGCATGCGCGAGCTCCAACAAACCGGATTTTTATCCAATCGTATGCGTCAAGTGGTAGCAAGCTATTGGATTTACGACATGAAAGGCGATTGGCGCGCTGGCGCTGCTTGGTTTGAATCTCAGTTGGTTGACTATGATGTGTATAGCAACCAGGGTAATTGGTTATACATAGCGGGAAGAGGTACTGATCCACGCGGAGGGCGCCCATTTAATGTGAAGAAGCAAGCTCAGGATCATGATCCTGATGGCGCTTATCGATCAAAGTGGTTAAATGCGCCCTAAAGTTTAAAAAAGCGTTTATTCCATTACCAAGGCAGCTTTTCACCCGAATAAGTCAGAAAGCTTCCCGTGTCTTCTTTTTGAAGATGTTCGATCACATTAAACATCTCAGCTGCAGCTTGATCTGCAGGCCTACCAATCTGCTCACCACGAAATGGCTTTGAGAGTCTAGAGTTCACAGTGCCGGGATGCATTGCGATTAATGCAGTATTGGGTTTTGTGCGTCCCCATTCGATCGATGTTGTCTTCACCAACATATTGAGTGCAGCCTTTGAGGCGCGATAGCTGTACCAGCCACCAAGACGGTTATCTTCAATGCTGCCTACTTTTGCTGACAGAGTCACCATGATGCTATTTTTGGGATCAAGTAGTTTTGAAAAGTAACGAATCGTTAGTGCTGGCCCAATTGCATTGATTGTCATGAGTTCCATGAGCTGCTCCGCATTGAGGTCATCTACTCTTTTTTCAGGCATCCACTGATTCGTGTGCAAAACCCCGATGGTATTAATGATGAGTTGAAAGGGTTCCGCATGAGAAAGTGCTATTGCGCAGGATTCAATGGATTCCAGATTTTGATAATCAATCGGAAATTCAGAATTGCGATGGATTCCTATAACCTCTAAGCATGCGGGGTTAGCTTTTAAGAGATCCATAAAAGCAGAGCCTATGGTTCCGGAGGAGCCAATAACTAGTGCGCGAAAGGGGTTGGGAAGTAGGCTCATGTTGCTCTGTTGAGAAAATTCTGTAAATGGGGTGGATTGAAGAGACTTTAGCGCAGATCGCGTATGAGCGTACGCGGCAAAATTCTCATTCAAGCAAGCTCGGCATTTGCTTGCTATGCTTGCTCCTGTTTATAGATCAGAAATGCAATAAGTGAATATCCACTCCGATTACAGTAAGAGAGTTGTCATTAACCACCATGACCTACCTTGGGTTCCTAGCCCAGAGCCAGGGGTCGAGAGGCGCATGCTTGATCGCATGGGTGATGAGGTGGCAAAGGCAACCTCAATTGTTCGCTATAAACCGGGATCCAAATTTCAAATGCATACCCATGAATTTGGTGAAGAGATATTCGTTTTAGATGGCGTCTTTAGTGACGAGACAGGTGATTACCCTGCTGGTACTTATATGATGAATCCGCCTGGATCTTCGCATGCGCCATTCAGCCAGTCTGGCTGTACTCTGTTTGTAAAGTTGCGACACCTTGGCCCAGATCAAGTCGAGCGAGAGATAGTCAACACAAAAACTGCCCCTTGGTTTCAGGGAATGGTTCCCGGCCTCAATGTCATGCCGTTAATGACGCAGGGTAGCGGATCGACTTTAGTGCGATGGGCGCCTCAAACCTATTTCAATCCACACAAGCATTATGGTGGCGAAGAAATTTTTGTGGTGGATGGCGTATTTGAAGATGAGCATGGGCGCTACCCGGCTGGCTCTTGGATTAGAAGTCCTCATATGAGCCTGCATCAGCCCTTTAGTAAAGAAGGCTGCACTATTTTTGTAAAGACTGGTCATTTACTGGGCTGATTTCAGAGTCTTGATCTGGCTGCTGCGCTTGAATGGCATTGCGATGGATAATGGTGCTCACATCATTATTTGCACTATTTTGGAATCATTCCCATGGAAATTAAGGTCAATTTTCTCGACAAGCTGCGTCTTGAAGCGAAGTTCGATGACTTTACGGTAATTGCCGATCAACCCATTCGATACAAGGGTGATGGATCTGCGCCAGGACCATTTGATTATTTCTTGGCTTCATCAGCGTTGTGCGCTGCTTACTTTGTGAAGCTGTACTGCGAGACTCGTAATTTATCTACTGAGAATATTCGCCTCTCGCAAAATAATATTGTTGATCCAGAGAATCGCTATAAACAGATCTTTAAGATTCAAGTTGAATTGCCAGCAGATATTTCTGCTACAGACCGCCAAGGTATCTTGCGTTCTATCGAGCGCTGCACAGTTAAGAAAGTAGTGCAGGAAGGACCTGATTTTGTTATTGAAGAGGTCGCAAATCTAGACGCCGATGCACAGAGTCTGCTGACCCTAAAACCAAATGCAGGAGCTAGTACACATATTGTTGGTAAAGATCTTCCTTTGGAAGAAACGATTGCCAATATGTCAGCATTGCTCGCAAACCTCGGCATCAAGATTGAAATTGCCTCATGGCGCAATCTCATCCCTAATGTGTGGTCTTTGCATGTACGTGATGCACATTCACCAATGTGCTTTACCAACGGCAAAGGCTCAACGAAAGAGAGTGCACTGGCGTCGGCCTTGGGTGAGTACATCGAGCGTTTGAGTAATAACCATTTTTATGCAGGCGCTTACTGGGGTGAGGACATCGCTAATGCAGCGTTTGTGCATTACCCGAATGAGCGCTGGTTTACGCCTGTTAAGAAAGATGTATTGCCGACAGAAATTCTGGATGAGTACTGTCTAAAAATCTATAACCCAGACGGTGAGTTGCGCGCATCCCATTTGGTGGACACCAATTCTGGAAATGCACAGCGCGGTATCTGTTCATTGCCTTATGTGCGTCAATCCGATGGCAAGACAGTCTACTTTCCGTCGAACTTGATTGAAAATCTCTTTGTGAGTAATGGTATGAGTGCAGGTAATACGCTTGCCGAAGCCCAAGTTCAGTGTCTATCAGAAATCTTTGAGAGAGCAGTCAAGCGAGAAATTCTGGAAAGTGAGATTGCGCTTCCAGATGTGCCTCAGGAAGTGCTAGCTAGATATCCCGGTATTCTGGCTGGCATTCAAAGTCTAGAAGAGCAGGGCTTCCCAGTCTTGGTAAAGGATGCATCGCTTGGCGGTATCTACCCAGTGATGTGTGTCACTTTAATGAATCCACGCACGGGTGGTGTGTTTGCCTCTTTTGGTGCGCATCCCAGCTTAGAAGTTGCTCTAGAACGGAGTCTGACGGAGTTATTGCAGGGCCGTAGCTTAGAAGGTCTTAATGATTTACCCCCGCCCACCTTTTCCAGTGAAGCAGTGACCGAACCTAATAACTTTGTTGAGCACTTTATTGATTCCAGTGGGATCGTATCGTGGCGCTTCTTCAGTGCAAAGTCTGATTATCAATTCGTAGATTGGGATTTCTCGAGCAAGGGTGAAGATTCGAATGTAAAAGAAGCCGAAACTTTATTTGGCATCCTCAAAGAGCTCGGTAAAGAGGTTTATGTAGCGGTATATGACGAGTTAGGGGCAACTGCCTGCCGAATTTTGGTGCCGGGATATTCTGAGGTCTACCCAATCGAAGATCTTGTATGGGATAACACTAACAAAGCATTGTTATTCCGTGAGGATATCCTGAATTTATCTCGTTTGGATGATGCACGCTTAGCATCCCTGCTCGAGCGCTTAGAAAATAATGAGCTTGATGAGTATGGCGATATCGCTACGCTCATTGGAATAGAGTTTGATGAGAATACCGTTTGGGGTCAGTTAACGGTGCTTGAATTAAAGCTACTGATTCAACTCGCTTTAAAACAGTATGAAGAGGCGCATGACTTAGTTGGCGCCTTTCTGCAGTACAACGACAATACGGTCGAGCGCAAATTGTTTTACCAAGCAATGGATGCGGCCCTGGAAGTCTTGCTAGATGATGAGCTTGAAATGGCTGATTACGAAGTGAACTTCCGCCGGATGTATGGCGATGCGCGTATGGATGCCGTGCTTGGCTCTATCGATGGCAGCGTTCGCTTCTTCGGATTAATGCCAACGAGTATGCAGCTAGAGGGGCTTGATAGGCACCATCGCCTAATTGACAGCTATAGAAAGCTGCATCAGGCGCGGGCCAAGAAGAGTCTTTAAGTTATCAATATATTTAATCTTCAAAGGTCAGTAATGAAAGCATTAACCCCGGCTGAGGCAATTACATCTCGCATGTCAGTGCGTGCATTCACAAAAGAGGGTGTTTCAAAAGAAGTCATTCTCAAGCTACTCAATATCTCTGCTCGCGCACCTTCTGGCACCAATACGCAACCTTGGAAAACTTATGTCATAGAAGGGACTGCTCTCAAGGATCTATGTGAAAAAGTCTGTGCAGCGTATGACAGTATTGCTGCCAATCCCGAGTTGGCAAAAGAATATCAACCTGCTTATGAGTATTACCCTGCTAAATGGTTTAGTCCCTACATCGATAGGCGTCGTGAAAATGGTTGGGGCTTATATGGATTACTAGGAATTACTAAGGGCGATAAAGACAAGATGCATGCACAGCATCGCAAAAACTTTGAAGCATTTGGTGCTCCCGTATGTCTATTTTTCACAATCGACAAGGAGCTTGGTAGAGGCTCAATGCTTGACTATGGCATGTTCTTACAAAACATCATGGTCGCCGCAAGAGGTGAGGGTTTGGATACATGCCCGCAAGCCGCCTGGAATGATTACGCAAAGATCATCTTGCCCGCTATTGGCGCTCAGGAGAATGAGATGCTTGTGTGCGGTATGGCACTTGGCTATGCAGATAAAAACGCCTTAGTGAATACCTTTCACACCCCCAGAGTTGCCGCTGAAGAATTTACTACCTGGGTTAAATAGAGGTATTTTGCTCAGAAGTTTGCGCCCCTGCTGGCAATTTCTGCCTAATTATTAGGCATTTAAATCTAAAGAGCTTATATCTAAGTTATTGATATACCTCATTTAAAGCCTTGAAATGCGGTTTAGTAAAAAATATGTTGCTTTGCAACAAAAATATCTTGCTTTTGGAAAATGTGGCTCTTAAAATGGTGCATCGCAATAAAAAAACACAATTAACTAAAGTTAGGATAAATCATGTTTCAAACTCAATTAAACGATCAATTTGCTAATGCACAAGCTAAAGCAATCGAAAACGCTAAACATTTGGCACAAGTTGCTGTTGAAAGCGCTCAAGAGTTAGCTGAAATCAACCAAGCTGCTGCTAAAGATGCTTTAGTTGTTGCTCAAGATGCAAGCTCACAATTGTTAGCAATCAAAGATCCACAACAATTGGCTAAATTAGCTCAGCCAGAAGCTGCTCAAGAAGCTGCTAAATACGCTGCTGCTTACCAAGCTAAAGTAAACCAAGTAGTTCGTAACGGTAACAAAGAAGTTGCTCAAGTAGTTGACGCTTCTATTGATGACGCACGTGCTGATTTGGTTAAGTTTGTTAAAGAAGCTACTAAGACAGCTCCTGCTGGTTCTGAGGCGTTTGTTTCTGCATTCAAAACTGCATTTGAGTCTTCACTCCAACAGTTCGACCAAGTTCGCGCATCTGCAACTGACGCATTTGCTAACTTTGAGAAGAGTGTTGATGCTGCTATGGCAAACATTCAAGGTCAATACGCTGTTGCTAAGCCAGCTGCTAAAAGCCGTAAAGCTTCTGCTTAATTAGCTGATTAGTTTTAGTGTTAAAAAAAGCCACCTTCGGGTGGCTTTTGTTTTTCCAGGAATGAGATTGCTTATTCGATCCAAGTAATAAAACTTTCCTTGGGTTTTCTGACTTTTTTCAGGTTCATCAACCAATCCTCATCTGCTTTTCTATAGCCCAGTGGCAGCATGACAACGCTACGCAAGCCCTTTGCTTTGAGATTGAGAATTTCATCAAGAGCTGCAGCATCAAATCCTTCCATTGGTGTGGAATCCACTTGTTCGTAAGCAGCGGCAATGAGTGCCGTCCCTAATCCAATGTAGGCTTGCTTTGCTGCATGGGTGTAGTTGGTTTCAGCATCACGAGCTGTATAGCCACTGAGTAGCTTTTGACGATAGATGTCACCAGCTTCACTTTTGAAGTTGCGAATCTTCTCGGTCATATCAAATGCTTGATTAATGCGATCTGCTGTGTAGGTATCCCAGGCTGCAAAAACCAGCAAATGAGAAGAGTCGACAATTTGAGATTGATCCCAAGCAATCGCTTTAATCTTTTCGCGAATAGCTTTATTGGTAATGACAAGTACCTCATATGGCTGTAATCCGCTCGAGCTAGCAGTGAGGCGAATGGCTTCTAGAATTTGTTCAACCTTCTCCAGGGGTACGGATTTTGTGGAGTCCATTTTTTTAGTTGCGTAACGCCACTGTAATTTGTCAATTAAGCTCATTCTGATTCCTCGGGGATGTGTAAATACAAAAAGATGCTTCAGTGTAATTTATATCTAGATAGTTTGAATATGCGGTAATTCATTTGTATGTAAAAAGGGGTCCGTAGACCCCTTTATTTTCCTGCGGATACTCTAGATCCCATTAAGCAGCTACCGCCTCTTCGGGCTCGGTAACCGATGAGCGAATCAAGTAATCAAATGCTCCGAGAGAAGCTTTGGCACCTTCGCCCATGGCGATGATGATTTGCTTATAGGGAACTGTCGTGCAATCACCTGCTGCAAATACGCCAGGCAAGGAAGTTTCGCCTTTTGCATCGACAATGACCTCACCGTGTTTTGACAACTCGATAGTGCCTTTGAGCCAATCTGTATTTGGCAGTAAGCCGATTTGCACAAAGATGCCTTCAAGCTCAAGCGTATGCTCGGAATTATTGGTGCGATCTTGGTAGCGCAAGCCATTGACCTTGCCACCTGCACCCAATACTTCCTTGGTAAGGGCGCTCATGATGACGGTTACATTTGGCAGGCTAGCCATTTTCTTCTGAAGCACTGCGTCAGCACGTAATTTACTATCAAACTCAATCAAGGTGACGTGACTCACGATGCCGGCCAAATCAATTGCAGCTTCAACGCCAGAGTTACCGCCGCCAATGACAGCAACACGCTTGCCTTTAAATAAAGGGCCGTCGCAGTGAGGGCAGTACGCTACACCTTTGCCACGATATTCTTGTTCGCCAGGAACATTCATCTCTCTCCAGCGGGCACCAGTACTCAAAATCACGGATTTGCTCTTAAGCACCGCACCATTAACTAACTCCACTTCGAGACCATTGGCAGTTCTACGCAATGCATTGGCACGTTGCAAATTCATAATGTCGACTTCGTAGCTCTTTACGTGTTGCTCAAGCGCTTGAACCAATTTAGGTCCCTCAGTCTCTTTAACTGAGATGAAGTTTTCAATGCCCATGGTATCCATGACCTGACCACCAAAGCGCTCTGCCACGATGCCGGTGCGGATGCCTTTGCGTGCTGCATAAATTGCTGCTGCGGAACCAGCAGGCCCACCGCCGATGACTAAAACGTCATACGGATCTTTGGCGGAGAGTTTTGCGGCCTCTTCTTTAGGGCTTGCGGTATCGAGCTTAGCCACAATCTCTTCAACACTCATGCGACCTTGGCCAAACACTTCACCATTCAAGATCACAGTTGGTACCGCCATAATTTGGAATTGATCTACCAATTCTTGATAGAGGGCGCCGTCAACCATTTCATGTGTGACATTTGGGTTCAGGGCTGCCATGAGATTGAGTACTTGCACAACGTCAGGGCAGTTATGGCATGACAAAGAAATAAAAGTCTGGAAGCTGAGCTTGCTATCAAGCTTGATGATGCGATCAATGATCGCTTGCTCTACTTTTGCTGGATAGCCGCTAGCTTGCAAAATAGCCAATATGAATGAGGTCATTTCATGGCCCATTGGCAGTCCTGCAAAGGTAATGCGCGCTTCTTGATCGAGCTTGCTTACAGTGAAGCTAGGAGTATGCGTAGCTTTACCATCTGTTTTGACGGTAATCTTGTCAGACTGCTCAGCCACTTCATTTAAAAGTTCAAGCATCTGCTGTGAACTGTCGCTGTCGTCTAGGCTGGCCACGAGAACGATAGGGCTAACAATCTTTTCAAAATACACTTTTAACTGAGATTTGATATTGGTATCGAGCATGGTAATTTCCTTGGGTAATTTTTTAGGTGAGTCTATTGGGCAGGATCTTGTCCTCTCCAATAGACTCTCCGAAGAGAGTCTATTGATTGGAGCTTCAGCTTAGATCTTGCCTACGAGATCCAAAGAAGGAGTCAATGTTGCTGCGCCTTCTTTCCACTTAGCTGGGCATACTTCGCCTGGGTGTGCAGCTGTGTACTGTGCAGCTTTGAGCTTGCGCAATGTTTCAGAAATGTCACGTGCGATTTCGTTAGAGTGAATTTCTGCAGTCTTGATCACACCTTCTGGGTTGATGATGAATGTTCCACGCAATGCCAAACCAGCTTCAGGAATATGAACGCCAAATGCATTGGTCAATGTGTGTGTTGGATCGCCAACGAGTGGGAACTTTGCTTTACCAACAGCAGGGGATGTCTCATGCCAAACTTTATGTGAGAAGTGTGTATCAGTTGTCACGATATACACTTCAGCACCCATCTTTTGGAATTCAGCATAGTTCTCAGCCGCATCTTCAATTTCTGTTGGGCAGTTGAATGTAAATGCTGCTGGCATAAAAATCAGAACAGACCAATGACCTTTGAGGGTTTCGTCAGTGATGGTTACAAACTTGCCGTTGTGGAAGGCTTCAGTTTTAAATGGTTGAACTGCGGTATTGATAATGGACATCTGTGCTCCTTGTTTTGGTTAATCAATCTTTTTAGTAGCTAATGCAACTGGATGAATTTTGAACCTCAGTTGTTTATTTGTCTAATGAATAAATTTGATATTTATGATCGAATTATTAGATAAACAACTATTGGCGCCATATTAGCTGTTTAAAGGCTTAAATCAGGCTTTTGAACAGCCCCGCTTGTCTATAATCGTCCTCAAGATTGGGCTACTTAGCCTCATCCACCCTATTCCAATAGAGCTTTTATGAAGAAAAAAATCCTTGCGTCAATCTTATCCGTATCGGCAGTCTTGACTACCGTTAGTGTTGCTTATGCTGATCAAGGTTTATCGCCCCTTCCTAAGATTGCAGATGAGTGGCGCTTTGAGGTGACCCCATATTTATGGTCATCAGGCATTTCTTCAACACTCTTTTATAACGATCGCTATATCAATACTGCCAATCTTTCATCATCGGATGTGCTCGGAAATCTGAAGTCTGGTGGGATGATTGCCGCAGAGGCGCACTTCGGTAAATGGGGTATCTTCGGCGATCTCGTATCTGCAACTTTGCAAACGACAGGTAATTCAAATATTTCCGTGCAGCCACCTCAATTGGGTGGGGCAGCAGTGCCGGTGAATGCCGCAAACAAAGTAACACTGCAACAAAATATTATTACTGGAGCGGCAACCTACACCGTTCTCAATAATCAGAATATTTATGTGGATGGATTATTGGGTGCGCGTGGCATTATGGCAACGGCTACTGTCTCAGCAGATTTGTCTGCATATGGATATTCAAAAGGTTTGGTTGACTCTAAATCTGTCTCCACTCTTGATCCTATTGTTGGTTTTAAAGGCCGCTATCGCATTGCAGATTCCGCTTGGTATATCCCCTTCTATGCAGATATCGGCGGGGGTGGTGGCACTACCAATATGACTTGGCAGGGTATTCTTGGTGTGGGTAAAACATTTGAAAACTGGGTAGACGTATCGCTTGCCTACCGCACCATGTACTACGATATGAAGGGCGATGGCCTGCTGCAAAAAACGACATTTAAAGGCCCGCAGCTGGCTGCAACGTTTAAGTTTTAAATACGCAGACTACTCATTCTGAGTTAATCAATAGAGCACCAGGATAAGAATATGAAATTCGCACCAAAACTACTTTCTGCATTATTAATGGTGCAATGCGTAGTCACTTTTGCTAAAGGTAATGCGGATACGATTTTTTATGGCGGTCCCATTGTTACCGTGAATTCTAAGAATGAAGAAGTTCAAGCGCTTGCAGTGCAAAACGGCAAGATTGTTGCAGTCGGTACAAAAGATGTCGTTACCAAGGAATGGCAGACTGAATCTACTAAGGTGGTTGATTTAAAAGGTCAAACTTTGATGCCGGGATTTGTGGAGCCCCATGTGCATATTCTGGTGACTTCAGTATTTGAAGGCTTGGGTTTGAATTTGAGCAACTTTACTTTGCCGTATGACACCAAAGAAACATTGATCAAGAAAATGAAGGCTGCCCTCAAAGATGTCCCTACTGGTGGCTGGCTATTTGGTTTTGGTGTTGACCCATCACGCACCACACCATTTATGGCCGAACTCACTGCGGATGATTTGGATACAGTTTCTAAAGATGTTCCGATCTTTATCGTGAATCAATCTGGTCATATTGGTTATGTAAATCACAAGGCTTTGGAGTTAGCTGGCGTTACTGATAAAACACCAAATCCTCCTGGTGGCGGTATCTACGTGAAGGATGCTAAAGGCAAGCTCACGGGCAAATTGGTAGAGCCACCTTCTTACTTGCCATTTATGACAAAAATGCCAGCTCCTACTGAGGCTCAATTATTTGGCGCCATTCAAGGCACTATGAAGAAAATTGCCTCAACAGGCGTCACTACTGCTTCTGAAATGAGTGTTGGCGGCAATTTTGGCGTTGATAAAGAAGTGGCAATTTATAAGGCTATATTTGCTAAAGATGCAGCACCTATTCGGGTGCGGGGATATTTGTTTAGCCAGGCTTTGCCCACAGGCAAAACCTCTGTTAAGCCAAATGAGGGCGATGACAAATTGCGTTTTATTGGCATTAAATATATTTCAGACGGCTCTACTCAAGGTCTAACAGCTGCTTTAAATGCGCCATATACCTACCCAACAAATTCCAAATGGAGCGGGGCGCTGAACTATAAAGATGCCGAAATTTATGCTTCTATGAAGGGGTTCTTTGATCAAGGTTGGCAAATTTCTACGCACTCCAATGGAGATAAGGCGATTGATCAAACTTTAGCGAGCTATACAAAACTGTTGTCTGACAATCCCAAGCCTCAAGATCGTCGATTACGCATGGAGCATTTCACAGTTAATACTGAGGCTCAAGTAAAGCAAGCGGCTAAGTTAGGAGTAGTGCCTAGCTTTACTATTGGTCACGTAGATTATTGGGGCGCTGCATTTAATGATCATATTATCGGGCCAGAGCGCGCTAAGCGTATAGATCCAGCTGGTGACTTCAAACGTGCTGGCGGTAAATTTACTTTACATAGTGATTCACCTGTTTCGAATGTCGGTCCTTTAAATTACGTCAGCGAAGAAGTAACGCGCTTATGGCAGTTGCCGCCACAAAAGGTATTGGGGCCAGATCAAGCGGTATCGGTTGATGATGCACTCCGTGCCATCACCATTGATGCTGCTTATCAAATCTTTGCAGACAATATCGTCGGTAGCTTAGAGGTTGGCAAGCAAGCTGACTTAGTGATCTTGGAAAAGAACCCACGCCAAACTGCGCCAGCTGATATTCGCAACATTAAAGTAAAAGGCACATGGATTGATGGCAAGCCAGTTAGCTTGCAATAAATCGCACTTAATTGTTATCGGTATTTAATAAAAATACTCGCATCAGCGAGTATTTTTATTTCCCCATCCCATGATTAGGGAAAACTAAGTCTATGTAAACGCCACAACACCTGCAATGAGATTAATTGCTAGTGCAAGCAGGGAAGCATTGAAAACAAAAGCAGTCATTCCCTGAATCATAACTAAAAACCGGATTCTGGAGCTGGCAATATTGACGTCAGCAGTCTGGCATGTCATGCCAATCACCATGGAAAAGTAAAGAAAGTCTACATAAGTAGGTCTTTGCTTGCCCGCAAATAGCATGGGGGCTTCTTTAGTTTTCTCAAACTCTTGATAGTAGGCGTGAGCGTAATGCAGGGCAAAAGCTGTATGTATAAATAACCAAGAGATCGCATATGTGCCCAGCACTAAGCAAACATGACGAATTGCCAAGTGAATAGGAAGAGTTTTGATGCCCGAGAGAATAATCACGATAGTGATCAGGCTTGCAGCTGCTGCCAAAATAATGATGAGCAGGATGATTGCAGCGCCATCATCTTCTTTCTTTGCAAGCCCCAAGATATTTTCTTGGGTTGAAAAGAACATCATGATGTAAGTAAGGGCTAGGTAAAGACTTCCGGCTAGCGCCCAAGAGAGGGCTAGACTAATAGTGGATGACGAGCTAGGGGAGAGTAGGGCAAATGCCCCAAATCCAGCAATTGCAACAATAATCAGCCTTGATATGGCGCTGATATGGTGCCAGTGTTGTGTCCAGTGTGTCGCTTTCATAGTGGTTCTAGTATGCACTTAAAATAAAGTCAGCAAGCCGCCAGATCACACTTTGCTGCGATTAAATTGTGATGGACAATGCAAAAAGCTTAATCAAGTAAAGGGATATAGTGCGATCAAATATCAGAAGTTGGAGTCTAGTGGCGGGAGCGCTGATTATCTTGGGCGCCTGCATTTTTGCCTATCTCTCTACAAGGCCTGCTGAGGGTGATGTAGCAAGTTTGATCAACATACTTACCTTTGCTGTTTTTCAGACTACATAAGTCAACGTTTTCTCAAATCACCCCAGCCATGATGCTTAAAAGTCTGGCGATACCTGGGGGCTGTCTTTCTGCAGGGAATTCTATCTACTGGTATTTCTCTATAGAAACCCATCCGCAGGAGAGTAGATTGGTAGCTGACACTACCCATCTGAAAGGTTGATATGAGCAAGAAACCATTTGATATGAAGGCGATTCCAGGGCAACAGAGCGCTGTTGATGCAACCAGGGCCGCAGGACGTGTGGCGATGGAAAGTGCTCAGGCCATTGCGCAGATCAATCAGCAAGCTACACAAGAGTTAGCCGCAATGGTTCAGAAGCGGGTGTCTGAGTTAATGAAAACTCAAGATCCTAGATCTGCTTTCGAGTATGTACATGCTGAAGTATTGCAGGATGCAGCTAAAGAGATTACTCAATATCACAATCAGCTATTGCAAGTATTAAAGAGTGGCAATCAAGAGCTGGCAGATATTGCTGAAACGATGATTCAAGAATCTAAAGCAGACTTGATTCACTTTGTAAATGAGGCCACTGATAACGCACCAGTTGGTAGCGAGGCTTATGTATCCGTATTTAAAACATCTTTTAATAATGCGCTGCAGAATTTTGAATTGATTAGAGCCGCAATGGCTGACTCATTTACCAATTTCGAGAAGAGCGTTGAGAATGTCAGCAATCTTGCCAGTCAAAAAGCCCCCTCAAAAAAGAAGGGCTAAGTATTTAATGTTGAAGATTTAATATTGTTTTTGAAATTGCAGGGCGGTTTTGATGGTCTGAAAATGAATATCCACGGTAGATTCAATTTCTTTGCCGTAGCCGCCCGCCATTGAGAATGCAATAGGCAGTTGCCGATCTAGTGCGTACTGAAATACCATTTCATCTCGCAAACGCATCCCATCCCTACTGATGTCCAGCCTTCCGAGTCGATCGCCCTCATGTGGGTCGGCGCCAGCCAAGAAAATGAGGCAATCTGCCTTAAAGCGTGAATCCAGTTGATCAAGAGCTGTACTCAATGAGTGTAAATAAACTTCATCATTGCAGCCATCAGCCATACCCACATCCAAATCACTTTGCTCTTTTTTAAACGGGAAATTATTTTCCCCGTGAATAGATAGAGTGAAGATGGAATCGTCATTTTGTAGAATCGCTGCAGTACCGTTTCCCTGGTGAACATCTAAATCAATCACAGCAACTTTTAAGGCTGGGTTAATTTCTTTTTGCAGGGTGCGTGCTGCGATAGCGGAATCATTAAATACACAAAATCCACTTCCAGTATCGCGATAGGCATGATGAGTGCCTCCAGCTAGATTGGCGGCGATACCTTCTTGCAAAGCTGTTTTGGCGGCAGCAACAGTGGCACCTGCTGAACGTCGTGAGCGCTCAACCATTTGAGCGCTCCAGGGGAAACCAATTTCTCTTTGCTCTTGTGCTGAAAGCGTCCCACCAATAACTTTGATGAGGTAGCTTGGATCATGTGCATACAAAATTTGTGTATCTGTTGCTGACGGCGCTTCAACTAACTCAATACCTGCTTGTGAACCCACTAAATCTCGTAAGCGTGAGTACTTCTCCATTGGGAAGCGATGTCCTGCCGGTAGCGGCAATACAAAATGGTCGGTATAAAAAGCCTTCAAACTTCTCTCGCGTATTCCTTGAGGATATTCATCGGCACTGTTTCTAGTGCCTTAATGTGTGTACTTTCTAGCTTGATATAAGGAGCACAATTGGCGTTTAATGCCTCAACCCAGCGATTGATGCATAAGCACCATTGGTCGCCCGCAAGCAAGCCAGGAAATCGATATTCTGGTCTGGGGGTAATAAGATCGTTCCCCTTTTGTAGGCTAAATTGCAAAAAAGCATCTGTCACGATGGCGCATACCAAATGACTGCCTACATCTTCTTCGTTGGTTTTGCAGCAACCATCTCTAAAAAAACCTGTTAGGGGGTCAAAGGAGCAGGGAATCAGCGGCTCTCCAAATACATTCAGCGCAATCTCATTTTGCATAACAGCCTTAATAGTATTAGTGCCAACCAGTTTATTGAATAAGCCGTAAACTTGCTGAACCATGACTCAACTAGAGAAACTCACTTTGTTCTACGATGGCGCTTGCCCACTATGTCAGGCGGAGATTCTTTTTTTGTCAGGACGCAATCAGGCTAATTTATTAGATTTTGTTGATATCAATTCTGAGCAGTTTGACCCTCAAAAAGTGGGCGTGTCATGTGAGGCTGCTCTAGCTGCTATGTATGGTCAATTTGCTAGCGGTAAATTGATTCAGGGTGTGGGTGTATTTCCTGAAGCATATCGCCGTGCGGATTTGCCGCGCCTTGCCTGGTTATTTTCAAGAAAGTCCTTGCAGCCATTCCTAAAATTAGGGTATCTATTTTTTGCTAAGAATAGACATGCAATTTCTAGCCTTTTTGGGCCGGCTGCACTTCGTTTGGTGAAGTCCAAATCAGGAGCGATCTCTTCATGAAGAAAATGCCATTATTTCTGGCGCTGACTTTTTTGGCAGTGTTCCTATCAAATAGCTTTGCTCGCGAGCCAATTGAACTGCCCCCCAATATAAGTGCTGCAAAATTGCAGGGCAGTGGCAGACTCACTTGGTTTGGTCTCCATGTATATGATGCTGCGTTTTATCGGGTTGGCTCACTTTCTTCTCCTGATTTCGCATTGAATTTACGCTATCAAAAATCTTTTTCTGGGGCTTCTATTGCTAATCGCAGCGCTGAAGAGATGAAGCGTATTGGGGTGCCAGAGGCTCAGGCAGCGCTTTGGGGAAAAGAGTTAACTGCTTTCTTGCCAAATGTAGAGTCTGGGCAAACGCTCACAGCAATCTATTCTCCTAAGCAAGGAACTACTTTCTATCACGACGGTAAGCAAATTGCACAGGTACCTGGGATTGAATTTTCAAAAGCATTTTTTGGGATCTGGCTTGACCCAAAAACAAGTGCCCCTAAGTTGCGGACTGAGTTGCTTGGACAGTCTTGTCCTCCGCCTATTTTTAATGAGGCTTGTTAATCCATGAAAAGACTTTTTTCCCGAATCATCACGTTGGCATTCTTTGGGCTATTTGTAGTCTCATGCTCTTCGCCACAAGTTTCTCAATATGCCAATGAAAAACCTGTCCTTGATTTGAGTGAATACTTTTCTGGAACGATTGATGCCTATGGCATCTTCACCGATCGCAGTGGCGAAGTAAAGAAACGCTTTACGGTATTGATCAAAGCAAGCTGGACTATGGTTGATGGAAAAAAAGTTGGCACTCTGGATGAAAGCTTTGAATATTCTGATGGCACCAAGCAAAAGCGTATTTGGACGCTTACCGAGCAGTCCCCGGGAACTTACATTGGTAGAGCGGATGACGTGGTTGGGGATGCGCAGGGTCAATTGGCTGGCAATGCCTTAAATTGGACTTATACCCTTGCCTTACCTGTGGATGGCACTATTTACCATGTGCAATTCAATGATTGGATGTACTTAATGACCCCTAAAGTGATGCTCAACAAGGCCAAAATGAGTAAGTTTGGGATTGAGCTCGGCGAGGTAACTTTGAGCTTCTATAAGCGCTAAGCAAAAGCCTGGGATTTATGTCACACTTTACTGGAAGGCTCCTGTGAGAGCCTCAATAAAGGAGATCCAGATGAGTACAACATTAAAGCAAATTTCGATTGCTCTTTCCGCTGCAGGAATTTTTTCTTTGGTAGCCTGCCAATCGATGGAGCAAGGTACCGGTCAAAAAGCAAGCGCGAGTTTAGATTCAAGATCAGGGTCTCAAGCCAAGGGCGAAGTAACATTTGTTTGGCAAGGCAATGACGTGCTCATCAATGGTAAATTTTCTGGATTGAAGCCTAATGCAGAGCAAGGATTTCATGTTCATGAAAAAGGAGATTGTTCTGCTCCTGACGCAACTAGCGCAGGCGGTCACTTTAATCCTGAAACAAAATCCCATGGCATGCCAAATAGCGGCATGAATCATGCGGGGGATATGCCCAACATTAAATCTGATGCAAATGGCAACGCAACCTATAGCGCCAAGTTACATGGCTTTGCTGTAAACACAGGTCCAACTGGAATTGTGGGTCGTTCAGTGGTTGTTCACAGAGATCCAGATGATTACAAGTCCCAGCCTGCCGGCAATTCTGGTCCACGTATTGCTTGTGGCTTGATTAAGTAACACATAATTTTTTTATTTATTTAGTAGATACAGGGCATTTCATGAGAATCGAAGATACCGATCCAGCGCGTCATGCAGGGATTGAATATCCAATGGAAGTGGGTGCCCCTGTATTTGCGCCTATCAAGGTCACCGAAGAAAAAGACAAGGCTGTTAACGTAGCGCGCCAGAATGCGAAGTTAGAATACGACCGCATCATGGAGCAAGCTGAAGTGTTAATGAAGCAAGCAAAAGCTTTACAGGCCAGGCTTGATGCTACCGAGATGGTGCACAGCGCTAAATTTAGCTTTAATCCAATTCACGGAAAAATTTACCACCTGTACTACGACAGCAGAAATGGCGTCAATGTCTTAATTCAGAACGGTCCAAGAGAATGGAGCTGCGGGATTCCGGAGGGCTGGACTTATTCGATGGCAGTGAAGAAGTTGGGTGATAGTACCTGGGCAGTGATTGAAGAAGATGCCCTTACTGTATGATTATTTTCTCTCTATAAAAATAATAAGGTGACACGTGACAAAAGCTCGAGTTGTTAGTCTGACTGAACTGGGTAGTGCAGACGTAATTAAAGTAATAGATAAAGAACTGCCTCCACCAGCAAAAGGTGAAGTGCAAATTCGTCAAACTGCGATTGGTTTTAATTTCATTGACGTTTATCAGCGCTCTGGCGTTTACCCTCTAGAGATGCCTACTGGTCTGGGTCATGAAGCTGCGGGCGTTGTTGAGGCTGTGGGTGATGGCGTCACTGACTTTAAGGTTGGCGATCACGTGGTTTATATGAATGCTGGTATCGGCGCATACGCAAGTGCACGTAATGTTGCGGCGGATAAGTTGGTATCAATACCAAATGGTATTTCTGATGAAGTAGCTGCAGCCGTTTTCTTTAAGGCGATGACTGCGCAATATCTGGTCCAGAAAACATATAAAGTAAAAGCTGGCGATGTGGTGCTTGTGCACGCAGCTGCAGGTGGCGTTGGTCAGATTTTGGCAGGCTGGGCGAAAGCCTTAGGCGCCTTTGTTGTTGGTACAGTTGGCTCTCCTGCAAAGTTTGCTGCCGCTAAAGAGGCAGGTTGTGATGCGGTTGTTGACTACTCTCAGCCTAATTGGGTTGAGGAAGTCATTAAAGCGACTGGCGGCAAAAAAGCCAACGTGGTTTATGACTCTGTTGCAAAGACCACTTTCTTGGGTTCTTTGGATTGCACTGCCCCATTTGGCACGGTGGCTTTATTCGGCGCTGCATCTGGACCGGCTCCAGAGATTCAGCCAGAAATCTTAAATAAGAAAGGCTGTCTGTTTTTAACAAGACCTTCTGTGTTTCCGCACAACGCAACTGCAGCCTTATTAAAAGAAAATGCTAAGGCAGTATTTGATGCAATTGCTAAAGGGCAGGTCAAAGTGCAAATTGGCGCTAAGTTTTCTTTAGAGCAAGCAGCAGATGCACATCGCGCTGCTGAGGGTAGAAAAGTTTCTGGCGCAATTGTGATGACGCCATAGGCTTAAGTGTTCTAGCGTACAAAAGCCCCGCCTATCGGGGCTTTTTTTATGGCTCAATCAGGCGTAGGATGGAAGTATGAAAACACTTTTAAAAATAATCCTGTCCGCCCATTTGATTTTAATGAGCTCCTTGTCTCTGGCACAAATTCCGGAGACGCAGTATTCACAAGGAATTTCCTATATCACTGGCGGTGTTGGTGAGGGTGAGACGGTAGCCATTCTTGCTGAGGCTAAGCAATGGCCGTTGCTTTTGGAAATGTCTCAAATTGAAAATGGCAGGGGTGTCTGGATATTTGGCGCAACTATCAAAATCATGAGTTCAGCTAAAAAGCAGATAGTCTTTGAAGCTCAAGCAGACGGACCTTATATGCTGGTTAACCTGGCGCCTGGAGACTATACGATTGAGGCAACATATGAAGGCGTGATGCAAAAGAGGGCGCTTTCTATTAAGGCTGACTTGTCGCAAAAAATTGCTTTATTCTGGAAATAAAACGCAGTTGCAAAATATAAATAATTAATACGACATTACATTCTTGAAAGGAGATTCTGATGACAAAAATTGCAGTGGTATTTCATAGTGGTTATGGTCACACAGTAAAACAGGCGGAGGCAGTTGCCAAAGGTGCCAATGCTACATTGGTGGCAATTGATGCTGAAGGTAATTTGACTGATGCACAGTGGGCAACCGTGAATGAGGCTGATGCCATTGTTTTTGGTTCGCCAACATACATGGGAACTGTCAGCTGGCAATTTAAAAAGTTTGCTGATGCAAGTTCCAAACAATGGTTTTCACAACAGTGGAAAGATAAAGTATTCGGCGGCTTTACTAATTCAGCCACGATGAATGGTGATAAGCATTCCACCTTGCATTACTTCTTTACTCTAGCAATGCAGCACAATGGCATATGGGTTGGAACTGGATTGATGCCTTCCAACTCTAAAGCTGCCAAGCGTGATGACATTAACTATGTTGGCTCATCTGCTGGAGCCATGATGCAGACCCCATCTGACGCAAGTGCGGATGAAGTGAATGCAGGCGATTTAGAGACTGCCAGACTCTATGGCCAGCGTATTGCAGAAATCACTAAGCGTCTGAAGTGATCTCAGTGTGAGCTAAGTAATTGATTTAATAGAGAAAACCACCTGCGGGTGGTTTTTTTGTTCTTGGTCGACTCAGTTTATAATTTCATAAGTAATTGAATTGAAAGGGATTATTCCCTTAATTCCACTTTTTCTGGTTTGTCAGTGCCAATAGGTTCTCAGACAATGCCTGGGGTGGTTTGAATCAAGCCATTGCCCTACATGACAGTCAATACATCTTCCTCCTCCAGCAAACCAGCTTTGACGCTTCAAGCGCGAGGTCTTGCGTGCGTGCGCGGTGAAAGAAGATTATTTGAGGGGCTCAACTTAACAGTCGCTAGTGGAGAGTGTCTGCACGTGCGTGGTGAGAATGGTGTTGGAAAAACCAGCTTACTAAGACTATTGACGGGTTTATCTAAGCCAGAAGCTGGTGAGATTTTATGGGGCGGTCTATCAATTAATAAGGATCCTTCTACCTATCATCGTGAGCTTCTATTTCTGGGGCATCGTGATGCCTTAAAGGAGGACCTCACTGCGCTGGAAAATATACAACTCTATGCCGCTCTAGATGATATTCATTTGCCGGAAGAGAAGGCTTTATCCGCCCTCTGGCGTTTTGGTTTGCGCGGGCGCGAACACTTGCTGGTCAGTTGCTTGTCGGCCGGTCAAAAGCGACGCGTCTTGATGGCTCGTATGTTGACGCGTCAAGCAAAGCTATGGATTTTGGATGAGCCATTCAATGCTTTAGATGCCCATGCGGTGCAAGCTTTACAGGGCCTCATTGCTGAGCATGTGGAGTTTGGCGGCTTGGTAGTATTGACTAGTCATCAAGAGGTGATGCTTCCACATGTCAAGGCGCTTGATCTATGAAGGCTTTACTGGCGATCATTCACCGCGATTTATTGTTGGTTATGCGCCGCAAGAGTGAGGTGCTGACAGCTTTATTCTTCTTTGTAGTCGTAACCAGCCTGTTTCCTTTGGGAATAGGTGCAGACGCTGCCTTGTTGCGCAAAATTGCACCTGGTGTTCTGTGGGTGGCAGCCTTGTTATCTACCTTGTTGGGTCTACATCGAATGTTTGCAGCCGACTATCAAGACGGCTCTCTGGAGCAGCTAGTTTTATCACCTCAGCCTCTGGCCTTACTCGTGACTGGAAAAATTATTGCTCACTGGATTGTGTGTGGTCTACCGCTAGTACTCTTAGCCCCAATTATTGGTATTCAGTTTGATTTGGATGCTGGCTCTTTGTATGTGCTGATGACTACTCTACTATTGGGTACGCCAGTGCTATCCTTGCTGGGCTCAATAGGTGCTGCATTGACCTTGGGAGTGAGGGGTGGCAGCGTGTTACTAAGCTTATTGATACTGCCTTTATTTATTCCGGTCCTTATTTTTGGTGCTGGCGCTGTATATGCCCATAGCGTTGGTTTAGATACATCAGGTCATTTTTCATTGCTAGGCGCATTATTGATTTTAGCTTTAGCATTTGTCCCTTGGGTGAGTACAGCTGCTGTAAAGATTGCAATCGAATGAGTCAAACAAATCACTTTTCTAACCACCGCTTGATTAACTGGTTTAAGTTATCGAGCCCCAGCACCTTTTATCCGGTTGCAGGGAAGCTCATCCCATTTTTCTGGGTTTTAACGTTCCTGTTTGGTGCCGTCGGTTTATGGGTTAGTTTTTTTGTTGCGCCAGTCGACGCTGTTCAAGGACAAGGTTATCGAATTATCTTTATCCATGTACCGGCCTCATGGATGTCGATGTTCATCTATTTAGTGATGGCTGCCTGGGCTGGGCTCGGACTTGTTTTTAATACCCGCTTGTCTGCCATGATGGCGCAGGCGCTTGCGCCAATAGGTGCCTGGATGGCATTTCTGTCTTTATGGACTGGCGCGTTTTGGGGTAAACCAATGTGGGGTACTTGGTGGGTTTGGGATGCGCGCCTTACTTCTGAATTAATTCTGTTATTTCTTTATTTGGGCTTTATTGCCCTGCGAGCCTCTATTGACGATCCGCGCCGCGCTGACAAAGCTAGTGCAATTTTGGCTTTGGTGGGCGTGGTTAATGTACCCATTATTTATTTTTCAGTGAAATGGTGGAACACCTTGCATCAAGGGGCATCCGTTTCATTGACTAAATCACCGGCTATGGCACAAACCATGCTCTGGGGGATGTTATTGATGGCCCTGTGCTTCTGGATGTACACCATTGCAGTTACCTTAATGCGAGTGAGGGCAATCATTTTGGAGCGTGAAGCCCATGCGGATTGGGTGAGACAATCAATTGAGGTGAAAAGCTGATGTGGAATAGTCCTTCCGAGTTTTTTGCTATGGGCGGTTACGCACTTTATGTGTGGAGCAGTTTTGGCATTTGTGCCTTAGTTTTGATATTGGAACCTCTATTTGTGCGTGCTCGCTTTAGAGCAGTGATGCACAGGTTGAAGCAACAACAACTAGCAGAGCAGTTTGATAAAGAGATCGGTAAGTGAAGCCTAGATATAAACGCGCATTGATTATTGTTGCCGCACTCCTAGCGATCGGAGTTGCTGCGATGTTGATCTTGAATGCACTCAACAGCAATATCGCTTTGTATGTCACACCAAGTGAGGTTGCAGCAGGCAAGGCACCTCAGGGTCAAGCCTTTAGGATTGGCGGCATGGTGAAGGATGGATCCTTAAAGCGCGATGGCCTCACTGTGCACTTTAAGATCACTGACCTTGTGAAAGACATTCCAGTCGCATATACCGGCATTCTTCCTGATTTATTTAAAGAAGGTAAGGGTGCAGTGATTCAAGGTCGCATGAATGCGAATGGTGAATTTATTGCCAGCGAAGTGCTGGCGAAACACGATGAAAATTACATGCCTCCTGAAGCTAAGCATGCCTTAGATCAGGCACAAAAAAACGGAAGTGCTAAATGATTCCAGAGTTTGGACATTACGCATTAGTACTGGCGCTGTGTATTTCTCTCGTTCAAGGGGTTCTGCCTTTGGTGGGCGCCCACTTTGGCCGCCGAGACTGGTTAGTTCTGGCAAGGCCTACCGCGCAAACTGCTTTCTTATTGTTAGCGATCGCCTTCGGGATATTGGCTTGGAGTTTTTACAGTAACGATTTTTCTGTGCTCTATGTTGCCGAGCACTCCAATTCGCAAATGCCGGTGATCTATCGATTAGGTGCGGTATGGGGTGGTCATGAAGGATCACTGTTGTTGTGGATTTTCTTGCTGGCTACTTGGACTATCTTGGTGGCGCAACTTTCAAAAGCATTAGATGATTTCATGGTGGCCAGGGTAATTGGTGTTTTAGGATTAGTCACTAGTGGTTTGCTGTTATTTGTTTTAACAACCTCAAATCCTTTTGAGCGTTTATTACCGGCAGCTCAAGATGGTCGATCTTTAAATCCACTTTTGCAAGATCCTGGCTTGGTATTTCATCCGCCAATGCTGTATATGGGCTATGTCGGTTTCTCAGTGGCCTTCGCTTTTGCAATTGCTTCTTTGCTGTCTGGCAGATTAGACGCGGCATGGGCGCGTTGGTCACGTCCATGGACAACAGCTGCTTGGGTTTTCTTGACTCTTGGCATTGCTCTGGGCTCTTGGTGGGCTTATTACGAGTTAGGTTGGGGTGGATGGTGGTTCTGGGATCCCGTTGAAAATGCTTCATTTATTCCTTGGCTTGTGGGTACCGCCTTATTGCACTCATTAGCCGTTACTGAAAAGCGCGGTGGCTTTAAAAGCTGGACCGTACTATTAGCGATCACCGCATTCTCCTTGTCGTTACTCGGAACCTTCTTGGTTCGATCCGGTGTATTGACCTCAGTACATGCATTTGCAACTGATCCAAGACGCGGTATTTTTATTCTGATCTTTTTATCGTTAGTGGTTGGATCGTCTTTGGTGCTTTACGCTTGGCGTGCACCGAAGAGTTCGATGGGCGGTAAATTTAATTTGAGCTCTAGAGAAACATTCATCTTGCTTGGAAATGTATTTTTAGTTGTTTCAGCGGGATCCGTTCTGCTCGGCACACTCTATCCTTTATTGATAGATGCTTTGCATCTTGGCAAGATTTCTGTAGGTCCCCCATATTTCAATAGCGTATTTGTACCCATCATGGTTCCTTTGTTGGTACTAATGGGTATTGGTCCATGGGCAAGCTGGAAGCAGAGCAACTTAATCAGCATCATTAAGCGTTTATGGCTCGCCGGTGCAGTTGCTTTGGTTGCAGGAGTTGCAATTCCGCTAATCATGGGTCAATTTACTTGGCTTGCTGGCATGGGCTTCATGTTGGCTTTTTGGGTGATTGCATCAGGCTGTATGCAAATTGTTCGCCAAGCAAAGGCAGGTAAGCCTACTCGCTCCTTTATTGGTATGCAGGTAGCCCATCTAGGTATTGCGGTATTTGTCATTGGTGTCACGATGGTGGGTGCCTACCAAGAAGAAAAAGATGTCCGCATGTCAGCAGGTGATACGGTGACGGTTGGTGGTTATCAAATTCAATTGCAGGGCGTTAACTCTGCTCGCGGCCCAAATTACCAAGCAATGCGCGGTACATTCTTATTATCAAAAGATGGTGGTTCCCAAACCAGTCTTTATCCTGAAAAGAGAAGTTATTTTTCATCAACCATGCCAATGACTGAAGCAGCTATTGATGCAGGACTCACCCGAGATATTTATGTGTCCCTAGGCGAGGAGTTGGGCGACAAGTCATGGGCTGTACGCGTTTACTACAAACCCTTTGTTGATTGGATCTGGGGCGGATGCCTGCTAATGGCCTTGGGCGGAGTGTTGGCGATGTCAGATAAGCGTTATCGAATGAAATTAAAGAGCAAGCTCGCATGAAGGCAAAATTTTTAATTCCACTCATTTTATTTGTGGGGCTAGTAGTTTTTTTAGCTATTGGCCTTAATCGCGATCCTCATGAAGTACCATCGCCATTAATTAATAAGGCTGCTCCGGCATTTGAGGTTTCTCAATTAGCTGAGCCTAATAAAACATTTTCCCCGGAAAGTATGAAGGGCCAAGTGTGGGTCCTCAACGTTTGGGCATCATGGTGCGTAGCTTGTCGTGAAGAGCACCCAGTATTGGTGGAGTTGGCCAAATCTCAAATGGCCCCAGTGATTGGATTGGACTACAAAGACAAGCGTGAGGACGCTCTCGCAATGTTGGCAAAGCAAGGCAATCCCTACGTTCTTTCTGCTTTTGATGGCAATGGCCGGGTTGGGATTGATTACGGAGTCTATGGGGTTCCCGAGACCTACATTATTGATAAAGCGGGCGTAATTCGCTTTAAGCATATCGGTCCATTGACTATGAATTTATTGAATCAAAAAATTTATCCAATGTTGAGCGAGCTTAAAAAATCATGAAGCAGATTTTTCTGGCCGTATTCATTGCGCTGAGTCTTGGTAGTGTATTTGCTAAGGATGCTGCGCCTCTTGCGGATGATCCTGTAACAGAGCAGCGCTTGATTAGTATTTCAGAAGAAATGCGCTGCTTGGTATGTCAGAACGAATCTTTAGCGGGTTCGCGCTCAGATTTAGCAAATGATTTGCGCCGTGAAATTCGCATTTTGATTAGTGAAGGTAAATCGGACGATCAAATTCGCTCATTCATGGTTGAGCGTTACGGCGATTTCGTGCTCTATCGTCCGCCAGTTAAACCGGTGACCTGGTTGCTTTGGATTGGCCCATTCGTTATCCTGGGTATTGGTATTGCGGGCCTCTTAATGTATTTACGTCGTCGCAACAGCAGTGTTCCGAATGTTGTCCTAACTGATGCAGACAATCAAAAAATTGATGCATTGCTCAATGCGGCCGATAAGAAAGAAGGATGAATTTAGTGACTAGCTTTTTGATTCCCGCCTTTCTACTCTTGGTTCTTGTATTGGTGCTGGTGCTACGACCTTTTATATTTCCAGCAAAGAGCGCGGCTACATCACGTCGCCAGATGAATGCTGCCATTTATCGAGAAGAACTTGATAAATTGGAAGCGGAGCATCAGGCTGGTGTAATCAATTCTGCTGACTACGAAATTGCCCATGCTGAGATGCGTCAACGTCTTTTCCAAGATACGATCGTAGAGGATGATCGTGAAGTTGCAGGTTCCACGAAAAAGACTGCTATTGGCTTATGTATTTTTATTGTTGTGCTTTCATCGGGGCTCTATTTTTCTTTGGGAGATGCAGTCCGTATAGCGCAAAAAAATTCTGAGACGCCGGTTACGCAAGAGGGTGTTGAAAAAATGGTGGCTGAATTTGCCATCAAGATGGAAAAAGATCCTGGTAATTTGAAGGGTTGGGCGATGTTAGCTCGCTCTTATCGTATCCTGGGTCGCAATGAGGATGCCGCTAAAGCATATGCACGTGCTGGCGACTTTATTAATTCCGATCCTCAGTTATTAGCCGACTACGCAGATGTATTGGCTACCAACGCTGACGGTAACTTTGCTGGTAAGCCTTTGCGGTTAATTAATCAGGCTTTAAAGCTTGATCCCGATAATTTGATGGCGTTGTGGCTTTCGGGTACTGCTGCGTATAACTCTGGTAATTACAAAGCTGCTGTTCAGACTTGGGAGAAATTAGCAAAACAGATACCAGCAGATAGCGATGAAGCGCGCGCTATCCAGGGTTCGATTGCTGAGGCTCGCTCTAAGGGCGGTCTTTCTTCGCAAGCCCCTGCTTCAGTGGCGGGCAAGGCGATTAGCGGAAAGATTGAATTGTCACCCGACCTGAAATCTAAGATTAAGCAGGGCGATATCGTGATGGTTATTGCTCGCAAGCCTGGTGAACGTATGCCGGTAGCAGTTTTAAAAGTTGCTGCTAGTGATTTCCCAATGAGTTTTACCTTGAATGATTCATTGGCAATGAATCCAAGCGCGCCGCTCTCTCAATTATCTGAGGCGAGTATCGAAGTGCGCATCTCCAAAACTGGAATGGCCAAACCAGAGGCGGGAGACTTAATCTCATCAGCCCAGACGGTTAAAGTGGGCGCAAATAATGCTCGCCTGCTGATCGATCAAGTGCGCCAATAGTCCAAAAGACTGCTTTAGCCTCTGCCTACAAATGGCATGTTGGTAGCCATAATTGTCATCGATAGAATATTGCTTTCTAGTGGGAGTTGAGCCATATGAAGCACGGCTTCTCCGACGTGATCAACATCCATGCGCGGCTCTACTTTAATGGATTGATCAGCCTGCATAATGCCAGCAGCCATACGTTCGGTCATTTCGGTGGCGGCATTGCCGATATCAATTTGACCGCAGGCAATATTAAATGGACGCCCATCCAATGCAATTGTTTTAGTTAAACCGCTGATCGCATGTTTTGTTGCGGTATATGGTGCAGACATGGGTCGTGGTGCATGAGCAGAGATAGAGCCGTTGTTAATAATTCTGCCACCTTGAGGGGACTGCGCTTTCATCATGCGAATCGCTTCCTGTGAGCATAGGAATGCGCCACAAAGATTGGCATTAACCACATTCATCCACTGCTCGTAACTCAGGTCTTCCATGGGAATGGCGGGGGCACCCATACCAGCGTTGTTGAATAAAACATCTATGCGACCAAACCGATCGCTTAGTGCGGTAAACAATTTTTTGACCTCATCGGGTTTGCCAACATCGCAAGATACGGCAAGGCAGTTACTCTGGTCGCCGCCGATATCAGCGATGGCTTTTTCTAATTTATCGAGATTGCGCCCCGTCAGTACCACTTGGTAGCCCCCTTTGAGCAGGGCCTTGGCGGCCGCCTTCCCAATTCCCGTTCCTGCGCCTGTCACCAGGGCTACCTTGGTTTTTGCTGAATTCATAATGGTCTTTAGGGCTTCTAAAAAGCATCATCTTATCTTGATTTAGATGATTGGATTTGAAAGCTTTTCCTTATGTCATGCCCGAGGCATAATGCAAAAAAACATGAAGAGACTTTAATGAATTTCATCAAAAGACAGATCTATAACCCCCTGGCTCTAGTGGCAGCCTTTTTTGCGCTTTTAATTATCCTTTTTGGTGTGCTTTGGATCTTAATTCCACCGCCACCCAAATCGATTGAAATGGCTACGGGATTTCCGACTGGTTTGTATTATCAGTTCGGAGAGCGTTTAAAGGCTGATTTGGCTAAGGAGGGTGTCAATCTTAAGGTCCGCTCTACTGGCGGAACTATTGATAACTTGGCTCTCTTGAATGATCCAAAATCTGGAGTAGATTTTGCGATGGTTCAGGGTGGTGTAGCTAACGTTGGTGATTATCCTAAATTGGTCTCAATTGCAGGCATGTTTTATGAGCCTATTTGGGTTTGGTATCGCGATGGCGCCTTTAAAAGTGATGGCGGCCAACTCAAGATACTAGGTCAACTAAAAGGAAAAAATGTTTCCATTGGGAATGAGGGTAGTGGTACCTTAGCTCTGACTAAGGATTTATTACAGGCCAGCGGCATTACCGAAAAGGAAATTGGCGCGCAGAGACTAAAACCTGATGAAGCCATTGCTAAATTAAGTAGCGGTCAATTAGATGCGGTGTTTATTGTGGCTGCAGCAGAGGCCCCAATCCTGAGGAAGTTTTACTCCATTCCAGGGATTCGTTTGATGAACTTTGATCAGGCAGATGCATATACCCGCAACCTCACGTATTTATCTAAAGTGACGGTACCTAGGGGGTTATTGAGCATTCAGCATGATCAGCCACGTCAAGACATTCAAGTCATGGCTGCTACCGCCACATTAGTTGCGCATGAAGATATCAATCCAGCATTGGTTTCGCTGGTGCTTGGTGCTTCATACGATATTTTAAAATCGTATTCGCGCTTACAAAAAGTAGGTGAGTTTCCATCAAGCGCCGGATTAGATTTTCCCTTGCATGTAGATGCAGAAATTTATTTAAAAGATGGGCCTTCATTTTTGCATCGTCACCTGCCATTTTGGACTGCTGTTTGGGCGGGCCGTTTCGTCAAAATTGTTATTCCATTATTGGTAATTTTGATTCCGTTATTTACTTACATCCCATCAGCCAAGAATTTCTTTTTGCGACTGAAGTTAGCCCAGGTATACGAAGAGCTTAAGGTGATTGAAAGAAATGCCCAAAACCCTGAGCTTAAGGAAAAGAACTTTAAAGATCTTGAGGCTATTGAAAAGCGGGTTGGCAATATCAAGGTGTCCATGCTAGATGCAAAAGAGCTTTATGACCTTAAAGGGCATGTGGGTGAAGTACGCGGGCGCTTAAATCTAGTTCATTGATTCAAATACTAGATAACAGGTCAAACCCGATTGTGCTAACTGCCCTAAAATAAGCGAATGACCATCGCCGGCCTTGCGCCTCCACTCACCCCTCTTAAGCAGATTGACCAAGCCCTGCGTGATGATGGTTTCGCGGTTATATCCGCCGAGACCGTCGCTCAATTTAGTCATGTTCAACTGGCCAACCTTCAAAGCCTCGTAAAGTTCTGGGGGGATTTGCCACGCGATCCATACTTAAAAGATGGTGGTCGATATCGCTTCCGTCGCCATGCCAGTTATGAAATTAAGGGCGATGAATTGACCTTAGTTCCTCATCGAGCGCACTGGCAATCACTTGATTACAACGCGCTTCACGGCGGTATTGAGCGTTGGTTTGAGCCTGTTCAGAAGGAATTGTTAAGTGATCCTGCTTGGCAATCGGTATTGCTGGGACTTGCGCATATTTTGAATGGCTTAAAGCAAGTCAATACTTGGTTTGTTGAGGCGCATCAATTTCGGATTGATACAACTGACGGCATTGGGCGTCCTACGCCTGAGGGCGCTCATCGTGATGGCGTAGATTTTGTAGCAGTCTTCTTGCTTGATCGTTCAGGCATCAAAGGCGGTGAGACGAGAATATTTGATGCTGCCGGTTCTGCGGGTCTACGCTTTACTCTCACGCAGCCTTGGTCTTTGTTATTAATGAATGATCAGCGCATGATCCATGAATCCACACCTATTCAGCCATTGGCGGATTATGGTTATCGAGATACCTTAGTCTTAACCTATCGCTCTAACGGTTTTCAGGATTCTCCTAATCGTAGTCAGCAATAAGTCTAAGGACTTACTCTGGTTGCATTCCTGCTTCTTTTATAGCTTTAGCCCACTTAGCAGTTTCGAGTTTAATTTTTTGACCTAGCGCCTCAGGCGTGCCAGGTTGAGTTTCAAAACCATTGGCAGAAAGTCTTTCGACTAACTCCTTGGATTTAGCGGCATTGTTAATGGATTGATTGAGTTTGAGGACGGCATCTTTTGGCATGCCAGCCGGTCCGAATGCTGCAAAGAAGGCAATCAGCTCATAACCTTTAATGCCTAGCGCCTCATTCACGGTAGGTAATTCTGGAATGACAGGCGAGCGCTTCAAGGAGGTCACTGCGAGACCCCGAATTTTGCCTGATTGGACTTGAGGCAAGGAGACCCCAAAGTCAGATGTAAACATATTGACTTGGCCGCCGATTAAATCTGTCATGGCATTGGGTCCACTCTTATAAGACACACCAGTCATTTTGATATCGGCAAAGCTTGCGAGCATTTCTGAAGAAACGCGCTGCGATGTACTTGCATAAGCAAAAGTCATTTTTCCAGGATTTTCTTTGGCAAGTGAGACGAATCCATTCAGTGATTTTGCAGGAACATCATTGTTGATTGCAACAATGAGTGGAGCCGACCCAAAATATCCAATCGGAGTGAATGCCGTATCTTGGTTGTACGGTAAGTTTTTAACTAAGCTTTTAAGTGCAGCATTGGTGCTATTGGTCCCAATCAGAATGGTATAACCATCTGCAGGTGCTTTTGCTACAAAATCAGCGCCTATTAAGCCATTCGCTCCAGGCTTATTTTCGATGACAACAGGTTGACCCAGGGTCTCTGACATCTTTGCTGCAAACGCGCGCCCAATTTGATCTGTAGTGCTTCCCGGGGCAAAGGGGACAATTGCTTTAATGGGTTTAGATGGGTAAATATCGGCATTCGCCAAGGTGCTAGTAAGTCCAATAAATAGGCTGGCGCCGATTTGCAGGATTCTGTTGATTGGTGACTTGGTATTCATACTGCCTCCGCCTTGTTTTTTATTAGTGTAACGGGTCATTTATGTTCTGGGCGAGTAGAATGAGTTCACATTTCTACTGACTACTTATGCGCTTCCGTTCAGCTGGTTATACCCCCCTTATGCTCTTGGCACAAACCTGTGCCTTATTGGGCTTTGCTTGCTACGCGGTAGTGCTAACCGCTCTTCAAGAGGAGTGGCACCTCAGTAATTTGCAGTCAGGCTTAATCGCCAGTGCATTTTTCTTTGGCTACATGCTGGCGGTTCCATTGGCAACCGCCTTGACCGATCGGGTTGATGCACGCAAGGTTTACTTGGTGGGCGGTCTTACTGCTACTTGCGGACTTCTTGGTATGGGTTTGTTGGCGTATAACTTTTGGACCGCACTATTGTTTATGGCATTAAACGGAGCTGGTCTTGCTGGCACCTATATGCCGGGTCTTAAAATTTTGTCCGATCGGATTCAGTCTGGCGAGCTAACACGACACATTGCTTTTTACACAGCCTTCTTTGGGATTGGTACAGGGTTTTCTTACTTATGTTCCGGTTGGATTTTGAGTGCGTTAGGTTGGCATTATGTATTTAGCCTGATTGCTTTAGGCCCATTGGCTGCATTTTTGATTGTCTTGATTTTTATTCCAGCATTGCAGCATGAGAAGTGGAAGGGGCCAATCAATATACGTCTGCACGACATCTTCCCAGTGAGTAAATGGAAGCTGGTTTTGCAAGATAAAAATGCCTCTGGATTTATTTTTGGCTATACCGCTCATACATTGGAGCTCTTTGCATCTAGAAGCTGGATTGTTGCCTTTTTCGCTTTTTGTGCAGTGGCATCAGGAGAATCCTTTTTTTTAGCAGCAACGACCTTGGCTGGAGTGATTAATTTCTTTGGCGTACCTGCCTCAATATTAGGTAATGAGATTGCTCTAAGAGTCGGGCGCCAGAAGTGGGTTTGTATTGTGATGCTGACTAGCGCTGTATTGGGCATTGCATTTGCTTGTTCAACAGGGCAGTCATGGTGGTTGATTGTTGCTCTTGCTATTGGACATGCTATTTTCATCATGGCAGATTCATCAACACTTACCGCAGGCTTGGTCATTAGTGCTCAGGAAAATATTAAGGGCGCGGCGATGGGTTTGCACTCGCTAATGGGATTTGGCGGCGGTTTATTGGGCCCCGCAATATTTGGCTTCGTGTTGGATATATCGGGTTCACGTTCTTCTCAAGTAGCTTGGGTTTGGGCATATGTTGCCGTGGTGATATGGGGCGTGTTGTTCGTCATTTACGAGCGTCGAAGAGGTTGGGGTAGCGCAGTGCGTGCATGAGTAATTGAATGAATAAATCAAATTCTTTAGTTTGCTATCACTGCTCAAGCCAGATCCTTCCAGGCGATTTAATCGAAGCAGAATTAGGCAGTGAGATTAGATCATTTTGCTGCCCGGGTTGTATGGCTATTGCCCAAACCATTCACGGTGAGGGCTTAGAGGTTTTCTATGCCAGGCGCTCGCAGTCTGGTGACAAGCCAGCGGCCTATCTTGCGAGCAATGAAATTCCAGAAAAACTTAAGCCTTACGATGACCCATCTTTGCGTGGTCGCTTCACTCGACCATCTGGAGATGAGGGTAGCTTAGAGACCACTCTACGTTTAGAGAAAATTCGTTGCGCAGCTTGTGTATGGTTATGCGAACAGCATTTGCGTCGTAACGCGGGTGTGCAGGACGTACAAATTAATTACGTCACTCAAAAAGTGATGGTGCGCTTTTCTCCAGTTAAAACAAGCTTAGCGCGATTGCTATTTGAAATTGAGCGCATTGGATACGAGGCTTGGCCATTCGAGCCATCTCAATCTTTGGATAGGGCAAAAGTTGAGAGGCGTAAATTACTCATGCGCCTTGGCGTTGCGATGCTTGGCATGATGCAGGTCATGATGTATGCATGGCCAACCTATACTGGTGCTGACATTACACCTGAGTTTGAGTTGTTGATGGGTTGGGCAAGTTGGGCTCTCACTGTCCCTGTAATCGTTTACTCAGCTGGACCCATATTCCAGGCATCTTGGCGCAGTATTCAGTCGGTCAAGCAGACGCATATGCTTGGCATGGATGTTCCTATAGCCTTAGCTTTAGCCTTGGCCTTTATTGCAGGCACTATTAATTTAGTAACGGGGTCGGGGAAAAGCTATTTTGATTCCATCACAATGTTTGTAGCGTTTATATTGGCTGCAAGATATGTTGAGTTATTGGCAAGACAGGATGCACAAGGCGGTGCAGAGGCGTTAGCAAAACAATTGCCCGCTACCTGTGAGCGCGCATTTAATTACCCTGCAATACAAGAAATCGAAGTTGTGCCAGTGGTCAACTGCAACCCGGGTGAAGTATTGCGAGTATCCCCTGGTGAAGTCGTACCTGCTGATGGCGTCTTAATTGAAAATGCAAGTGCATTAGACGAGTCATTACTCACCGGTGAATCTAAGCCGGTAGAGAAAAAAATTGGCGATCACGTATATGCAGGAACACACAATATTCTCAATCCATTGTTTATGCGTATTGAGGCAGTAGGGCAATCTACTCGTATTGCTGGAATTGCATCCCTCCTGGATCAAGCATTGCTTGCAAAGCCGATAATGGTGAGTCTTGCAGAAAAATGGACAGCATACTTTGTCGCCTTCCTATTGCTAAGTGCATTTGCTTCCTCAGCAATTTGGTTTTACTTTGATCCTAGTCGCGCATGGACAGTTTTAGTTTCAGTTTTGGTTGCTAGTTGTCCTTGTGCCTTATCGCTAGCAGTTCCCACTGCCATGGCAGCTGCTCAAGGTGCTGTGACTAAATTGGGTTTGCTGATCGTGCGTGGTCATGTGATGGAGGGCCTGGTAAAAGTAACTGATTTAGTGCTAGATAAAACCGGCACCTTAACGATAGGGCAGCCAGAGTTACAAGAGATTATTAATCTTCGTCAGGACTATCGACGCGAGGATGCATTAGCTCTGGCGGCAGCGCTAGAGGCTGGGCAGAGACATCCACTAGCGCTCTCATTGTTACGTGCTGCAGAAAATGAAGCGCTCACCCTACCTTTGTTAAGCGAACCCGTTATTAATCTTTTGGGTAGAGGTTTAAGTTCTGGATCCTATCGGCTGGGAAGCGCGCTATGGTTGGGCGTAGATCAAGGTGCTCAACAGGGGCAATATGGTCAGGTGCATTTAGCTGATGAACAAGGGTTAATCGCTAGCTTTGTTTTCTTGGATACACCAAGGGTGGGGCTAGAGCAATTCTTAAAAGTAGTGAAGTCTAGAAATATTTCGATTCATTTGGTTTCAGGTGATGATCGTGAGACGGTTGCTTGGTGGGCTCATCATGTTGGTATAGAGCACCATAAAGGTGGCTGCACCCCCGAGGATAAATATGATTACATTGAGCGCTTACAAAAGGAAGGGCGCTTTATTTGGGCTATTGGCGATGGAGTTAACGATGCGCCTTTACTTGCGCGCGCAGATATCTCAATAGCTGTTGGAGCGGGTGCGCCATTAGCTGCAGCTGGAGCTGATGCCATTCTTACCGCTGCCTCATTAGAGCCTTTGGCAAAAACATTGTTATTGGCGGATAAAACCCAGGCAATCATTAAAGAGAATTTATTATGGGCTCTGATCTATAACCTACTTGCCATTCCGGCGGCGATGATGGGCTGGGTCAATCCTTGGGTCGCAGGAATCGGCATGTCACTTTCCTCGCTTGCGGTGACCTTAAATGCCTGGCGTTTACGAAAGGCTTAGACTATAGGAATGGAAAGTCTCTATCTCCTCATCCCTTTGTCACTAGTCCTCATTGGTCTTTTGGTTTGGATTTTGAACTGGTCAATTAAGAGTGGTCAGTTTGATGATTTGGATGGCCCGGGCCAAGCTATTTTGATGGATGACGATGTGCCTAGACCCAAAGAAGTTAGTAAGCACTCTCAAAAATAGACATATATTTAAAGAGATCTAGGAAATAAGCAACTTTCTTTCCCTGCTTCCTGAATTTGCCCCACCCTTTTTGATATAGATCAAACTCCCTCAACATCCTTACTTTGATAATCAATCCAGTCTATTTGGATTATGTCGCTGTTTGGTCACAAAAAAGGAGAAACCATGGGACTTACCGTGGGGAGTAATCAAGATAACTTCAACTACAAGGTTATCAGCCAATTTGCCATTGTTACTGTGCTCTGGGGAATCGTTGGCATGCTTGTGGGGGTTATCCTCGCAGCTCAGTTAATCTGGCCAGAAATCACTTTTAATATTCCTTGGTTGAGCTACGGTCGTTTGCGCCCGCTACATACCAATGCGGTGATTTTTGCTTTTGGTGGATCGGCGTTATTCGCAACGTCTTATTACATCGTCCAGCGCACATGCCAAGTACGACTCTTCTGTGACAAATTGGCGGCGTTTACCTTCTGGGGTTGGCAGGCAGTGATTGTTTCTGCAGCTATTACTTTGCCATTAGGTATTACGACTTCAAAAGAATATGCGGAATTAGAGTGGCCAATCGATTTATTGATCACTGTAGTTTGGGTGGCTTATGCAGTTGTGTTCTTTGGTACTGTGATTAAGCGCAAAACAAAGCATATCTATGTTTCAAACTGGTTCTTCGGCGCATATATTTTGACAATTGCTGTATTGCATATTGTTAATAACGTAGAGATGCCAGCAAGCCTCTTCAAGTCTTACTCAGCATACGCTGGAGCACAAGATGCCATGATTCAGTGGTGGTATGGTCATAATGCGGTGGGCTTCTTCTTGACTACTAGCTTCTTGGGCATGATGTACTACTTCATCCCAAAGCAAGCAGAACGTCCAATCTACTCATATCGTTTATCAATCGTCCACTTCTGGGCTTTGAACTTCACTTACATGTGGGCAGGCCCTCATCATTTGCAGCACACATCCTTGCCAGACTGGACTCAGTCTTTGGGGATGGTGTTTTCCTTGATCCTGTTGGCGCCATCTTGGGGCGGCATGATTAACGGCATCATGACTTTGTCTGGCGCTTGGTACAAACTCCGTCGTGACCCTATCCTGAAATTCTTAGTTGTAGCTCTGTCCTTTTACGGCATGTCTACCTTTGAAGGTTCCATGATGTCGATTAAGACTGTTAATAGCTTGTCTCACTACACAGACTGGACCATCGGACACGTTCACTCAGGCGCTTTAGGTTGGGTTGCCATGATTACTATCGGCTCCCTGTACTACCTAATCCCACGTTTAGTTGGTCAAAAGGATATGTACAGCACGAAGTTAATTGAGGTGCATTTCTGGATCGCTACTATTGGCGTGGTGATTTATATCGCAGCTATGTGGATTGCCGGTGTAATGCAAGGCTTGATGTGGAGAGCATTCGAGCCAGATGGTACTTTGACTTATAGCTTTGTTGAGTCTGTAAAAGCTACTTATCCATTCTATGTAATTCGTTTATTAGGCGGCTTATGCTACCTAAGCGGCATGTTTGTTATGGCCTACAACGTTTACAAGACTGTGGTCGGTAAAAAATTCATCGACGCTGCGATTCCACAAGCATCTGTAGCAGCTCATTAAGGATAAGAACATGTCAGAACAACGTCGATTTTTCTCCCACGAAACGCTTGAGCGTAATGTTGGTTGGCTGATCATTGCCACTATCGCTGCAATTTCGATTGCAGGCTTAGTGCAGATCGTTCCTTTATTTTTCCAGCACTCAACCACTGAGCCTAGTCCAGGTGTTGAGCCATACTCTGCTTTACGTTTAGCTGGTCGCGATATTTATCAACGTGAAGGCTGCTTAGGTTGCCATTCGCAACAGATTCGCACTTTACGTTCAGAAGTAGAGCGTTATGGCCCTTACTCTTTGGCTGGCGAGTCTGTATTTGATCATCCATTCTTATGGGGAAGCAAGCGTACCGGCCCAGATTTGGCTCGCGTAGGTGGTCGCTATTCCGATGATTGGCATCGGATTCACTTGCGTAATCCGCGTGATGTGGTTCCTGAGTCCAATATGCCTGCCTATCCATATTTGCAAAAGCCAGCCGCTGCAAATACGATCTCTTCTCATATGGCTGCCATGCGTCGCTTAGGTGTTCCATACACCGATGAGCAAATTGCAAATGCACCTAAAGAGTTGGAAGGTAAAACTGAAGAAGATGCATTGATTGCATATCTTCAGGGTCTTGGCGTGAATCGTAGATACATCATTGTTGATGAGGTAGTCGCTAAGTAATTCTTAGCGATGAGAACTATGCAAACTATTGCACCTTACCTCTCAGCAATATCTACCGTGCTTGGCTTGGTATTTTTTATTGGAATCGTTTGGTGGGCTTGGTCTTCAAAAAGACAGTCTGCCAATCAAGAATCCGCCGAACTTCCGTTCGATCTACCCGATGAATTCAGTAAGGATAAATCATGAGTGACTTTCTTGGTGCCGGTTGGAGTGCCTATATCGCCTTAGTAACATTGGTCGGTATCTTTTGGTGCATCTGGTTATTATTTTCTCAACGCAAGACCAAGGTAACACTTAAGCCGGACGGCCAAGTGGATGACACTGGTCACGTTTGGGATGGCGATTTGCGTGAGCTGAATAATCCATTACCACGTTGGTGGATGTGGATGTTCTTAATTTCTTGCATTTTTGCTTTGGTTTACCTAGTTCTTTATCCAGGTCTAGGTTCGTACCCAGGCGTATTGGGTTACAGCACTGACGGCGCCTTAATGCAGTCCATGACCAATGCCAATGATGAGCTCAAGCCTGTTTACGCTAAGTATGTGAAGATGGATATTGAGCAAGTTGCTGCTGATCCAAAGGCACGCGAGATGGGTCAACGTTTGTTTTTAAATTCTTGTGCGCAGTGCCATGGATCAGATGCGGGCGGCGCTAAAGGATTCCCTAATTTGACTGACGGCGACTGGCTCTATGGTGGCTCACCAGAAAATATTAAGGCTTCTATTGTGAATGGTCGCGCTGGTGTCATGCCTCCATTTCCGCAGTTAGATAGCAAACAAATTGTTGATGTTGCTAATTATGTTCGTAGCCTTTCCGGTTTGCCAGCAGATGACCTCAAAGCAGCTCGTGGCGCTGATGTATTTAAAGCAAATTGCGCTGCATGTCATGGTCCTGATGGCAAAGGTAATATCGCTTTAGGTGCACCTAACTTAACTGATAAGACTTGGTTATATGGTGCTTCAGAAGCAACTATTGTTGAGACTGTCACCAAGGGTCGTATGGCACAAATGCCCGCTCAAGATAAAGTATTAAGTCCTGAGAAAATCCAGTTGTTAACAGCTTATGTTTGGGGCTTATCTAATAATAAGCAGCCAACAGTAGCGAAGTAAGAAAAGTATTTAGTGTCAGATCTTCCGCCGGGTGGGAAACCTGTTCCAATAGAAGTTATTGAGGAGTCTCTTTACGAGGTTCGGCGAAAGATTTATCCACGCTCCGTTTCGGGCCTCTTTGCCCGCTGGCGTTTCATCCTAGTCCTTGCAACCCAATTATTGTTTTATGGCTTGCCATGGCTAAGTTGGAATGATCGTCAGGCGGTTCTTTTTGATTTAATCCAGCGTAAGTTTTATATCTTTGGTCTCGTACTTTGGCCACAAGATGTTATTTATCTGACGCTCTTATTAATTCTCTCGGCGTTAGCTTTGTTTCTGTTTACGGCAGTTGCTGGTCGTCTTTTCTGTGGATACGCTTGCCCACAAACGGTGTATACCGAGATATTTATGTGGATCGAGCGCAAGGTGGAGGGTGACCGTTTTGCTCGTATTCGTTTAGATGGTGAAGAGTGGCCATGGGGTTTCCGCAAATGGCGCTTGAAGATCACTAAGCATTTTTTGTGGCTATTGATTGCATTCTGGACTGGCTTTACTTTTATTGGCTATTTCACGCCGATTGAAACTTTAGGCGCTGCATTGTTGCATCTCTCGCTTGGGCCATGGCAGACCTTTTGGCTGTGTTTCTATAGCTTTGCCACTTGGGGTAACGCTGGTTTTATGCGTGAGCAAGTTTGTAAATATATGTGCCCATATGCACGTTTCCAAAGTGTGATGGTAGATAAAGATACCTTCTTAGTTACCTATGACAAAGTACGTGGTGAGCCTAGAGGGAGTCGTAGTAAGTCTGCTGACCATACTTCCTTGGGTTTGGGCGATTGTGTTGATTGCAGCATCTGCGTTCAGGTATGCCCAACTGGTATCGATATTCGTGATGGCTTGCAATATATGTGTATTGGTTGTGGCGCCTGTATTGATGCTTGTAATCAGGTGATGGAAAAAGTGAGCTATCCCAAGGGCTTAATTCGCTACACAACGGAACGTGCGATTGAAGATAAAGAATCTAATCAAAGTGCTATCCGTCATATTCTGCGCCCGCGTGTGTTGATTTATACAGCTTTTATTACAGTCCTAACTTCTGCTTTTCTATTCTCTTTAGCAACCCGAAACCCCTTGAGGGTCGATGTAATGCGTGATCGTGGAGCTTTGGCACGCGAGGTTGAGGGTGTCAGGATTGAGAATATTTATCGCATTCAGATTATGAATGCCTCTGAGCATCCAATGAAGGTGCAAGTTAAGGCTACAGGTTTGGATGACTTAAAAATTCTGAATTCTCAAGGCAAAGAAATTCACGAAATCGAAGTAGCACCAGCAAGCAATCAGTTGATGCCAATTAAAGTTAGCACTACTATTGGACAAAATAATTCCGGAAATTATCCAATACATTTTGATGTAACGGCGCAAGAGTTGGTGGGTGATAAAGAAGTTACTAGAACCCGCGAAGAAAAATCTACTTTTATTATTCCCCGTTAAGCTAAGAGCAATGGAGAGGATGTATATGACAGAACAGCAAACCACTAAACCTTGGTTCAAGCAACTTTGGCCATGGCTATTAATTAGTGGCCCTGCAGTAGCCATGATTGGTTGCATCATTACTATCTATTTGGCAATTAATATGCATGCTGATAAGCCTTTGCGTGACGGTGTAATGAAGCAGGGATTAAAAGTTGAGCAGCTTAAAGATACGCAGGCTCAAAAATGAAATACCGCCTACTGATCTGGATTTTGTGGCCTTCCTTTTTGGTGGCTGGCATGGCAGAAGGCTTGTTATTCACCATAATTCACCCACAGGACTTGCTATTTTTTGGCCATCATCCAGATATCTCGGATGAGGGTATCTATACCATTGGATTTTTTGCGATTTGGATCTTTTGCGCTGCATCTAGTGCGCTTACAGCTTATATCCTGCCTGGTATTGACTCACCAGATAGCAAGGAAGTAGATCGCGGCTTAATTTAAGCCTGCTTGATTGGGATTTCTGGGGTAGAGCAGCTCTGGCGGTCAGGGTTTGGAATGCCTGCCAATTCATATAGACCGTTCATATCGATCAGTTTAATATGACGTTGCTTAATTTGAATCAGACCTGACTCAGCAAAGCGTGAGAGCATGCGGCTGACAGTTTCAATTTGAATGCCAAGATAGCTGCCAATGTCATTGCGGCTCATACGTAAATCAAATTCGTTATTTAGATATCCGCGCGCTGCTAAACGTTGAGAGAGGCTTAATAAGAATGCAGCCAATCTTTCTTCAGCGCGCATTGTGCCAAGAGAAAGTAAGTGGCGTTGATCTTGAGTCAGTTCGCGACTCATGATTTTATGAAACTGATTTTGTAGTACCGGAATTTGACGCGCTAAATCTTCAAAGGCTTCGTAGCGAATAATACAAACTTCACTCTCTTCTAATGCAATTGCATCCGATTGGTAATGACCTTCGCCAATTCCATCTAAGCCTAAGATTTCACCGGGAAGATGAAACCCAATGACTTGCTGGCGACCATCTTGGAGGCAAAATTCAGTTTTGAGAGTGCCAAAGCGGACGCTGTATACAGAACTGAGTAGATCGCCATGGCGATATAAGCTTTCCCCTTTTTGCAGGTGGACGCGCTCTTTAACCAGGCTGTCAATTTTTGAGACTTCGCTACTGTTTAGACCAACCGGCAGGCAAAACTGACCCAGTACACATACTGAGCATTTGCTGGTTGGGGTATCGGTAGGTTTGTAATTCATATTGGAACTAATTATGCAGTCAGTTTATTCTATATGGGTAGTGAATCCCGTTTTTTAACCTTTATTTCGATAGCGGATGCTAACTTCTAGCCTACTACTTGCCGTATTTTTGGGCGCTCTTGTGAGCGGCTGGCACTGCGCCCTGATGTGTGGGGGTATAGCGGCAGCCATCGAGAGGCCCGTCGCTTTGGAGACCCCATTAAGGGCTAAATCCGAGCTTTTTTACCTGCAGTTAATCATGCATTTTGGGCGTGTGACGACTTATGTTCTTTTGGGTGTTATTGCCGCTGCTGTGGGGGTTGTGGTTTGGCAGCAAAGCCTCATACCTATTCAGCGTCCTCTCTTTGCGTTAACTTCGCTCATATTGATATTGATGGGTATTCGTCTTTTAAAAGCGGGTTCTTCAGAAGGCTTGCTGGGAGGTAAGTGGATCAGCTCCAAGATTGCCGCTTACTGGGCTAAATACTTGGGGCGTATGGCTAGCGGTCCATCGCGTTGGTTTAGCGGCATGCTTTGGGGTTTAGTGCCGTGCGGATTGGTCTACAGCGTTTTGCCGCTGGCGTTTTTATCAGGCGATGTTCTCACTGGTGCCGGGCTGATGCTGGCGTTTGGATTGGGTACTTTGCCTAACTTATTATTAATCTCTAAATTTTCTGCGGCGCTCACTCAGTTTGGGCAATATCGATGGGTGCGTTATTTAGCAGCATCACTTCTGCTGATTACGGGTGGCTTCGGCTTATATCGAGCTTGGGTTTTGCCAGAAGCTTTATTAAAAGGCGGCTTCTGTATCTCTTAAGCCGCCTTTACGCTGTCGCTGCTTCAATTCCAGAAATCAGGTCAGGATAGAAAGACTCTGGCGGAAGCATAGAAATGAAGTCACTACGTTCAGCCATCTCAAGTGGTTGATGTGCCAAGCCACAAATTAGCAAGCGGATATTACGAATCTTGCAAAGGTGTGCAAGCTCCATGATCGTATCCATGCCTGAAGTATCAATGTAGATTACATTTTTTAAATCAAGCAAGAGAGTGTGAGACGGTAAGTTTGTTTCAATCTTTTCTAGCAGCTTGACGGCACCAAAAAAGATGGCCCCATGAATGCGGTAAGCGTCAATTCGACCGTGTTGATTGCTCAGTCCTGGGAAGTCGCTCGATAAAGCAATCTCGCAGCGCGATAGGCTGGAGATCCGGTAAATAAAAGTGATAAAAGCCAATAGCAGGCCAACCTGAACAGCGATGGTGAGATCTAAGACAACCGTAAGAGTAAAGACGCTGAGGATGGTGACTCGATATGGTAGGCGGAACTGCTTGAGATCAATGAACTTTCTCCATTCACCCATATTCCAGGCGACATACATCAAGATGGCGGCAAGACTAGCCAGTGGAATATTTTTAGCAAGCGGTGCAGCAAACAAGACGATGAGAAGTAAGGTTACGGGATGTACAAGACCGGCAATCGGGGTGGTGGCGCCACTTTCAACATTAGTAACGGTACGCGCAATCGTGCCAGTTGCTGGCATACCGCCAAAAAATGGAATGGTGAAATTGGCAATGCCTTGTGCCATTAATTCTTGATTTGATTCGTGGCGATCGTGAATTAGACCATCAGCAATGCGAGCACAAAGCAAAGATTCTATTGCGCCTAGTAGCGCCAGGGTTAGGGCTGGTGCAACCATGTATTGAGCGCTATCCCAGCTAACCGGTAGCCATTCAAAAGAAGGAAGCCCGGAGGGTATGCCTCCAAATCGACTGCCGATAGTATCTACTGGCAAGTTGAGAGCGCTTGTAACAATAGTTGCCAAAACCATTGCTACTACCGTGCCCGGAAGGTGAGATAGCCATCCTAGGCGACTCTGAAATATCTTCCAAAAAACCAACAAAGCAAGGCTGCCACAGGCCAAGCCAAGCGCTATAGGATTAAAAGTATCCGCAGCTAAATAGAGCGTATGAACAGATTGAAAAAATTGGGCAGGCATTTTTTCAATCTGGAGCCCGAAGAAGTCTTTGATTTGAGATAAACCAATCAAAAAAGCAATGCCATTTGTAAACCCAATAATGACTGCTATGGGAATAAAGCGTACTAGTGTTCCAAGACGAAACACGCCCATCAGAAATAAAAATACTCCTGACATAGCGGTTGCTAGCAATAAATTCGGCACACCGTAGCGTTCGACGATGCCATAGACAATCACAATAAATGCGCCAGCTGGACCGCCAATTTGAACGCGGCTGCCGCCCAACAGTGAGATGAGACCGCCAGCAATAATGGCGGTAAAAATACCCGCCTCTGGTTTGAGTCCGCTCGCAATTGCAAAAGCCATGGCTAATGGCAGCGCAACAATACCAACCGAAAGGCCAGCTAATACATCCTTTGTGAAAAGGGTGCGGTTATATCCGTTAAATGCGTCTAGTAGTCGTGGACGAAAAAACATAAGCTCAAATTAAATGCGCTATGAAAAGCGGTTACCAACCCAGTAGGCAATGCCTGAACATACGGCTGTAACAAAACTGCCCCATGCAATATCAATCAATGCTAACTGTGTTGGAAAGCTTCTGATGACTGCAAGATTAGTGAGGTCGTACGTCATGTAGCAGAACAGCCCAAAAAGAGCGCCATGTTGCAGCGCATATATCCAGGACTGTTTTGAGAGCGCAGGAACAATCACAAAAATGCAGACTCCAAGGGCATAGAGGAGGTAAAAAGCAAGTCCAGCTAGAAGCTTGGGTTCGCTGGCCATCAGGTCACCCATCTGATCTCGGTAGAGATTCTTTGCAATACCCAAAAGCCAAACTAAATCAATTGCGATTAGAGCGACTAAAAATGAGGCGTAGATAGCAAAATTCTTGAGCAATTAAGTTACCTTTATTCTTTTATAGGCTAATAATAAGCATTATGATGGAAAGAGTAGATTAGTAGTTCAATTTAGGGGGAGTAAATATGTTTAAGCATTTATTGGTACCTGTAGATGGTTCGGATGTCAGCAAAAAATCCTTAAAGAAGGTTGCAGCACTTGCTAAAGGAGATGGCGCTGCAGTAACCCTGGTGTATGTTTCTGATCCCTTGCCTCCAATGGTCTACTCAGATAGCACCATGGGCTATGGAATTTCACAGAAAGAACACGCTAAAGTTTGCGAGGCTTATGCAAAAGATGTATTTAAGAAGGCGACGACTGCACTTGGTGCAGGAATCAAAGTAAAAAGCCTTCATATTGCAAATAGCAACTTATCCGAAGGTATTTTGGATGGTGCAAAAAAGGCGAAAGCAGATGTGATCGTGATGGCTTCCCATAAGCGTACGGGTATTAAGGGTATCTTGTTGGGTAGCGAGACTCACGAAGTCATTGTTCACTCAAAGTTACCGGTATTGGTTTTGGGTTAATTAATTCATCACTTAGTAAAAAAGGGTCCGCTTGGACCCTTTTTATTTGGCTGAGATTAATGTGATCTAAATAACTTGTTGATGTTGGTCCTCAGTTATTTTTGATGGGGCTGCCAAGTAATAATATTTCTCTAGTCAGTTGGCCGCTTTCGTCATCACGCATAGACCATAAATCAAGTTGAGTCTTGGGTGCATAAGGGTCAACGTAAATACCATTTTTTCTCAGTTCGAAATGAAGGTGCGGTCCAGTTGATCGGCCGGTAGAACCAACATAACCAATCTCTAATCCGCGCCGTACTTCATTGCCTAATTCGAGCTCGACGTTGTAGTTACTTAAGTGAGCATAGTAGGTATGGTAATTGCCTGGATGCTCCAAAATAATCAAGTTACCAAATGCGCCGCTGTAACCGATGTGAGCAACTCTGCCATTGGCAACACTAAAGACGGGTGTACCAGTTGGCGCAGAGTAATCAATGCCCATATGAGCGCGATAACGTTGCTTAGGGGCGGGTGCAGGGGTGGCAGGTGCAGCTTTGGCTGCTGGCGCAGATGTCTTACTGCGCTTACCTGAAGAAGCTCTTACCATGCCAACGCCCCGAGAGATGCGGCGATAGCTCAAGGGGTTGGTCCAGAAAGAGCGTTCAAGAGATTCACCTGTCCCTGTAAAAAAGCCACCAGGGATGTCATTACGTTCTACCCAAAAGGCATTTGCATAAACTTCTTTAGTGGTTGGATCAATAATCTCTGCCACCCAAATTTGAGCCCATTTTTCACGATCACCAAAATCCACAATCAAGCGCACAACGCTATTGGTATTTTCGAGAGAATTATTTTCTTCTGGATAAATTTGTTTAATCAGGGAGTTCAATTCCCAAACGAGTTCAACTGGTAGTTGGTCACTTACTTTCCGAGGATCGTATAAAACATCTCTTAAGGGAATGCGAATCTCCGTTAGGCGCTTAGATTCATTCTTAAGCATATCTTGTTGAATCAAAAATCCACCAACTGCTGAAGGTGTAAATGTCCATACTTCAGTCTTACTATCTTGAATTGGGCCGTTCATGATGCTCAGCGAGTCAAAGCGATTGCGACTACCGAAAGCAACTGCATAAGGAATGCAATCTCCACGCATGTGATCAAAAAATGTTTTGGTCTGGTTTTTAAAGAACTCAGCAAACTGGCGGTTATCGATCCCAATACTTGCGGGGAGGCTATCTTCGCTAAAGCTACGTCGTAAGCATCCTTGTGCCACACGATAGTCCAGATTGGCATCGCTATCGAGCATGAGTTCATCTGGTGCTTTGCGCTGAAAGAGGGCTGGATTCAGGCTCATGCTGCTAGTTTTGGAGCTGGCGCCCGCAGATTTATCTTTCAATCCAACTTGTTTGCTGGTTTGAACTGTGATTTTGTTGCGAGCCTGGCTAGTGCTTTGAGTTGAATTGCTCTGTGCATAAGCTAAGCCCGGTGTTGAGCTTAGAAAGGCGCAGCCAGACAAAATAATGACAGCCCTACTGAACAGGGAGCTAAAAGATGCTTTTGTATTCACCCCTCAATTATCTAATAATGTGAAAGCTCAGGTGAATAAATATGCTGTACTGCAACAAATTGAATTTAATCTTGGTCTGGTGCGACCTTGAGAACTTCAAAGGCTGCCTTTAGTCTTTGTTCATAGTTCTGCTTCATCAAAGCTGCCTCATGTGCTGGCCAGTCCTTAAATCCAGCGCCCTTAGCAATGCCAGTTTTGCCACTTTGCACTAAATTGGTCACGCAGCTTGGTGGTTGGGTGATATTAGATAGAGAGGGGTATATCAACTCTGCTGCTAAGGTCATGCCTTCCCAGCCTGAGATTTCCTTTTGAGTCATGGGCCCAACTGCAGCATAGCGAAACCCAAAGCTATAGCGAACTGCGGTATCTATATCGTCAGGAGTGGCGACACCTTCTTCTACAAGCGAGAGCGCTTCACGCATTAATGCATGCTGAATACGATTTGCCAAAAACCCTGGAATATCTTTTTTAACTAGTACCGGCTTCTTGCCGTGGGCGCGGTAAAACTGGCAGAGCTTTTCTGCCAAGGCTAAATCAGAATGCTGCCCTGTAACAACCTCTACCAGTGGCACGATGTGGGCAGGCATAAAGTAGTGAGCATTGAACATGCGATGTGCTGTTGGCAGATCCTTCGCAATATCGCTGATAGGAAAGCCAGAGCTATTGCTACCAATGGGAATGTGAGATGGGACCCGTTGATCTAGTAGGGCAAAGATGTCCTGCTTCAATTGTAATTGCTCAGAAACTGTTTCAATCACAAAATCCACATCACCCCAGGCTTGCCAGGTTTCAATGCTCCCGCTTTGTAACGTGGGGTTTGCCTTGGACCATTCAGTGTTGATTGATGCTGCACACGACTTAATGGAGTCAAGGCAGGCTAAGGCCTTCTCTGAGTTGCGACCCAGCATCACAATATTGGCGCCACTGGCTAAAAATCCAGCAGCGATGCCAACCCCCATAGTTCCCGTTCCGATGACAACCACTTTGCTCATTTTTAGCCTGCATATGCTGTAAAGAATGGATCGATTATTCCTTATTTAGAGTCCTGCCGGCAATTTAAATTCTGGATACAATCATTTTTTGATTAAGGAGTTTAGATGCCGATTATTGAATCCATCCAAGTTGCTTCTGTGGCTGTGCCTTTAGACAAAGTCACCTCTTTTTCTACTCGCACTGTTTCTGAGCGTCATTATTGTTTAGTGAAAGTTCGCGGCAAAGATGGTAACGAAGGCATTGGCTTTTGTTATGTGGGCAGCGCTGGCGGAGATATCGCCAAGGTTGCCGTAGAGCAATTATTAGCCCCCAAACTGATTGGTCAAAATAGCCACCGCAGTGAAGGTCTATGGATGGAGATGTATAACGAATCCATCTTGCAAGGACGCGCAGGCGCAGTGATGCGTGGAATCTCTATTTTGGATACCGCTCTGTGGGATTTAAATGCACGTTCAGTTGGCTTACCCTTGCATCAGTACCTTGGATCAGTAGTGGATGATCGCGTGCCAGCTTATGCCAGTGGCGGCTACTATCTGGAGGGCAAGACTCCCGCAAAACTCGGCAAAGAGATGGAGTCTTACGTCAAGCAAGGCTTTAAGGCGGTGAAGATGAAGGTGGGGCGCTTGTCTCCATCCGAAGAGGAAGCTCGAGTTAAAGCTGCTCGTAAAGCGGTGGGTGACGATGTTTTACTTGCTTTAGATGCGAACAATGCATGGCGTGATTTACCAACTGCTCTTGAGTACGTGCGTCGCTTTGAAGCTTATAACCCCTACTGGATCGAAGAGCCTTTTTCACCAGATGCGATCGATTTGCATGCTGCGTTGGCACGTCAAACTAAGATTAATGTAGCTACTGGTGAAATGGAAGCAGGGCGTTGGCGTTTTAGAGAGCTTATTGATGCTGGTGGCGCTGCTATTTTGCAATCTGATGCCGCAGTGTGTGGTGGTATTACTGAGTGGAGAAGAATCTCCGCTTATGCAGATTTAAAAGGCGTCATAGTTTGTCCGCACTGGATGCATGATTTACATGCACCTTTGGTAGCCGCCACCCCTAATGCGCGTTTTGTTGAGTTCTTCTTGGATGACCAAGTTCTCAACTTCCGTAGATTAATTAATAAGCAGCTCACCTTTAAGAATGGTGATCTGATATTGCATAAAACCCCGGGACTAGGATTTGAGTTTGATGAAGCGGCTGTAAAGAAGTACGCAGGCAAAGCTGCTTGGACCAAGATCTCATAAGTTAGAGTTGTACCTTCTCGCCTAAAAATAAAGCCCGCTATTGCGGGCTTTATTGTTTTCGAGAAAGACTTTCTTAAGATGACCGCGGATTCAGTTTGAAATGCGTAATAGTTTGAGTAATCAGAACCAGGCCAAATCCGATGAAGCCAATCAAGTCTGCCTCAGTAGAAGGATAGGCAAGGGCAACTCCAGAAATCACCATAATCACGCGTTCAAAGATTTTGGTTTTCTCGATGAACCAGCCTTGTAGCCCCCCAGCCAAGCAGATGATTCCGACTACGGCTGTAAAGGAGACCCAAGCGATTTGCATCCAGTCTGCTTGCTCAAGGGCAGCAGTAGATCCCATGAGTAATAAGCTCACACCAGACTTATCTAATACAAACATGAATGGCACTAGGATGGCTGGCGCAACATACTTCCAAGTTTGCAAAGTGGTCTTATAGGGATTGCCTTTGCAAATTGCAGCAGCCGCAAATGGGGAGAGTGCAGTCGGTGGCGAAACTTCAGAAAGCACGGCGTAATAGAAGATAAACATATGCGCAGCAAATGCTGGTACTCCCAAATTAATGAGAGCAGGCGCTGCAATCACGGCGCAAATAATGTAAGAAGCCGTAACTGGAACAGCCAGACCAACTACCCAAACCACTAAAGCGGTAAAGATTGTTGTTAGCAAAAGAGATCCGCCAGCATACTGAATCACAATCGAGCTAAATTTCAGACCAAGACCTGTCAAGGTAACGGTACCGACAATCAGACCAGCGCCAGCACAGGTAGCAGCAATCGCTAATACACCGGTTGATCCAGAGGCAAGGGCCTTCGTGAGGTTCGAGTTGTAGAGTCCTTTAAGAATAGGTTCTTTCCCCTTAAACCATGCCCAAGGAATGATTGCAGTATCTTCGCGCAACATGCTGGATAGTGCAGAAACTACGGTTGCCCAAAATACTGACATGACAGGAGAGAAGCCCATCAACATAAAGACGACGATGGAGATCAGTGAGAAAAAGTGGAACCAATACTTTTTAGTAAGTTGCCACGCAGTTTCAGCTGATGAAAACTGAATGCTCTTCATGCCATATTTACGAACATCAATCTCTACCATGACAAATAAGCCAAGATAAAAGAGAATCGTTGGGATAGTTGCCATTAGCAACACATCTAAATAGGAAATTTTTAGGAAGTCTGCAATCAAGAAGGCTGCCGCTCCGAGCACCGGAGGTGAGATGATGGCGCCGAGCCCGCCAGCCGCTAAAAGACCACCAGCTGCGTTCTTCTCGTAACCTACTTTATCTAACATTGGGGCTGCAACTGAGCCAACGGTAACGGTTGTAGCAACGCCTGAACCTGATGGGCCACCCAATAAGAATGAGGACATCACGATGGTTCTACCTACACCAGAGGATTTGCCACCCATTGCCGCAAATGAAAAATCAATAAAGAATTTACCTGCACCTGTGAACTGCAAGAAGGCGCCAAAAATGGTGAACAGAATAATGAGGGTTGCAGATACGTCTACAGCGGTGCCATAAATGCCTTCGAGGGTCATGTACATGTAGCCCACCAAGCGATCTAGGCCATAACCTTTGTGTGTCCAAGGTGCTGGTAAGTAGTTGCCGAATAAGGCATAGAGCAAGAACAGAACAGTGACGGTCACCAACACCATGCCATTGGTTCGGCGTACGCTTTCTAGGATCAGCAGAATTAAACCGATACCAATAATCACATCGGTAGAGTTAGGGGCAGTGTTTCTGTCCATAAAATCATCGCCACCACCAAGAATGTAATAGGCGATTGCTACGGATCCAAGGGCGAACAGTATGTCCCAGATCATGAGTCGATTTTTAAAACGAGCTGCTATCGGAAAACTTAAGAAAACCAAAAATAGTACGAGGGCAACGTGAATCACGCGAAGCTGTTGCGTGGGAACAATCGAGTAGGCCGCATAAAGATGAAATAAAGACATGCCTACTGCAACTAGGGTGATGAACTTGGCTAGTAGACCCTTGTAGTCGTTAGAGTCACCTTCCTCTTGCTTGATGAAGGCGTCTAATTTTTCCTGGGTTTCGTTATCGATAACGTTTTGATTCATGTCTCAACCTATATATTTATATTTATGCGCTACTTTAAAACAAAAAGGGGTGAGTTTGACTCACCCCTGACTACAAATGCTGGCTTAGTTTACTTTGACACCCTTTTCCTTAAAGTACTTTAAGGCGCCTGGATGGTATGGAACTGGTGTTGCATTTGCTTTTTGAGTTTCCAGTTTGACATTGCGATATTCAGCATGTGAACGAACTAACTCGAGCTGGTTGTCAAAGACAGCCTTCACGATTTTGTAAGCTTCAGCATCTGACATGGAGGCATTTACAACCAATAAGTTGGCAACTGCAGCAACATTATTGTCTTTAGCCATACCGCTATAGGTTTGTTTAGTAATGAGGGATGGGAAATACAAGTTACCGTATTTCTTATTCATTGCTGGGACTTCAGCTGCTGTGTCGACCATGACAATTTTCATGCCAGGGCTATTGGCCAAATCAGTTACTGCTGCAGTAGGCAAGCCACCAACCCAGAAGAATGCATCAATCTTGCGATCTTTTACTGCATTTACGGATTCAGCAACGCTTAAGCGCTCGCGCTTGATGTCCTTGGTTGGGTCGATGCCCGCTGCTTCAAGAAGACGGAATGCCATGACTTCTGTAGCGCTACCAGGGGATCCAGTGCTTACGCGTTTGCCTTTGAGGTCAGCCATGGTTTTGATGCCAGTCGACTCAACTGTCGCTACGTGCATCAGGTTTGGGTAAAGAATTAGCAAAGTGCGCACTTCAATTGGCTTATCCTTGAATTTATCAACACCGCTGGTTGCATCTTTAGCAGCATCAGCCATTGAAAAGCCAACATAAGGCTTGCCTGTGCCAATGAGTTTCAGGTTGTCGACTGAGCCGCCGGTGACTTCTGCTGTAGCGGACATTCCGGGAACTTTGCTAGAGAGTACTGAGGCGAGTCCGCCACCCATAGGGTAGTAAACGCCGCCCGTACCACCTGTTGCAATAGAAATGTTTTGAGCATTTACGCTTGCGCATAAAAAACTCAGTGATAAAGCAATGACTTTCAGTAGTTTCATTGTTGTCTCCTAATTGATTTTTATATTTTTAAATTACAGGCCCGGCATGCTGAAATTAATTTGTTGCAACTCGCTGAGTAATTGAGCCTGTTGCTCGGCGGTTAACTGCATGAGTGGCGGACGAACTCTGAGCCACTCAGGATCTTTACTGTAATGAGCGACAGCAGTCTTCATGCCAGCAATCATTTGATATTTGGCAAAAATTCCACGCACTTGATCGAGGCTGGCCTGACGTTGGTCGGCATCAGACTCTCTCCAATGAGCCGCTAAGTCGGCAATCGCTTTTGGGTTCACGTTGGCAGTTGCAGAGATGCAGCCTACGCCACCAGCACGAAGGGCGCGCATTAAGAATACTTCGCTACCCGCATATACGCGGAAGCCATGCGGCGCCAATAATTTAATGACAGATTCTGTATAAGCCCAATCACCGGAGCTATCCTTCATACCAACAATGGTCTTTGGATACTCTTTTGTTAAACGCTCCAACAAAGAAAGGCTTAAATTAATTTTGGTGACTGGTGGAATGTTGTAGATATAGATCTGTAATGCAGCGCTACCGACTTTTTGAATCACTTCTGAGAAGTAAGCAAACAAGCCATCATCAGAAACATCTTTGTAATAGAAGGGCGGCAACATTAATACGCCTGCACATTTGTGATTTACTGCATGACGTGTCATGTTGACAGTAGCATCAATTGATGTAGCACCAGTACCTGGCATGAGGTGATCGGGACTTAAGCCGCCCTCAATAAGTGTTGTCAGGGTGCTCATCTTCTGTGGGGCTGACATCGAGTTGGCTTCTGAATTTGTGCCAAAGATAGCTTGGCCAACGCCATTAGCCTCTAGCCATTTACATTGCTTTAATAACTTAGGAGCATCTGGGGTGCCGTCTGCATTGAATGGTGTCAGAACAGGGGAAAGCACCGCAGGTAAGGTTGATGGGTGCAGAGAAATCGTCATGCTGGCTCCGTTTTTCTAGTTATTTACTTCCGATGGAAGTGGTTGTTGTTTAAAGAAAGCTTCTAAATTATCTACAGCTAATTGAGTCATTGCTATCCGTGTTTCCGTGGTGGCACTGCCAATATGTGGTGTTAACAATACATTATCAAGATTTAAAAAAGCATTGTTAGGATTGGGTTCATTTTCAAAAACATCCAAAGCGGCGCCGGCAATCTTTTTATGTTGCAGTGCATATAAAAGAGCGCTCTCATCGACTACGCTGCCACGGGCGATATTAACTAAGTAACCGTTGGTGCCCAGAGCCTCAAGCACCTCAGCGTTGACCATCTTGTTAGTTTCAGGCGTGGCAGGACAGGCTAAAAATAGGATGTCACAATCTTTCGCTAAATCCTTGATTTCTCGATGGTAAGTGTAAGGAAGCGCCTTTTTATTCGGCCCTGAATAGGCAATTTCTACCTTAAAAGGCTTTAAGCGTTCGGCTAAATCTTGGCCAATCCGGCCCATGCCCGCTATTCCCACACGCTTGCCAGCCAGAGTAGTGGTGATTCTGAAGGGTGCCTTTGACCAAGCGGTGCTCTTGACGTATGCCTGAGCCTCTGGAAGTTGGCGTAAAAGAGCAAGCATCATGCCCACTGCTAGCTCGCAAACTGCGTCGTTTAAGACGCCCGGCGTATTGCTTGCCTTAATGCCATTTGCTTTTAGATAGGTCAGAGGAAGGTTGTCATAGCCAACGCCGCAGGTTGCAACCATTCGAATGCTGGGAATTTGTTGAACCAGAGATTCCGGAAGCTTCGTATTGGAGCGAATCAAAATTGCCTGAAAGTTTCCGGCAGGAGCGGGAGCTTGCGGATCGGGATGATGAATAGGAGTAAAGCGCCGATCTATCTCTGCCTGCATAATTTCAGGGAAATGGCCGACCTGCAGCACCGAATTGACGGGGATCATTTCTCACTAGCTTTTTTATTGAAATAATGACCCCATTGTAAGTGGAATTTTCAGAAAAAGTCGGCACCCTTTAGGAGAGTATTCATGTTATTTACACCAGCTGAAACCAAAGTGGTGATAGTCGGTGGCGGCACAATGGGTGCAGACGTTGCTGCAGTATGCGCACGCGGTGGTTGTGCTGTGCAGGTGGTCGAGCCAACAACCGAGCGTCGCGCCCTGTTGCCTGATTACTTTGCTAATACGATGGCTGAGTTGGGATACGAGCATCGCACCCATTTACTCACTGTTGCAGGCACTCTAGAAGAGGTAGATTGGACTGACATCGATCTAGTCATTGAATGCGTACCAGAGCGCTTAGATATTAAGCGCGAGCTATTTGCTAAGTTAGAAAAATATGCAAAGCCAGAGGCGGTATTGGCTAGCAATAGTACAAGTTTCCCTATCAGTGAAATCGCGAGCGGCTTGAGAACATCAGCCCGAATGATTGGTTTACATTTTTTTATGCCCGCACATTTGGTTCCTTGTGTAGAAGTAGTTTATGGTCAAAAAACTTCCCCAATGGTTGGCGAAAGTCTTTCGCGACTAATGACTGCTTGCGGCATGGTGCCGGTGACTGTGAAAAAAGATCTCCCTGGGTTTTTGGCAAATCGCTTACAACACGCTTTATCGCGTGAGGCTTTTGCTATGGTTGATGAGGGGATATGCACACCTGAAGATATTGATAAAGCCGTACGCTTTGGATTCGGCTTTCGCTATATCGCAGCTGGCCCAGCGATGCAAAGAGATCATGCTGGCCTTGAGGTGCATGGCGCTGGCGGAGCAACTATTTATCCGACTTTGAATAATTCACCAACGATTGCAAAGTGTTTAAGCGACCGTATCGCTAGCGGTAAGTTTGGCATGAAAACCGGTGAAGGCTTTTTCACTTGGACTGCTGAAACGATTAAAGCAGAACGTGAGCGCTATCAAGATGCCTTGCGTGCTGGACTAAAAATTATTCAGAAAGACTTGCCTGAAATTAAATAGTGGCAAGTTAGCAATGCTGTAAATGGGTTTAAGAGATATCTTTTAAATGTAATTTACTGAGGTGTGGAGCGAGGCGATGTGTAATCAAAACGATTGCAATCGTCGCCACCCCACCAAATACGATAGACGGTACTAAGCCCATCATGCTGGCAGCAATGCCAGATTCAAGTGCGCCTAATTCATTGGATGAACCAATAAAGATTCCATTGATGGCGCTAATTCTGCCGCGCATATGATCCGGTGTTGTTAGCTGCATGATGCTTCCTCGGATCACGACTGACACAGAATCAAAGCATCCAGAAATAAATAAGAAGAGGGCGCACAGCCATAAATTACTGGAGATACCAAAGGCAATGATGGCCGCACCAAACCCAGCGACAGAGATCAGCAAGTGTTTGCCGGAATCAGTCAGAATCGGGCGTCGGGCTAAGTAGATGCCTGTAATCACAGCGCCTGCTGCGGGCGCGGCACGCAAAATCCCCAAGGCCTCTGGTCCCGCATTCAACACCTCCTTAACAAAGGCTGGCAGGATAGAAACAGCGACGCCAAATAGAACGGCAAACATGTCGAGTGCCATGATCCCTAAAATGAGCTCATGTTTTCTGACGTAATGAAAGCCCTCCAAAAAACTTTTTAAGAAGTGACCAGATAAGTTGCTCGACTTTTCTTGTGCGGCGGCAATAAAGGTGATTCCGTATAAGCCGACTGCTCCACAAAATGCAGCAAGTAAGTAAGTCCATTCCAGGCCTGCAAAGCCAATCATGAGTCCACCCAGTCCTGGGCCGGCCACTACACAAATCTGAAAAGCGGAAGATGCGTAGGCTGTGTATCTGGGCAGTTGATCTCTGGGGATGATTTGGCCAAACAGCGCTTGATAGGATGGCCTTAAGAGGGCTCGTCCAACACCAATAAATGCAACGGCGGTGTAAATCAATGGGACTGGTGGAGAAAGCCAACCCAGCGCAATGCAGGTTAAAAATAAGCCCACTGCAATATGAATCAGGCAAGCGATGGCTGCAATCCATTTGCGTGAATGGTGATCAACTGCATGTCCTGAATAAAGGGCAAGTGCAAAGTAGGGTACAAGCTCTGCAAGACCAATGAGTCCGAGTGAAACTACGCTATTGGTGATTTCATAAAGATGCCAACCCACAGCCACCATCGTAATTTGGTAGCTGAGTGTTGCACCAATGCGGTACAGCAGTAGGGTTCTAAAGGCTTTGCCAGGATTCATGAATTCTCAGCATTTTAAGGGAGAAGCGAGTTATCCTTTAAACATGAAGAAAATTATTCGCGTCTGGGATTTGCCAATTCGTTTATTTCACTGGCTATTAGTGCTTTGCATTGTGGGGAGTTTCATTAGCGTGAATATAGGTGGCAATGCCATTCAATGGCATGCGTATTTTGGCTACAGCATTTTGTGCTTATTGATCTTTAGAATAATTTGGGGATTTTTCGGATCTACCCATGCGCGATTCGCCTCTTTCTTTCCAACTAAAAAAGCTATCCTAGATTATTTAAGCGGAAGCGCCCCTCGCGTGCTTGGTCATAATCCAGTAGGTGCAATGTCTGTATTCGCATTAATTTTTGTATTGTGCGTGCAAGTTATAACGGGTTTGTTTGTAGATGATGAAATCGCGTTTCAAGGACCGCTGGCGAAATATGTATCGAGCGCAGTAAGTTCATTTTTGTCTCAGATCCATGAGGGCAATCAGGTTGTAATCTATACGCTGATCACTATTCATATTGCGGCGATCTGGTTCTATAAAAAATATAAAGGTGAAAATCTGATTAAGCCAATGATCAGTGGCGACAAAGAAATTGACCCAAGCGAGGAGGCTAAATACTTGCCTGCTGACTTGGGTCGGGCCTCCAAGGATGGAGGACTACAGCGCGGTTTTGCTTTACTGCTGTTAAGCTTGATCGCGGTAGTAGTGGGTTATTTCATTTCAAAGTAAGAGTGCTTATTTCTTTTTGAAGTCGTCATGGCAACCTTTGCAAGTTGCGCCTGCTGCGCCAAAGGCTTTCTTAATACTTTCAAGATCGCCAGACTGAGCGGCGGTATTCAAGTTGGCAACAGCTAGCTGCATTTTCTCACCAGCTGCTTTAAATTTAGCGTTATCGGACCAAACTGCTGATTCAGCTTTTCCGCCTTCTGTACCAGGACCAAATGCTTGCCATGGCAAAGTAGACATCATTGCAACGATTGCAGCATTCTTGGCAACTTCATCTTTGTTGTAAGGCGCCTCGCCTTTAACAACCGCGCCAATCTTTCCAAAAGAATTGGCCATCACTGTGAATGCACTTTGACGGTACTTAATAGCATCTTCTGGTTTCTGAAATTGCGCAAATGCTACTCCTGCGCCAATCGCTAAAACAGCTGCGGTACTTGCTAAAACGAATTTTTGTAGTTTCATGATTGTTCTCCTGGGGTGAGGTGCGCTACGTGTTTCAGGATATCGCAGAAAGGCCTTTTTCGCTTGTTTTAAAAGATCATTCTTAAGGGGCTGGTGATTAATAGGATGAGCCATTCAAAAAAGCTCATCAGGGGACTCATCCATAAAGCGCTAATGACCCCAGTAAACACGAGCCCCAACACAATAAAAAAGCCCCAGGGCTCCAACTTGCCCAGAGCAATCGATTGACGAGCGGGAAGTAGGCTTGCCAGAACTCGACCCCCATCTAAAGGGGGAAGGGGGAATAGGTTGAATACCAATAAGCCTAAATTCCATGTAATGCCCGCTTGAGACATGGAGATCAGAAATTTCTCATTGACCCCAAAGCCTACCAAGCCAATTAATACAATCAGCCAAATGAGCGCCTGCACGAAATTGGATCCCGGTCCTGCCAAGGCAACCCAGATCGAGTCAATTCGTGGGTTTCTGAGGCGTCTAAAGTTGACTGGAACAGGCTTGGCATATCCCACCAAAAAAGGCGAGCCAGTCAGAAGTAAGACCAGCGGGATCAAAATAGTACCAACGGGGTCTATATGTTTAGCGGGGTTGAGGCTGACTCGTCCCAGCATATAAGCTGTGTTGTCGCCAAATCGACGGGCGGCATAACCATGGGCTGCTTCGTGGATAGTGATGGCAAAAATCAGGGGAATCGCATTAATTGCGACAGCTTGGATAGAATAGTCAGTAATCATGGCAATATGATATCCATAGGAGCTCAAAGTGACTGACGAAAAGAAACCCGATTCAAAGACCCCGGCTAAGGCAGTAGTCGCCAAGCCACCAGCACGCCCACCTGTTCCAAAAGGCCCATCTGGACCGGCTGGAAGGCCTCAGGCAGGCTTTGGCGGGGGAAAAGGCATGATGCGCAAGGCTGGTCGCGGTCGATAGTGGATAATTACCCCACTCATTAATGTGTTTACAGAGGATTTAGCATGAACGAATGGCATAACGAATCAAAAGAAGAAATCAACAAAAAGATCATTACATTGATCGTGATGTTGGGCGCTGCTACTAGCTTGGCTATTTTGTTTGCTTTGGTTGCAGCTCACACAGGTTACGTATTCGGTTAATCTGTATTAATGACTAGCCATCGCCAACCTGCAGTATTTGCTGGCCATGGCAGTCCGATGTACGCCATAGAGCCCAACCGCTTTACAGCGGCCTGGTCTGCTCTAGGAAAAACATTCAAACGCCCAGACGCTATATTGGTGATCTCGGCCCATTGGGTAACTCGTGGTGTATGGGTTACCGCAATGTCCAAACCAAAAACAATTCACGACTTCGGTGGATTTCCGCAAGCTCTTTTTGATATTCAATACCCTGCGCCAGGCAGCCCTGCTTTAGCTGACCGCGTGCAAGAATTATTAAATGTCCCAGTAGTGCTTGAAGAAAACGAATGGGGTATTGATCATGGTGCCTGGTCAGTGCTCAAATATCTTTACCCAGAAGCGGATGTGCCGGTAGTGCAGTTGAGTCTAGATGGATCAATGTCAGCGCGCGAGCATTACGAGTTGGCTAAGCAGTTGCGCCCATTACGCGATGAAAACATTCTCATTTTGTCGAGTGGCAATGTGGTGCATAACTTGCGCACCATTCATTGGCAGGAAGATGCCGAGCCCTATCCTTGGGCAAAAGACTTTAATGATTTTTTTGTCTCAGAGATGCACTCTAATCATCACGATGCTTTAATTGACTGGGAGCGCTATGGTGATGCAGCTCATATGTCGATACCGACTGCTGAGCACTATTGGCCAGCTCTATACACCCTTGCTTTACAAGAAGAGGGTGAGCAAGTAAAAATCTATACTGATGGCATCGAGATGAGTTCAATTAGCATGCTGGGTTTCTCCATTCAATAAAGAACAGATTATGTGGCTATCGATCTTTGCAATTTTCTTTGGTGCCGGTTTAGGGGCTCTGTTAAGGGCGGCCTTTAATTTTCTAACGGTTGGTACTGGCGCTGTACTACCTTTAGGAACCTTTATTTCTAATATGGTTGGCGGTTATTTGATAGGGCTTGCGGTAGCATTTTTTGGCAATAACCCACATCTGTCTCCAGAGTGGAAACTTTTAGTTGTTACGGGTTTCTTGGGCGGCTTGACTACTTTCTCCAGCTTTTCTGCTGAGGTGGTTGGCTTTATGCAACGCGGAGAATTTACTTGGGCCTTGGGTACTGCTTTACTGAACTTGATTGGCTCACTCGTCCTTACCTTTTTAGGTATTCTGACTTACCAAGCCCTTAAATAAATAAAGGGGCCTTAGGCCCCTTTATTGTTTGCACATCTTTTTTACTCTGGTTTGATGTTTGCGCTCTTCACAACAGCGCTCCACTTGCTTGCCTCGGATTTGACGAGTGCCGCAAATTCTGCGGGACTACCCCCGCCAATCTCATTACCTTGTGCAAGCATCAATTCTCGCAGCTGAGGATCTTTGAGTGCTTCATTTGCAGCAGCATTGAGCTTATCAATAATGGCTTTGGGTGTTCCTTTGGGCGCGATAAGCCCTTGCCAATTTAAAACTTCTACCTTGGGGTAGCCCAACTCAACAAAGCTAGGCACATTCGGGAGTAAGGGTGAGCGCTTTTTGCTAGTAATGGCGAGTGGCCGAATCTTGTCAGCCTTAATGCTTGGTACCGCTGAATACATTTGATCAAACATGAGATCAACATTGCCCGCCATTAGATCGGTTAAAGCAGCTGAGCCACTCTTATAGGGAACGTGAATCATCTGAATGCCCGCGTTCAGCTCAAATAGCTCTGCAGAGAGTTGATGGCTTCCACCAATACCGCCTGAGGAAAATGTGAGAACACCCGGCTTTGCTTTTGCTGCAACAACAATATCTTGCACTGTTTTATATGGTGAGTTGGGATTAACTACTAAAACCAAGGGGCCCTTTTCTACCAGGATGATGGGCGTTAAATCGGTTTCAGGGTCATAACGTAAATTACCAAAGAGGGTTTTGTTTACTGCCATTGGCGCAAAGTTGCCCATGCCAATGGTGTATCCGTCAGGAGCTGCGCGCACGATAGCCTCTGTACCAATATTTCCTCCAGCGCCTGGTTTGTTATCAATCACTATAGGCTGCTTGAGGATCACACTCATCTTTTGACCGAGCTGACGACTTCTGGAATCTGCGCTTCCACCAGCGCCGTAGGGAACGATAAAGTTAATCGGCTTATTTGGGTAATTGCTTTGGGCAAAAACAGGACCCGAGAAAAGAGCAAATAAACCAAGCAGGGAAGCAGCAATATTTTGAATGATTCGCATATTTTTTCTTGAGGTAATTAAATAAATCCCAGCACGCCTAATACTCCACCTATGGCAATGAAGTAGAGGGGATGCCAGCGAGTAAATAAAGTCAGTCCGATAGTGGCAATGGTCAAGAGATATGCAGCAACCCCGTGGTTAATTTGCAAAGCAATCTCCCATGCGGAAGATAGAACTAGCCCAATTGCCAATGCTGCTGCTGCATATTGAATCGATTTCTTTTTAACGGGATCTTTGATGCCCAAGATAAAGCGCTGTAAGAAAAAGATCAAGATAGAAGAGGGCCATACTATGGCAAAGGTGGCTACGAGTGCGCCAATAATGCCGTAGATGTGCCAACCCAACAGGGTCACTGTCATAAAGTTGGGTCCTGGCGCAGCTTGGGCTATAGCAAAATAATCGGAAAATGTTTGCAGGTCGATCCACTGCTCTTGATTGACTGCTAAATTTAATAGTTCTGGCAAAAGTGCATTGACTCCACCAAATGCAATCATCGAAAACACAGATAGCTTCAGAAACAAACTCAAGAGCATGCTCATACTCTGCGAGCCTTTTTGCGCGCCAAGAAAATAGCCAATGGCGATGCTGTTAAAACTACCCAACCCAAGCCTAAATGAAAATAGGTGGCCGCAAGGATGGTGATCAAAACAACTAATAACATCGCTGGATACTGAAACTCATCGCGCAGCATCTTAAAACCAGTAGAGGCAATCAGCCCAACACCTACCGCAGATATGCCCCGCAAAATTCCTTGGACGGTATCAAGGTGGCTATAGTGTTCATACAAAGTTGCTAAGAGCATCACAATCGCTATCGGTCCAAGTGTGAGTCCAAGAACGGCTGCGACAGCCCCTCTAGCACCACCAAAGCGAGATCCAACACAGACAGCTAGATTCACAACGTTTGGACCTGGAACGATTTGGCATATTCCCAGGATGGCGCTAAATTCTTCCGAGGTCAGAATTTTTTCACGCTCAACCAGAGTCCGCCTTGCCCAAGGAAGTACGCCGCCAAACCCAGAAAGACCAATCTTGCTAAAGCTGATAAACAGCTGAAGAGAGGTCAAGCGAGTAGATGACATTGATCTGTATAGGCTTATTGCGGCTTAAAGGGATGCGGTACAGGCTTGTTTTCTAACCACGCCTCTAGGGTCTCGGTGATCCCTTTTGAGAAGGTGGCAAAAATAGGTTCAGCAATAAATCCAAGATGTGGCGTGACTAGTAAATTGGGGGTGTTACGCAACACATCTTTTTCTGGGAGAGGTTCAATATCAAAAACATCTACCGCAGCCTGACCTGGTCTGCCAACAGCTAGCGCTTTTTGTAAATCCGACATGTTGATCAGCGCTGAGCGTGAGGTATTCACCAAAATAGAATCCGGACGCATCAGTGCTAATTGGTCTGCACTGATTAAACCTTTTGTGCCGGGGCCGGCTACCAAATGCATGGACACCACTTTGGATGTTTTCAAAAGCTCATCAAGACTGACTGCTTTTGCATTCTCAGCCGCAGCACGTTCAGGAGTCATGCGTGGACTCCAGGCAACTACCTCCATGCCAAATGCAGCACCTACGCGAGCTACTCGACTGCCGATGGCTCCCAAGCCCATGATGCCTAGACGTTCGCCTGAGAGCATCGGTAAAACGGACATGGCATCACGCCAGCCACCAGACGCAATCAATTTATTCTCTTCAATCAAGCGCTTAGATGCGCCGAGAATTAAAGCCCAAGTAAGTTCTGCAGTAGTTTCTTTAGAGGGGCCACCAGGGGTACAAGCCATGGGAATATTTCTGGAAACGAGGGCAGATGCTTCTAGAGTGCCATTGCGTTCACCAGTGAACATTAAAAACTTGAGCTTTGGCAGGCGCGCAATCATGGCCTCATTAAAAGGGGATCGATCTCTTACGATGGCAATTGCATCTGCATCTTTAACAGCTTCATAGAGGGCTTCATCGCGTAAAGGCTCGTGATGAATAGTGAGGTTGGCTTGTTGATCCAACTTATCCCAATTGGAAAATCGGCGCAGTGCGCGCTCATAGTCTCCGAGAACAACGATATTAGGTAATGAGGTCATGAATGAGAAATGCTTTCAGTAGGTTAATCTGTGGAAGAGTTCATGCGCAGTTTTTTGCGAATAGAATTCTCTACAGGAATGGAGTCTAAATTAGGTTCAAGTGCTTCGCGCTCATCAAAAACAAAACAGCTTCCTTGGTAGTGAGCAGAGCCAACTTCTTCAAAGTACTTCAGGATTCCGCCTTCTAACTGGTAGCTATGTTGCATGCCAATCTCTCGCATATAGAGACCAGATTTTTCACAGCGAATCCCGCCTGTGCAAAAGCTAACCAATGTCTTATCAGCAAGTTCATCTTTGTGAGCGGAAATAGCTGCAGGAAATTCTGTAAATTTTTCGATATTAAAATGTAGGGCATTCTCAAAAGTGCCATAGTCAACTTCAAAGGCATTGCGCGTATCTACCATGACGACTGGGCGACCAAGGTCATCAGTACCCCGATCTAACCACTCTTGCAATTTTTTGGGGCTAATGAAATTGGCGCGACCTTCCTCTGGTCGGATGGCTGGATGGTTCATACGAATAATTTCATTTTTCAGCTTGATCAACATCTTTTTGAAAGGTTGATCTTCAGACCAGCTTTCTTTTGCCTGGAGAGGCTTAAAGCGAGGATCAAGGCGTAACCAATCTAAGAACCCGCGCAGCGCATCGGTCTTGCCCGCAAGGAACATGTTGATTCCCTCGCCAGTTAGCAAAATGGTGCCTTTAAGCTGGCGCGCATTGCATTCATCGAGCATCTTGGCGCGAAGCTCTGGTAGGCCATCTAGGCTAACAAATAAATAGGCTGCAATATTTAAAATCGACTTCATTTTTCTCTCACTTAGCTACCCCAGCATTATCGAGCAAATAGGCTGCAGGGGTGTTAACCTTGAGGTCTTATTTAGAGGAGACAAATCCATGCTGGATTTAGCAAAAATGGCCAAAAGAGCCTTTAAAAACATCTTATTAAGCTCATTGATGGTTTTGGGCTTCAGCGGCTTTGCATTGGCCCAAAGCGCTGGAGCGGGGGCTTGGCCGACCCAAAAACCAATTCGTTTAATCGCGGTATTCCCTCCGGGTGGCTCAGTTGATCAGGTTGCCCGCGTATTGGCACCTGCTTTGCAGGCCGAACTGAAGCAAAACGTCATTGTTGAGAATATTGGTGGAGCTTCTGGGGTGATTGGTACGTCTGCAATGACCCGCTCTGACCCGGATGGTTATACCTTTGCAGTGGTGTTCGATACGCATGGTGTGAACCCCAGTCTTAAAGACAAACTTCCCTACGACACGATTAAAGATATTGCACCTGTAGTGTTGATTGGTACGTCACCAATGGTGCTGGTGGCCAGTAAAAAATCTGGTATTACAAGCTTTAAACAGTTGGTAGATCTTTCGAAGACCGGCAAACAATTTAGTTACGGCTCTATCGGTATTGGTAGTTTGGGCCATTTGGCAATGGCCCGTTTAGCAAAACAAGCGGGCTTTGATTGGAACCACATTCCGTATCGTGGCGGTGGTCCGTTGATGCAAGATGCTTTAGGCGGTCAAGTAGAGTTGGCTGTTGGCTCAGAATTTTTAGTGAAGCCGCATATCGACAGTGGCGGTGTTATCCCTTTGGTTATTACTACTGCCAAGAGATCACCTTCTTTGCCTAATGTGCCAACGATTTCTGAGAGCGGCTTCCCTGGATTTAGTGCGCCTGCATGGTGGGCCGTATTAGCCCCCGGTAAAACTCCGCCAGCAGTGGTGGCTGCGATGAATAAGGCTTTAAACAAGGCACTGAAAACCCCAACTGTTGCTGAAAAGTTCAAGGCTCAAGGCATTCAAATTGTTGGTGGCACACCTGAAGCTGCGCAAGAATTTATTGGCAAGCAAATTGGTATTTGGGGCAAGTTCGTCATTGAAAACAACATTAAAGAAACTGCCCAGTAAGCAGTATTCATAAGAGAGATTTATGTCAGAACGTTTAATTCCCTATCAGCCAATGGATTTGGCTGAGCCTGCTGAGTTGGTGGCTGCTATACGCAAAAGACGCGGCGGTCAGTTTATTAATTTAGACCGCATGCTCTTGCATAGCGTTCCGATTGCAGAAGGTTGGAATCATTTCATTGGCGAAATTCGGAACAATTTATCTTTAGATCCCAAGTTGCGTGAGTTGGCTATGTGTGGTGTGGCGGTGCTTAATGGTGCCGAGTATGAATTCTTTCACCATGCACCACCCTTTAAGAAGGCGGGTGGCACAGAGGAGCAGGTACAAGGCCTACGCCTCATTGGACAAGCGAATTTCCCAAAAGAGTTGTATTCGCCTGTGGAAAATGATGCCGCTGAACTCACTTTTCAGATGACGCGCAACATCAAGGTGGATCCCGAGTTGATGAAGCGTTTACAAAAGGCATTAGGAAGTACCGATACGGTAGAGTTAGTAACGGTCATTGCCGCTTACAACATGGTGTCCCGCTTCTTAATCGCGCTTGACGTCAATCCTGAAGATCATCCGCCCGCTTAAAAGAAATATAAGCCCTCGACATGATCCGCAATATTCAAACCATTATTCCTGGCATTGCCACTTCTGATGGCGCGGGCGTGAAGTTGCGTCGCAGTCTTGGTGGGCAGAATCAAGTGAGGTTGGATCCTTTTTTGATGCTCGATGAATTTTCTTCGAATGATCCTAATGACTATGTAGCAGGTTTTCCAGCGCATCCGCATCGAGGGTTTGAGACAGTGACCTATATGCTTGAAGGTCATATGCTGCATGAGGATCACCTTGGAAATCAAGGCCACCTTAAGACTGGTGGAGTGCAGTGGATGACAGCAGGACGTGGCATTATTCATTCCGAGATGCCTCAACAGGTGAGTGGCGCCATGCGTGGCTTTCAGTTATGGATTAACTTACCTGCCAAAGAAAAGATGAAGGCAGCAGGGTATAAAGATATCCAGGTAGAAGATATTCCTAAAGTTGATTTGGAAAGCGGCGGCTCAGTGAAAGTCATTGCAGGCGCCTATAGTCATGAAGGAAATGAAGTGCAGGGTCCAATTCAAGGCATAACTACAGCCCCTTTGTTTTTAGATGTCCGCTTGCCACCTGATTCAGAATTTGAGCACCGTATTCCCAAAGAACTCAATGCGTTTGTATATGTTTACGAGGGTGAATTAGAAATTGGCGGGCCTATGAGGTCGGCCCCAAGGCAGGCAGCCATTGTTCTGGGAGATGGCGATCGTTTAAAAGCGAAAGCAGGGTCTGTGGGCGCGCAATTTATTGTCTTGGCTGCATTGCCATTGCACGAGCCCATTGTTCAATATGGCCCATTTGTGATGAATACACGAGCCGAGATTGAACAAGCAATTGATGATTATCAAAATAACCGTTTTGTGGTTTCCTAGGTGACCCCATCAACAACACTTCAGTGGGAAGATGGCGGACAGGTCCATAGCGCCAAGTGGCATTCTGAAAATGGTATTGCTCCCCATAAAAAGATTCAGATCGCAGACGACACTCTGACTGCTGATATTGCTTATCGCTTGGCTTGTGAAGGCACGGCAATGCTATACAAGGGTGACTTTCAAAATGCCCGACAGCTTTTACAGGCATTGGTGCGCAGAGTGGATAAACCCTCTAAGAAATCTTCTAGAGCCGATCGAGTTGCAAAAGAAAAAACCAAAAGCCCGCTCGATACATTTAACCTTCACCGTCTTGCCCAATCACAGCGTGCCCGTATTTTGGGGATGATATTGATTCCAGTAAACGCAGACCACAGCATCTCTTTAAGGCGTGCACCTGATGTAGCACAAGCCTGCTTAGAGGCCTATGGCGAGCAGACCGAGTCTTACGTCATCTCCCTCCGTGAATTGCTGGGTGTGATTAGTGCGCATGAGTGGCGAAAAAATGGCGTTCAAGTATTGACTAGAGATGATGAAGAGATTCGTATTCACCCGCACTATGGCGTGTTCTCACCTGTGCGCGGTGAGTATATTGATTTGGTATTAAAGACTCCGCTACCAGCCGCCATCAAGAAAAATTCAACTGCTTTCGATATTGGCGCGGGCACCGGTGTGCTTGCGGTTGTATTGGCTTTGCGAGGAATTCAGAAGATTATTTCTACGGATTTGGATGAGCGAGCGATCGCATGTGCACAAGAAAACATTAAGCGTCTAGAGTTGCAATCTCAAATAGATATTCTCAAGACTGATTTGTTTCCATCGGGCAAGGCGGCGCTCATTGTTTGCAATCCGCCATGGCTGCCAGCTAGACCAAGCTCTTCTCTCGAGCACGCGGTATATGACCCCGAGAGTCAAATGTTAAAAGGCTTTTTGAGTAACTTAAAGAATCATTTGCTCGATGGCGGTGAGGGCTGGTTAATTTTGTCTGACTTGGCTGAGCATTTGGGTTTGAGATCGAGAAATGAACTTCTTCAATGGATTGAGCAAGCAAACTTAAAGGTTCTCGCACGCGTTGATACCAAGCCAACGCATCATAAGGCGTTTGATAAAACAGATGCATTACATGCGGCGCGCTCTAAAGAAGTAACTTCACTTTGGCGTTTAGCGCTAAAGTAGTAACACAACAATATCCCTACGAACCCCGTCCCCATTGGGATTGTGGTTGTTTATCAAATGCATCATCCTTAAAATGTTTGTGAAGAGTCCGTAGTTACTGAAAGTTTTATCAGTTCAATTTCCTGCTCTTTACTTATTTAACTTTTAAGGAAGTCATTTGCTCCGTAGTTTCCCGCCTAGAAATATTTTTATTATTTCAGGTGTAGTCACAATCCATCTTTTGGCCTGGCTATTGTTTGCGCCTTCATCTTTTGAGAGTGAAAGATCGCTCACTTCAGAATCCATGATGGTGAATTTAGTGAATCAGCGCACACAACAACCCAGTCAGCGTAAAGACGCGTTAATGCCTAAAACGACCGCAATTACCCCTGCGGAAAATCTCGACCCCAGGCCTTCTGAGGGGCCTTCTGTAAGCAATGGGGAGGCAGGGGGTAGTAGCTCATTGGGCTTAATTCCCAGGCAAGTTCTACATAATCCCAAGCCAAACTACCCATTCTTAAGTAGAAAGCTGAGAGAGCAGGGCTTGGTGATGATTAAGTTGTGCGTTAACCCAGCCGGTTTTGTGGATGAAGCCAGTGTTTTCAAGAGTTCAGGCTTTCAGAGTCTAGATAGGTCGGCGCTCGCCACCTTGTCGCAATGGAGATTTCGCCCGCTTATCTCAACAATCAGCCATTCTTCACAGTGTTTTCAGGCCCCCGTTCATTTTAGTCTGGAAGGATAGCGCTTGACCGAGTACAAAACCACAGATATTGATTTGAAATACATGCGAGCACCTGAGATTTTCCCAAAGACTGTTTCAAGTTCCGTTCTGCTTGGTCAGAGAAAGCAAATCTTCATTACACATGACGGACAAACTTATCAATTGCGCATTACTAAATTGGGAAAACTTATTCTGACGAAGTAAAAATGAAATAGCTTACTAGCCAGCAAGAGCATCTTCATATGCATATAGCCAGCGATTTTTTTGTTGTTATCACTGGAGATGGTATATGAAGCATCAAGATGTTTTGTGTTATCGAAATAGGCTCGCCTGGTTTTCATCAATTGCATTATTGTGCGGAAGCTCTTTTTCAAGCTGGGTCAAAGCTCAAGATATTGAATTACCCAGAATTGATATTGTTGGTCGCGAGCAAAATGCCTTGAGCAAAATTCCCGGGACGGTGGATGTGATTGATCAAAAGAGGATGGAGGAGCTGCAGCCCCAATCATTGCAAGATGTTTTAAGGACAGTTCCTGGTGTCAATATTCGAGGTGATGAGGGTGGGTTTGGCGCCATTCCGAATATTGGTATTCGAGGTTTAAATCCAAGTCGTAGCTCGAAAGTGCTATTGCTTGAGGACGGCGCACCAATTCAGCCCAGCCTATTTATTTCTAATGCCTCTTACTACAGCCCTCCAGTTGAACGCATTGGTGGAATTGAAGTGTTAAAGGGTGCATCTGGTCTTCAATATGGTCCATCCAATATTGGCGGGGTAGTTAATTACCTTACAAAAACACCGTCACATGGCTTTAAATTAACCGGCAAGGTTGGCAATTATGGGTATCGTTTGGCAGAGATAGAGGCTGGAGGCAAGTCATCTACAAATGGTGCAATTGGCGGAATTAACCTGATTCAGTCAGAGTCTAGCGGATACCAGGGGAATGGTTTTAAGATGTACGACATCTTAATGAAGGGCGGCATTGAGATTGCGCAAAATCAGTGGCTCAGTATTAAGTACACGCATTACGATAATAATATCAATACGTCTTATGTGGGTCTGCGCCCCACTCAATATACCAACCGCACTAAAGAGAATCCGGCGCCTAATGACCGTTTTATTACTCAAAGAAATGCCGTAGATATCAATCACTCTGTAGAAGTTAATTCAGATACCAAAATAAATACTTTGATGTATTGGAGCAAGTTATCCCGAGACTATTGGCGACAAAGCATCGCGAATCGAACCCAAGACGCTACGATATTTAAGGTCTGCAATGTTGGCTCTGACTGTCTAGTTGGCCGTAATCGAGAGTTTCAAATGCTGGGTATGGATTCTCGAGTAAATCATGCGTATAAGGCTTTGGGAATCGCTAACGAAGCAGAGTTTGGAGTGCGCTTACATACGGAATCTCAAATTAATCAGTTGGTGAGCTCAAAAACATTGGCGTATTCCGGGCGAGTTTCGCTTCATGAGGACAATAAGGCTAACTCGATTGCCTTGTATGGTCAGAATCGATTTCTATTGACGGATAACTTCGCTTTAATTCCAGGGGTGCGAGTTGAAAGCTACAACCAAACTCGTTCAAATGTCATCACTGGTAAATCGGGTAGCGCTAAGAATGTGGAAACCATTCCACAAATTGGGGCGACCTGGCAGATCATCCCTCAAGCACAAGTCTATAGCAGTATTTACAAAGGATTTGCACCAGCTCAACTAGCTACGGCAATTGACGATAAGGGGGTTGATCAGCAGTTGGCTCCAGAGCGCTCCACCAATATGGAATTAGGTATGCGTGGGCGCTCAGGAGCGTTCTCCTATGATTCGGCTATCTTTAGCATGAACTTTAGCAATCAAATTGTGAACCAAAGTTTGGCCGCGGGAATTTCCAAAGCTAACGGAGGTAAGAGTTTGCATCAGGGGGCTGAGGCATCCCTTGGTTATGAGTTGGGTTATGGTTGGGCTATTAATGCCAATGGCACTTACATACCGGTTGCAAAGTTTGTTGGGACGAATTCTTTGGGGCGAGATGGCAATCGCATTCCTTATACCCCCAAGCTCACATCCAATCTTGGTGTGAGTTATGAAAAGAATGGCTTCAATACCTTGGTTAGTCTGAATTATGTCTCTGCCCAGTATGCTGACTCAGCAAATACTATTGTTCCAAATACCATTGGAACTTTAGGTGAGGTACCTGCCTTTACGACAGTAAATTGGAGTGCTAACTACGCTATTAATAAAGATTGGAAGGTATTCGGAGTAATTAATAACGTTTTTGATAAGCGCTATATTTCTAGTCGCAGTCCTGATGGTATTTTTGCTGGAGCACCACTTAACTTTCAGGCTGGCATGAGTTATCAGTTCAATTAATAAAACTTATTAATTGGTTTTAAGAAAAGCAAAACGCCACCTTGATAGGTGGCGTTTGTTTGTTACTGACTTCAAATTGGTGGAACCGGCGGGAATCGAACCCGCGTCCGCAAATCCTCCACAACAAGTTCTACATACTTAGTCATATCATTTGATTTAACCAGTTAGGCACGGACTGACACGTTCCTCACTGACGATTCACTAGGTTTTCGTACTATTCTTCGTGACACAAAATAGTCTTATCTCTTGTATATGACCCTGATGTAGCTTGCGCTACCTGACCCAAGAGAGAATCAGTTCAGGGGCAACCGCAATTAAGCGGCTAGTGCGTAACGTTCGTCGTTAGCAGTTATTACATTCCCATTGATTTACGAGATAACGGGTCCTCGGTATGCCCTTGATGCTTTGTAATCCACGTCGAAACCATGTCGGTCCCAGATTGCATGCATTGGAACCTCTTATTTTAAAGCCGCTAGCTTTAAATTGTTGAATATCTTTAGTCCCTGTTGGGAAAGATGATTTGCAGCAAATCGAGGGGATTGTTAGCGATGTAATCCGCACCCCAGGCCTCTGGAGGCTCTTTACAGCCGCAGTAGCCATAAGCGGCAGCCACAGTCTTCATCCCGGCAGCTTTGCCGGCCAAAACGTCTCTAATATCGTCCCCAACATAAATTGATTTATTTGGATCAATGTTGCTAGATCTGGCCGCATGCAGAATCGGCTCTGGATGTGGCTTGGAATATGGGGTGGTATCGCCAGAAACAGTGGAAACGGCACGCTGACGTAGGCCCATGAGATCAGTTAGCGGATTGGTAAAGCGCTCGCTTTTATTGGTGATGATTCCCCAGGGCAGCCTCGCAGCATCCATTTGATCGAGCAAATGATCTATTCCATCAAATAGCTTGCTATCAACGAGTAGAGCTTTTTCATAGTTGCTGAAAAACTCATCACGTAGCACAACAAAATCCTCATGATCTGGGCTGATTCCAAAGGCGCCTTCGAGTAAGCCGCGAGCGCCAGCTGAGGCATAAGGACGCAGAAACTCATAGGGCTTAGGTGTGAGATTGCGGGCGACCAGTAATTTGTTGGTGGCTGCCACTAAATCTGGGGCAGTGTCCGCTAGCGTGCCATCTAGATCGAAAAAGATGCCTGCATAGGGACTGAAAAGCTTGCTCATCTATCGATTACTTTCTGACGGCGATCATGTAATTCACATCGACATCATCACCTAGGCTATATACCTGAGTCAGTGGGTTGTAGCTCAATCCTTTGATGCCGACCATCTCTAGGCCTGCATGACGTGTAAACGCAACTAACTCCGAAGGCTTGATGAATTTAGCGTATTCGTGAGTACCTTTGGGAAGCAGTTTAAGAATATATTCAGCGCCAATAATCGCAAATAGGTAGGACTTAGGGCTGCGATTGAGGGTGCTAAAAAATAATGTGCCTCCGGGTTTGCAGAGTTTGGCGCAAGCGCGAACTACAGATGCTGGATCAGGTACGTGCTCAAGCATTTCCATGCAGGTCACTACGTCGTATTGTTCTGGTTGCTCTTCTGCAAGTGCTTCTGCAGAGATGGAGCGATATGTGAGGTTGGCACCGACTTCAAGTGCATGTAACTCAGCTACTTTGAGCGCCTTTTCAGATAAGTCAATACCAGTGGTCTCTGCACCCGATTGAGAAATCGATTCTGCCAATATGCCGCCACCGCAACCAATATCAACTACTTTTTTGCCGTTCAGACCCACAAAGGATTTAATCCAGTTCAGTCGCAAAGGATTAATGGCATGCAGGGGCTTGAATTCGCTATTAGGATCCCACCAGCGATGGGCTAGGGCGCTAAATTTGGCGATTTCTGACTGGTCGACGTTCATAGTGATTGGCTATCTGTGAAGCTATTGAAGAAGTTTACGAATATAGCGGAAATAAAAAAGCCCGCTAGAAGCGGGCTTTTTTACAAGTAAAGTGAATTACTTAGCTGCTGTACCAACAACTTCGATGTCAGTACGGCGGTTCTTAGCGCGGCCTTCAGCAGTTGCGTTTGATGCAACTGGATTGCTCTTGCCTTTAGATTCTGTGTAGATACGGCTACCGTCAACACCCTTGCTTACCAAGTATGTCTTAACAGATTGCGCACGACGCTGACCGAGGGCCATGTTGTATGCATCTGTACCAACGCTGTCAGTGTTACCAACAGCAATGATTACTTCCAACTTGATCTTGCTTAAGTCAGCAGCGATCTTGTCCAAAGTAGCTTTACCTTCTGGTTTCAAATCAGACTTGTTGAAGTCATAAAGTGTGTCAGCTTGCAAAGTAATCTTGCTTTGGCTAACGCCAGAAGCAGGAGCAGCAGTCAAAGCACCGTCACAACCTTTGGATGCAGTTGCAGGTGTCCAGTTGCTATCGCGCCAGCACAATGTGCCATCACCGTTTTTCCAATTCAAGCCTGAGCTGTTTACCCAGTTATCAACATTTTGTGCAGAAACAGCAGTAGCTGAAACAGTGATAACAGAAGCCAGCAACACTTTTAGGGTTTTGTTCATTTTTAGTCCTCAAAAATCTCTTTTTTAATTAAAGTCAAACTTAAATGTAATTCGCCCTACCTTGATGCAAAAACTGCAAAGCGACACATCTCAATTTCGTACAAACTGACAGAATCTTAGCATAGGGCCTACCTGTCATCAAAATGATATTATTTCCAGATGGAACAAGCCGCTAAAGAAACACTACCAATATCCCTCGAAGACGAAATGCGGCGGTCCTATTTGGACTACGCAATGAGTGTCATCGTCGGCAGAGCCCTGCCAGACGTGCGTGATGGCCTCAAACCGGTTCACCGCCGGGTCTTATTCGCGATGTATGAATTAAACAACGATTGGAACCGAGCTTACAAAAAATCTGCCCGTATAGTTGGCGATGTAATCGGTAAATACCACCCGCACGGTGATTCTGCGGTGTATGACACGATCGTTCGGATGGCCCAGGACTTCTCCTTGCGCTATATGCTGGTTGACGGGCAAGGCAACTTTGGCTCCGTAGACGGCGATAACGCGGCCGCCATGCGGTACACCGAGATCCGCCTCCGCAAGATCGCCCATGAGCTTTTGGCCGATTTGGACAAGGAAACGGTCGATTTTGGGCCAAATTACGACGGTAGCGAGAAAGAACCCCTGATTCTGCCTGCCAAAGTGCCTAATTTGCTCATAAACGGCAGTTCTGGCATCGCAGTGGGTATGGCAACCAATATCCCTCCGCATAACCTGGATGAGGTTGTTACGGCCTGTTTACATGTCCTGCACAACCCAGAATGCACGATTGATGAGCTCATTGAGATCATTCCAGCCCCAGATTTCCCTACCGCCGGCATTATTTATGGCGTTCAAGGGGTTCGTGAGGGCTATCGCACTGGCCGTGGGCGCGTGGTTATGCGTGCAAAGACTCACTTCGAAGACTTGGATAAGGGCGCGCGTCAAGCCATCATCGTTGATGAGTTGCCATACCAAGTTAATAAAAAGAACTTGCTCGAGCGCATTGCTGAGTTAGTAAACGAGAAAAAAGTTGAAGGCATTTCTGATTTGCGTGACGAGTCAGATAAATCCGGTATGCGCGTTGTGATTGAGTTGAAGCGCGGTGAAGTGCCTGAAGTCGTTCTCAATAATTTGTATAAGAGCACTCAACTACAAGATAACTTCGGTATGAACATGGTGGCATTGGTAGATAACCAACCACGCTTGTTGAACTTGAAGCAAATGCTGGAGTACTTCTTACAACATCGTCGTGAAGTAGTTACACGTCGCACGATTTTTGAATTACGTAAAGCGCGCGATCGTGGTCACGTCTTAGAAGGTTTGGCAGTTGCATTAGCAAACATCGATGAGTTCATCGCGATTATTAAAGCTGCTGCGAACCCGGTGATTGCTAAACAAGAGTTGATGGGCAAAGCATGGGATTCATCCATGGTGCGCGAGATGTTGGCTCGTGCTGAGACCGATACCCCAGGCGGTCGTAACGCTTATCGCCCAGAGGGATTGTTGCCTGAGTACGGTATGCAAACTACGGGCTTGTATCGTTTATCAGATAGTCAAGCGCAAGAAATTTTGCAGATGCGTTTGCAACGCTTGACTGGTCTTGAGCAAGACAAGATCGTTAACGAATATAAAGAAGTAATGGCAGAGATTTCTGACTTACTCGATTTGTTAGCGAAGCCAGAGCGTGTCACTCAAGTCATTGAAACTGAATTAAAAGAAGTTCAATCTGAATTTGGTATTGCTGGTGGCGATACAGGTCGTCGTTCATTTATTGAAATGAATGCAACCGAACTCTTCACTGAAGATTTGATTACGCCGCAAGATTTAGTGGTGACACTTTCAAATACTGGTTATATGAAGAGTCAGCCGCTGAGCGAATACCGTGCGCAAAAACGTGGTGGACGCGGCAAGCAAGCTGCTGCTACTAAGAATGAAGATTGGATCGAAACGCTCTTCGTAGCAAATACACATGACACGATTCTTTGCTTCTCTGATCGTGGTCGTATGTACTGGCTCAAAGTTTGGGAAGTGCCGCAAGGAAGTCGTACATCTCGTGGCAAGCCAATCGTCAATATGTTCCCGCTGATTGAAGGCGAGAAGATTACGGTGATTCTGCCAATTAAGGGTTACCAAGACGATCAGTATGTATTTATGGCTACGAGCTTGGGTACTGTGAAGAAGACGCGTTTGTCTGACTTCTCTAACCCACGTAAGGCCGGCATTATTGCTGTGGATTTGAATGAGAACGATTTCTTAGTTGGTGCTGCAATTACAGATGGTCAACACGACGTGATGTTGTTCTCTGACGCCGGTAAAGCCGTGCGATTCGATGAGAACGATGTTCGCCCAATGGGTCGCACCGCGCGCGGTGTGCGTGGCATGAACCTCGGTGAAGGTCATCAAGTGATTGCGATGTTAGTTGCTCCAGCAGAAGCGGCGGAAGGTGTTGAGGCGGCTGTAGTTGATGCAAACGGCATTGCTATTCCAAGCAGCGTATTGACTGCTACGGAAAATGGGTATGGCAAACGTACGCCAATCGCTGAATACACCCGTCATGGCCGCGGTACTAAGGGCATGATTGCTATTCAGACTTCAGAGCGTAACGGTAAAGTTGTAGCAGCCTCATTGGTATCTCCAGAAGATCAAATTATGTTGATCACTACTGGCGGTGTCTTGGTGCGTACACGTGTTTCTGAAATCCGTGAGATGGGTCGCGCTACTCAAGGCGTGACTTTGATTAACGTGGATGAAGGCACTCGTTTATCTGGCTTGCAACGCATTGCTGAAAGCGACTCAGATGATGAGACTGATGATGCAGAAGAAGGTGATGTCACTGCGGATCCAGCAACCGACTCTACTGACGACACGGCAGGTGACGCTTAAGCGTCACCTTTAGGCTAGACCACATCATGACTTTTGACCGCCGCATTTTTAATTTCGCTGCGGGGCCTGCTACTTTGCCTGAAGAGGTGTTGAAGCAGGCTGCCGATGAGATGCTCAACTGGCGCGGACTTGGCACTAGCGTGATGGAGATCAGCCATCGCAGTAAAGAGTTTATGGAAGTGTATGAAGAAGTCATTCAGGATCTTCGTACGCTCATGAACATTCCTGACTCTTATGAGATCTTGCTTTTGCAAGGCGGTGGTCTTGGTCAAAATGCAGCGATTCCAATGAATCTGATGCCTCTCGCTAAGAACGGCCCCAAGGCAGATTTCTTGGTAACCGGTGTTTGGTCAGAAAAATCATTTAAAGAAGCGCAGAAGTACGGAACGGCAAATTTAGCTGCATCTTCTGCTGCTGAAAAATTTAATACGATTCCTGCTAGAGCCACTTGGCAACTATCGAGCGATGCTGCTTACGTGCATTACTGCGCCAATGAAACTATTGGCGGTGTTGAATTTCCAGATGTGCCAGATGTCGGCAATATTCCACTGGTTGCCGATATCTCTAGCAACATTCTGTCTAAAGAGATGGATGTGAACAAGTGCGCCGTTTGGTTTGGTGGAGCCCAAAAGAATATTGGCCCGTCAGGCGTAACGATTGTGATTGTGCGCAAAGACTTAATTGGTCACAGCATGGGCATTACCCCAACAATTTGGGATTGGGCAGTGCAGTCCAATACGCAGTCCATGATTAATACCCCGCCTACGTTCTCCATCTATATGGCTGGCCTAGGCTTCAAGTGGTTGCTCAAGCAAGGCGGCGTGAAGGCGATTGAAAAACGCAATCAAGAAAAAGCGGAATTACTCTATAACTTTTTAGATCAAAGTAGTCTGTATGAAAATCGCGTCACCAAAGAATATCGCTCACGCATGAATGTGACATTCTTCTTAAAAGATGAAAATTTAAATGCAGAGTTTTTAGCGCAATCAAATGCAGCTGGTTTGGTTGCCTTACGTGGTCATAAGGCTGCAGGCGGCATGCGTGCCAGTATTTATAACGCCATGCCTATCGAAGGTGTAAAAGCCTTGATTGAATTTATGCGTGACTTTGAAAGGCGGGCTTAATGAGTACTGAAGAACAGCGTTTAGCTCCCTTGCGCGAAAAAATTGACGCACTCGATGCACAGATTTTAGATTTACTGACTCAGCGTGCTAAAGCTGCGCAAGAAGTTGGTCACGTCAAAGGTGGATTCGCTTCGCCAGTCTTCCGTCCTGAACGTGAGCGCCAAGTGGTAGCGCGTTTACAAGAAATTAATAAAGGCCCATTGCTGCCGGATGGCATAGCTGCTATTTGGCGCGAGGTGATGTCGGCTTGTAGGGCTTTAGAGGCTCGCCAAACAATTGCTTATCTTGGTCCAGTTGGAACATTTTCTGAGCAGGCTGCACAAACCTATTTTGGCCACTCCATTGCTGGCTTGCCTTGTGCGAGCTTGGATGAAGTTTTCAAAGCGGTAGAAAAAGGTGCGGCACAGTTCGGTGTTGTGCCCGTAGAAAACTCTAGTGAAGGTGCAATTTCTCGCACATTAGATTTGTTGCTGGACTCTTCAATGCGTATTAGTGGCGAAGTGGTGTTACCGATTCGTCATCACCTTTTAACGAAGAGTGGCAATTTGGATGGTGTGACAACAGTGTGCGCGCATGCTCAGGCCTTGGCTCAATGCCAGCAGTGGTTAAGTGTTCATGCTCCACAACTTAAGCGTCAAGCGGTGAGTAGTAATGCTGAGGCAGCACGCATGGCGGCCGCAGATCCATCATTAGCTGCTATTGCAGGTGATCCTGCGCAAGAAGCTTACGGCCTTCAGGCTGTTGCTGCGCAAATTCAGGATGATCCTCATAACCGCACTCGTTTCGTAGTGGTTGGTAGCTATGCATGTCAGCCAACTGGCAAAGATCAGACTTCATTGGTGCTCTCGGTAGATAACCAGCCTGGTGCTGTTCATCGCTTGTTGGCGCCTTTGGCTAAGCATGGCGTCTCGATGAATCGTTTCGAGTCTCGCCCTGCACGCAAAGGCACTTGGGAATATCACTTCTACATTGATATTGCCGGCCATACGGATGATGAGAAAGTAGTGAAGGCGCTTGAAGAGCTGAAGGGCGTCGCTGCTTTTTATAAGAATCTAGGCTCCTATCCACACTCTGCGTGATTTCGTAAAAATTCAAATTCACTAGTAAATCGAATGACATCTAAGATTGGTTTAAAACACATTCATGCGATTGCCCCTTATGTTGGAGGGCGACCGATTAGTGAAGTTGCGCGTGAATATGGCTTGGATGAAAGCAAGATCGTTAAATTGGCTTCCAATGAAAATCCATTGGGTATGCCAAAGTCTGCTCAAGATGCCATGCTCAAAGCGGCAAGTGATTTGGGTCGCTATCCAGATTCCAATGGTTTTGAACTTAAAAATGTCTTAGCTGCACGCTTAGGTGTTCCAACAGATTGGATCACCTTAGGTAACGGTAGCAATGACATTCTGGAGTTAGCGGCACGTGCTGTTGCGCAGGCTGGTGATGAGGTGATTTTCTCTAAACATGCTTTTGCTGTTTATCCGTTGGCAACACAGGCAGTTGGCGCAAAGGCAATTGAAGTTGCAGCTACTGCTAATTATGGACATGACTTACCGGCGATGTTAGCGGCAATTAAGTCATCTGGCGATAAAGCGAAACTTGTCTTTGTAGCTAATCCAAATAATCCGACAGGTAGCTATTTGCACGCCAAAGAGATTGAAGACTTTTTGGCAGCAGTGCCACCTAATGTTGTGGTGGTGCTTGATGAGGCTTATAACGAGTACCTCAGTCCAGAGCAGCGCTACGATGCGATTGCTTGGGTTAAGCGGTTTCCAAATATGATTTTGTCGCGTAGTTTTTCTAAGGCCTATGGCTTGGCTGGATTACGCATTGGTTATGGTGTTGCCCAACCTCACTTAACGGACTTGCTCAACCGCATTCGTCAGCCATTTAATGTAAATAGCCTTGCTCAAGCTGCAGCGATTGCGGCGTTCCAAGATAAAGAATTCTTGCAGCAAGGATTTGAGCTGAACCGTGCAGGCTATAGTCAGCTGACAAAAGCATTTGATGAGCTGGGCTTGAAGTATTTACCATCTGCTGGAAACTTTGTTCTGGTGAAGGTGGGTGATGATGATCAAGCGGGCGCGCGCATCAATTTAGCTTTACTCAAGCGCGGCATCATTGTTCGCCCAGTGGGTAACTATGGATTGCCGCAGTGGTTGAGAATCTCGATTGGCTTGCCTGAAGAGAATGCGGCCTTTATCGATGCCTTAAAAGCAATCTTGGCTTAAGAATAAAAAATACTCATGACCATTATTAATCCAGCTAGTAATTACGGTACTGTCACCATTGTTGGCGTTGGTTTAATTGGCGCCTCATTGGGTTTGGCTTTAAAAAAAGCTGGTGTTGTTACTAAAGTTTTGGGTGTTGGTCGCAGCAAAGAAAATTTAGATCAAGCGCAAAAGATAGGTGCGATTGATGGTGTAGTGGATTTAGTTGAGGCAGCAAAACAATCTGATGTGATTGTGCTTTGTGTGCCAGTGGCACAAATGCGCGCAGCCTTTGAGGTACTTGAACCACATCTTGAACCACGCACGATGATTACCGATGCTGGTAGCACTAAAGGCGATGTTATTTTGGCCGCCAAAGAGGTGTTGGGTAAAAAGGCGTGCCAATTTGTGCCGGCGCACCCGATAGCTGGTGGCGCTCAGCATGGTGCAGCAGCTGCTAAGGCTGATTTATTTCAGGGCAAGCAAACTATTATTTGCCCGCTTCAAGAAAACTCACCTGAAGATACGGCTTTAATTATTGGGTTCTGGGAGTCTGTTGGCTCCGAAGTGAAAAAGATTGGTGTTGTACAGCACGATGCGATTTATGCAGCCGTATCTCACCTCCCACATATTCTGTCTTATGCGTTGATGGCTAGTGTTGTGAACTCTGAAGATGCCGATCAAAAGTTAAGTCATGTTGGCGCTGGGTTTAAGGATTTCACGCGCATTGCTGCATCAAGCCCAGAGATGTGGCGAGATATTTGCTTGGGCAATCGCACTGCCATCCTGAAGGAGTTGGATCAATATTTGCTCATCGTGAACCATCTACGTAAACTCGTTGCAGATAGCGATGGCGCAGGTTTAGAGAAATTATTCAATAAGGCGAGCAAAGCACGTCAAGACTTGGACGCACTTTAATGAGCAGCTTGCCAGACATTACTGTTGGCCCATTTAAACGGGCGCAAGGTTCGATTGTGTTGCCGGGCTCAAAGAGCATCTCAAATCGAGCGCTCTTATTGGCTGCGCTCTCATCTGGAACTACCACCTTAAAGAACTTATTGGATGCCGATGACACCCAGGTAATGCGCAGTGCTTTACGCCAGCTGGGGTTAACGGTTACTGATCAGCCCAATCAAGTGTGCGTGGTGGAGGGTTGTGGTGGCAAGTTTCCGGCGCAAGAAGCCGATCTCTTTATGGGGAATGCAGGCACTGCGATGCGTCCATTAACAGCCGCTTTAGCAATGCAAGGTGGTAACTACCGATTATCTGGTGTTGCCCGCATGCACGAAAGACCGATTCGGGATTTAGTGGATGGCTTACGCCAAGTGGGCGCAAAGATTGATTACGAATTACAAGAGGGCTATCCGCCGATCAAAATCTTAGCGGCGAACATTCAAATCAAAGATGTTGTTAAGGTGCGTGGCGATGTATCGAGCCAGTTCTTAACGGCTCTACTAATGGCTTTGCCTTTAGTGGCATCAGAGCCTGTTCGCATTGAAGTGGTTGGCGAACTCATTTCTCGCCCTTACATTGATATCACTTTGAAGTTGATGGCGCGCTTTGGCGTGATTGTTGCTTGCCCTGATATGCAATCTTTTGTTATTCCAGCAAAAACTTCAGACTCTGTTTATAAGAGTCCTGGCCAGTTATCTGTAGAGGGCGATGCCTCTTCAGCTTCCTACTTCTTGGCTCTCGGCGCTATTGGCAGTGGCCCTGTGAAGGTATTGGGCGTTGGTAAAGACAGCATTCAGGGTGATGTGGCATTTGCAGACGCACTCTCGCTAATGGGCGCCAAGATTAATGCTGGCGAAGATTGGATTGAAGTATCTGGCGTGAAAAATGCCAATGGCAAACTCAATGGCATCACGATTGATTGCACAGAAATTCCAGATGCAGCAATGACGCTTGCTGTTGCTGCTCTGTTTGCTGACGGCCCAACGCGTTTAAATAATATTGCAAGTTGGCGCGTAAAAGAAACGGATCGTATTGCAGCAATGGCAAAAGAATTGAAAAAAGTTGGCGCTATCGTTGAAGAAGGTGCTGACTACATTGTTGTGCAAGCACCACCCTCACCAAGCGATTGGAAGTCACCAGCTGAAGGCATTGACACTTACGATGATCATCGTATGGCGATGTGTTTTTCGCTTGCTGCATTTGGCCCGAATGCACTCAAGATTAACGATCCCAATTGCGTAGCAAAAACTTTTCCAACGTATTTCGCGGAGTTCGCGAAAGTCGTGAGCTAATTTAAATCCCATTTATGAGTCTTCCCCCAGTCATTGCAATTGATGGACCTACCGCCTCAGGTAAAGGTACGGTAGCTTCCCTGGTGGCGGAAAAACTGGGATTTCATTATTTGGATAGCGGGGCCCTTTATCGTCTAGTGGCTTTAGCCAGTGAAAAGCAGGGAATTGATGTCAAAAATGGCCCAGAATTAGGCCTTTTAGTCCCTAAGTTATTGATTTCATTCAAAAATAGTCAGATTTTTCTCAATAGCGAGGATGTAACTGAGGCTATTCGTACAGAAACTATCGGCTTAAGAGCCTCCGCTTTGGCTGTTCACCCTGAGGTTAGGTCTGCTTTAGTGGGTCTGCAACGCAGTTTTCGTCAATTTCCAGGCTTGGTAGCTGATGGCAGAGATATGGCGAGTGTCATATTCCCGGATGCACTTTTAAAGGTTTTCTTGACTGCAACAGCCTCTGCCAGAGCCGAGCGTCGCTATAAGCAATTGATAGCTAAGGGAATTTCTGCTAAACTTGAGGACTTGCTGCAAGATTTGCAAGAGCGCGATGCCAGAGATAGTAGTAGAGGTACCGCACCCTTGTTGGTTGCAGATGGTGCAAAAGTGCTTGAAACCTCAGATTTATCGATAGATCAAGCAGTTAAGACGGTTTTAGATTGGTACCAATCTGCAATCGCTTAGTTTTGTAAGTAGTTGTAGTGAGTTGTAAGTAGTAGTTTTGGCGTCTTAAGAAACTCCACAACGCGACCTTTTCATTAGCGTGTTTCTCTGAGACTTTTTTAACCTAACCCGTCAGGCCTTCTGGCGGCACAAAGTGAATACACATGTCTGAATCATTTGCAGAACTATTTGAAGAATCATTAACCCGATCGAATATGAAGACCGGCCAAGTTATTTCGGCTGAAGTTCTTCGCATCGACCATAACTTCGTCGTTGTTAACGCTGGCTTAAAGTCTGAAGCGTTTATTCCTGTTGAAGAATTCCATAACGACGCTGGCGAGATTGAAGTAGCTCCTGGCGATTTCGTTTCTGTTGCTATTGACGCTCTAGAGAACGGCTATGGCGACACAATCCTTTCCCGTGATAAAGCGAAACGCTTGGCATCATGGATGAACTTGGAAAAAGCTCTCGAGCAAGCTGAGATTGTTACCGGTACTGTTACTGGTAAGGTTAAAGGCGGCTTGACAGTTATGGTTAACGGTATCCGTGCATTCTTGCCTGGATCACTCGTTGATACACGTCCAATCAAAGACACCAGCCCTTACGAAGGTAAGACGATGGAGTTCAAGGTTATCAAGCTCGACCGTAAGCGTAACAACGTAGTGTTGTCACGTCGTGCAGTTGTTGAAGCTAGCCAAGGTGAAGAGCGTGCTAAGTTGATGTCTAACCTTAAAGAAGGTGCAGTGGTTACTGGCCTTGTTAAGAACATCACTGATTACGGCGCATTCGTTGACCTCGGTGGTATCGATGGCCTCTTGCATATCACTGACTTGGCATGGCGTCGTGTGCGTCACCCAAGCGAGATGTTGACTGTTGGTCAAGAAGTTACCGCCAAGATTTTGAAGTTCGATCAAGAGAAGAACCGTGTTTCACTCGGTGTGAAACAACTTGGTGATGATCCATGGGTTGGTATCGCTCGTCGCTACCCACCAAACACCCGTTTATTCGGTAAGGTGACTAACCTGACTGACTACGGCGCATTCGTTGAGATTGAATCTGGTATCGAAGGTTTGGTACACGTTTCTGAAATGGACTGGACTAACAAGAACGTTGCTCCAAGCAAAGCTACTGCATTAGGAACTGAAGTTGAAGTAATGGTTCTGGATATTGATGAAGACAAGCGTCGTATTAGCTTGGGCATCAAGCAGTGCAAAGCTAATCCATGGGAAGAGTTCTCACGTGCCCAACAAAAAGGCGACAAGTTAACTGGCGCAATCAAGTCTATTACTGACTTTGGTGTGTTCATTGGCTTGCCTGGTGGTATCGACGGTTTAGTTCACCTCTCAGACCTTTCTTGGAATGAGCCAGGCGAAGAAGCTGTTAAGAAATACAAAAAAGGTGATGAAGTTGAAGCCACTGTATTGGCAATCGATGTTGAGAAAGAGCGTATCTCTCTCGGTATCAAGCAATTGTCTGGCGACCCATTCAATAACTACACATCTGTCAGCGACAAGGGTAGCCTCGTTACTGGTACTGTGAAAGCTGTTGATGCTAAGGGTGCAACAATTCACTTGGCTGATGAAGTTGAAGCTTACTTACGTGCTTCTGAGATCTCAACAGATCGCGTTGAAGATGCACGTAACGTATTGAAAGAAGGCGATAGCGTAACTGCAATGATCATCAACATTGATCGCAAGTCACGTGTTATCAATCTTTCAATCAAAGCAAAAGACAGCTCTGATCAACAAGATGCAATGAGCAAGCTCCAAGGTGATGCGCAGTCTGGCACAACCAATTTGGGCGCTTTGTTAAAAGCAAAATTGGATAATCAAGGCTAAATCAATATCGCCGCTTTCCATTTGGAGAGCGGCGATTTTTTATTGATAGATCATGACAGATCAAGAGCAACAAGCAATTACCCGCTCCGAACTAGTAGAGAGCCTTGCGGAACAGTTTCCGCAGCTTTTGCCTAGGGACGTAGAGTTGGCGGTAAAAACTTTGCTGGACACAATGACTCATGCCTTGGCTGAGGGCAAGCGTATCGAGCTGCGTGGCGTTGGAAGTTTCGTACTTCATCACCGTCCTGCGCGCACTGGTCGCAATCCAAAGTCTGGTGAGAAAGTATTGATTCCAGAGAAACGCGTTCCTCACTTTAAGCCTGGCAAAGAGTTGCGTGAGCGAGTGGATTACAAGCCTTTGAAGCAGGCGGGCCCCAAAGAGGGTTCTGGTGCCTAAGATTCAGGCTAAACCTCAGTGGTCCTTTCGGGCCATTTTTTTATTTAAATTCTGTACATCATGATTCAGATAGCGACATCTTGGCTGTTGTTGTTACCAGTCATGTTTGGTATTGGTTGGTTGGCGGCGCGTTGGGATTTGCGTCTTGAGAATCGCATGGATGAGCGTGAGCGCATGCGTCAGCAGCGCTCTACCTTTAAGGGTCTAAGCCTGTTACTGAATGAGCAGCCTGATCAAGCGATTGAAACACTTGTCAAAATTGCGCAACTAGATCCAGAGACGATTGAACTGCATTTTTCTTTGGGTAATTTATTCCGTCGCCGCGGTGAAACTGAGCGTGCGATTAAGGTGCATCAACATTTAGCCAATCGTGATGATCTCAAGCCGCGTGATCGTGATCATGCTGCTTATGAATTAGGTCGTGACTTTTTGCGAGCGGGCTTGCTTGATCGCGCAGAGGCATCGCTAAATCGTGTAGGCGCAGGTAAATATGCCGAGCCAGCAAAAGAAAGTTTGCTCGAGATGTATCAAATTGAGCATGATTGGAAAAAAGCCATCATCGCTGCAAGTGAGCTTGAAAGTCTGCAGGGTAAATCACACCATACTGAGATTGCGCAATTTCATTGCGAGCTAGGCCAAGAAGCTTTGCGTCGCAAGGATTTAGTTGATGCTGAGCAATCAATACAACGTGCATTACAGGCTGTTCCTAATCACGCTCGCGCTTTAATTTTGCAAGGTGATTATTTAATGGCGATGGATCGACCCACTCAAGCCATTGAGGCTTGGAGCATAGTCGCCAATTCCCATCCTGCATACATGCATTTATTGGCAGACCGCTGGATGTTGGCTCATGCGGCTATCAATAAAGAGAGTGAAGGTTTAGATCGTCTTTGCGAGCTGCTTAAAACTCAAGCTACTGGTGAGTTATTAGACATTGTGCATAAGCACCTTATGAAGATTCGTGGTCCCCAAGCTGCAAATGCCATGTTGTCTGACGTGATGCAGCATTCCCCGACTTTAATTGCTTTGTCAAAGTTAGCTGAAACCCGTCTTGCATTGGAGGAGGGTAGCGCTAATCCAGAGAGATTATTAGAGCTGCAGTCTATTCTGAATCTATTGCGTCAGCGCACGACTAGTTTGGCTCGTTACACTTGCGGTAATTGTGGATTTAGGGCGCGAAGATTTTATTGGCAGTGTCCTGGCTGTAATCATTGGGAAGCGTATTCCCCAAGACGTAGTGAGGGTGCCGCTCCAAGCGGTCCTTCAATGTAAAGAAATTTGGAGAGAAAGATTGAAAGTCACCATCATCGGTAGCGGTTACGTTGGTCTTGTTACTGGCGCTTGTTTAGCCGAGCAAGGTAACAAAGTTTTTTGTGTAGACGTTGATCCTAAAAAAATTGAGATTCTCAATTCTGGTGGCGTGCCTATTTATGAGCCAGGCCTTAAAGAGATGATTGAGCGTAACAGAGCTGCCGGTCGTTTGCAGTTCTCTACCGATATAGCTGCTTCTGTTGCCCATGGCGATATTCAGTTCATTGCCGTAGGCACACCTCCGGATGAAGATGGTTCAGCTGATTTGCAATACGTTGTTGCAGCCGCACGCAATATTGGTCGTCACATGACTACCCCTAAAGTCATTGTTGATAAATCGACAGTACCCGTAGGTACAGCTGACAAAGTAAATGCTGCCATTATCGAAGAGCTTGAAAAACGTAAGCTCCCTGCAGACTTATGTTCCGTAGTTTCTAATCCAGAGTTCCTCAAAGAAGGCGCTGCCGTAGAAGACTTTATGCGCCCTGACCGCATTGTGATTGGCACTGAAAGCTCGCCTGCAGGGTTGCGTGCTAAAGAGCAAATGCGCAAACTCTATGCCCCATTTAATCGTAACCATGAGCGTACTTACTACATGGATGTGAAAAGTGCTGAGCTGACTAAATACGCAGCCAATGCAATGTTGGCAACTCGCATTTCCTTTATGAATGAGTTGGCTAACTTGGCTGATTTAGTGGGTGCTGACATTGAGCATGTTCGCCAAGGCATTGGTTCAGACTCCCGTATTGGTTTCGGCTTTTTGTATCCGGGTACCGGATATGGTGGTTCATGCTTTCCTAAGGATGTTTCTGCCTTATCCAAAACCGCTAAAGAGCATGGCAGGGATTTGAAGATCCTCGATGCCGTCGAGGCGGTCAATGAGCTGCAAAAATACACATTAGTGAACAAGATCGAAAAGCGTTTTGGCAAAGATTTGAAGGGTATGAAGTTTGCCTTGTGGGGTCTTGCCTTTAAACCAAATACTGATGATATGCGTGAAGCACCTAGTCGCGTGATTATTCAAGAGCTAGTTAAGCGTGGCGCAACGATTGTGGCCTACGATCCAGTGGCTATGCCAGAAGCGAAACATTGCCTTGATTTAGATTTTGAAGGAGATCCAGAAGGACTCAAGCAAGTGTCGATGACCGCTGATCCGATGTCTGCTTTAGATGATGCTGACGCCCTAGTGATTGTGACGGAGTGGAAGGTGTTTCATACTCCTGACTTTGATTCTCTGATGCAAAAACTCAAGCGTGCCATCATTTTTGACGGTCGTAACCTCTATGAGCCGATATCTATGCAAGAATTAGGCATTGAGTACCATGGTATTGGGCGACATAATTAAGTAGATTCAAAAATAAAGATAAAAGCACATAAAGTATTCAAATGGAAAAAGCTAATCGAGAGCAGTTCTCTAAAGCCCGTCTACTAGTTGTAGGTGATGTGATGCTTGATCGTTATTGGTTTGGCGATACTAATCGCATCTCTCCAGAGGCTCCCGTGCCGGTTGTGCAGGTGGGTAAGATTGATGAGCGACTAGGTGGTGCAGCTAACGTAGCTCGAAATGTAGCAGCCCTAGATGCGAAAGTAACTATTTTAGGTATTGTTGGTAATGATGAGCCCGGAAAACGCGTGGCTGAATTATTAAAAGCAGGCGGAGTAGATAGTCAGCTGGAGATTGATGCTGATGTACCTACGATTGTGAAGCTGCGTGTCATTGCGCGTCAGCAACAACTCATTCGCCTTGATTTTGAAGAAACTCCAAGCGCAAAAGCGCTTGCACATAAGCTAGAGCGTTTTGAAAAGCTGGTTGGTGATGCGGATGTCGTCATTCTGTCTGATTACGGCAAAGGCGCTTTGGGTCAAGTGGCTCATATGATTGAGCAAGCTAGAGCACAAAACAAAATGATTTTGGTGGACCCTAAAGGTGAAGACTACGAAAAGTATCGTGGTGCCACCGTATTAACACCAAATCGTAGCGAGTTGCGCCAGGTGGTTGGCAGCTGGACTAGCGAAGAAGAGTTAACTAAGAAAGCTCAAGCCCTCAGAAAGTCTCTCGACTTACAAGCGCTACTTTTGACCCGTTCCGAAGAGGGGATGAGCTTGTACACCGATGCAGGCGTGAGTCATGTAAAGGCCCAGGCGCGTGAAGTATTTGATGTGTCGGGTGCTGGCGATACTGTGATTGCGACCTTGGCTGTTGCTTTGGCTGCTAAGTGGCCATTAGAGAGAGCGATGGCTCTTGCAAACCGTGCGGGTAGCATCGTAGTTGGTAAGCTAGGTACTGCAACCGTTACTTCAGAGGAATTACAGTGACTATTATCGTAACTGGCGCTGCTGGTTTCATTGGCGCAAACTTAGTTCAAGCGCTTAATGCGCGTGGTGAGAAAAATATCATTGCTGTTGACGATCTGCGTCCTGCTGATAAGTATCGCAATCTGGCGGACTTAGACATCATTGATTACCTCGATAAAGACGAATTTCTAGAGGCATTCAGAAGCGGTCGCTTTGGCAAAGTTAAAGCGGTCTTCCATGAAGGCGCTTGCTCCGACACCATGGAGACAGACGGTATTTTCATGATGGCGAACAACTATCGCTATACGATGGATTTACTGGATATCTGCACCGAGCAAAAAGTACAGTTGCTTTATGCTTCTTCGGCTGCAACCTATGGTGGTTCTGACGTCTTTGTAGAAAGCCGTGAGCATGAGAAGCCGCTAAACATCTATGGCTACTCTAAGTTTTTATTTGATCAAGTGATGCGTAAGCGCTTTGCTGAGAAGGCTAATACAGCTCAAGTGGTTGGTTTTAGATACTTCAACGTATATGGTCCGCGCGAGTCTCACAAAGGTCGCATGGCATCCGTTGCATTTCATCAATACCATCAGTACAAAGCCAATGGGCATGTGAAGCTATTTGGTGAGTATGGTGGTTATGGTCCTGGTGAGCAAAGTCGCGACTTTGTATCTGTTGAAGATGTGGTGAAGGTCAACCTATTTTTCCTAGATCATCCAGAAATCAGTGGCATCTTTAATTTGGGCAGTGGTCGTGCGCAGCCATTTAATGATGTTGCTCATGCAGTTGCTAATGCAATGCGTAAGCTCGATAAAGCGGCGCCAGCATCTTTACAAGAGCTTGTTAAGGAAAAAGCGATTGAGTACATGTCATTTCCGGATGCGCTCAAAGGCAAATATCAGTGCTTTACACAAGCCGACCTAACAAAACTCAGAGCTGCCGGTTACTCAGAGCCCTTCCTAAATGTGGAGCAGGGTGTAGGAAGATATATCGAGTGGTTGGAAGCCAATTCCGGTTTCTTGGCTAATCCACTCTAATATTCGGAGGGTTCTGGCTATGAACAGACTCCTCGCAACCCTTTTCTTTTATCTTGTCAGTACTGCAGTTTTTTCGCAGGTTATCGATCTACCTCATCTTAATGAGGCTCCGACAAGAACATTATTGATTGGCGTTCCAAAACCACGTGCAGTAGTCCTTCTCTTTCCTGGCGGCGGCGGCATGCCAGTTATTTATGAGAATGGAACAGTTAGAAGTAAACATACTTTTGTACGTTCGATGGATTTGTGGGCGCAATATCAAATTAATGCTGTATTAGTGGATAGTCCCTATGATCTGGGTGACCTTAGAAGAGGTGACCGCCGCGATCGGTCGGATCACCTTGCAAGGGTAAGTGAAGTGGTTGAGTTTTATAAGAAAAAATTTAATCTCCCCGTTTGGATATTTGGTCACAGTATGGGTACGTCAACAGCTACCTATTTCGCAAATCAAGTCAAAACCAATTCACTCTCTGGGATCATTATTGCTGGAACTGTTAGAACTGCCAGTTTGAATGATGATGTGAAATTTCCGGTATTGGCAATTCATCATATTAACGATCAGTGTGCAGGCACTCCACCATCTGCTTCTGAAAATATTATTTCATCTAGGCCTAAAAATACTATTTCACGTCTAGAGATTATTGAGGGTGGTGCCAGCGATGGGAACGTTTGCGAGTCCTTTGCTTATCATGGTTTTAACCAGACTGAGCCTGAGTTCATTAAACGGGCCGCCCAATTTATTTTGAGCCAATAGATAAGGGTTCCATCAGTAGTTACTGATTAGTTTGACCGCTCAAGAAGCTAGTCAACTCCTGTCATTCTGAGTCGTTGTGAATGATCCACGTGCACTTTGTGTCCGTGGATTTTTTTATTTTCTAGAGGAGAAAAAATGACTCAATATTTAAAATTAGAGAAAGTACAAGGTTTTATTAGGGCTGTAGCGGTGGCATTGACTGTCTTGACCTCAAGCGCGGGCGTGAGTCATGCTTCACCGATTAATGTGAACACCGCAACCCAGTCTGAGCTGGAAAGTATCAAAGGCATTGGCCCATCTAAAGCAAAAACGATTATTGCTGAACGTTTAGACGGTGGACATTTTCAGGATGCCAATGATTTGCAAAAGCGTGTTCGGGGTATTGGTATGAAGTCCGTAGAAAAAATGGTGGATAACGGCCTTACTATTGAAGCCCCTAGCTCTTTTCGTGAACCCAATGGCCGCACCAAAAAGGAAGGCGGGGCTTCTAGTAGGCGCAATTCACGTAATCAAGCTGGTAGTCGCAATCAGCCGGAGCGTGCGGGAGCAGGTCGCAGAAATTAAGCCCTATCGCGTGTAAGGCAGCTTGTGGCTAAAATGGCCTTATGAGCAAACCTTCCTACCTTACTATTTCACAGACAGTGGGCAATACGCCACTGGTTCGTTTACAGCGCATTCCTGGTCTGGAAAATGAGAATCGCAATAATGTGATTCTGGGTAAGTTGGAGGGCAATAATCCAGCGGGGTCGGTGAAGGACCGACCTGCGCTGTCGATGATTTCTCGTGCACAAGAGCGCGGTGAAATTAAACCCGGCGACACTTTAATTGAAGCAACTAGTGGTAATACAGGCATTGCGCTTGCAATGACTGCGGCGATGCTTGGCTACAAAATGATTTTAGTTATGCCAGAAAATCAAAGCATTGAACGACGTCAAAGTATGGCTGCTTATGGTGCGGAACTTATTTTGACGGCAGCTTCCGGTGGTATGGAGTTTGCTAGGGATTACGCGCTGCAATTACAACGAGAGGGTCGAGGGAGATTGCTCGATCAGTTTGCTAATCCAGATAATCCAAGGGCGCATATTGAAACTACTGGCCCAGAAATTTGGCGAGATACTGATGGGCAGGTTACCCACTTTGTTTCTGCAATGGGAACCACGGGCACTATTACCGGAGTGTCGACTTACCTGAAGTCTATGAATCCTGCGATTCAGATTATCGGAGCACAACCTGAGGATGGATCACAAATTCCGGGAATTCGTAAATGGGCTCCTGAGTATTTACCTAAGATCTATCAAGGCGATAAGGTTGATCTTATCGAATACGTATCTCAAGCCGATGCCGAGGAGATGGCGCGTCGTTTGGCTGTTGAGGAAGGTATCTTCTGCGGCATCTCTGCTGGCGGCGCTCTCGTTGTTGCCTTGCGCATTGCGCGTCAAGTTGAAAATGCCACGATCGTCTTTATTGTCTGCGACCGTGGTGACCGCTACCTATCTACCGGAGTTTTTCCTGCTTAAGTTGATTTAGCCTTTTTCTTTTGGCTTGATTTCTTAGATTTGGATTTATCAGTAGCCGCTTTAGCTCCTCCATTTTTACTTGGGCTCTCTACCGGCACAACACTTTGATTCTTGTATCCAAGGGCTTCAGCAAATTCGGCAACACTTTGCGCGTAAAAGTAACTGCGGTTGTACTGAACAATCGTCAGAAAATTATTTAAGCCAACAAAATATTGCACTTGATCAGCGCCATCTTTATCAGGGTAGGGCAAATCAATAATGAAGGCTTTGCTTTGAGGCTCTACACCACCACTTTGTAGGTCGCCTTGTTGTTTGGTTAAGATGCCTTTATCAATCAGATCTTGAACGGTGAATTTCAATTGCGGCTCACCATCAGCCAATTGTTTGGCGGTTTCAATGCCATTGGCTTGAACTGGGAATGAAATCGGCATACCTGGTTGCCAGCCATGTTTTTTCATAAAACTAGCAACGCTAGCAATGGCATCCTTCGGGCTATTTTTAAGATCAATCCGCCCATCTCCATCGCCATCTACCGCAAAACTACGGATACTTCCGGGCATAAACTGCGGCAGGCCAATGGCACCGGCATAAGAACTGTTTTGATTTAAGCAGGAGCTAAAAATTGCACTATTGATGCCTTGGCTACTATTCTTGGATGGCAGCTTGCCACCTGCCTCAGTCCAGCACAGCAAAATGAGTTCTTTGAGTTGGTCCTTAAAGAGCTGTTCACGCGCTGGTTTGTTAGGGGTCTCTGGGTAGCTAAAGGCTAGAGTGGAGAGCACGTCTTTAACCCTAAAGTTGCCAGTTTGGCGTCCATAGATGGTTTCGATCCCAATAATGGCCACAATAATTTCGGCAGGAACCCCTGAGTCTTGTTCAACTTGGCTCAAAAAGGCCTGGTTTTGATCCCAAAATGCCCTGCCAGCCTTGAGTCGGACTGGCTCAATAAAGCGTTTCCGGTATGCCAACCAATTTTTCTTAAACGTTCCCGATGGGGGTAATACCAGTTTTCGAATCGAGGGAATCGATTTAACATCAAGAAAGCCCATTTCTAAGGCTGGAAGCGGTATTTCTTGGGTTTGTGAGACTTGTCCGAGTAGTTCGTTGAGGTTCTGGCTAAAACGCGCCTCTGTGGCTGCATCTTCAGTCTGGTTTACGATGGGTTGTTGAGATTGCGTGGGCTGCGTGGGGGTGCTGGAACACGCCGCTAGCGCAAGAGTCACAAGTAATAAGGGGATACGAAGATTCATGCTGAAGGTATTGGATTTTCGAATATTGAACACGTTTTATCGGATTATAAAAATTATAAATTTGTGATTAAGGATTTTGAGTAATGACAACAGGATACATAACTCATCCAGACTTTCTGAAACATGAGATGGGAAGCCATCATCCAGAGTGTCCAGAACGAATTCAGGCGATTAATGACCAATTGATCCGTAGTGGCGTCGATCGCCTGCTGCATCACTTGGATGCGCCATTAGCAACTGAAGATCAACTTGAATTAGTACACAGCCCTGATCACGTTTCTTTTGTGCGGGATCGCGCTCCCGAGAGCGGCTACTTCATGCTCGATGGCGACACCATCATGAATCCTCATACTTACAGAGTGGCGCTAAGAGCCGCTGGTGCTGCTATTGCTGGAGTAGATGCCGTAATGAAGGGTGAAGTTGAGAATGTCTTTTGTGCAGTACGGCCGCCAGGACATCATGCAGAGCCAACTCGCTCGATGGGATTTTGTTTATTTGATAACGTTGCCATTGCCGCAAGATATGCCATGGAAACCTATGGCATTGAGCGTGTAGCCATTATTGACTTTGATGTGCATCACGGCAATGGTACGGAAGCCGCTTTTTTCAATGACCCTAATGTCTTGATGTGCAGCTTTTTCCAGCACCCTTTTTATCCATACAGCGGCCTTGATCATGCTAACAATATGGTGAATGTGCCTTTGCCAGCCTCTACTCGTGGTGATGTAGTCCGCTCGATTGTCGAGGAGAGATGGTTACCCGCTTTGCGTAACTTTGAGCCCGAGCTCATTATTATTTCAGCCGGCTTTGATGCTCATCGCGAAGATGATCTTGGTCAGATGGGTTTAGTCGAGGATGACTATGCTTGGATCACCAAGCGCTTAAAAGAAATTGCAAATGACTATGCGCAAGGTCGCATTGTGAGTTGTCTAGAGGGAGGTTATAACCTCTCTGCATTGGGACGAAGTGTTGTGGCTCACGTTAAGGCATTAGCGGATATTTAACGCAGTAACTGTAATTTGGTAAAACGAAATCGAAAGCTGAAGATGGCAAATATTTATGAACAAGGTTTGGATCGCAATCCAGCCAATTACACCCCAATTACTCCGCTTCTATTTTTAGAGCGTTCAGCTGAGATTTATCCTAATAAAACAGCCGTTATTCATGGCAAGCTACGCCAGACTTGGCAGCAAACGTACGAGCGTTGCCGTCGCTTAGCTAGCGCTTTGCAAAAACACGGCATTGGTTTGGGCGATACAGTTGCGGTGATGTTGCCCAATACCCCGCCAATGGTGGAGGCTCACTTTGGTATTCCGATGGCAGGTGCAGTGTTAAATGCCCTCAACACCCGTTTGGATGCAGAATCAATTGCTTTTATGCTCAATCATGGTGAAGCAAAAGTAGTCATCGTTGATCCGGAGTTTTCAGCTGTAATGAAGAAGGCTTTGGAGATTGCCAAGAAAGAATCAGGGCGTGAATTATTGGTAATCGATGTAGAAGAAAAAGAGTTTGATGTTCCTGGTGAGAAGTTGGGCAAGCTGACTTATGAAAAATTTCTTTCTGAAGGCGACCCAAGTTTTGCATGGCAAGTGCCCGCCGATGAGTGGCAAGCGATTTGCTTGAACTACACCTCTGGTACTACTGGTAACCCTAAAGGGGTTGTGTATCACCATCGTGGCGCTGCAATCAACGCCGTTTCAAATGTGTTGGACTGGGATATCAATAAGCATCCCGTGTACCTGTGGACATTGCCAATGTTCCACTGCAATGGCTGGTGCTTCCCATGGACGATTGCTGCTCGAGCTGGTGTGAACGTATGCTTGCGTCGGGTTGATGCTCAGCATATTTTTGCGGCTATTAAAGAGTATGGTGTCACTCATTATTGCGCGGCTCCTATTGTCCATAACCTCTTGGTCAATGCGCCTGATGAGTTGAAGGCTGGTGTTCCTGCGGGCGTTAAAGGCTTGATAGCAGGCGCTGCACCGCCTGCATCCATTATTGAAGGCATGGAAAAATTAGGTTTTGATTTAACTCACGTATATGGCTTGACTGAGGTTTATGGCCCGGCGTCAGTGTGCGTCAAGCAAGACGAGTGGGATGATTTGGATATCGGTGAGCGTGCTCGTTTGAATGCTCGTCAAGGTGTTCGCTATCACATGCAACAAGCAATTGCAGTGCTAGATCCAGAAACGATGAAACCAGTTCCAGCTGATGGTGAAACTATGGGTGAAATTATGTTCAAGGGAAACATCGCCATGAAGGGTTACCTGAAGAATGAGAAAGCCACTCAAGAAGCATTTGCAGGTGGCTGGTTCCACTCAGGCGACTTAGCTGTGATGAATCCTGATGGCTACGTCAAGATGAAAGACCGTAGCAAAGACATCATCATTTCTGGTGGAGAGAATATTTCTTCTGTTGAGGTAGAGGATGTTCTCTATCGCCACCCTGCAGTGAATGCAGCTGCTGTTGTTGCTAAACCCGATCCAAAGTGGGGTGAAACTCCTTGTGCCTTCTTGGAAATTAAGCCGGGTTCAGAGGTAACCCCAGAAGAAATCATTGCACATTGCAAGCAGCATTTAGCTGGCTTCAAGGTTCCCAGAGCGATTGTGTTCTGCGAGCTGCCTAAGACTTCGACCGGCAAGATTCAGAAGTTTGAGTTGCGCAAGCAGGCTGGATCTGCCACCGCTATTGATGTCTAGAGATTGCTCTTCAGGGCGGATAAAATAGATCGTTAACCATTATTGAGAATTCCAAATGAAAATCTTAGTAGCTGTAAAGCGCGTTGTTGATTACAACGTCAAAATTCGGGTGAAATCAGATAACTCTGGTGTGGATTTAGCCAACGTCAAAATGAGTATGAATCCATTTGATGAGATTGCGGTTGAAGAAGCGGTACGCCTTAAAGAAGCCGGTGTAGCGACAGAGGTGGTAGTAGTGACTGCTGGCGCAACCCAATGCCAAGAAACACTACGCACTGCTTTGGCTATTGGCGCTGATCGCGCCATCTTGGTTGAAACTGCTCCTGATGCTGACTTACAGCCTTTGGCAGTGGCAAAGATTCTGAAGGCGCTCTCTGATAAAGAACAGGCGCAAATCATTATTCTTGGCAAACAAGCGATTGATGACGATAGCAATCAAACTGGTCAGATGTTGGCAAGCCTGATGGATATTCCACAAGCAACCTTTGCATCTAAAGTGGTTATTGCGGATGGCAAGGCTACAGTGACGCGTGAAGTCGATGGTGGTTTAGAGACGATTGCGCTGACATTGCCTGCAGTGATAACGACTGACTTGCGCTTGAATGAGCCACGTTATGTGACTTTGCCAAATATTATGAAGGCCAAGAAAAAGACCATTGATATTGTGAAACCAGAAGATTTGGGCGTTGATATTGCCCCACGTCTGAAAACAATCAAAGTTGAAGAGCCACCTAAGCGTAGCGCAGGTGTAATGGTTGCTGATGTGGCAGCCTTGGTAGAAAAACTCAAAAATGAAGCGAAGGTGATCTAAATGGCCGCACTTGTTATTGCTGAACACGACAATCAATCTTTAAAGGCTGCAACCCTCAATGCGGTAGCGGCTGCTTTGCAGTGCTCACCAGAGGTGGATGTGCTCGTTGCAGGAAGTGGCGCTGACGCAGCCGCATCTGCAGCAGCTCAAATTGCTGGTGTACGCAAAGTGATTCAAATGGATGCTGCCAATTTGGCCGATCAATTAGCTGAACCCTTGGCTGCGCAAATTCTCTCGATTGCGAACGGCTATAGTCATATCTTGGCTCCAGCAACAGCTAACGGTAAGAATGTCTTGCCACGCGTTGCCGCCAAGTTGGATGTAGCTCAGCTATCTGATATTACTAAAGTGGTCTCGGCCGATACTTTTGAGCGCCCAATTTATGCAGGTAATGCGATTGCCACCGTGCAATCCGCTGATCCAATCAAAGTGATTACTGTGCGTACCACTGGCTTTGATCCCGTGGCCGCAACTGGCGGTTCTGCTGCTGTAGAAAAAGCTGCCGTCGCTGAAAGTAAAGATCAATCAGCTTTTGTTGGTCGCGAATTAACCAAATCAGATCGTCCTGAATTGACTGCTGCCAAAATCATCGTATCTGGTGGTCGTGGCTTAGGTTCTGGAGAGAAGTATCAAGAGCTCATTACACCGTTAGCCGATAAGCTCGGCGCTGCTTTAGGTGCATCACGCGCTGCAGTAGATGCTGGTTACGTTCCGAATGACTATCAAGTGGGTCAGACTGGCAAGATTGTGGCTCCACAGCTATACATCGCTGTTGGTATTTCAGGCGCCATCCAGCATTTGGCTGGTATGAAGGACTCCAAAGTGATCGTAGCAATTAATAAAGATCCAGAGGCACCAATTTTTGGTGTTGCAGACTATGGTTTGGTTGCGGATTTAAATACTGCGGTTCCTGAATTAACAAAAGCTTTGGGATAAGTAGATAGCAGTAATGCTAACCAATCATTTGAAGTATTCAATTTGAATCAAGAGGAGTTGTAATGCCATACGTAGCCCCAGTGAAAGACATGTTGTTTGTAATGAATGAACTAGCTGGGCTATCGGATGTTGTTGCCTACCCCTCTTATGCGGAAGCAGGCGCAGATGTAGATTTAGCCCCCGCCATTTTGGAAGAGTCTGCTAAGTTCAATCAAGATGTAGTGGCGCCTCTGAATTGGGCTGGAGATCAAAACCCCAGTTCTTTAAAAGATGGTGTTGTCAGTACTACCAAGGGATTTAAAGAGGCATTTGAACAGTTTGGCGCAGCAGGTTGGCAAGGTGTTGTGCATCCTGCAGAGTTTGGCGGTCAAGGTCTGCCTAAACTAATAGCTACTGCGTGCTTTGAGATGGTTCACTCAGCTAGTCTATCGTTTGCGCTGTGTCCAATGTTGACGGATGGTGCGATTGAAGCGCTCCTGACGGCTGCCGGCCCAGAGCTTCAAGAGCGTTTTGTGCCGAATATGATTTCTGGTGAGTGGACTGGCTCAATGTGCTTAACCGAGCCGCAAGCAGGCTCTGATTTATCGATGGTGCGAGCTCGTGCTGTTCCTGAAGGTGATGGTACTTATAAGGTTTTTGGGACCAAGATTTATATCACCTATGGCGAACACGATATGGCCAAGAATATTGTCCATTTGGTGTTGGCAAGAACGCCTGATGCGCCTGAAGGTGTAAAAGGAATTTCTTTATTTGTAGTGCCTAAGTTCTTGGTGAATGCTGATGGTTCATTAGGCGAGCGCAATGATGTGCAGTGTGTTTCCATTGAGCACAAGCTTGGTATTAAGGCTAGCCCAACAGCAGTATTGCAATTTGGCGACCATGGCGGTGCAATTGGGTACTTGGTTGGTGAAGAAAACCGCGGTCTTAAATATATGTTTGTAATGATGAATGCTGCACGCTTTGCAGTAGGCATGCAAGGTGTTGCCGTTGCAGAGCGCGCTTATCAAAAGGCAGTTCAATATGCTAAAGACCGTGTTCAAAGCCGTGACTTAGCAGGTTCTCCAGGTCCTGTAGCGATTATTCATCAGCCGGATGTGAAACGCATGCTGATGACAATGCGCGCCTACACAGAAGCTTCACGTGCCCTGGCTTACTATGCTGCTTCTGCATATGATGCCCAACATGCAGCATCTGATGAAGCGGTGCGCAAAGCCAATCAAGCCATTTATGAATTCCTAGTGCCGATCGTTAAAGGCTTTTCTACAGAGATGTCCATTGAGGTTGCAAGCTTAGGCGTGCAAGTGCATGGCGGTATGGGTTTTATTGAAGAGACCGGTGCTGCACAGCACTATCGCGATGCTCGCATCCTGACGATTTACGAGGGTACTACTGCTATTCAGGCAAATGATTTAATTGGCAGAAAAACAGTGCGCGATGGCGGTGCCATTGCAAAAGAGCTCTCGCAAAGAATTGATGCTACTGAAAAAGATTTAGCTGCTAGTGGTTCAGCTGATGCTAAAGCAGTGCTCAAGCAACTTACCCTAGCTCGTGCTGCATTTGAACAAGCTGTAGCTTATATCGTGGCAAATGCTAAGACGGATATCAAAGCGGTCTATGCTGGCAGCTTTGCCTACCTGCGCTTATCTGGTTTAGTGTTGGGTGGTTGGCAAATGGCTAGAGCACTTTTAGCAGCTGAGCGTTTGCGTGATGGCGACCCAAGTTTCTATGATGCCAAGATTGCTACTGCACGTTTCTTTGCGGAGAATCTGATGCCTCAGGCTCAGGCGCTCGCTACATCAATTGTGGAAAGTGGCCATTCTACCAATGCGTTGGAAGTAGAGCAGTTCTAAAGAAAAAACCGCTCAAAAGAGCGGCTCTTACTAAAGAAAAGCTATCTGCAATTACTGGGATAGCTTTTTTGCTTCATGGATTTGGGAGATAAAGAATTGCTCAAATGAGACTGCTAAAAAAGTCATCATCACACCAGCACCCAACACTAATGAGAAAATTACCGTCAGAATTTCTAGCCAGCCAGAGCGAGTGCGACGATGATCTTCAATGCCGGGATTAAATTGAGCATCCCATTTTTCATCTAAGCGAAGTCCAAAAGCAATCGTTGTTAGCCAGCTTGCTTCAATCGCAATAAAGCCAAAAGTTACAAGGATCCAGCCGGGTGCAGAATGAAAATGCGCGCCTTTTAAAATAACCCAACCAGCTGCGCCACCAATTAGGGCAAACAACTGAACCCATGCCCAAAAGGATTTAAGCCCTTGCAGATAAAAGCAGTTGAGGCCGCTTCCGGGAAGAAGTAATCCGAGTGCGCAAAATAGGAGTTTGGATTTTTTCATAAGTATTTCTGTGAATTTGCTGATGTTTATTTATTGAGTTTTTGGGTGAAGCTTAATACTTCGCGATCAGTGCCAATCATGAGTAGCTGGTCGCCGTTACGCACAATACTGCGATAGTCATTTAGCTGATAGAGAAAATCATTTTCTAATTCCATGCGCTGTGGACTACAGGCCATTTTGGTGCTGGCAATTTGCTTGAGAGTAAAACCACGCGCATCTTCATCGATCGATGCTGTAAAGCGATTGCATCCTGTTGAACCGCTAAGGCGCTGTCCATTGGCATCAAAAATGATTTGAATGGGGTTGCTAGCTTCACCTTGGGGGATCTGGCGAGCGCGAACCTCGCCATTGTTATTTGGCGGTAAGTTCCAGCGGGTAAGCTCCCATTTGGTATTTTTAAGCTCGCTGCTGGGCGGGCTGATTTTGGCGCCACAAGGTGGAATCACGTTAGCGCAGCCAGTTAGCAGACAGAGACCCGAGCAAGAAAGCACCAGAAATAGCCTATTTAAACGGCTTCTGAATGTAGCTGAAATGCTTGATTTAAGGATCATATTTGTCTAAGTTATTGTTTTTAATATACTTTTTGTATAAAGCCGCATTCTATTCTACTGGCTAGTCTGCTTAAATAGGTGGAAGAAGTAGGGGTTTTCGTCTAGAATATGAGGTTTTCCGCTCCACCGTGTCTGTATTTGGTGAGCTGGAGCCCAAGATTTTTTGTAGAAATTTCATTGGGTTGTAATCAACCTGTTTTCATTTTAGATTTTAAGGAATAAGTATGGTCGTCATTCGACTGGCACGCGGCGGTTCTAAGAAGCGCCCTTTTTACAGTATCGTTGCTACTGATAAGCGCAACCGTCGTGACTCGAACTTTATCGAGCGTATTGGTTATTTCAACCCACAAGCAGCGGCAACTGAGCAAGCAATGCGTATTGCTCAAGACCGTTTGACTTATTGGACTGGTGTTGGTGCGCAAATCTCTCCAACAGTAGTGCGTTTGATTAAAAACAATCCAGCTGTTTAATATTCGATTGCTAAAAGCTTCATCGATGTGATGAAGCTTTTAGTGACAGAATTTCTAGTAGTTCTATTTTGGGAAAATAAGGTGTCTTACAAATGAGCGCACCTTCCCCAAATGATTTGATTGAACTTGGTGCCATATCTGAGGCACAAGGTTTACAGGGTCAAGTGAAGGTTAGACCTCACTCTTCAGAACCTGTAGCACTTCTTTCTTCTAAATTCGTTTGGTTATCTCTGATCCCGCGTAGGGATGCTGGCGTCTCTGCGTCTGTAGAGCAGGCCTCATTGACGCAATACAAAGTAAAGAGTGCCAAGATGCACAGTGGCAATGTGGTGATGGCGCTTGATGGTGTTAGCGATCGCGATCAAGCGCTTGCATTAAAAGGCGCCAGAATATTGGTTGCACGCGATGCCTTTCCAAAGGTCGAGAGCGATTCCTATTACTGGGTGGACCTCATTGGATGTAACGCCATCAACTTGCAAAATGAAGTTCTTGGTGAAGTGATTGATGTCACTGAGAATGGTGCGCATGGTGTGATCGCAATTGGCGATGTACTAACAAAGACAATCAAATATTTGGTGCCATTTGTAAAAGAGGTGGTGCAAAACGTCGATCTGCCAAATAAAGTGATTACGCTTGACTGGCAATCTGACTGGCAATAAAGCTCAAAGATAATTCGAGATAGATATGCGCTTTGATGTTGTGACCTTATTTCCAGAAATGTTCTCTGCTTTAACGCAGTGGGGTATTACTGGGCGCGCATGCGAACAATCTTTGACTAGTGTCCATTTGTGGAACCCTCGAGATTTTTGTTCTGACCCTCGTAAAACGGTAGATGATCGCGCCTATGGCGGCGGTCCAGGAATGGTCATGATGGCGAAGCCATTGGAAGATACCGTTGCCGGAATCAAGGCATCCCATGAGGCAGCCGGAATCAAAAGCGGTCCAATCTGCTTGTTAGCACCCCAAGGTGAGCGATTTTCTCAGAAGATAGCGACAGATATCCTCAATTACGGCAATTTAAGCTTCATTTGTGGTCGATATGAGGCTGTAGACCAGCGTTTTGTGGACCGAAACGTCGATTTACAGCTTTCTATTGGCGATTTTGTGGTCTCTGGGGGTGAAATCCCTGCTATGGCTGTGATGGATGCGGTTATTAGACTTATCCCAGGGGCGCTTGGAGATGGCGAATCAGCCACCCAGGATAGCTTTATGAACGGCCTTTTGGACTATCCGCACTACACCCGCCCTGAAATATATGAAAATTTATCCGTTCCGGACGTGCTTTTAGGCGGACATCACGCTAAAATAGCGGATTGGCGTCGGCAGAAGTCTTTGGAGCTGACGTTGAGGTTAAGGCCGGACTTAATTGAATCGGCTAGAGCCAAAGGGTTGCTAACCCGAGAAGATGAACAATTTCTTCGCTCTCTGTAAATACTTTTAGTGTGCAGTAGTGAATAGGTAGTTTAGTTTTTGGTTTAGTGAAATTGTTTTAACTGCATCCTCTATTAGGTCCGTTGATTTATATCTCGGGATTAAACGCTAATACGATGTTTAAGGATTAAAAATGAATTTAATTGAAAAAATTGAGCAAGAAGAAATTGCTCGCTTAAGTGCTAACAAAGTATTGCCAAGTTTTGCTCCTGGCGACACAGTAGTAGTTAGCGTAAACGTAGTTGAGGGTACACGTAAGCGTGCCCAGGCCTTTGAAGGCGTTGTGATTGCTAAGCGCAATCGCGGACTCAATTCCAGCTTTATCGTTCGTAAGATTTCATCTGGCGAAGGTGTAGAGCGTACATTCCAAACTTACTCACCATTGATCGCTGGTATTGAAGTGAAGCGTCGCGGTGATGTACGTCGTGCGAAGTTGTACTACTTGCGCGATCGTTCAGGTAAGTCTGCACGTATTAAAGAGAAGTTGCCTGCACGCAAGACTGCAGCAGCTGCTCCAGCCGCAGAATAAATATCGGCACGAAGTAAAAAAGGCGGCCTCGGTCGCCTTTTTTGTTGCCTTAGAATATGAAGATGCCCAAGACGCCAAACACTGAAGACTACGCAATGAATGTTGCTGCGCCTCCAGGATTTGATGCGCAAGCAGTTCCGATTCATGAGACATGCGCACATGAAAAAAAGGTGGCAAAAGAATTTCTTGAGCCAGCCGGTTTAAAGCTGCGTTTGCAATCTCCACCAGAGTGGCAGCCAGAGATTACTGATGAAAACCGTCATGTGATTGCTGCAGATATTATTGCCAAACGTGAGTCTGCTGGAAAGGTTACAAAAGCTGCAGTGCTTATTCCTCTTGTATTAAAAGAGGAGGGATTGTCAGTGCTGCTAACGCAAAGAACCAATCATTTGCATGATCATGCGGGGCAGATTAGTTTCCCTGGGGGTCGCATGGATCCCGAGGATCAAAGCCCAAATGACACTGCTTTACGTGAGAGTCAGGAAGAAATTGGACTAGATCCCAAGAGAGTTGAGATTATTGGCCACATGCCGCAGTATTTAACGGTATCTGGCTATAGCGTGACGCCAGTAGTAGGATTGGTTCAGGCTCAGGCAGAATATGTCTTAGACGAGTTTGAGGTAGCGGATGTATTTGAAGTGCCCTTGAGTTTTTTGCTTGATCCTGCCAACCATCAGGTTAGACTGTGGCAAAGTGAGCAGGGCGGACGACGTTTTTATTCAATGCCTTATGAGAACCGCTTTATTTGGGGTGCCACTGCGGGAATGTTGCGTAACCTTTATCATTTATTAAAAGTATGACTTTCTTTTCTATTCTCTTCGCCCTCATTGCTGAGCAATATCGCCCAGTAACTTCGAATCATTGGATTGCGCGTGTTTGTGCTCGCTGGTTAGATTGGGTTGCCGCTGAATTCGGAGGCAAGACGGAAGATGGTGCAAGTCCTGTGGGCGCGCGTATGGCCTGTTTGGTTGCCTTCATCTTGCCAACCTTCTTAGTCTTCATGGTGTATGTCGTTTGTATGGTGACTTACCCCATCCTAGGATTTATTTGGAACATCGTCATCGCGTATTTGTTTTTTGGCTTTCGTCAGTTCAGCCATTCATTTACTGCTGTACATGAAGCGATTGAAGCGCATGACTTACCTGGAGCTCGTGCTGCCTTGGGTGAGTGGTACGGTCCTGAGTTAGATACCTCTAACTTGACTGAGACTGAAGTGATTTCTTTAGCGCTTGAGCGTGCCATTATTGGCTCGCATCATCATGTCTTTGGTGTGCTGTTCTGGTTCATGATGCCAATGGGCCCAGCAGGCGTTGTACTTTATCGCTTGGCAGACATTGCTGCGCAACGTTGGTCTGAGCGCGGTGACTTCAATCTAAGTGAGGCTGCTCGTCATTTCTTCTATGTCTTGGATTGGGTTCCTGCACGCATTACTGCAATGGGGTTTGCGATTGTTGGCAACTTCGAAGGTGCTGTTTATGGTTGGCGTTACCTGACACAAAAATGGTCTGATTCTTTATCCGCAGTGATTTTGGCTGCAGGTAGTGGTGCGCTAGGCGTTCGCTTGGGTGAGCCTATGAGTGAACCTGATAGCGATGAAGCATTGCGCATGGCTGAGGCAGGTGAGCCGGTGGTATACGAGGTAGGTCTTGAGCCTACTGAGCGCACCATGCGCTCTGCAGTGGGATTGGTGTGGCGCCTCGTTATCGCTTGGATGGCTTTGTTGCTAATGCTGACCATCGCTCTTTGGCTTGGCTAATTCCCTGAATTTGTACATCCGCTGTTTTTGAGTCGGAGTGTAGTTGTCTAAATAGCGCCAGTCTTTCTGGCGCTATTTCGTTTCTGTCTACCGCTTCTCGCACCGCACAATCTGGCTCAGATAGATGCGCGCAATTATGAAAACGGCACTTGCCAAGCAAGTCTTTAAATTCTCTAAAGGCATGCTGTAGCTCACTCACAGACATATGAGCTAAACCAAACTCCTGAAAGCCTGGTGAATCAATCAGCGCACCTAACTTGCCGGTTTCATCTCTACCCCAGGCTTCTGGTAATTCAAAGTAACGGCATGCAGTAGTGGTGTGTTTACCGGTATCTAGGCGGACTGAATACTCTTGGGTCAGCGCAGCGGCGTTGGGTATCCAGGCATTGAGTAAGCTAGATTTACCCATGCCCGACTGACCAACAAAAACAGAAACCTTGCCTTGTAAGGCTTTACGCAAGGAGTCAATTGAGGCCGGATCAAATTTGGCGGAGACCTCGCTTACCTGATAGCCCATGCGCGCATAGGGCGCGATGATTTTTCGAGCGTGCTCCAGGTTATCTTTGAGATCGCATTTATTGAGCAGAATATGCAATCCAATTTGATTGGCTTCTGCTGCTACTACTGCTCTTCCCAAAAGGTCTGGTGAGAAAGCTGGCTGTGTTGCGAGCACTACTAGGATTTGATCAACATTTGAAGCAATGAGCTTGCTCTTAAATGCATCTGAGCGATAGAGAAGATTTTCTCGAGGCTCAATTTGGATGATGCGCGCTTGATCTGCCGAAGTCATTTCAAGCAACATCCGATCACCCACTGCGCCGATATGTTGCTTAGCTGGAGTGCTCACCTGAATGAGCGGACCATCAGGTGACTCGTTGCCATGGGTGTCTGCAATCAAACGCTGCGCTAAATAATGCCTTCCGTAGGAGGCAATCAGTAGCGCATGAAACTGTTCCATCGTTATGAGCTAAACCGTTGTAAGTTAGCAATGCGTAATGGCGCAGGTGGATGGGAGCTATAAAAAGCGGTATAGATTGGATCCGGTGTGAGAGTAGACGCATTATCTTGATATAACTTCACCAGTGCCGTAACCAAATCTTTTGCGGAAGATTTTTCAGCAGCAAAGCCGTCAGCCTCGTACTCATGTTTGCGTGATGCCAAGCTGGAGAGCGGTGTGAAGAAGAAGCTGAACACTGGTGATACCAGCATAAAGAGCGCTAATGCAAGTCCACCGTTATAGCCATTGAGGTTAGGCATTACGCTCAAGTCTGTATAGAACCAAACCTTAGTACTAATCCAACCTAAGAGAGCAAACATGGCAAAGCTCAAGGCAAAGGAAACCAGGAGGCGCTTACGAATATGGTTGCATTTGTAGTGACCAAGCTCGTGTGCAAGTACTGCTTCTACTTCGCCAGGATTGAGTTTCTCAATTAAGGTATCGAAAAATACAATGCGTTTGGCTTTACCCATGCCAGCAAAAAATGCATTGCCATGGGCGCTACGCTTACTACCATCCATAACAAATAGACCTTGGCTGGCAAAGTCGCATCGTTTTAGAAGTGCTTCAATCTGCGTCTTTAATGGACCTTCATCCAGGGCTTGGAATTTATTAAACAGTGGCGCAATAAAAGTTGGGAAAACCCACTGCATCAGCAAGCTAAAGACTGTTAATACTGCCCATGCCCATAACCACCATAAATCTCCTGCTTTTTCCATCAAGGACAAAATGACCCAGAGTAGTGGCACGCCAATTGCGCTACCTACTGAGATCCCTTTAAACATATCTGAGAAGAATAGTTTCTTGGTCATCCGATTAAAGCCAAAGCGCTCTTCTAGATGGAATTGCTTGTACCAAGAAAATGGAATATCGAGCACTCCAGAAATGAGCACAATTGAAACAAGTAGGGCCATCTGTTGGGGAATGCCTTCACCCAGAAGTTGCAGCAGCGCCATGTTTAGGATCTGCAATCCACCCAATAAGGTGAAGCAAATTAAAATGATGGCACTGACGCCATTTTCTATAATGCCAAGGCGTAATTTGGCGATAGTGTAGTCAGCTGCTTTCTGATGCTCGGCTAAAGTCACTTTTTCAGTGAATTCAGCAGGCACGGCATCGCGATGGTCTGCAACATAGCGAATTTGACGTTGGGACAGCCAGTGGCGTAAGCCAAAACTAGCAATAAAGGCGATTAGAAAAACAATTGTGAATGTCATGAGATCATTATAGATATGAGCGAGCAAACTAACACAACAGCAACACCGGCAGTTAAGGCGGCACCAGTCAATGAGCACCTTATTTGGGTGGATATGGAGATGTCAGGTTTAAACCCCGAAACAGAGCGGATTTTGGAGATTGCCATCATCGTTACTGACGCCCATCTAAATACCATTGCTACAGCGCCCGTCTGGGTTGTGCATCAAGAGGATGCAGTTTTAGATGCAATGGATGCCTGGAATAAGGGCACTCACGGGCGTTCAGGCTTGATCGATAAAGTGAAGGCATCCACCTTAGATGAGGCTACCGTCGAAGCACAATGCATTGCATTTCTGAAAAAATACATCAAGGCAGGTATTGCGCCCATGTGCGGCAATACGATTGGTCAAGACAGGCGCTTTATGGCGAAGTACATGCCTAAGTTAGAGGCTTACTTTCATTATCGAAATATCGATGTGTCTACCTTAAAAGAGCTATGCAAACGTTGGCATCCCGAGTTAGTCAAAGGCTTTACCAAGAAGCAGGCTCATACAGCATTGGCCGATATCGAGGAGTCGATCGAAGAGCTCAAGTACTACCGTGAGAAATTTATCGTACCCTTGCCGCAGTGATTGGGTAAAAGCCACATAAACAAAAGGTCCGCAATACGGACCTTTTGTTTATTTGCTAACAGCCAGATATTTTCGCATTACTTTTTAATTGCGCTCTTGGGTCTGAAGACCTTAATCACCGCTTCGTCAGTTTCAATATACGGGCCACCAATTAAATCGATGCAGTAGGGTACTGCCGCAAAGATGCCGGGAACGATCGATTTTCCGTTTTCATCTTTGAGGCCTTCAAGTGTTTCCGCAATGGCCTTAGGCTGTCCTGGTAGGTTGATGACCAGTGCAGCATGACCATCTACCTCTCGCAAGACAGCGGTTTGTCTAGACAAAATTGCGGTTGGTACAAAGTTCAGGCTAATTTGACGCATTTGTTCGCCAAAACCAGGCATTTCACGGGTTCCAGCATCACGGGTGGCCTCAGGGGTGACATCTCTTCTGGAGGGGCCTGTGCCGCCTGTGGTGAGAACTAGGTCACAGCCTAGCTCATCAACCAGCTCAACAATCGTTTCGGTAATCACTTCCGATTCATCGGCAATCAGGCGTTCATGAAAGGCGCAGGGATTGCTAATGGCTTTCATAAGCCAGGCTTGCAGTGCAGGAATACCCTCATCTTGGTAGACGCCTTTACTGGCGCGATCCGAGATGGAAATCAGGCCAATTTTGACCTCATTTGGGCTATTTCGTTTTAGGGCTTCGGTATGCTTCATGTTTCTATTCTAGCTATTATTAGGGTATGTTTACATACACATCAAATCAGTTTCAAGAAATCATTGATTTCATGCTCAAAGAGGCCAAAAGAAGGGGTGCCTCAGATGCCGTAGCTGAGGTTTCAGAAGGGCAGGGTCTCTCTGTAACCGTTCGCAAGGGGGAAGTGGAGACCATCGAGCAAAGCCTAGATAAGCAAGTAGGCGTTACATTATTTTTGGGCCACCATCGTGGCAACGCTAGTACTAGCGACTTTTCTAAAGAGTCTCTGAAGGCAACGGTAGATGCCGCTTTCCATATTGCGCAACATACAGCAGAGGATGTGTGCGCTGGACCAGCGGAAGCTGAATTATTAGAAAAGCATCCACTGGATTTAGATTTGTTTCATCCATGGAATATCGATGCAGCTGCTGCCGTAGAGATCGCTCGCTCTGCTGAGGGTGCTGCTTTCTCTGTGAGTAAACAAATTCAAAATAGTGATGGCGCATCTGTGTCAGCTCATCATGCGCATTTTATGATGGGGACATCTCTTGGTTTTATGGGCGGCTATCCATTTTCTCGCCACTATATTTCTTGTGCTCCGATTGCAAGTTCAGGCGGTAAGAAAGCGCATATGCAGCGCGATGATTGGTATTCCAGTTCACGCATTCCTGAGGAGTTGGCTGATCCTGCTGCGATTGGGCGATATGCGGCTCAGCGTGCTTTATCACGTCTCAAGGCAAGATCATTGAGTACTCGACGTTGCCCTGTGATCTTTGAGGCCCCTTTAGCTGCGGGCTTATTAGGTGGCTTGGTGCAAGCCGTTTCTGGAGGTGCTTTATATCGTCGCTCTAGTTTTTTGCTAGACAGCTTGGGCAAACAAGTTTTACCAAAGCATGTCAGTTTGTTTGAAGACCCACACTTAAAGTCAATGACTGGCAGTGCGCCATTTGACGAAGAGGGAGTAAAAACATCCGCTCGCACAGTGGTAGATAAAGGAATATTAGAAGGCTATTTTTTATCAACCTATTCAGCGCGTAAATTAGGCATGAAGACTACCGGCAATGCGGGCGGCTCTCACCATCTCACTTTACAAAGTAAGAAAACGCCAAAGGGTGGTTTGCCTGCCTTATTGAAAGAAATGGGTACTGGCTTATTGGTTACAGAATTAATGGGTCAGGGCGTTAACTATGTGACGGGTGATTATTCTCGGGGCGCATTTGGTTATTGGGTTGAAAACGGCGAGATCCAATATCCCGTTGAAGAGGTCACTATTGCTGGTAATTTGCGCGATATGCTGATGGATATTCAGCTTATAGGTAGCGATACGTTGATCCGTGGGACCAAAGAAACAGGGTCTATCTTGCTTGGCTCGATGACCGTTGGTGGCAAATAATTAAAGAGCTAAAGACAGTCAGTAAATGCGGTAATTAAGCGCAGTAACTAAATACAAAACCTATATACAAACTCATGATTTTTTAAGGAGGAGGCAGTAATGCAAAGACGTTCATTTTTAAAGAAAGCCACTATTGGCGCCAGTGCTGCAGCTTTAGCTACACCGTCACTTGCGCAAAACTTGCCAACTTTAAATTGGCGCTTGGTATCGAGTTTCCCTAAATCATTGGATACTTTATTTGGCACGCCAGAGGTTTTTGCGAGTGCATTACGCAAGGCAACTGATGGCAAATTTAATGTCAAAGTTTTTGCTGCGGGTGAAGTAGTTCCGGCTTTGCAAGTATTGGATGCGGTTCAAAATGGCACAGTAGAGTGTGGACATACTGCAAGCTATTACTACTTAGGTAAAAACAGTGCCTTCATCTTTGACACTGCTGCTCCATTTGGTATGACGGCCAGACAGCAAGCTGCTTGGATGCTGCATGGCAACGGCATGAAGTTAATGCGTGAACTCTATGCGAGCTACAACATTGTGAATTTTCTAGGCGGACAGACTGGTACGCAAATGGGTGGATGGTTTCGTAAAGAAATCAAGTCTCCAGAAGATTTAAAGGGTCTTAAGTTTCGTATCGCAGGATTTGCAGGGCAGGTGCTTGCAAAGCTAGGCGTCGTTCCGCAGCAGTTGCCGGCCGGTGAGATCTATTCGGCTTTGGAAAAAGGCACGATTGACGCCGCTGAATTTGTCGGTCCATACGATGATGAGAAGTTGGGTCTGGCTAAGGTAGCCAAAAATTATTATTACCCTGCATTTTGGGAAGGTGCTGCAGGATTATCTTTCCTAGTTAACAAGAAGCAATGGGATTCATTGCCGCCTTCTTACCAAGCTGCATGGGAAGCCGCCTGCTTTGAAGCCCATACAGATATGTGCGCCAAGTATGATGCACTCAACCCACCTGCATTGCAGCGTCTTTTGCAGAGCGGTGCGGTATTGCGTAAGTTCAACACTACCATTTTGGATGCTTGCTTTAAGGCTAGCCAAGAAACCTATGCAGAGGAATCTGCCAAGAATCCACAATTTAAAAAGATTTTTGAGGACTATCGCGCCTTTAGAAATATGGAAGCCCAATGGTTCAATGTGGCCGAACAAGCATTTTCACAATACAGTTTTAATAAGAAACTTTAAGGAGAATCCTCTTTCATTAAGGGGGCATCATGTGGGCCATTCTTTCCCCCATGATCTCCCAAATAGGTTATTAAGGACTATATTAAAAATGAACGCTATGCTTCTCCAGTCCGCATGAATCTATCTCAAATATGGACTCGAATTAAGCAACACCCTTTATCTCGAGTTGGCCCAGGATTAGTTACGGGCGTTGCAGATGATGATCCAAGTGGAATAGTGACTTACTCGCAGGCGGGTGCGCAATTTGGCTTGAATATGCTTTGGACTATGCCCTTCGCATATCCCCTGATGTCGACTATTCAGGTCTTATGTGCTCGTATAGGTAGGGTAACGGGGCGCGGTTTATCAGCCAATATGAAGCTTGCCTTTCCACCTGCAGTGCTCATCACCCTGGTATTGCTGCTGCTGATTGCTAACGTTCTCAACATTGCCGCTGATATAGCCGCGATGGGTGAAGTTGCTCAATTGGTCACGGGGATTAATTGGCACATCATGACTGGCATATTTGTACTGCTAACTCTCGCTTTGCAGATACTAATTCCTTATCGTCACTATGTTTTCTTTTTAAAATGGCTATCGCTTTCCCTGCTCGCTTACGGCGCAGTATTATTTACCGTTCAGATTCCTTGGAGCGATGTTCTCTGGAGCACCTTCTTCCCGCGGTTAACCTGGAACTCAGAATCAGCTGCGGTAGTGGTTGGGATTTTTGGGACCACCATTAGCCCTTATTTATTCTTTTGGCAATCATCTCAAGAAGTAGAGGATATGAATTTACATGGGCAAATCAATCTTCTCGAGAGTAAAAATGAGGCGGAGATAAAGGCGGAGCTTAGAAGAATTCATTGGGATACTTGGAGTGGGATGCTGTACTCGAATGTAGCTGCCTATTGCATTATTTTGGCCACTGCAGTTACCTTGCATGTTGCAGGAGTAAATGACATCAATACCGCCGCTGAGGCGGCTGCTGCGCTAAGACCTCTTGCAGGGGAGTTTGCCTTTCTTTTGTTTGCGCTAGGTATCTTGGGTGTTGGTTTAATGGGCGTGCCTATTCTTGCTGGCTCGGCTGCCTATGCTTTATCTGAGGTATTTGGTTGGCGCTCAAGCCTAGAAGATACAGCCGCTCAAGCACGGAAGTTTTACGCCATTATTGCCTTTAGTGTCTTTATCGCTTTGGCTATTCAGTACTCACCTATTAGCCCCATGAAGGCATTATTTTGGAGTGCGGTGATTAATGGGGTTGTCGCCGTTCCACTTATGATTGCAATTATGGTTTTATCATCTAAGAGCTCTGTGATGGGGGTTTATGTCGCCTCTTTGCCAATGAAATTTTTTGGCTGGCTAGCAACGGGTTTTATGGCCGTCGCCGCTGCCTACTTGTTTATAGCTTGGTAAGATCCCAAGATGTTGGATTTACTCTCGACCTCCTTGTCACAATCTTTTCACGCGCATTCATTCATATTTTTTGTATGTGCGGTGATTAGCGTCATCATCGTCGGTGTGTCAAAAAGCGGCTTTGGTGCGGGCCTCGGCATTCTGTCGCTTCCCTTGATGGCAAGCCAATCCAGTATTAACGAAGCCTTAGCAATTTTGCTGCCACTTTTGATTGCAATTGATTTGGTCGGGATGCGCAGATTTATTCGTAACGCCAACTGGCGCATTCTGAAAATTATTACGCCACCAGCAATTGTGGGTCTTCTTCTAGGGATGATTTTCTTTACCGCTATTACTCCAAAAGTATTAACACTCTCTATTGGTATTTTTACTTTGCTGTTTTTGATTCAAAATCTCGCCATGTCACGTATGGCGACAAAAGAAGCCAGGTCTTATCCATGGCTTGGGCGCGCAATGGGCTTGACCTCTGGGTTCACATCTTTTGTGGCACATATTGGCGGGCCCCCAATTACCGTTTATATGCTTCGAGAGAATCTTTTGCCGATGGCCTATACCTCGACCTTGGGGATCTTCTTTACAGTCATTAATTTTGGCAAGCTCGGACCATATGCCTACCTAGATCTTCTCAATTACCAACAGCTAGCAACCTCAATCATCTTATTGCCTTGTGTGCCTATTGGTGTCTACTTTGGCTTTTACTTGGCCAAAAGAATCTCCATGAAATGTTATTACCGAACAGTGAGATTCTTTTTACTAGTTGCCAGCATCAAGTTAATTTCTGATGGGCTTATGTAGTTTTCAGTACTTGCTGTAAAAAGCGTGAGATATCCATCAGCTCTTCATGATTCACTGAGTGCTCCATTGGATATTCGTTCCAATCTACTTGATAACCCATGGATTCAAGCAGGGCATATGAAGCCTGGGCTCGATCTAAAGTAACCACTGGATCATACGTGCCATGCGCCATAAAGATGGGGGTACTGGAGTTGGCGGAATGTTTTTCTATGTTGGCACTCATCGCTAGAGGCAGGTATCCTGACAAGGCAATGATGCCTGCTAGCCTGTGTGGAAAACGTAGGCCAATATGTAATGCCATGGCACAGCCTTGCGAAAAACCGGCTAGCACAATTTTGTCGTAAGCAATTCCACGACCCAACTCTTTTTCTATAAGCTCAACTATTGCTGCTGCTGACTTCTGAATGCCGGCCGCATCTTCTTGGTCCATTAGATTTCTGCCGATGATGTCATACCAGGCAGGCATTACATAGCCTCCATTCACAGTGACGGGCATGCTGGGCGCGCTAGGAAAAACAAAGCGAATTCCGGGACAGCCAGTGAGTTTTAATTCTGGAATGATGGGTACAAAATCATTGCCATCGGCGCCTAGCCCGTGGAGCCAAATAACGGCAGCTGTTGGGTTCGGACTGGTTTCTAGTTCAATGCAAGGGAGCATATCAATTTTCTCTTAAGGAATTTGAATCGATCATTATCGACTCATATAAGCCTCCTTGTTGTAGCTTGGCACCCAGTATGGCCAAAGCGTTCCAGATAAATGGCGACTGCTAGACCCAACCAAATCATATTGCCTCTATTTACCCAGGTAGGTGAATGCCCCAGTCTAACTAAAACCTAGATAAAACCTATCGGCACTTTCACTAGGGTGGGTGTGGAACTGAGTAGAATCTCTCTATACATCCCATTTATATAGGCCATCCATGAACTCCAAAAAGCTAACCAACTTCATTTTAGGGGCGATGGTCTTGGGTGTGCTGGCAGGTTACTTGGTAAATCTGTATGGCGCTGGAACCACTTTTCCTGTCCAGTATGTAACCTATATCTCCATCTTGACGGATGTATTTTTGCGTTTGATCAAAATGATCATTGCACCACTGGTATTTGCAACGCTAGTTGTTGGTATTGCCAAAATGGGTGATGCCTCAACAATTGGTCGAGTAGGTCTAAAAACCTTTGCATGGTTTATCTCTATGTCTTTGGTATCTCTGTTGCTTGGCCTAGTAATGGTGAATATTTTGCAGCCAGGCGTTGGAGTGGAGTTAACCCTGCCAGAGATTGCTGCAAGTACTGGCCTAAATAAGAGTAGTCTGAACCTTCCTGAGTTTGTGCGACATATTTTTCCTGTCAGCATCTTTGATGCAATGGCAAAAAATGAAATTCTGCAAATTGTTGTATTTGCCGTCTTCTTTGGCGTAGGCGCTGCCGGCATGGGGTCGCGTGCAGATGAATTTATTCGTAATCTCGATATGCTCTCGCACATCATGCTCAAGATTACAACGGCAGTGATGAAGCTTGCTCCTATAGCGGTATTCTCGGCTGTCTCCTCGGTAATTGCTGAGAATGGCGTTGGGATACTGATGACCTACGGTAAGTTCATGCTGAGCTTTTATGCATCCATTTTTGCGCTTTGGATAGTCATTATTTTGATTAGCTCTCTAGTGCTGAAAAAGCGCACCTTGCACCTAGTAAAAATGTTGCGTGAGCCAGCATTATTGGCTTTTACAACCGCAAGCTCTGAAGCTGCGTACCCAATGACTTTAGAGAGGGTGGAGCGCTTTGGTTGTAAAAACAAGATTGCTTCATTTGTTTTGCCTGTAGGTTATTCGTTTAACTTAGACGGCTCAATGATGTATTGCACCTTTGCCGCAATTTTTATTGCACAGGTCTACGGTGTAGAGATGGAGTTAAGCCAACAACTCTTAATGTTGCTGGTATTAATGATTACCTCTAAAGGTATTGCAGGTGTGCCGCGCGCCTCTTTGGTGGTAATTGCTGCAACCTTATCGCAATTTAACTTGCCTGAAGCTGGGGTGCTATTGATTCTAGGGGTTGATCATTTCCTGGATATGGCACGCTCTGCAACCAATGTTTTAGGAAATGGTTTAGCTACAGCCGTAATCTCTAAATGGGAAGGCGAATTGGAGGGCTAGGTAAATCCCCTTAAATGTAGTCGTAATTTGATGCATGCAGGTGTAAGATCGGTTTCATAGCTTGCTCTAGACAGAGAGGGTTGTGATGAGACCGTTTTATATCGATTACCCCCAGGAAAAAATTGCAGAGCATCAGCATGCTTATCGGTGCCTGCATTGCAAGATCCCCACTACGATTATTTTCGGATTGCTCGAGAATCATGCTAAAGATTGCGTTTATCGAACGCATCAAGGTAGGTGGACCCAGCTAGAGGCAAGTCTAAGGCCTCAAAAAACGCATTTTGATGAACCCCTTATTGATGAGGTGGATTAATGAAAACATACCCTATAGCGCTAGAGCTCACCGTTTGGATGGATCTTGGGCTGAATCAATATGAAGTAACGATTGATGAGGTTTCTAAGATTTCCATTAAACGAACAGATGATGTGCTGCGATCAAGAGAGTTATCGGGCAATGAGGTGAGCACCTTAATTGCTGCCATAGAATCTTTGAGGGTGCCAGTCAGTGAAGAGCCAAAAGAAGTTGGGGTGAAGCCCTCTGCCAGTTACGAGTTGATTGTGGAGTCTGCCCACTTCTCTTTGGAATTTAATTGGGAGGATATCGACTTAAAAGGGATGAGTGCAAAGGCATTTACATCTGTGGCTGCCTTGACAGCTGTAGTGGAAAGTCTGGACTTGGCTCACTAAGATCTTTTTTAAGCCTCCACCATAATAAATTCTCCTAGAGATATTCTGTCTCTAAATTGCGAGAAAGAAAATAGCGCCTTAATTTTCCTGGTGTTAATGACCTCAATTTTTCCTTCTGGTGTCAGGTTGGCAAGATAGTCCCCTTCCGGAAACAGTGCCTCAGGAATACTTTCGGTCTCGAGCATTTGAGCTGGCAATACCAGGCTCTTTGTAATTTTGATGCGCATGACTCATATTAGGTAATAAGAGTTATAACGATTTCTAGAATTGCACAATTTCTAAATCTCATGCACCAAAAGGGGAGTGAACTTTAAGCCTCGCGCAATAGACTGCACTGAAGCGGTGCAATATTTATTTGCTTGATTTTAGGCGGCTACTTTTACGAGTCTTTTCATAAAATGAATCCGGCTTACTCGCAACCCACTGTATAAACTTTTTCATTTCAGGGTGATCTCTCAACATCTGTGCATGATGATATTGCTGGGCGAGTTCGACTTCGGTAAACAGGGCGTGTATTTGTTTGTGGCAAATTCGATGTAGGTACTCGGTAGTCTTCCCTCCCTTGGACTTGGGAATGAGATGGTGGGCATCCCTCTGTGACGGTGGAATAGAGCGGTCACAGATGGGGCAAATGATTTCTACCGGCTTTTGCATGGCTGGGATCACCTGGGAAATCAGTTTTTGACGAATTTTTCCAATCATGCGAGGGGTGTGGCTACTTTACGGAACAATGACATGGGCTCAAGCTAGTTTAGTAAATAAGTCTTAAACTTGCTGAGTGCCAAAATCCCCGACCCTCTCCGAACCTGACTTATCTCGCCTTATAGAAATGGCTTGGGAAGACCGCACACCATTTGATGCCATTGAGAAAAGCTTTGGCCTGGGTGAGCCACAGGTTATTGCCATCATGCGCAAAGAGCTCAAGCGCAGCTCATTTGAACTCTGGCGCAAAAGGGTAACCGGACGAGCAACTAAACATAGTGCTTTGCGCAGCGAAGATGTCACTAGGGCTTACTGCCCAACGCAATATAAAACTAAATGAAGCATCCTGAGCGCCTCATTCTAATTCTGGGCGATCAACTCGATTTACAGAGTTCAGCCTTAAGAGATATTGATCCAAAAGCGGATCAAATCATCATGATTGAGTCGGCCAATGAGGCGCAGTATGTTTGGACACATAAAGCCAAAATTGCCTTGTTTCTATCTGCAATGCGTCACTTTGCAGTTGAGCTTGAAAAGCAAGGTTATCCCCTGACTTATGTAAAAAGTTCGCCATTGCCGATTGTTGAGGTTCTTAGAGAGCAAATCCTGGAAATGAAAGTTACACGCTTGGTGTGTGTGGAGCCGGGTGAGTGGCGTCTCAAGCAGGCGCTCGAGGCATTAGCAAAAGATCTTCATATTGAATTGGAAATGCGAGAGGATGAGCATTTTTATTGTTCCCGCAAAGAGTTTATGGATTGGGCGGCTAATAAAAAAGAGTTTAGGTTGGAGTATTTCTATCGCTTGATGCGCAAGACCCATCAAATCTTAATAGATGGAGATGGTAATCCCGATGGTGGGCAGTGGAACTATGATCAAGATAACCGCAAACCTTATCCTAAAAAGGGCCCAGGCATCATCGATGCCCCAGCATCATTCGCAGTAGATGCCATTACACAAGAAGTGCTGGACTGGGTTCAAAAGACTTATTCAGATCATCCGGGATCCCTGGCGTCGTTTAACTGGCCTGTGACTAGAGAGCAGGCAGTTCAAGCTTTGGAATATTTTGTTGAATATCGCTTAAGAAACTTTGGCGTTTATCAAGACGCAATGTGGACTGATACGCCCTTTGGATGGCACTCCATTTTATCGAGTGCGCTCAATCTCAAGTTGCTTAATCCTCGCGAAGTAGTAGATGCGGTTTTAGTGGCTTGGAAAAAGTACTCTCTAGATCTTTCCACTATTGAAGGCTTCATTCGGCAGATATTAGGGTGGCGCGAGTTTGTGCGTGGCATGTACTACTTAGATATGCCAAAGATGGCACAGGATAATTACTACCATCATCAACTCCCACTACCAAAGTGGTACTGGAATGGGCAGACACAAATGGCTTGCATGAAAGATGCCATAGGCCAAACGCTGCAATATGGATACGCACATCATATTCAGCGTTTAATGGTGACAGGTAACTTTGCACTTTTAGCTGAAATTTTGCCTCAGGAGGTATGTGAGTGGTACTTGGCTATTTATGTGGATGCGATCGAGTGGGTGGAACTTCCCAATACGGCTGGCATGGCCTTATTTGCCAATGGCGGGAGGTTTACAAGCAAGCCTTACATAGCCAGCGGAGCTTATATCAAAAGGATGAGTAACTATTGCGGCTCTTGTCAGTACAAGCCGGAGGTTCGTCATGGAGAGAGCGCATGCCCCATTACGACTTTGTACTGGAATTTCTTAATCAAGCACCGAGATCAGTTTGAAGCAAGCCCAAGAACTAGATTAATGACGGCCAATCTGAAACGCATTAGCGACGAGGATCAAAAAGAAATTACACTGCATGCCCAGAAAATATTGAATCAGCTTAATGACATTTAAAGCTATGGTTAAGACATCATTCAAGGGTAATAAGAGCTTTCTCCCGACAAAAGTCTGCGTAGTATGCAAAAAAGAGATGACTTGGAGAAAATCTTGGGCGAAAAACTGGGAATCAGTAAAGTATTGCTCTGATGCTTGTAGAAATAAAAAGATCTCATAAGAACGTCATTCAATGATTTTGTATTCCTATCGCAGATGCCCTTATGCAATGCGCGCTCGCATGGCCTTGAAGTACGCGAGCATTAAGCTGGAACATCGTGAAATCGAGTTACGCAATAAGCCTCAATCAATGTTGCTCGCATCCCCCAAGGGCACTGTGCCAGTACTTTGTATGGGCGATACGGTTCTGGACCAAAGTGTCGACATTATGCGTTGGGCTATCGATCAATCTGACCCTGCTGGCTGGGGAGATGTTGACGATACTCTTGCTCAAACTTGGGTTGAAAAAAATGATGGACCTTTTAAAGTCTTACTAGATCAATACAAGTATCCCAATCGATTTCCAGAGCTAAATCAAGAGGTAGTTCTCGAAGAGGCGCTGCAGCTCATGCTATTGCCCATGGAGCAATCCTTGCAAGCGACTCAATACTTGCTGGGTGCTCAGATGTCTTGGGTGGATATAGCGATCTTTCCATTTATTAGACAGTTTTCGATGGTGGATCCGAGAAGATTTGAGAGTTTGCCTATAAACGCAGTCAAGCAATGGCTCTCGCTACACCTTGAATCTGAATTATTTAATTCAGTCATGCAGAAACATCCAGTCTGGCGCGATTAACTCGACTTAGTGATGATCTAAGGATTGCAGTGCTTACATTTTGAAGGATCTGCAAACTTAAATACTTTCATGCCTTCGGTTTGTTTATGCTCGCATTTAATGCAACTCCAGATTTTGGCAATCTCCTCATCTGTTGCGAGCCCGCAGGCGTTGCATGGCAGACCACGCTTTACATCTGTGATCCAAAATCCCGGAGTGCTGCATTTGGGGCAGACTGAATTCATCTTATTGGCCAGATCAAGCGCAGCATTACGAATATTGTCCATGCGGGTTGGATTGGCAAAGGCGCGTAAATCATTTTCGACGTAGACAATACCTTTTGAGGATAGGCTTTTTGCCCAATCAAAAGCTTCCTTTAGCTCCGTTAAATCTTGAATTCCTTTTCTCGATTGCGGGTGATACTCATCAGTCGGCTTAATGACTAGGTGATGTGATGGAAAGAGTGCGGAATCAGCAAATTTTTTGAGCTCTTCCCAATGCGATACGTAGCCACTTTCATTTTGGGCCGGACCACTAGCAAATCCAGTAAGTTCTAGTTGATATTTTTGATCTATCAAAACAATCAATTCATTGTTCCAGGGAATGGCGCCGGTGTAAGGATCGTTCATAAACGCACCTTCATTGGCCAAGCCCAGGTCAATTTTGAGTAACTCTATTCCTATTGCAGCTTTTTTGCGAGCTGCATCTAGTTGCGAGCCGTATCGAGGTGTTTCTTGTGTGAATGTTCCCAATAAATCGGTATCGTAGATGTCCGTGTGCTCTACAAAACAATCTACTTCGGCATTGAGCACTTCGCCGATCACTTTTTCTTTACCGTGCTTGGTTAATAAGCTGGCTGATCGTTTAGAAAAGATGCCCATCGCTTACCTTATTTACCTATAACAGTATTTCTACAGGAATTGTGTGGCAATAAGGGTGTAAAGCGGAATGCCCAAAATAATGTTGAACGGAAACGTGATTCCCAGAGACATCCCCATATACAGAGCTGGGTTCACTTCAGGTAAGGCGTGACGTAAAACTGCTGGCACTGCAATATACGATGCGCTAGAGGCCAATACCATGAGAAGAATGGTATTTCCTAAAGGAAGTCCAATTAATTTACAAAACACTAGGGCTAAGAGTGCATGTGAGAGCGGCGAGCCAATGGCATAGAGCAAAGTAATGGGTGGTTTACCTCTTAAGCCCTTGAAGTTTCTGGCGGCCATAAGTCCCATATCTAGCAAGAAGAAGGACAGCATCCCTTTAAAGAGATCAATTGAAAAAGGTGCCATTAATTTATTTCCAGCGTCGCCACTCACTAGTGCCACTGCCATTGATCCTAACAATAGTAGTTGGGCGCCATCAGTAAAAGACTCGTGGAGTATTTTGGAAATTCCAGCGGGCTCGGTCTTCACGCTTGAGCCTGTTGACATCGATGCCCGCGCCTTGTTTGCCAAGATAATTGCCAAAATAATGGCAGGGGACTCCATCAGTGCCATGGCTGCTGCCATGTGACCACCATAAGCAATACCAAATTGATCTAAATATTGTGTGGCGGTAATGAAGGTAACAGCGCTAACCGAGCCGTAAGTTGCTGCAATGGCAGCAGCATCAAAAGCGCTTAACTTTCTTCTTAAAATCCAGTAGCCAATGATGGGGATAATGATCGCAAGAAATACCGCCAACCCTAAGGAGAAAGCGATCTCACTGGTAAATCCTGACTTGTGAAGGGCGAAGCCACCCTTCAGTCCTAGTGCCATTAATAAATAGAGGGATAGAAACCGAGAAATTTGTGGAGGAATTTCTAGGTTGGATTTTACGGAGCCAGCGAAAACCCCAAAGATAAAAAATAGTATGGCGGGGTCTAGAAAATTAGTCATAGTTTAAGAATCTATCAGCTTTACTGTTTAATGATTGCTTGCACAAGTGGGTGTTGAATTTTCTTCTCCGAGCGAATCGCATAGAAGTATTCATATATGTCATCGCAGCTACCGAGTAATTCGATGCCATAAGTATCTTTAAGATCTTTTTCAATCAGCTTACCGGCAGGAAAGACACCAAGCCCACTTGCGGCAAAAGTTTTTAATAGAGCACTATCCTCAAACTCTCCAACAATATTCGGAATGATGTCCTGTTTTTTCAGCCACTGATCAATTAGTGGCCGAACGGTAGAGTGTGCTGTAGGTAGTAGAACAGGCAAATCTTTTAAGCATTCTGGAAATTTCCCCTTTACCTTTTTTGAGAGTTGCTTGGGTGCGTACCAGGCGATCACTGTTTTTGTTAACTCTTCGCTGTAGACATTTAGGTTTTTATTACTTGGGGCTGGGCGATCAGCCAATACGATATCTAGTCGATGCAATGCGAGGTCGGCTAGCAAATCATCAAACTCCCCTTCATGTGCGATAAGTTGAACATCCTTGTGCTTCAGGATCGGTTCAAGCATTTGCCTGGTAACAAATTTAGGTAGGCCATCAGAAACGCCAACGGTAATTTTAGTTTTAGGCGACTTGGCCGCATCTCTCACCGCCTCAGGCAGTCTTTCGCCAATGGAGAAGATTTGATCGGCAATTTCTAGGGCTGCAAACCCGGATTCGGTGAGGGCGATTCCTCTCCCGGCTGGTTTAAAGAGCATGTAGCCCAGCGATTTCTCCAAATCATGTACTTGGGCGCTAATGGTTTGTATAGCCATATCCAGGCGCTCTGCCGCCTTAGACATACTGCCTTCTTTGGCAACCACCCAAAAGTAATAAAGGTGGCGATAGTTATAGGTATTGGCCATATTCAGTTTTTTTCGAAATTACTATCAATATATATCTGCTTTTAGCTAAATACAAATGCGCCTACATTAACCCCATAGTTAGTCATGGCATTTCATGTACTGCTTATTTAATTTAAACAGATAGAGGTATTCAATTGGAACTATTTAGCCCTGAGTTTTTTTCGGCACTACTAGCGATTGTGGTGATTGATTTAGTTTTAGCAGGCGATAACGCTATTGTGATTGCGATGGCCGCCAGAAATTTACCAGCTCACTTACAAAAGAAAGCCATTGTATGGGGAGCGGTTGGCGCAATTGCAGTGAGAAGCGCAATGACGCTAGTGGTGGTGTATCTGCTCAAAATTCCAGGCCTGATGTTAATTGGTGGTTTGCTCTTGGTATGGATTGCTTACAAACTCTTAACGCCAGCCAAAGATGATGATGATGGACACAGCAATGCTTCCACTAGTTTTTGGGGTGCAATGAAGACGATTGTGATTGCTGATGCAGTCATGGGTTTGGATAACGTCTTAGCGGTAGCAGGGGCATCTCATGGAAGTTATGTCTTGGTTGTGCTGGGCTTGCTGATTAGTATTCCAATCGTGATTTGGGGTTCAACACAAATTCTGAAGCTGGTTGAGCGCTATCCATCGATTACCTATATAGGTGCTGGTGTATTGGCATGGACTGCTGCAAAGATGATGATGTCCGAGCCAATGGTTAAGGAAATGCAGTTATTTCAGAACCCAGCATTTGGTTATGCCGTCCAAGCTCTCGTGATATTTGGTGTTCTGTTTGGTGGCTTTATGAAGAGTAGGTTGGCGTTGGAGGAGACAATTGCGCCAGCTGTAGTTGATACAGAAGTATCCGATAAGCAGTCTTATAACGTAGGAGAAAAGGTAATGAACAAAGTTCTAATCCCGGTTGATGATTCTAGTAACGCTTTGATGGCTTTGAAACATGCAGTCAATATGTATGGAAATGATCGTCAAACACACTTTCATATCTGCAATGTGCAACCCACGCTGTACACACACATACGAAAGTTTTTAAGTAAGCAAACGATTAATGAGTGGCAAGCAGATCGCGCTAAAACAGCTGCAAAGACAGCATCCGAATTTCTGGAAAAAGCGGGCGCAAATTTCTCCTTCACTTATGTAACGGGCGATAAAGGAGAGGCTTTGCGAGACGAAGCGCAGCGCTTAGAGTGCAATCGCATTGTGATTGGTACCTCCAAGAAAAATACTCTCAGCCGTTTATTTGAAAACTCCACAACAGCCAAGTTGCTGGAAATCAGTGATATTCCAGTTGAGGTAGTCACTGGCAAATCTTTATCTACGCTTGAGCGTTGGGGTATCCCAGCACTGGGCGCTGGTGCAGCAACCGCCTTAATGGCGGCAGTAATCGACTAGTTTTACATCCTGCGGTTCTCTTTATGCCCTCTACCCGAGGGCATTTTTTTAACTAAATACTCAGTAAATAACAGAATTATTATTAATAAACATCTGCTTTATTAAGAATAAATATCGCTCTATATTGAAATCTAGATGTTCAACAAAGGAGATAAATCATGAATGTCATATTAGAAACAAAAGAACAAATTGAGCCAGAATTTAAAACATTTACAGAGAATCGCGTGAAATTTTCTCTAAAGAGGCTCTTTTGGTTGGTGAGAAAAATTAAAGTGAAGTATTCCTCTGTAGATCAGGCAAAAACAGGCTGCAACCAAAATTGCATTATTGAATTACAAACTTTTGATAATCGCCAGATCGAGGTAAGTTTTACAGCAAGAGACCGAAGAACGGCATTAGAGATGGGTTTAAAGAAAGTCTACAAGCACATGCAAAAGGCGTTTCATAAAGCTCAGAAGTATGGCCGCTTATCTGGCCGAGCATATGCTTGAATTCGCACATAGTTTTGTAGCTTAACTGTGATCTAATAAGATGAATAAACGGGGAGTAGCCTGCCCAGCAATGGGTCTCACATATCGTCATTACGGCCTTTGGGCCCGGTATGTGAGTAATTTTTAAGGCAAGACCATTTACTATTTTCTAAATGGCTAAATATTGACTTTCCACCCCAAAATCCTATGTTCTGGCATTGTTTTGCCCTGCTACGCCCCTCATTGGGGACGTTTTCTTGCTCTTCCGCGTAGGTGGTTGGATAATTTGCTTTTAGATACTTTGCAAGTTGGGCGTATGACGCGGTACCGATGGTTGGCCATTACTTTTGCTAGCGCCTTAATGGTGGCAAATGTCAGTGCACAATCAAAAAAGTCATTCACTATTAATGACTTGATCTCTATCTCTCTAGAGTCAAGCCCTCAAGTTTTAGCGGCTCGCGACCAAGCCAAAGCAATTAAAGGGCAGTTATCGACAGCAAGAGCTATTCCGAATCCAGAGTTCGAGGTGAGCACTGGTCAGCAGCGATCCGCTACCGGCCCTTTGACGGTAGGTAATGTTTCATCATGGGCTGTTACTCAGCCATTGGATATGCCTTATACCCGTTTCCCTAGAGTGAATGCTGCTGAGGCGAATCTACGTGCAGCTGAAGCAACGCGCGTTGCATTTGAGGTGGAGACGATTTCCAGAGTGCAGCAGCGCTTTTATGAACTCATGCGCCGTGAAGCGGAGCAAAAAGCAGCAGAAGAGGATATGAGTCTGACGAAGCAGATTCGGGATCGTATGCAAATTCGGTATGACGTTGGTGAAACAGCGCGCTTCGAACTCATTCGAGTACAAACTGAATTTCTGAATGCGCAAATCGCGGCAGAGTCTAGTAAGTTACGGGTAGAGCAGGCACGTAGCCAATTACGCCAAGTTGTAGGCCATCAAGTGCCGGCAGATTTTACGGTTGTGGCTGAGCAGCCAAAGCCTGAGGTCTTGCCTTCATTAACCCAATTATTAAATGAGGTTCAGAGCCAGAGCCCGGAGTTGCAAAAAGCAAAAGCAGAAGTTGAGGCTACTGAATCCAAGTTGAGTTTTGAAAAGAACTCTCGCTTACCTCGCTTAGCTATCAAAGCCTCCCAATATAACGACCCTAACTTCACTGATCGACTCTATGGTTTGCAAGTGAGTATTCCAATTTGGGACTTTAAGGGCGGTCAGATTGCAGAGGCAGAAGCTAATGCTTCAAAAGCAAAAAATCAATTGAATGCTCAAAGCCAAACTCTAGATCAGCAAATGGAAACGGCTTATAAGCTGTATCAAATGACTAGCTATCAAGTAAAAGTATTGAGCCAAGAAGTAGTTCAGTTAGCCGGCAGCGCACAACGTATTGCTGAAGTGTCTTATCGCTATGGTGAGCGCGGCATGCTGGAGTATTTGGATGCGCAAAGAACCTTTAGGGCAGCGCGTAATGATTTAATTAAGGCGCGTTTTGATTTGGCTTCTGTGGTGACCGAGATTCAAAGATTAAGAGCGAGCCCTGAGTGGCTTGCGAAGATAGAAAGTGGAATGCAATGAACCAAGAGTTAGCAGTCATGCTAAAAAAGGTAAAAGTCTGGAAGACCTTTTTGGTGCGAAAGTTTAAATTCCATAAGAAGGAATTGGTCGGCCAAATTTTACAGACCCAAAATCAACTGTATGCACAAGCACATCAATGGCTTGGAGAGCATGTACCTGCTGTTACTGGTCGCTATGATAAATCGCCGCATTGGTTTAAAAAGGGTATGTTCTACCTGCCCTGGTTTTGCGTGTTCGTCATTATTCTGAATTACTTCAACGTATTTGATAGAAGTCCTGCAATTAAATCAGTGCAAGACCCGAATATGGTTGTAGTTAACGAAGATTTACATAAGATGATTGCTGATGGCAAGGCTCAAGTATCTCCTTTTGTGGAGGAGTTGCGGGCTTCTGGTCGGATTGATTTCAATGAGCTCTATCTATCTCGTATTGGCGCCAACGTAACTGGTCGTGTCTCGGAAATTCTGGCTGTTCCTGGTCAAATTGTGAAGCAGGGTGATGTATTAGCCAAAATTACCTCCACTGAATTAACCCAATCGCAGCTGGCTTACTTAAAAGCGAAGAGCGCGAGTCAGTTAGCTGATCAAGCTGCGAATCGCGCAAAGATTCTTTACAAAGAGGATGTGATTGCGCTTGCAGAACTGCAAAGACGCGAGGCCGAGGCGAGTAGCGCAAAGGCAGAGTTTCGTGCTACGAATGATCAGCTCAGGGTACAGGGCATGGATCAAGCGAGTATTGATCGCCTCGCCAAATCCGGCGTGATTGAGTCTATTAATAATGTCATTGCCACAATTCCTGGTGAAATCGTCGAGCGTAAGATCAATAAAGGCCAGGTGGTACAACCAGCAGATGCCTTATTTACGGTTGCTGATCTCAGTACGCTATGGGCAATCTCAGAGGTGCCAGAGAGTAACTCTTATTTGATCAGAAAGGGTCAAAAAGCATCGGTCATTATTCCAGCGCTACGTAATCAGGATATCGAAGGTGTGGTGGCCCACGTAGATTCAATTGTGAATCCGCAAACTCGTACTGTTGTTGTGCGCATGGAGTTGCCTAATACAGAGGGGCAAATTAAACCCGGTATGTTGGCAACGATGTTGATTGAGAGCCAGCCGGTTGATAAATTGGTAGTGCCTTTAGGTGCGATTGTTCGTGAAGATAATCACGACCACGTTTTCGTTCGTTTAGACGATGACACTTATCGCATGGTGCCGGTCAAGCTTGGACCAGAGGGTAAAGGGTATCGTCCTGTGATTTCAGGCCTCAAGGAAGGTCAGGAGATTGCTATAGAAGGTGCTTACCACTTAAATACAGAACGTAAGCGTCAGTTGAGCGGCGGATAAGCAGATGATTGAAAGAATCGTTCGCCTCTCGTTACAGCAACGCTTATTGGTGGTGATTATTGCCATCGTATTGCTTGTTGCCGGACTTTTGGCGACTAAGCGACTTTCTGTCGATGCATTTCCAGACGTAACGAACGTGCAGGTCCAGGTTGCTGCGGAGGCTCCTGGAAAATCCCCTGAAGAGGTTGAGCGTTTTGTAACTATCCCTATTGAATTGGCGATGACAGGTTTGCCAGGTTTGACAGAGATGCGCTCATTAAACCGTAATGGCATTTCCGTCATTACCTTGGTGTTTACTGAAAAAACCGATATTTACTTTGCTCGTCAATTAGTCACAGAGCGATTAATTGAAGTTGCTTCCAGAATGCCAGTTGGAATTACTCCGGTATTGGCACCACCATCTACCGGCTTAGGTGAGGTATACCAGTACACACTGGATCATCCATCGGATCGACATCGTGAGTTAACGGTGGATGAGCTCTCTGATCGACGCGCAGTGCAAGATTGGATTGTGCGTCCAATGCTGCGTTCTATTCCTGGTGTTGCTGAGATTAATACGCAAGGTGGTTACGCCAGAGAATATCAAGTCTTAGTGAATCCTGAACGTTTGCGCCACTATCAAGTTAGCTTGCATGAGGTCTATCAAGCGCTTGCTAGAAATAATGCTAACTCCGGTGGTGGTCAGTTACCAACTTATGCAGAGCGCTACCTCATTCGCGGTTTAGGCTTAATTACTAAGCCAGAAGATATTGGCAAGATTATTTTGAAAGAAGTAAAAGGTATTCCGGTATATGTGAAGAACGTAGCCGAAGTGACGATTGGTAGCGAGATTCGTCAGGGTGCCGCTATTAAGAATGGCTATACGGAAAGTGTCGCCGGCATTATTCAGATGATCCGTGGCGGTAATGCACGGGATGTAGTCAATCGCATCAAACTTAAAGTTGAAGAGATTAACGAAGGTAAGCTGCTCCCAGACGGCTTACAGATCGTACCTTTCTATGACCGTACTGATTTGGTGAATGCGGCCATGTTCAATGTGGCAAAAGTACTGGTTGAAGGCGTGATTCTGGTGATTATTTTGCTATTCCTCTTCTTGGGGGATGTGCGCTCATCTTTGATTGTGGTTGCCACGCTGCTCCTCACGCCGTTGCTCACCTTCTTGGTCATGAATCGTTATGGTATTTCAGCGAACCTGATGTCATTAGGGGGTCTAGCCATTGCGATCGGCATTATGGTGGACGGTTCTGTTGTAGTGGTGGAGAACACCTTTGCGAAATTGGGTGAACGCCTTAAGGGTGGAGAATCCAAAAACAGGATCATCTTAGAGGCGGCATCTGAAGTAGGTAAGCCTGTGCTCTTTGGTGTGGGCATCATTATTTTGGTGTTTATGCCGCTGCTCTCACTCGAGGGTATGGAGGGAAAGATGTTCGCTCCGATGGCAATTACGATTGCTATCGCATTAACCATCTCCTTGATTCTGTCATTTACGCTTTCGCCAGTCTTGTGCTCCTACATCTTGAAGGGTGGCGGCGAGGATGACACTAAGATAGTCAAAAAAATGCGCGCCCCGTATGAGCGTTGGTTGAATTGGTCTTTGGCAAATCCTAAATTAGTAGTCAAGCGAGCCATTATTGCTCTAGGCATTAGCTTGGTTGGGTTTGTAATGCTCGGTAAAGCCTTTATTCCAGTGATGCAAGAAGGTTCTATCACTCCTGTGATTGTTCGTGCACCTAATATTTCATTAGACGAATCTATTAAATTAGAGTTCGAAGCGATTAAACGCATCATGACTATTCCTGGTGTCGAGATGGCGGTCTCTCGACTGGGTAAGGGAGAATCTCCTGCAGACCCAGGTCAACCGAATGAGTCTGATCCGATTGTGACGCTCAAACCCTTAGGCGATAGAGATTTAAGCCAGGAAGAAATCGCTCAACAAATTCGTGAAAAGCTCAAAACTTTACCTGGTATTGAATTGGTGATTTCTCAACCAATTGCAGCCAGGGTGGATGAGATGGTTTCTGGTGTGCGCTCACAAGTAGCGGTGAAAATATTTGGTGACGAATTGCCAGTATTGCAAAAACTGGGCTCACAAATTGGTCAAGTCTTAACTAAGATGAAGGGTAGTAACGACTTGCGTATTGAGCAAGCCTCTGGTCAGAACTATCTCAATATCAAAATTGATCGTGATGCGATTGCACGCTATGGTATTAACGTTTCCGATGTAAATGAAGTTATTGAAACGGCTATCGGCGGTAAGCAGGCTAGCACCATTTATGAGGGCGAGCGTCGCTTCCCATTAGTTTTACGCTACCCAAGTCCTTACAGAAATAATATTGATGCCATTGAAAATATTATTTTGCATTCTCCCGATGGTGCTCAAGTGCTAATGCGCGACTTGGCTGAAATTTCCCTGGTAGAGGGCCCAGCCCAGATCTCCCGTGAGTCTGGTAAACGTCGTTTGGTAGTTGGCGTGAATGTGGAAGGGCGCGACTTAGGTGGCTTTGTAAAAGAAGCTCAAGAACTGATTGCTAAGAATGTGGAATTACCTCAAGGCTATACCTTGCAATGGGGTGGTCAGTTTGAAAACATGCAAAGAGCGATGGCGCGCCTTATGATCATCATTCCTTTGACGGTCTTAGCAATCTTCTTTTTATTGTTTATGTTGTTTAAGTCACTTCGTTTGGCTGGCCTCATTATTTTGGTTCTGCCTTTTGCATCGATTGGTGGCGTGTTTGGTTTATTCATTACAGGCGAATACCTCTCGGTGCCAGCGGCGGTGGGCTTCATTAACTTGTGGGGTATCGCCGTACTCAATGGTGTGGTGCTGATCTCCTTTATTAAGCAATTGCGTGAGGATGGATACAGCATGGAGGATGCACTCCTTCATGGTTGCGGCCATCGCTTTAGGCCGGTCATGATGACTGCGTCAGTGGCAATGTTGGCATTGGTACCAATGCTGTTCTCCGGCGGTCCTGGTTCAGAGGTAACTCGCCCTCTGGCAGCTGTGGTGATTGCGGGATTGATCACCTCAACAGCACTCACTTTATTGGTGTTACCTGTTCTATATAGATGGTTTGAAGACAAAGAGGTGGAAGCATGATGGAAGTGAAGGCGGTTATTCGCCCTAATAAATTACCTGCTTTACGAACAGCGCTCATGGAGACTCCAGGGTTTCCGGGAATGACAGTCGCTAAGGTGGAGGGTTGTAGTGCGCCATCCAAAACCAGTAAAGCAAACATCAAAGATGAATTGACAGACTACTCAGCAAAAGTACGAGTAGAAATTATTTGTAATGATGAAGTTGCTGAAGTGCTGATGGATCGCATTGTGACGGTATGTCAGACGGGGCAGGTCGGCGATGGTGTGGTTTGGTGTACTCCAGTACCAAAGGCATTCTTTATTGCCAAATCAACCACCTAAATAAGCGCAAACCTAGGATTTAATGATCTCTAATGCATCCTTAAAGCATTCATTAGAGGCAGTTCCTAGCCATTCAAAAGCCATCATCTCAACCGTGAGAAGTGTTGCTCCAGACGAGCCAAGGCGATGAAGGGCGATATCTCGATCTAGAGATCTACGTGACCCAACTGCATCTACCAAAATAGAAACTTTAAAGTTCTGCCGCACCAGCTCTAAAGCGGTTTGCATTACGCATACGTGAGTCTCACATCCAGCAAGAATCAGATGCTCTCTATTTTTAGATAGCGCATTGATAAGCCCATCTTGGCAGGCATCAAAATGATCTTTTGCTACCGTGGCTTCACAAAACTGGGTGATTGCATCAACGTTATGCCCCAGGCTTTGCGGACTTTGTTCGGTAGCAATAATAGGAATATCTAGAAGCCTGGCGATTTTAGAGATCTTGATGCATTGCTTAAGAACCTCTTCTCCTTGATGAATAGAAGGCATCAAACGACTTTGTAAGTCGATGAGTACAAGGCTTGATCGATTTGGAGTTATTTTTACCATCTGTTATGCGATCAAGAATCTCTCGAGGAGCTAGCGCTTTGGAATGATGGCGTGATCAGAAGAGTTGGTTGCCAGTAGCAACCAACTAAGCTGGATACTAAAAATGCAGAAATTACTTTACCAATAAAACAGGTTGCTTTGCTGAGCTAGAAACACGCTGAGCAACTGAGCCAACCAGTACGTCTAAGATGCCGCTACGGCCTTTAACACCCATCACAATCATGTCAACTTTGTCTTTATTCGCCAAAGCAATGATTTCTTCTGAAATCTGACCGCGTTTAATAGCCATATTGTGTTTAACCTTGGCAGCATCTAATACTTTCTGCGCTGGTTTTAATTCTTTTTCGCTGACTTCACGAAGGTAATCATCTACTACGCTTTTGGCTACGAATTGTTTAACGTGGCCAAGACCAATGTCATCGTGGACGCTGACTAGAGTCACGGTTACAGGGCTGCGAGAATTCTTAGCCATTTTGGCCACATATTTAGCGGCATTCAATGAGGATTTGGAGCCATCTACAGGAAGTAGTACTTTCATTTTTAACCCTTTCGTTATTTATGAATTCTTTAATCAGTTTAAGTTAAATACAGTGTGTCAACAATGGTTTCAGACTATCTTATGGTCTGTAAGGACTAACAATCGATTCCAGTCCATGGGCATCTTTCTTTTCCTCAAGTGTTTGGATTTGCTTGCGAAGTTTGGTGACTTCCTTACAGCCCAACTTTCTCAGTTTTTTGGAGTCAATGCCATAAGTGTCAATCAGGCGTCTGCGACGAGCGCTGCAGATCTGGAATCGAACAATCCAAAACAAAGCAAATAACGCCGGTGAGAGCAGTAAAAATAAAATTGTCATAAGTTCATCTTATGCCTATTTATATGGTGTGTCATTGAAATAGCGCTTGATAAATTCACTCAAGCATTTACACGGAGTGCTATTACCCCAGCAAGTGCTGGCTGAGCAGTTTGGTAGCGGGAGAATGGTTAATTCCAGCCTTGGTTGCTACCAGCAGGTTTCGTTTTGCCCAGGCATCTTCTAATTGAACTGCTTTCAAGCCCATAGCCTTGATTTGAGCGGCGCAAGCCTGGATGGGCAATACGCCAATGCCCAAATTAACGGCAATCATTTGACACATCGCATCGTAGCTGCGCACCTGAATACGTAAACTCATTTGTTTACCGAGTTTCTCAGCGCTACGAGATGTGAGTTCTAGTAGGGAGCTCCCTCGATTAAGTCCTACAAAATCATATTGAAGGCACTCTTCAAATGAAATACTTTTTCGTTTGCTTAGAGGATGATCTTTGCTGCAAGCAATCACCAGCTGGTCTTTGCCCATAATGTGAGTTTCTAATCCGGTAGTCATGGGGCCTTCAGCAAATACACCAATGTCTGCAATACCATCCATAAGTGCTCTCACGATATCGCCGCTGAGTTGCTCTTCCACTTCGACTTGTATTTCTGGATAGTCTTTTAAAAAGCTTGCTAATGCTGACGGCAGAAACTCCGTTAAGGCTGACATATTGGCCCAAAGCCTCACGTGACCTTTGACGCCTTTAGAGTATTCGCCCAACTCATTGCTCAATTGTTCAAAGCCCTGAAATAATCGCAATGCATGTTGCATCACTGCGTGACCTGCATGTGTCAGCGTGACCCCTTTGACAGATCGATCCAGGAGTGCCATGCCGACAGTCTCTTCAAACTCAGATATCCGTCTACTGGCTGCGGATAGCGCTAGGTTGCATTCACTTGCGCCCTTTGTAATGCTGCCAGATTGAACAATGGCGCAGAATAGCTTGAGGGTAACAAAGTCGACTCTGGCGGGGTTTAGCGGGGATTTCATGGGGTGATTCTACCTATACCTTCGCAAAATGAGAAGGATGCTCCCATAAATAGCAATTTTCTGCCAGTATGAAGAAGGGTAAATTGGCATAAAAGCAATTCAAGGGAATCTATGGAGCCGTTATCAAACTTAAAGGTCATTGAAATGGGGCAGCTCATTGCTGGGCCATTTGCCGCTAAAACATTGGCCGATTTTGGGGCCGATGTCATTAAGATCGAGCCACCTAAGGTTGGCGATGCATTACGTAAGTGGCGATTGCTAAAAGATGGCACATCGATTTGGTGGCAAGTTCAGTCACGTAATAAGCGTTCCCTCTCTTTAGATTTAAAAGAGGCAGAAGCTCAAGACATTGTCAGAACTCTCATTAAAGAAGCGGATGTATTAATTGAAAACTTTCGCCCTGGAACATTAGAGGGTTGGGGTCTTGATCCAGCGAAATTACTCGAGCTCAATCCTAAGCTGATTGTTCTGCGTATTAGCGGTTACGGTCAGACTGGTCCATACAGAGATAAACCAGGATTTGGTGTTGTAGCAGAAGCCATGGGTGGCTTACGTCATCTCACAGCAGAGCCCGGCAGAGTTCCAGTCCGCGTAGGTATCAGTATTGGCGATACCTTGGCCTCTTTGCATGGTGTGATTGGTATTTTGTTGGCGCTGCAAGAGCGACACAATAGCGGTAAAGGCCAAATCATTGATATCGCTTTATATGAGGCGGTATTTAACTGTATGGAAAGTTTGCTACCTGAATACAGTGCTTTTGGTGAAGTGCGCCAGGCTGCTGGTAGTGCCTTGCCTGGCATCGCGCCAACCAATGCCTATCAATGTGCTGATGGTGGTTATGTATTGGTTGCTGGTAACGGTGACAGTATTTTTAAACGCCTCATGACAGTCATCGGTCGAGATGACTTAGGTAATGATCCCCAGCTAGAAAATAATGATGGTCGAGTAAGGCGTGTAGCTGAACTAGATCAAGCAATTGAGCAATGGACCAAGACAGTTAGCACTACGAAGGCATTAGAAGCCCTCGACTCCGTTGCTGTACCTGCCGGCAGGATTTACACCGTTGCCGATATAGCTAATGACCCACATTACAAAGCGAGAGAAAATATTCAGACTATTCAGATGCAAGATGGAACCAAGGTGGATGTGCCTGGAGTTATTCCTAAGCTATCTCGCACGCCAGGATCTATTAAGACACTTGCCCCAGATATCGGCCAGAACACCGATGAGATTCTCAAGAGCATTGGCCTAAGCAATGACCAAGTCGCATCCTTAAAAGAGCGTGGTATTGCATTTACGAAGTAAAAATAAGCAAAGAGAAAAACATGACCAGAATTTATTTCAATGACGTAGTAATGAGGGATGGCTTTCAGATTGAGCCAAACTTTATTCCGACTGATGACAAGGTGAAGCTAGTCGATGAGCTCAGTGAGTGCGGCTTCGCCAAGATTGAGGTAACTTCATTTACTTCACCTAAGGCAATCCCCATGCTGCGAGACGCTGAGGAAGTTATGGGACGTATTAAGCGAGTTCCAGGGGTCGAATACACCGTATTGGTGCCTAATTTAAGAGGCGCGGAGCGTGCCTTCGAGTCCAAGGCTGATGAATTCAATCTCGTGATGTCTACCTCTGAGACGCATAACTTAGCGAATCTCAGAATGGGAAGGGAGAAAAGCTTTGCAGGGCTTGCTGAAGTTATCAAATATGTTGATGGCAGAACACCAATCAATGTTTCGCTATCGACATGCTTTGGTTGCCCAATGGAGGGAGAGGTTCCTCAAACGGTAGTCGAGCAATTTGCACAACGCTTTGCCGATTTGGGTGTGAGGGGCCTAACGATTTGCGATACAACGGGTATGGCTAATCCCGAGCAAGTTAAAAAGATGAGTGAGGCTTTGCAAAAACGTTTTCCTAATTTGCAGCTGACATTACATTTCCATAACACCAGAGGCATGGGCTTAGCCAATGTTCTGGCCGCGGTTCAATCTGGCATTGTGCGCTTTGATGGTTCCTTAGGAGGCCTAGGTGGATGCCCATATGCACCGGGAGCAAGTGGCAATATCTCTAGTGAAGATGCCATTCATATGCTGGATGCGATGGGCTATGACACGGGAATGAATATTCCGAAGTTATTACAACTGGCAAAAGAGTTGCCAAAGATCGTTGGACATGATGTGCCGGGCCAAGTAGCTAAGGCGGGTAGCACTTACACATTACATCCAGAGCCATGCTACGTAGATGAATTACGTCGCGCTCAATAAGCGGAAGGAATAAATCATGATTGATCATTTAGATCACTTAGTGCTCACTACCGCAAAGGAAGCGGAGTGCGTCGATTTTTATACCCGCGTTATGGGTATGAAGCTAGAGTCTTTTATTGGCGGTACGCCGCCAGTGGAACGTAAAGCATTTAAATTCGGTAATCAAAAGATCAATCTACATATCAAAGGCAAAGAGTTTGAGCCCAAGGCTGATATTCCAACTCCCGGAGCGTTGGATCTTTGTTTTATTGCTGATCGCCCACTGGTGCAAGTGATTGAAATGCTCAAAGCTGAAGCTTGGCCAATTATCGAGGGCCCTGTGATCCGTACCGGAGCAACCCAAAAGATTAACTCTGTGTATGTACGCGATCCAGATCAAAACCTCATTGAAATTTCTGAGCTTATTTAATCATGGTCAACCACTCGAATTCAGAGCCCGAAAAAGAAGCTCCAAAGACAGAAGAGTTGGGGCAAGAGCAAGCAGGCGCCCCCGACCAGCAGGGCGATAATCAAGAAAGCTCGTATAGCTCCAGAAAAGCAGCTAAGAGTAAGCGCGAAATCATGGAGGACTTATCCCGCGCCAGATTCCCCTGGGACGAATAAACACCAATTCCCTGTAGAACAATATAATCACTAAGTACAGAAATTACCTAAAAAATACTACAAAAGGGACGAAACAAATGAGCAATAAATTAAGAGTAGGCTTTATTGGCCTAGGCATCATGGGTCAAAGCATGGCAGGGCATTTATTGGCTGCTGGCCACCCTTTAAATGTATTTAATCGTTCAAAAGCTAAGACCGATGATTTGGTTGCTAAAGGCGCTAAGTGGTTTGACACCATTGGCGATCTTGCTGCTGAGTCTGATGTCATCATCACGATGGTTGGCTATCCATCCGATGTTGAAGATGTTTACTTTGGCGCTGGCAATATTTTGGATCGCGCCAAGAATGCGTATCTCATCGATATGACAACTTCTAGCCCATCATTGGCTAAGAAGATTGCAGAAGAAGCAGAAAAGCGTGGTTGCCATAGTTTGGATGCACCAGTTTCTGGTGGCGATATCGGCGCACGCAATGCAAAACTCTCCATCATGGTGGGTGGCAAGCAGGCTGATTTTGACGCGGTACTCCCAGTTCTCAAAATCATGGGTACCAATGTGGTGTTGCAGGGCGGCCCTGGAGCTGGTCAGCACACCAAGATGTGTAACCAGATAGTGATCGCTGGAACCATCATGGGTGTAGGCGAAGGCCTGGGTTACGCTAAATCAGTAGGTCTCAATCCCGAAACAGTAATGGAATCCATTGGCGGCGGTGCTGCATCTGGCTTTCAGTTGCTCAATCTAGGTGCGAAGATGATTGTTGGTGACTACGCTCCAGGTTTCTATGTAGAGCACTTCTTAAAAGACTTAGGTATTGCATTAGAAGAGGCGGACAAAGTGAAATTAGAATTGCCTGCCTTAGCCTTGGCTAAAAAGCTATACGATGAATTAGTTGCTAAAGGTTGCTCACGTGATGGAACGCAAGTGATATATACACGCTACATTAAGTAGTCAGATTTAGTAATCTAGTTGTCAGATAAAGCCACCTTCGGGTGGCTTTTTTATTGAAACCAGTTAAACCCGAGCAATTTAGTGTTGTATTCGGTTTGGTCGCCGCAGGGGCGCATACTTGAGGAATGAATAAAGAATTAATAGTAATTAGAATTTGTTTATTAACCGCATCGTTGGGTTTGTCTGGTTTGGTTAATGCAGCAACTCCGCAGGATCTTTTAAAGACCTATGAGTCCCAGTCTGGTAAAGCATCTCCAGCCAGAGGTGAGCAGTTTTTCAACACCAAGCACGGTAAAGAGTGGAGTTGCGCTTCTTGCCACGAAAACCCGCCTAATCACGACACTAAGCACATTGTTACTAGCAAGGTAATCAAGCCTTTGTCGCCTAACGCCAATCCAGCACGATTTACGGATGAAGCTAAGGCAGATAAGTGGTTTAAGCGTAACTGCAATGATGTGTTGGGGCGTGACTGTACCGCTCAAGAAAAGGCGGATGTTCTTGCCTGGCTAATAACTATTAAGTGAGGCATTCATGAAAAACTTCTTTACGTTAATGGCGGCTGTTTTGGTAGCTGCTCCAGCCTTTGCGGCAAAGATGCCTATGCCATCAGATATGCCTAAATCTTATGAGGCTGAATGCGCCAGTTGTCACATGGCTTACCCGCCAGGACTGTTGAGTGAAAAGAGTTGGCAAAACGTCATGGGTGGACTAAATAAACACTTTGGCACCGACGCTAGCCTTGATGTAAAAGATCAAAAAGAAATCTCTGCCTGGCTACAGAAGAATGCTGCCACCAAGCAAAAATATAACGTAGTAGCTCCGGAAAATCGCATTACCAAAACCTCTTGGTTTATTCGTAAGCATGATGAGATTAAAGCGGATGTGTGGAAGAGGGCGGGCGTTAAAAGCCCAGCTAACTGTGGAGCCTGTCACACCACTGCAGCTGAAGGCATCTTTAGTGAAAAGAATATATCGATACCTGCCAAATGAGTACTAAACAAACCATCTTAGTGTGGGATATCCCTACGCGTGTTTTTCATTGGCTGCTGGTAATTTGCTTTGCAGGAGCATGGCTTACTTCCGAGAGCGAGCTCCTGCAGATGATTCACTATGCGTTTGGCTATTCTGCTTGTGCATTAGTGCTCTTTAGATTGATTTGGGGGGTTGTGGGTACAAGATACGCGCGCTTTGCCCAATTCCTAAAGGGTCCAGTAGAAATGATGAAGCACGCTAAGGGCCTTTTGAGCGGTAATCAGCACAGCACTACTGGGCACAACCCAGTAGGCGGTATCGTGATGGTTGGCCTCATGCTATTGATACTTTTAATAGGTCTCACCGGCTACTTCAGTGTGAAAGAATTTTTAGGCGACTTGATGGGTGAGGCGCATGAAGCAATCGTCAGCCTAGCCTTGGCGGTAGTTGTGGTTCACGTTGCCGCTGCGATCATCATGAGCTTGCTACAAAAAGAGAATCTAGTGAGATCTATGGTCACTGGTAAAAAGCAGGGCCTACCAGAAGAGGTGATTCGGTTTCCTCAGTATTTGATCGGGCTCTTGCTTGTTCTGGGCTCTATCTACTGCTTTTATATGATTCTTACAGGAGCTGTTCCTAGTCTTACTCAGTAAGGTCTTTGGCAATATACTCTCAGTAGGTTATATCTGCCATATTGGGCGATATCACCTCAAGCGACAAAGCCACCAAATAGGCATAGAATTGAAGAATGAGAAAGATATGTATTACTCTTTGCCTAAGTCTCTTTGCCAGCTTGATTCATGCTGCTGTGATGCCTATTGTGCAACCCACCTCTCAATCATCAGTTACCCAAGTCCATCATCAAGTTACTGTAGTTGATAACTCTGCGCATCATTGTGATGATGTGGCTAGCAATGCATCGGATAGTAATAGCAAGCAGCCTTGTCATGGTGATAGCTATCAATGCTGCTTAGGATTGGTGGTAATTTCACCCTTTGCAGTACTGGCTCCTGCAGATTTCAGTGCAAGCCCAGTCGTAAATTATTCTTCATTGGCGCTTCAGCCGATGATCAACTGCATCTATAAACCTCCAAAATCCTAAGCTCTTTTTTGCATTACGCATGAGCTTGATTTGTGATTACTAATCGCACACTTATTTTGGAGAAATACAATGAACATGACTCACTACATGGAGTTATTGGCTGTTAACCAGCCTTGGAATTTAATTATCTTTATGGCCATTCCGGTCATTCTGGCGGAGACCTTGGCTATTACAGAGTTATACCTATTATTTACCCGTAAATTCGATGGGGCGGTCTATTACCTCAATCGATTTGCAGGAATCGCAGTGGGTATCTACTTTATTGGCATCATTTACTACATCGTGACCAATGCCATCATCCCCATTACCAAGGCGGGTGAGTGGAGAACGATCATTGATGTCATAGCAGTATTTACTTATGTCATTGCTGGTCTTCCATTAATTTGGATTGCCTTGCAAGAGTTAGGGCTTGTTAATAAAGCACTTGATCAAATGGGTAAACTCAAAATCCATGCGATATGTGTAGCTCTATTTTTGGTATTTGGGCATATTGCCATGATTGCCGGTATGGCTGACCCTAGTATTTTTGGGTACAAGGGTACGGGTAGTCATCAAATGGGAGGGCCAAATGACTACGAGCATTGTGATCCTGCAATGCACCAACAGATGATGGGTGTTCATCAAAAAATGATGAATGGAGGTGCGCCTTCTTCTTCAATGCCTATGGGAAACCAAAGCCATAAGCACTAATAGCAAGGCGCTCCGATGGACGCTAGATAACTAGATTGCTCAATAGGGCCCTCGAATGAAAGTTCGGGGGCTTTTTTTAATTAGTATGACTACCCATTTTTTCTGCGGAAAAGTCTAGCCTTGATTAAGGTATATTAGTTTTGATTCATAGATAAAAATAGGAGAACATATGAACCGCGAACTATTTGAAAAAGGCTTAAAAACACGTAAAGAAGTTTTGGGTGCTGAATATGTAGAGACTTCATTAAAAAATGCAGATGACTTCAATATGCCAATGCAAGAGTTGGTCACTGAGTACTGTTGGAATGAGATCTGGAATCGCCCTGGGCTTGAGAGAAAAACACGCAGCTTCTTAAATTTAGCAATGATTGCTGCCTTGAATCGTCCGCATGAATTGAAATTACATGTTCGTGGCGCCATCAACAATGGCATTACTAAAGATGAAATTCGAGAAGTATTTATGCAGGTAGCCATTTACTGCGGTGTACCTGCAGCCATTGATAGTTTCCGTGTAGCTAAAGAAGTCTTTAAAGAGATAGGAATCTAATGAGGCCTGTAGTTTTAGGCTTGTTATTAGTAGTTCTCGCTCTTTCTGGATGCGCACATCTTTATAAAACGCAAATACATGATGTTGTCTATTTGTCAGACCCTCAATTTGCTCAAATTCCTGATGGCGATGTGCGTGTTAATGGGGTAAGTGGTAAGCCGTATGTAATCACTCAACAGCATTTCCAGAATCTGATGGCAGTTAGAAAGAAGATTGTTCCTGTCCAGGGTCAGTATATGCAAATTGCTCTTGTAGATTCGGATTTTCACACCTTACTTTTACTATCGCATGATGGCAAAAGTTATGTGGCGATGAGTTTTGATTTTCTGAATATCTTTGGATCCGATGAGGAGTCCTTAGCTGCTGCATTGAGTCATCAATATGCTCATATAGCGGCTGGCGATAATGCAGATGTTCAGGATAGTAGGGAAGTAAAGTACTTTGTTACCAAAGAAATTGTCAGCACCGGGGTGTCTCTTTTTGCAACTGCTGCTGGTGGGTATGGTGCGGGTGCTGCGATTGATGAGGCAAAACGTGTTCAGGATAAAGGGATTGAAGATCAGGTAAATCCACTGGGTATGAAGTGGCTTCTAGATGCTTCTTACTCGCCATGTGGGTATCTGAAGATTAAATATGTAATGGATAAAAATTCTGCTGTTTCCAGTGCGCTTACTTATTTATATACACACCCTGGAATTGATGATCGCGTAAAGTTGTCAAAGCAGTATCTAAAGGAAAACAATCTTGAGTGCAGTAATCTAACCCCTGACCCATCTGCGGGGGTAGTAAATAAGTCTGGCCGACTACAGCAGCAATAATATTGGCCAATTGTCGCAAGATGTCGTTTGATTTTAAGAAACTTACTCAAATACAAAAGCTACCTGAAGATAGCTTTTAAATAACCGCCGGATCCGATAGGATTTGAGCTTGCGACCAATGGCCTAGCTTGGCTTCTAGTTTGCGGGCCTCATAGTGAAGTCACCATTATCACTGCTGTTAGCAGTTTTATTGACCTCATAGTATGTGGCTTCAGCTACGCCCAATTGGCTCATGTAGTTCGTAACCATTTCAGATCTATTTGGCAAAACTACAAAGCGATACGACTTGCCACTGTCAAATTGATAGCTTTGAGAAAATACACCGAATGAGCCAGAAAATGTACTGTCTACCTTAAGAGTATGTTTTCCTGAAGGTATATTTACTGTGCAATTGCCTGCATTGGGGATAACGCAGACTTTAAGGTCATCCACATAAACTTGAGCGTTTCTCACAATTCCAAACCAAACTGTACTTGTGCGATTGAAGATCAGGGTGACATCACCACCTGGATTTACAGGGGCGGCACCCTCTTGAGGCATCATGCCCTGACAGCCTGCTAAGAGGATGGGGAAGGCAATACTTAGTAATTTTTTGAATGGCACTACCGCATCTCCAAAGTAAGCAACGTTAGGCATACATTACCTCAATTTAGCTTCTGCAAGCCATGTGCTTGGATTCCAAGGAAAAATCTGCCAGAAGGTGGCTTTTGTATGACTGGTGGGTCGGGCGAGATTCGAGCTCGCGACCAACGGATTGGCAAAGTACTTTTACCCTCACCTAGGGCTCTTATAAAGGCAATTTGTTAATAAGCAATCTTTTGTAGCTAAAGTAGAGTAAAATACATTCAGCGATTTCCAAGCTAATAGTGTTGTTGTACTAGTAATTAATACCGCAGTTCTGCGATAGTTCTTCTTAGCATCTCCCCCGCCATTCTTGACTTTCGCCCTATTTGGGGCATAGCCCTTTTTATATTTTTTTAAGGAATAGTCAGATATGGCAAACGGAACTGTGAAATGGTTTAACGACGCAAAAGGCTTCGGCTTTATTACCCCTGAACTCGGTGGCGAAGATTTATTTGCCCATTTTTCAGCAATTAATAGCAGTGGATTTAAGTCTTTAGCTGAAGGTCAAAAGGTGACTTTTGATATTACTACTGGCCCTAAAGGCAAGTTGGCAGCCAATATTCAACCTGTTTAATTCAGAAGCAAATGCCGGGCGGAAATTATTTGCCTGGTCCAAAGCCCAGCATGACTGGGCTTTTTTATTTTCATTAAGGATGTTCAATGGCAAAAGAAGAGTTGCTTGAAATGGAAGGTCTTGTTGATGAAATTCTGCCAGATTCTCGTTATCGGATTACTTTAGATAATGGCCATAAGCTTATTGCTTATACAGCGGGAAGAATGAAAAAAAATCACATCCGTATATTGGCTGGAGATAAGGTTTCTTTGGAGGTCTCACCCTATGACTTGAGCAAAGGCCGTATTACATTTAGACATCTTGAGAAGAAGCAATCTTTTGCTAGTGTGCCGAAAAGACGATATTGATCTTTGAAGTTTAAAGCCGTAAGTTAAATTAATGCTTGCAATGAATCTCAGGCCCTGGATGATGCTGCCCCAGGCAAGTAATAAATACTAAAACCACCTTCGGGTGGTTTTTCTTTGATCGCTTGCCACCATAAGTTATCGACATATTCCAAATAGCCAAAAGAATAGGGACCACATTACTGTGATCCCTTTGTATAACTGGTGGGTCGGGCGAGATTCGAACTCGCGACCAACGGATTAAAAGTCCGCTGCTCTACCGACTGAGCTACCGACCCAGTTAAGCCATAAATTATAGCAAGAAGTTTGTAGCTCTTCCCTTGGTCTGCGGGGTCTACCCCTCAAGCCTTGTAACTACAAGATCCTAGGAGTTGACCCGTCTGGCAACCGGCGGATTTTTGGAAAAATACTCCTTAATTCCCCTCAAAATCGCCTCTGCAATGCGATCCTGGTAACTGTCATCGTTTAATCGGGCCTCTTCCTGTGGATTGCTAATAAAAGCGGTTTCTACGAGGATTGAGGGGATGTCTGGGGCTTTTAAAACGGCAAAACTGGCTTGCTCTACCTTCGGTTTATGTAGAGCTGCAAATCCACCGATTTGCTTCAGGATGGAGTTACCAACCTGTAAGGAATCTTTAATCTGAGCAGTGGTCGACATATCTAGGAGCAAGTTAGCAACCTGCCTATCTTGTGTCTTGATATTGATGCCGCCAATTAAATCAGAGGCATTCTCTTTATTCGCCATCCAGCGTGCGGTAGTGCTACTAGCACCCATTTGAGAAAGCGCAAATACGGAGGCGCCCCTAGCATTTCTTTCAATGAAGGCATCTGCATGAATCGATACAAAGAGATCCGCTTCAACACGGCGTGCTTTTTGTACACGGACATGAAGAGGTACAAAGTAATCACCATCCCTGGTCAAGAAAGGGCGCATGTAGGCTTCGCCTTCAATCTTGTCTTTGAGACGCTTCGCAATTGCGAGAACGACATGCTTTTCCTTGGAGCCTGCTGCGCCAATGGCACCCGGATCTTCGCCACCATGGCCGGGATCAATCGCAATCGTGATCAAGCGCTTGTATTTGGCGGGTGCCGGCAACTCTTTGGTTTCGGGTATGGCTTGGGCAACGGGGGCTGCCGGAACCTTGGCAAGCTCTTTTTCTTTCTTAGTGGCGAACTGCGCAATCAAATCTATTTCTTCATTGGATTTCTCAAGAGCAGTTTCTTTTTTAGCGCTGCTTCTCACTAAAGCCATCAAAGGATCAGGTGGTGTAGTGGGGTACAAGTCAAACACCATGCGGTAGTTGTACTCAGCCACTGGATCAAGCGTGAAGAGTTGCGGCTTGATCGGTTCTTTCAAGTCAAATACCAAACGCACAATGCCTGGCTGAAATTGCCCCACTCGAACTTGAGAGATGTACGGATCATTCGGTTTTACTTTAGCCACTAAATCTTTGAGAGTGGGATTGAGTTCCAATCCCTGCACGTCCACCACCAAGCGATCTGGATTAGTCAGAATCTGTTGGGTAATCGGTAGCGGCGTATCGGATTCCAGGGTTACGCGGGTGTAGTCCTCTGAAGGCCATACGCGTACGCCCAATATCTTGGCTCCCCAGGCAATATCGACCTCAGTCAACAGCAAGGCAAAGCTTAAGAACTTTGCTGAAGTCTTGAGGGTTTGTCTTTTCGAGAGATTGGTTTTCTGATTGCTCATGTATTAATAGCAAATAACTATTGTTGAATCTCTTGTAATGCCATTTTTCCAGATTCAGTGATTGCATTGATCTTAATAGCCCGTTCGTTTTCATCTGCGCCTGCAGCTAACTGAATCTGAATATCAAAACCTGGCAGTGTGCCTTCAGCTTTTTCTGGCCATTCAATTAAACAAATACCTGGAACATCAAAGTGCTCTGCAAATCCTGCTTCTTGCCATTCCAGTGGGTCACGCATGCGATATAAATCAAAATGGTGAACAGTGATTGCTTGATCTTTTAATTGCAGCGGGTAAGGTTCGCACAAAGTGTAAGTCGGACTTTTTACTTTGCCCTCATGACCCATTGCCTGAATGAGGTACCTCGCAAAAGTCGTTTTGCCAGCACCGAGATCGCCCTCTAGGGAGATATTGAGATGCGAACCTGACTGCTGATTCAGAAAGTGCTCAAAACTGGCGGCTAGCTGCTTCGCAAGGGATGCAGTGTCAGCTTCCTGCCTACAATAGAGATCAATTGCAGTGAGCGGGGACTGGATTGCCTGTGTTTGAGCCATTCCCCTAGTTTATTCAATTATTAAGATACATTCTGTATTCCATATGCCTTTACCTACCAGCCCTCAATCCTTGGATGAGACCAATCTGCGCGATTGGCTCAATACCCAGGCTATGGCCTTGGGGTTTGATGGCTTACGCATTACCGACACCCATTTAGGTCCTGCGACTGAGCGCTTGAAAGAGTGGCTGGCAGAAGGTCGTCACGGTCAAATGGAATACATGCAGCGCCATGCAGAATTGCGCTCCAATCCTGAGCTTTTAGTTCCCGGCACAGTCCGTGTGATTTGTGTGTCAGTTAACTACCTACCGCCCGAGACGGACTTTGATGCTGAGTGGCAACGATTAGAAGATCCTACGCAAGCAGTCATATCCATGTATGCCAGAGGGCGCGATTATCACAAGGTGCTGCGTAACCGCTTACAAGAATTTGCCCAGCTGATTGAAGGGCGTATCGGCAAATTAGGCTATCGCGTATTTACAGACTCAGCACCATTGATGGAAGTAGAGTTGGCACGCAAAGCAGGCTTAGGCTGGCGTGGCAAACATACGCTCCTACTCAATCGTGAATCGGGCTCCACATTTTTCTTGGGTGAGATCTTAGTAGATGTGCCGCTACCAATTGATGAAGAAATTGAAGAGCATTGCGGTTCCTGCACATCCTGTATAGACGTTTGCCCTACGCAAGCTATCACTGCACCATATCAACTAGATGCAAGAAGATGCATCTCTTACTTAACTATTGAAAATCCTGATGCTATTCCTGTGGAATTTCGACAGGCTATGGGTAATCGCGTGTATGGCTGCGATGACTGTCAACTTATTTGCCCATGGAATAAGTTTGCTAAACGTACAGAGCTGCCCGATTTTGCAAGACGTCATGGCTTAGGGCAGGCGACACTCTTGCGGCTATGGTCCTGGACTGAAGCAGAGTTTGAGCAACGCCATGAAGGTAGCGCTATTCGTCGAATTGGTTACAGCCGTTGGCGCCGTAATCTGGCTGTGGCCATGGGTAATGCTTTGGCGAGTGGACTTGAGAAGGGCGCCATTACAGAAGCACTAAAGGCAGCACTTCCCAGTGCCGATCCTTTAGTGGCTGAACATATTGAGTGGGCCTTAGGTCAAAATGCGCAGTCAGCATAAATACTCACAAGCTTTACAATTGCTCTATGTCATCTAACGGCCAGCCCTACATTGATCCTAGCGAAGTCGCGCTAGAAGAAGTTGCGGTACAACGCTTTAAAAACCCAAGTCACGCCTTTTGGTCTGGCATTCGGGATGCTGCTGGTGCGCCAGCGATGGTACTTTTTGCTGGTATGGTGGGCTTTGGAGCGATGGGTAAAACCAATGGCTTTGATGTTTGGTTCACGACCTTTACTTCGTTTTTCATGTTCGCCTTACCAGGCCAGGTTGTTTTGCTCGAGATGGCGATTACAGGGTCATCTGTATTGGCGATTGCTTTAGCGGTTACGCTAACCTCAACACGTTTTATCACCATGACGGTGACACTCTTTCCGCAGTTTCATCAAAAAGATCGCAATCGTAGTCTCTATGCATCCGTCCATTTACTGGCAATGACAGCATGGGCAATCTCGATGCGGGAGTTTCATGCAATTGAGATTAAGCACCGCCTCAGTTACTTTGTTGGGCTAGGGCTCTTGTGTTGGTTGATCTCTGTACCTGGAACTGTCTTAGGTTACTACTTGGCTGGCATGGTGCCAAAGCCAGTTACTTTAGGTTTGGTATTCATTAATCCATTGTTCTTCTTGCTGACTTTTACCGAGGTGAAGCCTTGGATTAATCGTATTGCACTATTACTAGGATGTATCTTTGGCCCGATCTTTTTCATCATTGACCGCGATACCAGTTTGTTAACGGCTGGTTTAGTTGCGGGCACCATGGCTTACTTTATCGATCGTAAGTTCTTGCGCAAAAAAGCGGGAGTGCTTGGATGAACGGGGCAGTAGATGCTTTCAATCACATGAGTGATGCACTTACTGGATGGGGTCTATGGATCGCTTTGGTTGGCGCCTGTCTAGGTACTTACTTCTGTCGTGCCATTGGTGTGTTTCTATCACAGAGTATTAACCAAGATAGCGAGATCTTTCGCTGGTTGGCTGCGGTGACCTATGCAATGGTTGCTGCACTTACAGTGCGTTTGATTGTGATGCCGCTTGGTCTGATGGCAACCGTGCCTCTATGGATCCGTGTTCTGATTTGTGCCTTAGCGATTGGCGTGATGATTTCTAAACCCACAAAACGATTGGTTCCGGCTTTATTAACTGGAACCTTATTGATGGTGGGTTACGGCGTTATTCGTTAACTACCCAAATAACGCTAGACCATCTTTTTTATAGATGCGCCGCCAAAATTCTGGCGATATGAACAGCTTCTCTTTGAGTACCATCCGCAATTTGATGGCGACAGCTTGTACCGTCAGCCACTACCCAACTATCTGGTGACTTCCGAATACTAGGCAATAGGCTAGCTTCTGCCATTTGCTTAGACACTTCAATATGTTCGGCTTCGTAACCAAAACTACCTGCCATACCGCAGCAAGAAGATTCAATCAACTTAGGCTCTGCATTCGGAATGAGTTTGAGTAACTCCATTGCAGGAGTAACGGCAGCAAAAGACTTCTGATGACAGTGACCATGAAAGAGCACTGATTTATCGGCTGCTTTGAGGTTTAACTTGAGCTTGCCAGCCTTAGCTTCGCTCGCTAAGAATTCTTCTAGCAATTGCGCTTGCTTAGAAACACTCACTGCGCGCTCACCAAAGCCCATCACCAATGCTTCATCTTTCAAGGTAAACAAGCAAGAAGGCTCTAAACCAATAATCGGAATATGTTTGTCTGCATAAGGCGCAAGATGATCAACTAATTCACCAAGAGTTTCCTTGGCTTTATCGACCATGCCTGCAGCTAAATAGGTTCTGCCACAGCAAAACTCTTTAGAGCATGAACTTTCTGCTTGGTTTGCTGCTTTACTTTGACTCTTGCTTTGATTCTTATTGGGGATATGCACTCGATAGCCCGCAGCCTTGAGTACTTTTAATGCTGCCTGGAGATTTTCATCTTCAAAGTAAGCATTGAAGGTATCGGCCAATAAAACAACACCTTTGCCATCGGTATTGCTAGCTAGTTGCTCTGGTGTGTACTGATAAGAGTCAGCTGTTTTTTGATTCCAGAAGGTTTTACTCTTCCAAATTGGCAGACTTCTTTGCGCAGAGATACCCATGATCCATTCTTGTAGCTTAGCAACCGGCGCAATGTGATTACGTAAGTTCAAAAGAGTTGGTAGCAGTGGGGTAGTGCTAATCGTGCTGGCATATTTGGGGAGATAGGCAACTGCTAGATCCCTGAGCGAGTGGCCTACACGCTTCTTGTAAGCAGAAAGAAACTCAATCTTCATCTTGGCCATATCAACGCCAGTAGGGCATTCGCGGCGACAGGCCTTACAGCTTACGCAAAGCTCCATCACTTCTTTAATGGCATCGCTACCCAGCGGCGAAGATTCATCTTTGATATCGAGTTGATTAGATAGTGCAAGTCGAAGTGTATTGGCTCTACCGCGTGTCAGATGTTTCTCATCACGGGTGACGCGATAACTAGGGCACATCACTTCCGCATCAAACTTACGGCAATGACCATTGTTGTTGCACATCTCTACTGCTTTGGCTAAACCCATCGCTGGGTCACCACCAGTACCAGGTGCCGTAGTTTCTTCTGTGACAGGATCGTTTTGGACGTTCCAAGCTGACCAATCGAGTGCGGGTTGCAGTGGAATGACCTTATAACTTGGTGGAAATCTAAAGTTGATGGAGTCATCCATCTTTGGCGGATTAACAATCTTTCCTGGATTAAATAACCCCTTTGGATCAAATGCGTATTTGATTTCTGCGAGGGCTTCAGTGATCTTTGGACCAAACTGCCAAGAGATCCATTCGCCACGACATAGACCATCACCATGCTCACCGCTATAAGCGCCTTTGTATTTACGTACCAGGGCAGAGGCTTCTTCGGCAACAGCGCGCATTTTCTGGGCGCCATCTCTACGCATATCCAAGATGGGACGTACGTGCAATGTGCCTACGGATGCGTGGGCATACCAAGTACCACGTGAACCATATTTAGAAAATACTTCAGTGAGTGCTTGGGTGTAATCCGCCAAACTCTCGAGAGGCACGGCACAGTCTTCGATAAAGCTCACTGGCTTACCATCACCTTTGAGGCTCATCATGATGTTCAAACCGGCTTTACGCACTTCCCATAAATTCTTTTGCAGAGAGGCATCAGGCATAGTCACTACAGAACCTGGCAAGCCCAAATCACTCATGAGTTCCTGTAAAGCTTTGAGCTTTTCTAAGAGTGGCGCATGGGATTCACCCGAAAACTCCACCAATAAAATCGCTTCAGGTGTTTGTGCGGTGTGATCGATTAAAGCGGTTTCAATGGTTTTCTTAAAGCTTGGGTTGCCGCGTGCCAAATCAATCATGGTGCGATCCACCAGCTCTACAGCAGTAGGGCCGAGCTTCACAATATGCTGAGCGCTATCCATGGCTTTATAAAAGCTCGCAAAGTTCACGATACCGAGTACTTTGTGTTGCGGCAATGGCGCTAGTTTGAGTTTGAGCGACTTGTAATAGGCGAGGGTCCCTTCGCTACCTACTAACAAATGGGCTAGATTGACGCTGCCATCTTGGGTGTAAGGTAATTCACTTTGGGGGTTGAAGATATCGAGGTTATATCCCGCTACCCGTCTTAATACTTTTGGAAAATGCGCCTCAATTTCTGGTTGGAGAGTATGAGCTAGGTTTTTTACAAAATCACCCAATTCTTTTGCAGCTCCAGTGCTGCTGGCGTAATCACTGAAGTTGGCAATTCTGCCATTTGCTAACCACGCATCAATACCTAAAACGTTATGCACCATATTGCCGTAAGCAATGGAGCGACTGCCGCAGGAGTTATTACCTGCCATGCCGCCAATGGTTGCTTGACCTGCGGTGGAAACGTCAACTGGATACCAGAGACCATGTTGCTTTAAAGAGCCATTGAGATGATCAAGCACGATGCCTGGCTCAACTTCAACATAACCTTTATCAAGATTGAGATCTAAAACGTTTCTGAAATATTTGGTGTTATCGATAACCAGTGCTGCGCCAGTAGTTTGACCGCATTGGCTAGTGCCACCACCACGAGGAAGGACAGGCACGCCCAGTTCAGCAGCAATCTGAATTGCGCTCGCAATATCTTGTGCAGTCTTTGGTACAAACACGGCAACTGGCATTGCTTGATAGATAGAGGCATCCGTTGCATAGCGTCCACGACTCGCGCTATCGGTCATTACTTCGCCAGAAGTCTCCTGACGCAAGCGCTTGGCTAGCTCAGCCTGATCCACCATGAGTTCTTTGAGGTCTAGAGGCTTATTCATGACTTGGCTGTCTCCACGTCTTTTATTTCTGCTTCAGATTTGAGTAGTTGCACTACAACATCGCGTTTGTTTTGTACGTGCTGGATCATGATCTTGCGCATACGTGCAGTATCTCTGGCTTTGAGGGCATCGAGCATCTCTTGGTGTTCTTCAACTGCCTTTTCCCATTTCACGCCATCTTGGTTAGAGCGAAAGCGCAGGGCTTCGATGCGGGCATTGACTTGCGTGAAGAGTCTAGAGAGCACTGGATTATTTGCAGCTTGATTAATCAGATGATGAATACGCAGATTCAGTTTGTAGTAACTGGATAAATCACGGCGCGCATATGAAGCCATCATTTCATATTGGAGGGCCTCTAATTCAGAGAGGGTGGCATCACTAATATTGTTGGCAGCCAATTCTCCAGAGAATCCTTCGAGATCCGCAATCACATCAAAAGTGTGAATCACATCCTCAAGGGTTAGCTGAACTGCAATTGCGCCACGATTGGTAATAAGTTCAACCAAACCATCTGCAGCTAAGCGACGAATCGCTTCCCGAATAGGGGTGCGAGATACATTGAGGCTCTCAGCTAATTCACGCTCATTGAGTTTGCTGCCGGGCGCGATCTTGCCTTCGACCAAGAGTGATCTGAGCTTTTGAAAAGTGGCCTCATGCAAATTCTGAGAATTAGGCTGTTCTATGGCTACCATGCTGGAATCCCCTAAACCCTATATTTGTATACAAAATTAACAATAAGCCATCATAAAGCATAAATACAGGCTTTAAATGCCTATTTATGGGTTTATTTAAGTAATTATTTCAAATAATTTGTATGCAAAAATGGAAAATTGCCAAAAATTGTCATACACTAGCTCCAGAAATAACACCCATAAACACACCCATAAGTGAGACAAAGCATGTTGAAACTTGATAACCACGCATCAGGACGCCACTTTTTACATATTCCTGGCCCTAGTCCTGTTCCTCCACGCGTACTGCGCGCCATCAGCTATCAAACGATTGACCATCGCGGCCCTGAGTTTGGCGCCTTCGGTCTGAAGGTTTTAGAAAACATCAAAAAGATTTTTAAAACTGAGCAGCCTGTGATTATTTATTCCGCTTCCGGAACTGGTTCTTGGGAAGGTGCTTTGGTAAACGTACTGAGCCCTGGCGACAAAGTGCTGTTCTATGAAACTGGTCAGTTTGCTAACTTGTGGCGTGCACTTGGTAAGCGTCTTGGTTTGGATGTCGAAGTGGTTGGTAAAACTGGACAAGATTCTTGGCGTTGGGGTGTAGATGCATCAGTCATCGAAGAGCGCTTACGTAAAGACACGGGTCATGAGATCAAAGCAGTTTGCGTAGTGCATAACGAAACTTCTACTGGCGTGACATCAAACATCGCAGCAGTTCGTAAAGCGATTGATTCCCTGAAGCATCCAGCCTTATTGCTCGTAGACAGCGTATCTGGCTTGGGTTCAGCCGATTATGAGCATGACAAGTGGGGCGCTGACGTCACGATCTCTGGCTCACAAAAAGGCTTGATGTTGCCACCAGGCATTGGCTTTAATGCTTTATCACCACGCGCTATTGAAGTCAGTAAAAGCAACAAAATGCACAAAGCTTATTGGGCTTGGGATGAAATTCTTGAATCCAATAAAACAGGTTACTGGCCAACAACTCCGAGCACCAATTTGATGTACGGTTTGCATGAAGCAATGGACATGATGATGGCTGAAGGATTGGATACGATCTTTGCACGTCATCAACGTTTAGCTGCAGCTTGTCGTGAAGCAGTGAAAGCTTGGGGCTTAGAAATTCAGTGTCAAGACAAAGATTGTTATTCACCAGTACTTACTTGTATTGCTACTCCGGAAGGTATGGATGCGGATGTATTGCGCAAACATGCTCTTGAGAAATTCAATCTCTCGTTGGGCACTGGTTTGGGCAAGATCAAAGGCAAGGCATTCCGTATCGGCCATTTGGGCGATTGCAATGAATTGAGCTTGATGGCTGCTTTAAGTGGTGTAGAGATGAGCTTGGGCTCTATGGGTTACAAACCTAAGGCCAGCGGCGTAGTCGCAGCCCAAGAGTTCCTTAAATAAGAAGGACTTAGAGCAACACAGAAGCGCATTAAGTGGGGTGGAGCCTGATTCTGTATATGGGATCGCGCTACACCCCTTATAATTCAAGTACTTATATAGAAGTGCATTAAACAAATACACCAAATTCGAGACAGAAAGATTAAACATGACTGCTACTAAACCTTACTTAACTCAAGCTGATGTTCAAAAGATTTTGGACGCAGCAGACAAGCACGCTGCTAAACATAATTTGGCAGTGACGATTGCTGTTTGTGACGATGGTGGTCATATGTTGGGTTTAATTCGTCGTGATGGTTGCGCTCCTTTGTCTTCTTATATTGCACAAGAAAAAGCGCGTACTGCTGCAATGGGTAAACGCGAGACTCGTGTTTACGAAGAAATTATTAATAACGGTCGCCATGCTTTCTTATCTGCCCCGCACGTATCAGGCATGTTAGAAGGTGGCGTCAATATCGAGGTAAACGGGTTTACCATCGGCGCAGTCGGCGTTTCCGGCGTTAAATCTGCGGAAGATGCTGAGACCGCTAAGGCCGGCATTGCCGCCATCATGTAAGTTACCTTGACAAATACTGCTACTGAAATAAATTCATCTACAGGGGTTAGCGAAGCCGCTACCCCTAGTGTTACTAACACTGACACTGCTGCCACTGCTTCACCTCCGGCAACAATCACTTTTGCTGACTTTGGTTTAGATCCGAAAATTCAAAAAGCGGTTCTGGAGCAGGGCTACAACACTCCGACTCCGATTCAAGCGCAATCGATTCCGCATGTCTTGGCTGGAAGCGACCTCATGGGTGCTGCGCAAACCGGTACCGGTAAGACAGCTGCCTTTGTATTGCCGATCATTCAAAAGATTTTGCGTCACGCTAGCAATAGCGCGTCACCGGCACGTCATCCAATTCGTGCATTGGTTCTCACGCCAACTCGTGAGTTGGCCGTGCAAGTAGCTGAAAATGCTGCGAGCTATTCAAAGCACACTGATCTGCGCGCTGCAGTAGTCTACGGTGGCGTGGACATGAAAGAGCAAGTAGGTATTTTGCGCAATGGCGTAGAGATATTGATTGCCACTCCTGGTCGTTTACTTGATCACATTGGATCTAAAGTGGCCAACCTCTCCCAAGTAGAGATCTTGGTTTTAGACGAAGCAGACCGCATGCTCGACATGGGCTTCTTGCCAGACTTACAACGCATCATTGATTTAATTCCGGCGCAAAGACAAACCTTATTGTTCTCAGCGACTTTCTCCCCAGAAATCAAAAAACTGGCACAAAGTTATTTGCGTACTCCAGTAACGGTTGAGGTAGCACGTCAAAATGCCGCAGCCGATACAGTTAAGCAAGTAGTGCACATGGTTTCCTCCGCCGATAAACAACGTGCGATTGTGAAAGTGCTTGAAGCACGCACACGTGCAGGCTTATCACGTCAATGCATCATCTTTACCAATAGTCGTTTGGGTTGCGCAAAGTTATCGCGTGCCCTAGAGCGTGACGGTATTAAAGCGGGTGCGATTCATGGCGATAAGAGCCAAGGTGAGCGCACCTTAACTTTGGATGCGTTTAAGTCTGGCGCCATCGAAGCTTTAGTAGCAACTGATGTAGCAGCTCGTGGTTTAGATATTCCAGATATGCCTTGCGTGATTAATCACGAACTACCATACAACGCAGAAGACTTTATTCACCGTATCGGTCGAACTGGTCGTGCCGGTAGTAAAGGCGATGCAATTGCATTGGTTGATGCCAGTGAGAAGCGCTTACTCGACGATATTGAAAAGTTGATGAAGCGTAAATTAGATGTGAAGCCTTTGCCTGAAGGTGCACCTTCAGCAAGCCGCCCATCATCTAGTAGCTATGGCAGCGCGCCAGCTAAGATGTCAGACCCTTTCTTCTACAAGCCTTACGAGCCATCTGCATCTACAGCCTCTGCTACAGATCCTGCAAAGCCCGAAGAGAAAAAAGTAGGTATTACTCCTGCTAAGCCTGCCGTTGGTGCTTTACTCGGCGGCTTTAAAAAGAAATAAAGAAACAAGAAATAAAGAAACAAGAAATAAAGAAACAAGAAATAAAGGAAAAGCTAAGTTCTTTAGCTTTTCCATGCATGAGTGGCTGCTAACAGCCACTCAGCAATCGTAGTGTTCTCGCCATCAGGCAAGTTTTTCAATCCCAAATGCTTTGCTGCTTTACGCAACTCCATCAGCGAGTGTTTTTCATCTTGCGTATTGATCTGTGTTGCTAGAGTTTGTTTGCTGAGCTTTTCACCATGCTCATCAAGCACTAAAGGCAGATGTAAATACTCTGGCCTTTGATATCCCAATGCCTTTTGTAGATAAATTTGTCTTGCGGTATTGCTCAACAAATCTTTGCCACGCACGATATGGGTGATGCCTTGTTCGGCATCATCAACTACAACGGCTAGCTGATAGGTAAATAATCCATCACTTCTGCGCAGTACAAAATCGCCCGCTTCCTGATTGAGATTTTGGCTTTGGTGTCCTAGTGCTAAATCCTCAAATTCAATATGGCAATTTGGGGGCAGAGCGATCCGCCAAGCTTTCCCTCGATCTTTAAAGGTATCTGCGGGATTGCTTATTAAAGAGGCAGGGCGGCAGGTGCCTGGATAGACCATTTCTTGATTGCGGGGGGTTTCTATTCCGAGACTAGCTAGGGTATTGGCAATGGTCTGTCTGGAGCAAGTGCAGGCATACAGGCATTCCAAGCCATTTAAGCGCTCTAAAGCCCCCTGGTAAGCCTTTTGGCGCTGGGATTGATGGATGATCTCCTCATCCCAAGAAAGCCCACAGGCGAGCAATTGGGACTGTATTTGCTGGGTTGCTTCGGGGGTGCAGCGAGGGGCGTCTAAATCCTCGATTCTGAGCAGCCATTTACCCCCTTGTTTACGGGCATCTAGCCAGCTTCCAAGGGCAGCAACCAGGGATCCGGCGTGCAGTGGGCCGGTAGGGGAAGGGGCAAATCGCCCGCGATAGCCGCCGGCTGGGGATGAAAGGTTTTTAGGTGTCGACACAGCTAAAATCATCTCATGGCTTTACCCCGTTTTGTACATCTCCGCGTCCATTCCGAGTTTTCGATTACGGATGGAGTCGTTCGCATTGATGATGCGGTCGCGGCAGCTGTCAAAGACGAGATGGGCGCTCTAGCCATCACAGATTTAAGTAATTTATTTGGTTTGGTGCGTTTTTATACCGCTGCTCGCTCTGGCGGTATTAAGCCCATTGCCGGTGCCGACGTTTGGATTAGTAATCCTGCGGATCCAGACCAGCCCCATCGTTTATTGCTCTTAGTTCAAAACCATTCCGGTTATCTCAATTTATGCGAGCTGCTCAGTAGAGCTTCCTTAGATAACCAATCACGCGGTCGTGCTGAAGTGGATTCAGCTTGGTTTAGTGAGCCTGCTGCTAAAGCTGAAGATAAAAAAGCCAAGCGGACCTTATCTTATGGATTGATTGCGCTCTCTGGTGCGCGCATGGGTGAAGTAGGGACAGCATTGCTAGCTGGTCAAGAAGATCAAGCGAAGATTGTTGCTAGACGATATGAAAAGCTGTTCCCAAACTCTTTTTACATTGAGGTTCAGCGCGGCGGCAATCCACAAGACGAGAAGCAGCTGCAACTCGCTTGCCATTTAGCGAGTGAACTCGATTTGCCGGTGGTCGCAACCCACCCAGTGCAGTTCATGCAGAGAAGTGATTTCACGGCGCATGAAGCCCGTGTTTGTATTGCTGAAGGCGAATTACTCGGTAATCCGCGTCGCACCAAAAAGTTTAATGAAGAGCAATACTTCTTAACCCAAGAAGAGATGGAAAAACGTTTTGCAGATTTGCCGGCGGCAATCGCGAACTCTGTTGAAATCGCTAAGCGTTGCAATCTCTCTCTAGTCTTAGGTCAGCCACGCTTGCCAGATTTTCCAATACCGCCTGGAATTACTTTGGAAGATTATTTATTGCAACAATCCGAGGTTGGTCTGAAGCGCCATATGGAACGCAACTTCCCGGATGTGGAAGAGCGCGAAAAAGAAATGGCGCGCTACCAAGAGCGTCTCGTATTTGAAGTGAAAACGATTGCTCAGATGGGTTTCCCAGGCTACTTCTTAATCGTGGCGGACTTTATTAACTGGGCTAAGAACAATGGCGTACCAGTAGGGCCGGGTCGTGGATCCGGTGCTGGCTCATTAGTAGCGTATTCACTTGGCATTACCGATTTGGACCCACTGCGTTACAACTTACTTTTTGAGCGCTTCCTCAATCCAGAGCGGGTATCAATGCCCGACTTCGATATTGACTTCTGCCAACACGGTCGTGACCGTGTGATCCAGTACGTAAAAGATAAGTACGGCAAAGATGCGGTAAGTCAGATTGCTACTTTTGGAACGATGGCTGCCAGAGCGGCGATTCGTGATGTGGGACGTGTGCTTGAGCAAGGCTATAACTTCGTGGATGGTATTGCTAAGCTGGTGCCAAATAAGCCAGGTCAGTACATGACGATTGAAATGGCGAAGAAGGAAGAGAAGCAATTAGCCGAGCGCGAGAAGAATGAAGACGAAGTGCGTCAATTGCTGTCTTTGGCGCAGCAGTTAGAGGGTATGACTCGTAACGTCGGTATGCATGCGGGTGGTGTGTTGATCGCCCCAGGGCGCCTCACAGATTTCTGCCCTCTCTACACCCAAGAAAGCAAAGATCAGGACAGTAGCTCCGTCATTAGTCAGTTTGATAAAGATGACGTAGAAGCAATCGGCTTGGTGAAGTTCGACTTCTTAGGTTTAACCACGCTCACCATCTTGGCAGCAGCAGAGCGCTGGATTAAAACTTTGCACGCTGATCGCAGAGATTGGAATATCGGCGAGATAGCGCTTGATGATGAAAAAGCATTTGATGTTCTCAAGCGCGCTAATACGGTGGCGGTGTTCCAGCTAGAAAGTCGCGGCATGCAAGGCATGCTTCGTGAAGCTAAGCCTGACCGCTTTGAAGACATTATTGCCTTGGTAGCTTTGTATCGCCCAGGTCCTATGGATTTGATCCCAGACTTTATTGAGCGTAAACACGGTCGCCAAAAAGTCGAATATCCCGATCCACGTATTGAGCCGGTTCTGCGTGAGACCTACGGCATCATGGTCTACCAAGAGCAGGTGATGCAGATGGCGCAGATGATTGGCGGCTACTCATTAGGTGGCGCTGATATGTTGCGCCGTGCGATGGGTAAGAAAAAGCCTGAAGAGATGGCGCAGCATCGCAAGATTTTTAGTGATGGTGCAAAAGCTGGTGGTATCTCTGAAGGTAAAGCCAACGAAATCTATGACTTAATGGAGCGCTTTGCAGGCTATGGATTTAACAAATCCCATGCTGCTGCATACGCACTCTTGGCGTATCAAACCGCTTGGCTTAAAGCCTATTACCCCGCAGAATTTATGGCGGCCAACTTATCGCTCGCGATGGATGACACCGATAAGGTGAAGATTCTGTACGACGATTGCTTGGTGAATAACATTCGAGTGTTCTCGCCAGACATTAATACTGGTGTGTATGAGTTCACGCCATTGCGTGCGCCTGATGCAGCACCGGACTCCCCAATCAGTCATGTACGTTACGGCTTAGGTGCTGTACGCGGTACTGGCGAAGCTGCAATTGAGTCGATAGTTAAAGCGCGAGAGACTGGCGGACCATTTAAGGATCTGTTTGATTTCTGTGCACGAGTAGATCGCAGGCAGGTGAATCGCCGTGCGATTGAAGCCTTAATGCGTGCTGGTGCATTTGATAGCCTCTATCGTGACTCTGTACCTGCGGGTGGCAATCTCTATGACATTCGCTCTACCTTGCTTGCTTCTTTAGCGAGAGCGATTGAAGCTGCTGAGCAAGCTGAGGCTTCTATTCATCAAGTCAGCTTGTTCGAAATGGCTGGAGAAGAAAATCGCCATTTACCAGAGTTGGTACGTGAGCCTGTTTGGTCTGAAAAGAAGCGTCTGCAAGAAGAGAAGAATGCTTTAGGCCTCTGTCTAACAGGCCATATGTTTGATGCCTATCGTGATGAGACCTCCCACTTTATTCGTCAACCTTTGTCAAAAGTTACTGAGGGCAAAGATCAACTGATCGCGGGCATTATTACTTCTGCGCGGATGTTAACTGGCCAGCGTGGTCGCATGATGATTGCGACGATTGATGATGGCACCGCAGCCTTGGAAGTCACTTTATATAGTGAAGTATATGAACCTAATCGCTCCTGGCTCAAGGAAGATGAGCTCTTGGTCGCCAAAGTCAATGTGATTCCCGATAAGTTCTCAGGCGGAATGCGTATCGTGTCTGAGGCAGTGATGGATATCACTGGTGCACGCATGCGCTTTGCACGTAATGTTCACGTCTGTATTGATAACGCTATTGATATCAAGATGCTGCGTAGTCAAATCAATCCTTACTTGATGGCCAATCGTGTCAGAGACCCTAAGTTAGGAGCTGCTGCTCCAGCTGTACCGGGATCAAATGACGGCATGAAGGGTTTGATGTTGACTGCTGCAGTGACAACAAGTGGCGGCGCCTGCTTAATGCAGTTCCCAGAAGAGCTGCGTATCTATCCAGATGATGCTTGTTTGCATAGCTTGAATCAAATCTTGGCATCTAAGCAAAAAGATCCCGTACAAGTTCAGTACCACTAAATAATTATCTTACAGTGGTAATTTTTTATTGCCTTAGTGCGGTAATACTTTTTGAATCGCTTCAATTACTTGTTTAGGTTCTAGTAGATCTAAACACTCGCTATAGCTATCGGCTTTATCAAGACAACCGGCTTTGCGACACGGCACGCATTCACCGGGACCTTGCAAAATAGTGACATTGCCCACAGTTTGTGAGCGGGCGCGCAATTGATAAGGTTGTTCGCCAATAAAGCCATTAGGCCATGGGCCAAAGTTGGTTGGTGGGGTGGCACCAAAGAGGGTGATAGTGGGTGTATTGCAGGCTGCCGCTAAGTGCGTAATCGAAGTATCAACCCCAATGTACAAAGCAGCGCTTCGAATAAGAGTTCCCGCCTGTGGAATAGATAGCTTACCCGCAGCGTTGATCACTTTGTCCTTAATTTCTTTAGCCAATAAAGACATGATGTCGTGATTAAGTTGCACATCTTGTTTTGCGGGTGAAGCGCTTAATACAATCTGAAAACCTTGATTAACTAACCAGGTAATAAGCTCTTGCCAGTAAGCGAGCGGCCAACGTTTATAAGCAGTCAGAGGTCCTGGATGTATGACGACATAGGGTTGCTTGAGTTCGCCGGCGATGACAGGGGTCAAAGGTTCGCCTGCAGGAGGCGTCACAGCAATCGGCTTAGAAAATAGCTCCGTAGGATTTTTAAAGAATGATTCTAAAAGGCGCAGCTTTTCTGAAATGACATGCTGTTTGAAGTAATCAACATCTACTGTGTGCATACAGATGAACTTCTTCCATGCATTTTGCTTTTCGCTTTTGCTACGCTTACGTTGATCCTCAGCGTCTTTACCTTGGGGGTGGCCTCCAAGTACGCCAACCCTTCTAAAGGCAGCTACCAAGCCATACAGGTAGGCGCGGTCACTGGGTTGGGTCACAAACGCTAAGTCATAACGCTGAAATAAGCGATTGAATAAGGAGAGGTATTCTCCAAATCCTGGACGATCTGAAGTCTCGATGATTTCAGCAATGTCCGGATTGCCATGCAACATCTCTAGTTTGCCCCGATAACCTAAAAAATGAAACTCGGCATCTGGCCAGAGCTCTCTGGCCTTGCTAATTAATGGAGTTGTTACCAGCACATCACCAATTTGCCTTGTGGCAATGAATAAAACCTTTTTCGGCTTGAGTTTGGAGAAAGTAGTCATGACAATCTAGGTGCTTAAAGAGCTTTTGCCATGATTTTTTCACGAACGCGACGAGCATTCTCGGACGCATTGCTTTGATCATGAATTTTATGAAAGAGATGTAAAACTTCGGTAGACCAAGATCCTGACTTACGGCGAATGGCATGGTGCTGCAATCTAAAAACAAAGTCAGCATCTTCATGACCCCAACCAGTCATGGTTTCATCAAAGCCATTAATGGCTTCGGCATCTGCTTTCCAGCAGGCCATATTGCAGCCCTTGATACGTCGCCAAACAAATTTTTTGTAGTCACGCCAAGAGCCATTACCAAGTTTGATCTTGAGGGGCCAATATTTATTGATGCCACCACTCAGTCGTTTGCCTAACAAACCCGAAGAGAATTGCTGAAAGCTCCATTGTGGCCAGGAGAGTAATTCTTGGGTGAGGGCGTCATTTAAGAGCACTCGGCTACCAGTAACTAAATAGCCTTTTTGAGCAAGCTCGCGATGCCGTGCCACAAAGTCAGGCTGAACGATGCAGTCGCCATCTAAAAAGATCAGGTAATCACCATGGGCAGCAGCAATAGCTTGGTTCAAAATTTTAGTTTTCCGAAATCCGATATCTTCTTGCCACAAATGGGTGATAGCAAATGGTGATGAGTGCTTAAAAGATTCAATGACTGTTTTGGTCCTTTCGGTTGAGCCATCATCGGCAATGATGATCTCAAAGTTCTTGTCTGTTTGGGTGGCTAGAGATTCAAGGCAAAGCTTGAGCGCTTGTGGCCAGTTATAAGTAGCCAGCAAAATCGAAATCATTTATTGGCTTCCTGATTAAGGTGCCAGAGCTTGATATAGCGGTAGTACGTACCTTGACCATTTGATATAGCCAAAGCAAAACCTTGAGCGCCATCCAAAAATCCTGCGCGAATAATATAAGTGCGGATAAAGGCCCACACACCATGGAGCACTGCTTTTAGGGGGCTACTGGTTTTGCCTTTAGCAAATGCTTGTTCTGCTGATGCTGTTGAATAACGGTCGAGCTTTTGTAGAACCTGTGAGTAGTTCATGAAGCTGTAATGAAGTAGGGGATTTTCTAATTTAGCTACCTGACCATTGGGGATGAGGCGCTCATGCACCAAGTCATCTGAGAAACGGGCAGTACCCCGTTTAAAAAGACGATCCACATAATCAGGGCTCCAGCCGGAGTGGCGGATGAAGCGCCCGCAATACCAAGATAGTCTTGGTATGGCAAAACAGTCCACATGGGCGCTATGGTGAATGGCCGTCAAAATTTCTGATTTCAGGGCTGGGGTTAGTCGTTCGTCCGCGTCTATTGATAGGACCCATTCGCTAGTGGCAAGATCCAGGGCGCGGTTCTTTTGGGGGCCAAAACCTGGCCAGTCAGGGGGTTGGGATATCGTTGCGCCGTAGTTTTTGGCTATTTCTAGGGTGCGATCCGAGCTATTGGTGTCGACCACCACGATCTGGTGGGCGATCCCATCCAGGGAGGCCAGACAATCGTCCAAATTGGCCTCTTCATTGCGGGTGATGAGTATGACTGATAAGGTGGGCATAATTCATTATATGAATGCTCAAGACCGTACTGCCTTAAATCGCTTAATTGCCTACCTAAAGCCTCATACTGGCCTGATTATTGGATCCCTTTTGGCTATGGCTGTGGTGGCTGCTGCCGAGACCTCCATTCCGGCCTTAATGAAGCCCTTATTGGACCGTGGCTTTACTGGGCAGCTCAATAGCAAGCTTTGGCAGGTACCGGTTTTCTTGGTGGGTCTTGCTGTAGTTCGTAGCTTGGCCCAATTCTTTTCTAATTATTTGTTAACCCGCGTGATTAATGCAGTGTTATTGAAGTTGCGTGAACAAATGTTTCAAACTTTATTGCACGCAAGCACTAGCTTTTTCCAAAAGAACTCCGCATCTAATTTAATTAATGCTGTTGTCTTTGAAGTAAACAATGTACTTTCCGTAATGGGGGGAATGTTAATTAGCTTGGTGCGCGACTCACTTACCGTCATTGGATTAATGGGGTACTTGATTTATCTGAACTGGCAATTGACATTGGTAGTTCTGATTATTTTCCCGGTGATTGCATTTGTCATGAGCAAAATCAATCGTCGCTTAAGGTCTCTTAATCGGGAGCAGCAGACACTCACTAGTGAGTTGGCTTACATAGTCGAAGAAGCAGCTGCGGGCTACAAAATTGTCAAAGTGCATGGCGCTGAAGCGTATGAGATGGATCGCTTTAAGCAAAAGGCTGAGCGCTTACGCCAGTTTGCCTTGAAGTCTGCAGTAGCCGGAGGTCTCAATCAGCCGATTACTCAGCTTATTGCCTCTATGGCTCTGTCGATAGTATTGGTGATTGCTTTGATGCAATCTGCGACTGAAGGCACTACTGTTGGGGGCTTTGCGGCATTTATCACGGCGATGATGTTGGTCATTTCACCACTTAAGCATTTAGCGGATATCAATCAGCCGCTTCAACGCGGGCTCACTGCAGCCGAGATGATTTTTGGGATGATGGATCAACCCTTTGAAGAGGATGAAGATCGTAAACTCAATATGCGATCTTTAGAAAAGGCTAAAGGCGCTATTCGATTTGATGGCGTTGGCTTTGCGTATCAACAAGAAGCGGGGCGAAAAGATGCTCTGCGCAATATCAATCTGGATATTAAGCCGGGTGAGGTTGTAGCTTTTGTTGGTCCTTCTGGCGGAGGAAAATCTACTCTCGTGAATTTATTGCCGAGATTCTACAAGCCGACTAGCGGTCATATTTTCTTGGACGATATTCCATTAGAGGACATCGTCTTGTCTGATGTTCGTAAGCAAATAGCATTTGTCAGCCAAGATGTGGTTCTCTTTAACGATACGATTGCAGCAAACGTAGCGTATGGAGCGGATTCACAAGAGGCAATAGATCGCGGCAGGGTGATAGAAGCCTTAGAGGCCGCCAATCTGAGTGCGCTCATCAAAGAGCTGCCAGAGGGCATTGATTCCGTAGTGGGCGATAACGGTAATCGCTTATCTGGCGGACAGCGCCAGCGCATGGCTATTGCACGAGCTATCTATAAAAATGCCCCAATTTTGATCTTGGATGAAGCAACTTCAGCCTTGGATTCTGAGTCTGAGCGACAGGTGCAAGACGCTCTAGAGCGCTTGATGGCTGGCAGAACAACTTTGGTAATTGCTCACCGCCTATCGACGATTGAACATGCCGATCGTATTGTGGTGTTGGAACACGGTCAGATTATTGAAAATGGTTCACACGAAGATCTCATCAAGCAAGATGGTTTGTATGCAAGCTTGCATCGCATCCAATTCTCTAACGCTTAATTAACGAACGAATTTAACTCAGAACAATATCGTATTGTTCTTGGCGAAAGCTGCCCTCTGCTTGGAGGGTAATGGGTTTGCCAATAAAGTCGCCAAGCTGAGCTAAAAATTGATTCTCTTCTTCTAGGAAGAGGTCAATCACATCAGGCGCTGCCACAATCCTAAATTCTCGCGGATTAAATTGGCGATGCTCGCGCACAATCTCACGCAAAATTTCATAGCAAACGGTTTGTGCAGTTTTAACCTCACCCTTGCCAAGGCAGGTAGCACAGGGCTCGCAGGTGATATGCGCCAAGGATTCGCGGGTGCGTTTGCGGGTCATCTCTACCAAGCCTAGCGCTGAGAAGTCGCTTACTGAAGTGCGAGCATGATCACGTTCAAGGTTGCGCTTAAGCTCATGCAGTACTGATTCTTGATGGTCTTTACCAATCATGTCGATGAAATCAATAATGATGATTCCACCAAGATTGCGTAAACGTAACTGTCTTGCGATTGCTTGAGCAGCCTCTAGGTTTGTCTTGAAGACGGTGTCATCGAGATTGCGTGCGCCAACATAGCTGCCGGTATTAACATCAATCGTTGTCATAGACTCCGTTTGGTCAATCATCAAATAGCCGCCTGACTTGAGGTCTACTCTTCGACCTAAGGCTTTATTAATTTCGGCATCAACATCAAATAAATCAAAGAGGGCGCGTTCACCACGATGTAGTGTGAGCTTGCCCAGAAGATTGGGCATGTAAGCATTGGTAAAGGCTTTCAGTTTCTCGAAATTCTCGGCAGAATCCACGCGAATCTGAGTAGTTTCCTCTCCGGCAACATCGCGTAATACCCGTTCGGCTAGGCTCAGATCTTGATAGAGCAGTGTGGGCGCAGGATTGTTCTTCATGGCCGAATGGATATTTTCCCAAGTGGTACGTAGGTAAAGCATATCGTGCTGTAGCTCAGTATCAGAAGCATCTTGAGCACTCGTGCGTACGATGATGCCGCCTTTTTCATCGGGCGCCATTAAGCTGGCAAGACGGGATTTAATAGCTTCACGTTCTTCGGGTTGATCGATACGCTGAGAGACGCCAATGTATTTTTCAGTGGCAGTATCGCTGCCAGCTGGTGGTAGATAAACTAGATTTCGTCCGGCAATACTGAGTTGAGTTGTGAGACGTGCACCTTTAGTACCTAAAGGATCTTTGAGAACTTGAACCAAAAGTGTTTGACCTTCAAACAACAACTTTTCTATTTGTGCCTGAGGATTATTTTGAGTGATATCCGCTACGTGCATAAAAGCAGTGCGCTCTAAGCCAACCTCAATAAACGCCGATTGCATGCCCGGCAATACTCGGACTACTTTTGCTAAATAAATGTTGCCCACAATACCGCGTTGGCGGGTGCGCTCAATTTGTAGTTCTTGAACTGCCCCTTGCTGAATTAAAGCAACACGCGTTTCTTGCGGGGTGATATTGATCAGTATTTCTTCGTTCATTTGCGAGTCAGACCGGCAATTTCAAATAATTGTTGGGTTTCATATAGCGGTAGGCCCATGATACCGCTATAGCTACCCTCAATAGAGGGAATAAAGGCAGCGCCCAGGCCCTGGATGCCATAGGCCCCAGCCTTGCCAAAAGGCTCGCCACTAGCAATGTAGGAAGCAATTTTCTCTGGAGAGAGGCTCTCAAATTGAACGCGTGATACCTGTACTAAAACAGTGGGCTTTTGAATTGGGGTGGCTGTAATCGCAACCGCCGTTAATACTTCGTGTACTTTGCCGCTGAGCATATTCAGAATGCGTGCTGCATCTGCTGCATCGCTTGGCTTGCCTAAAATTTCACCATCAGAGCTATTGGGTAGACTAACCGTAGTATCTGCGCAGAGAATTGGGGCCCAAGGCAAATTACTTTTTTGCCAGCGAGACAATGCTGCTGCGCTTTTTGCTAAGGTAACTCTTTCAACATACACGCGCGCTTTTTCATGAGGCAATGGTATTTCAATGCTTTCGCTATCCTCATCGGCATTGGGCAAAAGCATTTCAAAGCGAACCCCAATTTGTTTTAAGAGTTCTTGGCGACGAGGGCTTTGAGAGGCGAGATAAATAAACGAATTCACAGGATTTAATTCATTACTCGCGGTGGTAGGGGTGACCCTGTAGGATCGTCCAGGCTCGGTAGAGTTGTTCCACTAGCATTACTCTAGCCATTGCGTGAGGAAGGGTGAGGCTGGAGAGTCGCCACATTGCTTGAGCAGTGGTTTTCAGGCTGGGATCCAAGCCATCCGCGCCACCAATTAAGAAAGTGATATCAAAGCCTTCTTGGCGCCAGCTAGCCAATTGAGTGGCTAAGTTTTGCGTGGTTTGGTCTTTGCCGCGTTCATCTAGAGCAATGACCCTTGAGCCCTTCGGAATAGCAGCAGCAATTTTGACGGCTTCTTTAGCAGGCGTCAGGTCTGGTTTGATCTCTTTGATTTCAATGCTGCAATCAGCAGGCATTCTTTTGATGTAGTCATGGGTCGCTGTTGCAACCCAATCAGGCATCTTATGACCAACCGAAACAATGGTGAGGCGCATTAATGCGATTAACGACGAAGTTATTCGTCGTCGTCTTCAGATTCGCTAGCTTTGGCAAGGCCTTTGCTGCCGGCCAATTTCACGCGGACAGGTTTAGCACCCCACATACCTTCTAGCTGATAGTAAGAGCGCAGCATCGGTTGCAAAATGTGTACAACGATATCGCCACAATCTACCAATACCCATTCACCAGTTTCTAGACCTTCAATAGAGATCACTTCACCACCTTTGGCGTTGACCTCTTCTTTGACAGACATGGCTAAAGATCGTGTTTGACGATTGCTAGAACCAGTAGCAATGATGACCCGGTCAAATAATTCACTTAATTTGGTTGTGTCGTAGACGCGAATATCTTGCGCCTTCACATCTTCTAGAGCATCAATCACGACGCGTTGTAATTTACGTAAGTCCATATTTTCTCGGCAATAATTTCTGTATTTAGGGTGATCTTAGCTTGATTACTGATACAAGCCCAGATTTGTAATGATTTCTAGGGTGTGGGTTGGAATTTGCTCAGACGCTATGGCGCTTCTAGAGCTCGATTTAAGGTGATCTCTTAACTCGGTAGAGGATAGATCGACATTAAGACTTTCATCGATGTATATGAGGCCTGCAGCGCATTTTTCAAGGGTAGCAGGATCTTTTGTCTGATGTTCTTGCAGAAATTGACTCACTTCGGGGCTGATTTGCTCCTTTAAGTCATGGTGAGGTCTGGAGGCAACCGCAAAATTGACATATTGCCCCAGTTTTTCCCAGGAGTTCCAGCTAGGTAGTGCAACCAATGAATCTGCTCCCATTAACCAAGTCAGACTAGCATCCGCTCCAAATCGCTCACGCAGTGCTTTTACAGTATCAATGGCATAACTTGGACCAGCACGATCAATCTCTATGCGATCGATTCCCACTTGAGTGGATATATTTAAATATAAAAACGCACGAGCCAAATCAATACCAGCAGCTTCAGTCAATCTAAAACGCATTTCTGCAGAAGTGATGCAGCTGCCTTTTTGCCATGGCTCACCACTGGGAATGAGTAGCAGCGCATCTAAGTGCAGTAGCTTTGCAAAATGGGTGGCTAGCTTGAGATGGCCAACGTGAGGGGGGTCAAACGTACCTCCCAGAATGCCAATTTTTTTTATCGTACTCAATGATGGATGCTCAGGCTAGCCAATCGCGTGGCTTTAGATAGTAGTCATACAACTTAGCTTCTGGCGTACTAGGCTTAGGTTGCCAGTTGTACCACCACCGAACCACTGGAGGCATTGACATCAAAATAGATTCGGTGCGGCCACCAGAGTGCAGACCAAAGATGGTGCCTCGATCAAATATGAGGTTGTACTCTACGTAGCGACCACGACGATATTCCTGGAAAGCTTTTTCTTCCGGAGTGAAGCTGTCTTGATAGCGACGCTGAACAATCGGCAAGTAAGCGTTAATGAATGCGTCACCTACTGCACGAGTCATTGCAAAACTCTTTTCAAAACCGAGTTCATTAAAGTCGTCGAAGAAAACTCCACCAATACCGCGAGGCTCTTCACGATGCTTTAAGTAGAAGTATTCATCGCACCACTTTTTAAAGCGTGGATAGAGCTCCTCACCAAATGGATCCAATGCGTCTTTGGCGGTTTGATGAAAGTGTTTGCAGTCTTCATCAACGCCGTAATAAGGGGTGAGATCAAAGCCACCACCAAACCACCACACTGGTTCTTTATCTGGCGCTTGCGCAATAAAGCAGCGCACGTTCATATGCGTAGTTGGCACTTTAGGGTTATTCGGATGGAATACCAAAGAAACGCCCATTGCTTCAAAGCTGCGACCTGCGACTTCTGGTCGGTGATGTGATGCTGAGGGCGGCATTTGATCACCGCGAACGTGTGAGAAACCTACACCACCTTTTTCTAGAATATTGCCGCCATCCAGAATGCAGGTGCGACCATACCCTTTGAGTTTGCTGTCTTCTGGCTTGTGCCATTCATCAGCAACAAAGACTTTGCCATCCAAGGCGCTCATTGCAGTGGTGATGCGGTCTTGCAAACCTAAAAAGTAATCTTTTAGGGCGGCAATATCAATTTGGGTATGTTGATCTGACAAGTGCGTTCTAACGATAGTTATATTTATTTAATAGCGCGGTAACCAATATCTTTGCGATATTGCATGCCATCGAATTTGATGTGATTGATTGCATCGTATGCTTTTTGTTGTGCGCCACGGACAGTATCAGCAAGTCCAACCACACACATCACACGCCCACCAGAAGTTACGACCTTGCCATCCTGTAGCTTTGTGCCAGCATGGAAAGTAATTTGATCTTCGGTATCAGCAGGGATGCCGGTAATGACATCACCAGCACGTGGGGTATCTGGGTAGTTATGAGCAGCAAGCACCACACCTAGAGCGGTGCGACGATCCCATTCCAGATTAACTTCATTTAGCGTGCCGTCAACAGCGTGATCTAAAGCGTTCACGAGATCGCTGCGGAGGCGAGCCATGATGGGTTGAGTTTCTGGGTCGCCCATGCGGCAATTAAATTCCAAGGTTTTGAGCTTGCCATCCGGCGCGATCATTAGGCCGGCGTATAGGAAGCCGGTGTAAGGAATGCCATCGGCTTTCATGCCATTTACGGTAGGCATGATTACTTCGCGTAATGCACGTGCATGGATTTCTGGAGTAACTACTGGGGCAGGGGAGTAAGCGCCCATACCGCCAGTGTTTGGACCTTGGTCAGCGTCAAGCAATCGTTTGTGATCTTGGCTCGTTGCCAAAGCTAAAACGTTTTTACCATCAACTAAAACAATGAAGCTAGCTTCTTCACCGGTGAGAAATTCTTCGATCACAACGCGTGCACCAGCATTACCGAGTTTGTTGTCCGCCAACATCATATCCACTGCAGCATGTGCTTCTTCAAGACTCATAGCAACTACCACGCCTTTACCTGCCGCAAGTCCGTCAGCCTTGATCACAATTGGAGCACCTTTGGCATCAATATAGGCGTGCGCCTCTAAAGCGCTAGAAAAAGTTTGGTAATCCGCGGTCGGAATGCCATGCCGTTTCATAAAGGCTTTAGAGAAGTCCTTGGAAGACTCTAGTTGCGCTGCTAATTGGGTTGGGCCAAAAATGCGCAAACCATTGTTGCGGAATACATCCACGATGCCAGCAGCAAGTGGAGCTTCTGGGCCCACGACAGTTAAATGAATCTTCTCGCGCTTGGCAAAGTCAGCCAATTCTTGTAATCCAGTAATTGGTAAATTTTCGATACCTGCAGCAGCTTGCTTAGCTGTGGCTGTACCACCATTGCCAGGAGCAACGAAAACTGTTTGCACTTGCGGGGATTGAGCCAGCTTCCAAGCTAAAGCATGTTCACGTCCGCCAGAGCCGATAAGTAGAATTTTCATAACAAGCTATCTAGTATTTAAATGAAGTAATTAAAAGAAATGAATTTCAAAGATCAAAGTTCTGCGTTCGTAAAGACTTCTTGAACGTCATCTAAGTTTTCGAGTGCATCTAACAATTTCTGCATGCTTTCAGCTTGATCCCCCTCTAGGGCAATCTCAGTCTCCGGGCGCATGGCAACGGTTGCTAGTTCAGGTTTGAGACCTGCTTTGCTAATAGCATCTTGCACTTTTGAAAAATCTGGCACAGGACATAGCACCTCTAAAGATCCATCATCATGCGTGATCACATCTTCGGCGCCAGCATCTAAAGCAACTTCCATGAGTTGATCTTCGCTGGTGCCAGGAGCAAACAACATTTGGCCACAGTGTTTGAATAAGAAAGCAACGGAACCTTCTGCTCCCATGTTGCCGCCATTTTTATTAAATGCATGTCTAACTTCGGCAACAGTACGGGTGCGGTTATCAGTTAAACAATCAACAATGATGGCTGCGCCATTCATGCCGTAACCCTCGTAACGAATCTCTTCGTAGTTCACACCTTCCAGTGAGCCAGTGCCGCGCTGAATTGCTCTTTGCACGTTGTCATTGGGCATATTGGAGTCTTTAGCTTTATCAATCGCCAGGCGTAAACGCGGGTTGGTAGCAACATCGCCGCCACCTAATTTGGCAGCTACGGTAATTTCTTTAATGAGTTTGGTCCAAATCTTGCCGCGTTTTTCGTCCTGACGACCTTTGCGGTGCTGAATATTGGCCCATTTCGAATGGCCGGCCATACGGGTAAGTCCTTTTAATAATTTGGCTAGAAGTCCTCATTTTAAGGGGTTCTAGACCCAAGGTAGGGGGTAAGCCCCCATTTTTTGTTACACTCTCATGTCTCAGCAGTAACAAAGTAGCAAAGTAAGCAGAATTTCCACTGCAAACACCTGCCTCGGTGATGGAATTGGTAGACGTGCCGGACTCAAAATCCGGTGCCGCAAGGCGTGGCGGTTCGAGTCCGCCCCGAGGCACCACTCAAAAACGGGTCTGTTTTTGAGGATTCCCCAAATCACAATCAATCACCGAACTACATTTGGTTAAATCTCGTACGTCTCAGTTTCGTTCGACATCGCTTGCTCAACAATCTTCTTGGTAAGGGTTGGAGAGAAGAGTTCGATGAAGGTATATACAAAAGAGCGCAAGTAGGCACCTTGCTTTACTCCCAAGTGAGTAACATTATTTCCGAACAGATGTCCTGCCGGAATGACTTTAAGGTTGCGGTCTCGATCAGGATCATATGCATGGCCGGCAACAATGCCGATGCCCATACCAGTCTCCACGTAAGTCTTAATCACATCAGCATCAATCGCTTCCAGAATAATGTCAGGCGTGAGATTTCTTTGTGCAAAGGCTGCATCAATTTTGCTACGACCTGCAAATGCTTTGTCATAGGTAATGATGGGGTATTTAGCGATCTCTTCAAGAGTCAGCGTGGCTTGATTTAGTAGTGGATGACTCAGTGGCACCATCAACACGTGATGCCACTGATATCCTGGTAGCGCGAGCACGCCAGGTGTATTGGCTATACCCTCCGTGGCAATCGCAATATCTGCGCGATCATGCGTGAGTAATTCTGCAATTTGTCCTGGGCTGCCTTGCTGAATGCTGACCTTCACCTTTGGAAAGCGTTTAGTAAATTCAGTAAGCACTTTAGGTAGGGCATAACGTGCTTGTGTGTGGGTAGTAGCAATTACAAAACTACCTTGGTCTTGGCTAGCAAAATCTTTACCCACTCGTTTTAGTGTTTCCACCTCATCCAGGATGCGCTCAATCGAGCTCAAAATCCGTTTGCCCGGCTCTGTAAGTGAGCGAATGCGCTTACCGTGACGACGAAAGATCTCTACGCCTAACTCATCTTCTAGCTCAATAATGGCCTTAGATACGCCTGGCTGGGAAGTAAACAGCGCTTTGGCAGCGGTTGTTAAATTGAAGTTTTGTCTAACGGCTTCGCGTACAAAGCGGAATTGATGCAGATTCATGAGGATTCCTGTCTATATATCAACAACGATATAGGAATCACATTCTAAATGATTTTTGGGTATTAAGCCTTAGAAACCCAGCGTAATCCAACGAGTGCCAATAGGAAATATAGCAATGGCGGGGTGAGGGCAGTAATCAGTGCTGGCCATGAACCTAAAAGTCCTACGTTTGAGAACAAGGAATTAAAGAGCTGGAAGCTCATACCCAGCATGATGCCGCCGAACACTTTGATGCCAACGCTACCGGCGCGCACCTTCAGGTAGGCAAATGGCAGCGCCAATGTCAGCATCACAAAGATGGTGAACGGATAAATCACTTTTTTCCAGAAAGCAATTGAATGCCGCTGCGCATCTTGTTTGTTATCACGCAGATGGGAGATAAAACGACCCAAACTCATAATCGACATTTTTTCAGGGCTGATTAAAAGTACGTTCAAAATTTGTGGCGTGACTTCAGACTCTAAAGTCAGAATTGGGTGAGTAAAAGTCTGCGCAGAAAAAACAGGATTAAGAGGGTCTGATTGTTTGGTTTCTTTAAAGCGTGTTTCTGTTACATCATTTAGAACCCAGACGCCTGTCTCATCAAACTGTCCGGAGACGGCGCTGCGAATGGAGAGGAGGTGATAGGCATCATCAAACTCATACATGCGGATGTTGTGAATTTCATTATCTTTATCAACTTTGCCAACGTTGACATAACGAACGCCAGGGCGAACTGGGCCGCTACCATCGGCATCTCGTAGGCGATCCTTTACCCAAACACCGGTTCTAAACTGAGAGGAGTAGGCGGACCCCAAGGCCTTCATGCGGATCTGATCAGATTTCGCTTCGGTATAAGGGCCAACCCATTCACTCATGATGAGCGTGAGTGCGATTAAAGGAATAGAAATTTTGGTGAGCGTAATGAGGCCGCGTTTGACGTCTAGGCCCGCAATTCGCAAGATGGTGAACTCCGATTGGCTAGCAAGCATGGCAAACACATAGATACTGCCAATCAAGCCTGCAATCGGAATAATTTCAGAGATGCGGCTTGGAGCTTTCAAGACAACGTGCAGTAGCGCTAAGGGAAGTGTGTAAGCCCCTTGTACTGAACCAAGCTCGCTCAAGATATCAAAGAACAAAAACAAAGCTACTAAAGCAAAGAGAATGAAGCCAAAGGCCGCATAGATCTGCTTGGCTAAATAGCGCTCATAGATGAAGGGAAAGAGCAGCTTCATTTGCTAGCCATGGAGGCGGGCAACTGACGGCGCCACCACTTAAGTGAAGGGTTGATGCGATTGCGAATCAAGACAGTTGCAATCATGAGTGCTAGTAAATGAATCGGCCAGATTGCAACAAAGACACTGACCTTGCCTTGCGACACAAAATTTTGCGTAAGGTTAAGTAGGTTGCTATAAATTAAGTAGATTAAGACCGCATAAAACATAGCGGTGTAATTACCAAGGCGTGGGTTTACATAAGCCAGTGGTATTGCAATTAGCACTAGACCTAAAGCCATTAAAGGCAGTCCAATGCGCCAGAGGAGCTCTGCACGATTGGGGTTGGCGGCCACAGGATCGGTATCGTCGAGCAGTTCCATGATGGTTTTCTCGCGATCGCGCGGCGCTGGTGCTAAAGCATCTTTGCTGCGTATCTTGGTGCTGTACTCATTGAACTCGAGAATTCTGAAGTCGGGCTGCGTGGGTTGCCCCTCATAGCGTCGACCGTTATGAAGCACGATGGATTTTTCTCCGCCCTCTGAGTTTTCAATGTACCCAGTGGATGAAACTGCAATACTGAGTCGGCCATTTTTGGAGTCAGCTACGAAGACATTTTTGACTTCGCTTTTATCTACATCTAGCTCTTCGATAAAGAAAACCCGCTCTGCTTTTGCAGACTCTTTAAATTGTCCAGCGCTCACCATGGATACATCATCCCGTTGTTGGAAGCGTTGACTAATTAAAGTGGATTCCCGATTTGCCCATGGCCAAACAAATAGAGCAAGCAAGGCAATAACAATGATGAGTGGTGTAGCAAATTGCAGGATGGGTCTGATGAGGTTGGTGACGCTTAAGCCGCTTGCAAACCAAACAATCATTTCTGAATCTTTGTACCAGCGGACTAAAACAATGAGGGTCGCCACAAACAGTGAAACTGTCAAAAGAACCGCGAGATAACCCAAAGTAGCTAGCGCAATTAAAACGAGCGCATCCTCGGGATTGACTGCACCGTTTGCAGCGTAGCCCAAAATTCGGATAACCAGGGTGGTCACCATGATGGTGACCAAGACCAAAAAGACCCCACCAGTCGTAAAACTGAGTTCGCGGCGGAGGGCCTGTTTAAAAATCATGAGAAATAAGGGTTTGGATTCGTGGGGTTATTGGGGCTGTAAATGGCTTATATTGCTAGTGACAAGGGAGTCTATTCTCATGTCGGAGGATAATGGATAAACGTCCCGGATTAGCAATTTCCTCTCTTTTGAATCGACCAAAATACCGTAATAGATTATGACAATTCAATTTAGTACCAAGATTTTCCCTCAAGCTGACCTGCAGAGCCCAAAACTCCAGAAATCTAGCCTCAAATCCTTGCTTGGCCATAACACTGACTGTTTGGTTTTAGCCTACTCGAAGGCCGATTTTGATAGCTTCTCTGGAGCTAAAGGCGCCAAGGCGAAAGCGGGCTTTCTGTCAGAGTTGGATCTTTTGCTTGGAGGTTCAGTCAATCACGCTAATGTGGTTGGGGATTTGGATCCTAAGCAGGCTTCCGTATGTCTATTGCGAGCAGAAAAATCCTGGGCTGCCAGCGGCATTAAAGCAAAGCGCGTATTACTAGTAGCTTTGGGTGACATTCATCTTGCCAGCGAGCGTAGCTTGACGACTTACTCCAAGGTGGCTCGCGCAGCTTTAAAAGTGCTGAGTGGCGGCTCTATTGAAAGTGCGCTTTGGTTTACTCCAAGTTTTGCGCTTGCTCATAATGCAGACTTCATCGCAGAAGAAGTGCGTCTTACCGTTCAGTATGCCGGTGATCAAGCCTACCGATTTGGTGTTCGTCAGCCCGCTATGAAATTTAAAGCCAAAGATACAGCAGATACATTTAAGCAATTAGTGTTTGCGGGTAATGATGATTGTTCAAAAGAGTTAAAGGCTGCAGTAGAGCAAGGCGTAGCTATGGTTGAGGGAATGAACTTAGCAAAAGACTTAGGCAACCTTCCGCCCAATGTGTGCACACCTACTTATCTAGGTAAGACAGCGCAAGGCTTGAGCAAGAAGACTGGCTTGAAAGTAGAAGTGCTCGGACGCAAACAGATTGAAGCCTTAGGAATGGGCTCTTTCCTGTCAGTTGCTAAAGGATCTGAGACTCCGCCACAATTTATTGTGATGCGACATCAAGGCGGTAAAGCGGGGGAGGCTCCGATTGTCTTGGTTGGCAAAGGAATTACTTTTGATACTGGTGGTATTTCACTTAAGCCAGGCGAAGCCATGGATGAGATGAAGTACGACATGTGTGGCGCTGCATCAGTCATTGGCACCATGTATTCAGTTTCTTTGATGAAGTTAAAGAAGAATGTGATTGGCGTCATTCCTACTTGTGAAAATATGCCATCAGGTCAAGCTACGCGACCAGGCGATATTGTGAAGAGTATGTCTGGGCAGACGATTGAGATTCTCAATACTGATGCAGAAGGTCGTCTCATTTTGTGTGATGCATTAACTTATGTTGAGCGCTTTAAGCCTGCTGCAGTGATTGATATTGCCACCTTAACTGGCGCATGTGTGATTGCCTTGGGTCATGTGCATAGCGGTTTATTTTCAGAGGACGAAGGCTTGGTGAGTGAGCTCACTAAAGCGGGCCATGCTTCTTTGGATACCGTATGGCGCTTGCCTTTAGACGCTGCTTATCATGAGCAACTCAAATCGAATTTTGCAGATGTCGCCAATATTGGCGGTCGTCCAGCGGGCAGTGTGACCGCGGCCTGTTTCTTGTCACGCTTTACAGAAAAATATAAATGGGCTCACTTGGATATTGCTGGAACCGCCTGGAAGAGTGGTGCTGCCAAAGGTTCTACTGGACGCCCAGTTCCTTTATTGGTGAACTTCTTGCTTGAACGCAAGTAAGCGGCTTGCGGATCTCCGGATAAATACCGAATGGCACGAATCGACTTTCATAGCAACGTGAACGACAAGCTGGAATACGCTTGTCGTTTAACGCGCAAGATTTGGAGTGCTACACCAGAGGGCGAGCCTGTTCGCAATATTGTGATGGTGGGTGAGAAAGCTGATCTCCAAAAGTTAAATGATCTGTTGTGGGCATTTAGTAGCACTGACTTTTTGCCGCACTGCTTCATTGAAGATGAAGCAGCACCAGAAACGCCGATTGTTTTGACGGACGATTTTGCTTCCTCTGTCTTAAACAACATACCCCATGCTGATGTGATGATTCATTTGGGTATGCGTATGCCTGCGGATGTGCCTGCTTTAGTAGCACGCTTTCCTAGAATTGTCGAGGTAGTCACTGTCAATGAAGCTGAGCGTTTGGCTGGGCGCGAACGCTATAAAGCCTACCGGGATTTAGGTCACGAGTTACATAACTTTGATCAATCCAAAAGCTAATATTCATGTTGATTCATCCTCAGTTTGACCCTGCAGCGATTCGTATTGGGTCCTTTGCAATTCACTGGTATGGCTTGATGTATCTGATGGCCTTTGTGCAGTTTTTACTCTTAGGCCGTTTACGCATTCGAGCACCTCGTTATCAGACTCTGGGATGGACCTATAAAGATCTTGAGGATCTCCTTTTTGCGGGCGTTCTCGGTGTTGTGCTTGGAGGGCGCTTAGGTTATACCTTGTTTTATATGCCGGGCTTTTACTTGGCCAATCCTTTGAGTATTTTCAAAATCTGGGAAGGTGGCATGTCTTTCCACGGCGGCTTATTGGGAGTATTGGTTGCCCTTTACTGGTTTGCTAAAAAGCGTAAGACTACTTTCTTTGTCGTTAGTGATTTAGTAGCTCCACTCGTTCCCTTTGGTTTGGCTTTTGGGCGACTGGGTAACTTTATTAACGGTGAACTCTGGGGTAGGCCAACCGACCTTCCTTGGGCAATGGTATTTCCGTTAGTCGATTCTGTACCACGCCACCCCTCACAAATTTATCAACTGCTCGGTGAGGGTGTATTGCTAGGAATTGCCCTCTGGATTTATGCAGGCAAACCAAGGCGCGTTGGCCAGGTATCTGGATTCTTCTTATTCGGTTATGGCATTTGTCGTTTCTTGGCTGAATATGCGCGAGAGCCAGATGCATTCCTGGGTCTTCTTGGTCTAGGTTTATCGATGGGTCAATGGTTATGTGTGCCAATGATGATGTTTGGCATCTATTTGATGACCGTATTTAAATCAAAAAGTATTTAACTCCTTACTCCTTATGTTGAATGAAGAATTAACGCTGCGAAAGTTAGAAATTCTTTGTTCTTTTGTGCGGACGGGAAGTCTTTCGCGAACTGCAGAAGAGTTGCACTTAAGTTCAGTCAGTATTCATAAAGCGTTGCATTCTCTTGAGTCTGGAATTGGATGCCCTTTGTTTGTTAAGGAAGGACGTCAACTAAAGGCCTTGCCTGCAGCAATCTATTTGGCTGAAGCAAGTAATGACTTGTTGTCTGATGTAGACCGTATTCTTAAAAAGACGAGAGCTAAGGCGGGGGTTGAGAGCGGACAAATTCGCTTGGGCTCAATGTACTCTCTCACTGCCAACATCATTCCCCGCATGATCATGGGCACCAAAATTCGTAGACCTGATTTGGATATTGATTTATTTCTTGGGTCCAATGAAGAGTTAATGAAACGACTATCTGAGGGTAGCATTGATGCTGTTGTCATAGCTGTCCCAGCGCAAGACTTACCTGAGGGCGTTCAGGTTGTTTCCCTTTTTGAAGATCAGTTATTTTTGGCCTCCTCAAAAGGCAGTAAGCCTACCGCGGCCAATATTGATTTGTCCGAATATCAGCACGAGAAATTTCTTACCCTTCAGGATGGCTTTGCTACCACTTCAGGGTTTTATGAGGCTTTTCAGCTCGCAGGCTTTAAGCCTAATGTGATCATGAAGGTGGGTGACATTTTCTCGCTAATGAATATGGTTTCTGGCGATCTGGGCCACTCTTTGTTACCCGGTAGGGTGAGAGCGCTAATGGGTGATGCGATCGAATTTACGCCTTTATTACCGAAATACCAGGTGATTCAGCGAATCGGCTTAATGTACCTTCAGGCTAATGAATCCAATCCTAATATTTTGGCTTTAGCGGCTGAAGCCCGCATGCTGCATCGCAAAAACCCCTGATTTACCCTTATACCTTACAGATATACTTAACTTTAAGTTAATGTTTATTCATTTAACTTAATTGATTTTGCATGTTCTGAGTAATAAATTGAACCTGATCAAAATTTTGTCGATTTTCTTTTTTTGAAAAGACTCCATGCTCGAAAAGTTAGCAAAAGCTCGTAACCTGTCAAAGGCAAACAACGCTATCAAGCGCTTGATTTCTGAGCGAGGCGAATCTAATGCAGTCAGCATGGCAGACGATGTTGTGAATAACTATCGCAAGCTGACCAAAGATCAACACATTCCATTTTTTACTTATTTGTTTGAGAAATTAAATCCTCAAGTAGATGCAGTATTGAAAGCTGCGCAAAACTTTGCAGCAGAATCTACAGCGCGCAACTACATTCAATTGCAAAAAGTTTCTGAATCGCCCAGGCAAGAATTATTTCGCCGCTTAAATCGCGCTGGACATGGAACTGCTGCTGTAGTGCAAATGCGCCGAGATCTTTTGCAAATCTTGGATAAGAAGCCAGAGCTTGCAGCAGTAGATTTTGATATGCGCCATCTTTTGTCCTCTTGGTTTAATCCAGGATTTTTGAAGATGCATCGTGTTGACTGGAAATCACCTGCAGAGGTTTTGGAGAAGTTGATTCAGCACGAAGCGGTACATGCCATTGATGGCTGGGATGATTTGCGTCGCCGCCTGCAGCCAGATCGCCGCTGCTTTGCCTTCTTTCATCCCCAGTTGCCAAGCGAGCCTTTGATCTTTGTGGAAGTAGCGCTGCTACCTGAGATCCCAACGGTTATTACGCCCTTGGTGGACAAGAAGGCTGAGACAGTAGATCAACCATCGCAATACAAGGTAGCAGTGTTCTATTCGATTAGCAACTGTGAGCCAGGTCTACGCGGCGTGTCGATGGGCAACTTCTTGATTAAGCGTGTTGCTGAGCAGTTACATGCCGAATTTCCTGGACTTAAAACCTTTGTCACCTTGTCGCCGATCCCCGGATTTATGGATTGGGTATCAGCTGGTGCCAACTTGGGGGAGGATGTTCCTGCCGAGAGATTGAAGCCAAACTTAAGAGTGGCTCGAGATCAGGCGTTGACTAATCTCAAGTTAGATGCTCAGTCATGGACGGAAAAACTCAGCGCTGGATGGCACCCTGATTTGGCAACACCAAAGGAGCAGGAATCCTTGCTTTGTTTGGCATCTATCTATTTAGGTCTGGGCTCTACTGGTCGCAATGGCAATCCGGTTGCGAAATTCCATTTGGGTAATGGCGCTAAGTTGCATTTAGTGAATTGGGCAGGCGATTTATCACGCAAAGGTTTGCGTCAATCAGCTGGCTTGATGGTCAACTACCTCTATGATCTGGGCAATGTCGAAGAGAACCATGAGAAATTTGCTAACGGCGAGATTGTGTATTCGAGATCAGTAGGGCGCTTGATGGCGCCGTGATGAGGAATTGAGGAGGAGATGCCCCAAGGCGGAATCCAAAGAGGTTCACTTTTGGGGTTTAATAAGCGAACTGGGCATCAAGACCCAGAAAGTAGTAATGTGAGCGATTCAGCGGTATTAATAATGAACATAGCCATGAATAGTGGCAAGTGGAGGAGATGAAGATGTTTAATCAATTAAGCCTTTCTGTAATGATCAAGAAAGCAATTCTTTTGGTTTGCGCCGCCCCTTTGGTGGTGATGGCACAAGAGTGGCCTAACAAGCCAATTACTTTTGTTGTGCCTTTTCCTGCGGGTGGCGGTACAGATGCATTTGCTAGACCTTTAGCAACACAATTGACTAAGCAATTGGGCAAGCAAATCATTATTGATAATCGTGGCGGTGCTGGCGGAACTTTGGGCGCCTCTATTGCTGCCAAGGCGGCACCAGATGGCTATAGTTTCTTCGTGGGCGCTGCCCATCATGCAATTGCTCCGGCTATGTATCCAAATTTAGATTACGACATTGAGAAGAGTTTTATTCCGGTGGCAATGATTGCTAACCCACCTCAAGTGATCGTGGTCAACCCAAAGAATGTGCAAGTTAAAGATCTAAAAGAATTTATTGCGCTTCTGAAGAAAAACCCAGGTAAGTTCAATTACGCGAGTGCTGGTAATGGCTCCTCTCACCATCTAGCTGGTGAGCAGTTCAAGATGTTGACGAAGACTTTTATTACTCATATTCCTTATCGCGGTGCCGGTCCAGCAATGCAGGATCTGATTGCAGGCCAGGTAGATATTGAGTTTGACGGCTTGGGTTCTTCAGCGGCTCAAATTAAAAATGGCTCAATTGTGGCTTTGGCAGTTGCTTCCCAAAAGCGTGCGCCAGGATTCCCGAACGTACCAACTGCTGCAGAAGCGGGTTTAGTGGGTTATGAAGTCTCAACTTGGTATGGATTATTTGCGCCTAAGGGCACTCCACAGCCAATCATCGACAAGATGATTGTTGAGGTGCAAAAAGCCATTAACACTCCTGAGCTAAAAGCAATTTGGACCAATAATGGTTCTGATACCCCAACCCTTTCTGGCGATGCATTTGGAAAGTTTGTCAGTGCTGATATCAAGCGCTGGGCTGCTGTTGCTAAGGCTTCTGGCGCTAAATTAGATTAAGAATTTTTATTAAACATTGCCCCTGGGGTTTGAGGTTCAAATGAATTTATATTCACTATTGGAAAAAGGTTTTCCAAAAGATAAAAAAGCATGCGCTCTCGAGACGCATGATGGTTTGTATTACTCCTGGGGTGACCTAGAGTCTGCAACGGCAAAGTTGGCAAATTTACTTGCTAGCTTGAAGTTGCCAAAAGGTTCTAGGGTTGCAGTTCAGGTTGAAAAATCACCTGAGGCTCTTTTTCTGTATCTAGCAACGATTCGTGCTGGTTATGTGTATTTGCCGCTCAATACGGCTTACCAGTCCGCTGAAATCCAATACTTTTTAGAAAATGCAGAGCCAGCGGTAGTCGTATGCAGCAGCAAGAATCTATCTTGGGTATCTAAGGTTGCTGCTAAAGCTGGTACCAAGCATGTCTTTACCTTAGACGAAAACCGCACCGGTACTTTGTTGGAGCGTGCGGCCGGATTAAGCGATAGATTCAAAACTGTACCCGCTAAGGATGATGACCTTGCGGCTATTTTGTATACCTCTGGTACTACTGGTCGCAGCAAAGGTGCAATGCTGACGCATAAGAACTTGGGCAGCAACGCTCAAGTATTGCAAAAGTTTTGGGGTTGGAAAAAAGGCGATGTTCTATTACATGCTTTGCCTATCTTCCACGTTCACGGTTTGTTTGTAGCGGCGCATGGCGCATTGATTAATGGCAGCAAGATGATTTGGTTGCCACGTTTAGATACCGCGCAACTCATCAAGCATATGCCGCAGTCGACGGTGATGATGGGTGTGCCGACATTCTATGTGCGCTTATTGGCTGATAAAGGCTTCAATAAAAAAGTAGCGCGCAATATGCGTCTCTTTGTTTCTGGTTCTGCTCCGCTACTTACAGAAACCTTTAATACTTTCAAGGAAGTTATTGGCCAGCCAATTTTGGAGCGCTATGGCATGAGCGAGACTGTGATGCTAGTCTCCAATCCTTATAAAGGTAAACGAGTAGGCGGCTCCGTTGGTCTGCCGCTGCCAGGTGTAAAAGTACGTGTAGTGAATGAAGACAATAAACCTTGCAAGGTCGATGAAATCGGCGGCATTCAGGTAAAAGGTCCGAATATATTCAAAGGCTACTGGCGTATGCCTGAGAAGACTGCCGAAGAATTTACTAAGGATGGTTGGTTCAAGACTGGTGACGTTGGTCGCTGGGGTGGAGATGCTAATGGTGGCAAAGCACCTAAGGAATACTTGTGCATTGTTGGTCGCAGCAAGGATTTAATTATTTCTGGTGGCTACAACGTTTATCCAAAAGAGATCGAAAGCTTTATCGATGACATGCCTGGTGTTGACGAAAGTGCTGTGATTGGTATTCCGCATCCAGACTTTGGTGAGGCAGTGATGGCGGTAGTTGTACCTAAGGCAGGAGCCAAATTAAATGCCGAAGCGATGATTGCGACTTTGAAAACGCAAATTGCAAACTTCAAAATTCCAAAGCGTTTAGAGATTGTTTCTGATTTGCCTCGTAATGCTATGGGTAAGGTGCAAAAGAATATTTTGCGTCAGCAATTTACTAGCTAACTAATAGCCAAATGCTTTGCGGCTTTCATTAAACATGAAGGCCGCAAGCATTAGTAGCATCACCCCAAAAATACGTTTGAGTTGTGCCACATCCAGTTTGCGAGCCATTTTGGCACCAAGCGGTGCTGTGAAAATACTCACCACTGCAATACACACTACTGCTGGTAAGTAAACAAACCCTAGGGAACCAGATGGTAGGTTGGGGTGACCCCAACTACCGTACATATAGCCCACCGTGGCTGCTGCTGCGATCGGAAAACCTAATCCAGAGGAGCTCGCCATAGCAACGTGCGGTTTGACATTGCACCAAAGCATAAAAGGCACGGTGATGAATGCGCCACCAGCGCCTACCAGGCTAGCAAGGGCTCCGGCGAAGGATCCAAATCCAAACAAACCTAAGGGCCCAGGCAAATCTCTTCCGGCTTTAGGTTTTTTATTGAGCAGCATCTGAATAGATGTGTAGACGATAAAAATGGCGAAGAAGAGAGATAGCCAGGAAGTATTTAAGGCTTCAAAAATCTCGCTGCCACCAATCAAACTGCCGATGACTAAACCAGGGCTCAGCGATGCAACTAACTTCCAATCAATAGAGCCATGTTTGTGATGCGCCCATATTGCAGAGGTAGTGGTGAACAAGATAGTGGCCATACCGGTAGCAATGGCCATGTGAACAATGACTTCTTGACTAAATCCTTGATGATTAAAAACCAAGATCATGAAGGGCACCAGAATCATGCCGCCACCAATACCTAGTAGACCCGCTAAAAATCCGGAGATGCTGCCACACAGCATCAGCATTGCGATATCGCTTAGTAACATGAATTCCCCGCCTTAGCCGCTAGGCCGTCATCCTGAACCCTAAGGTTCAAGGTGGAACGGCTACTCTGTTTCGGGTGCATTAAGAGGCTCAGGGAGTGACCAAGTCTAAGTTGGCACTGTGAACTTTCGAAACGCTCACGCCCACAAGGTAAAGATCGTTCCGGATGCTTGCGCATCGGTTCAAGGAACTATTGGCCTTGGCGAACCAGGCAGGGAAAGGGTTTGCATCAAAGCATCGACTTGATCCTCAAGAGCGCGAATTTCACTTTGTAGGCGAGTGACTTCATCGGAGCTCACGTTAGAGGAGGTGCTTTGCGGCGTTTGGTTTTTTTGCAATGTAATGAGGTCGCCAGCAATTTTGAGTGCCGCCATCATGCTGGCGCGTTCAATACTACGGTTGCCGCCACTGATGGCAAGTTGAATTTGTTCATCAACTAGGACGCAGGCCGCTCTTAATAATGGCTCATGCTCCGCGCTAGTTGCTAAGGTGATTTTTTGACCAGCGAGACTTACTTCAATGCGTTGTTGGCTCATTATCATCCTCGGTATTGTTTGGGGGAACAGCCTCGCCTAGTAGATTGAGTTGGCGACCATCACTTTGTTCTGGCAAGCGACTCAATATGTGCTGGATACGCTTTTGCGCATCTTCAATTTTGTTTTCTTGTAGCGCACGATCTTGAACAAGATTTTTTACGGCATCTTGAATTAACGCAATTCTCTCGGATAAGCGTTGAATAGATACGCTTAGGGCGCCTAAATCAGGCGCTTCCAAACTTTGGGGGAGGGATGTTTGCTCGCTCATATTGGCATTGTAGCCTCAGCTCCCGGCTATGGGTTGGGGGCCTCTTTTAGATCGCTTGATTGGGAATTTGGGGGTATCTAAAAGAGGCGGTTTGCTCTTAAATCACTTAATTGAAGTTATATTTCAGCGTTATAAAAACGGACCTCGGTTCACTTGGGTAGTAGGAGTACCTACTTGAGACATTGCTTGGTGCAGTGCCATACGTAGCATATTGCGCGTTACCAACGTTTTTGACTGTAAGGCGAGCTTCTATGCCCTGGTATTTATATGATGTGAAGATATCTCCAATGACATAAGAAGGCATCACTGGTGTCGCACTGTAGTAACTCGGACCTGTGTCGTAATGTTGACTGCTGACGTAATTGACTACTCCGCCGATAGTCCAATTGCTTGTAATAAGGTAATTTGCTCTAGCGTTCAGTAGTGTGTCTGGGACCACTGGAATGGCGTTACCAGAAAATGGTCCATTGGCATAGTAAGACTTTTGATACTTTCCGCCGGCGCCAATATTAAATGAAGGGGAAATATTAGAGGCAACATCCAATAAGATGCCACCACGATTAACTTGATAAATAGAGTTGTAGTTATATCCGGTAGCAGGGTTGTAGCTAATCTCATTTTGTGTCATTGATTTAAATAATGACGATGTAATTTTGGAGTTCAATACGTCCCAGTTGCCACCAACCTCATATGTCTGAGTAGTTTGAGGTTGCAAAATTCCACTAAACACGGTTGAAGTAGTTTGGGTTGTTGGGTTATAGAGCAGGCCCCAGTATTCATCAATGTTGGGGAATCTGAATGACTGGTTCCACTTTACATAGACTCGTTGACCGGGTAAGTAATTTGCATTCAGCGCTATATCACCAGCATTAGCGGCATATTGCTGATTGCTAGAGACGGTTCCATTAGCTGCAGTTATTGCGGAGCTTGTGGTGGATGCTTGCTGAACTTGTCGGCGAAATCCGCCGCTGGCCTCCAATACGCGGGTTAGTGGAATCCTTTGAATCAGGTAGAGCGAGTTATTAATTTGAGACGCATTCTGGGAGTCGCTTGTCAGATTGTTGTAATAGGTTCCAAACGGGTTATTGATTGCATCAAACTGATTCGCCAGAATGATTCCTTGGGATTGAGGCGTGTAGCCATTACTACCAGCTTGATTGGCCTTCGAGAAGTCATAGCCAAAAATTGAGGTTCCAACAACACCAAAATCTGCTTTTATGCGCGGAGATAATGCGAGTTGCCATCCCTGCAATTTATTATTCATTGGACTACCAGCGGAACCAAAGGCAGAGCTGGCGAAGTAATCAGCTTGTGGCACGTAGAAAAAGGAAGATTTATTGTTGTAAGAGGTGTCAATCTCTACTACGTAGTTTTCACTTAAGGTCTTAGTCAAGCCCTGGCGAAAACCGGAATTATTGGTTGTTATGTTATTGCCGGCATTTTGCGGACGCACAGAGAGGGGGTTTCCGGAGCCAACTAATCCCACTACAGGACTGGCAAGCTGAGAATTGGTGTAGCCGTAATAAGCGTCCACAAATACACGATCCTTGCCGCCTAAATCTTGAGAAATTTTTGCGTCGATAGAATAAGCATTGGCTGCCGTATTGGGTCGCCAGCCGTTGGTGTTGGATGTATTGGCACTGACTTGATAGGTTGTTTTATCAACTGTATTTCTAAAGATGGCATTGTTAATTGAGGTACCCCAAGTGCCATAAGTCGCAGATGCTTGGTTAATGCTTTTCTTGCCGCCATTGGTGATGATGTTGATTACGCCACCTACCGCACCATTACCGTATTGAACACTGGCGCCTCCCTGGAGAATTTCAATGCGCTCAATGGAGTCGATTGGAATGGATTCCCAGTCGACGCTGCCCGAATCAATAGGATTTACTCGGATACCATCAACCAGAATTGCGGTTGTGCTGTTGCCGGTTGGTCCAAATCCACCCATATCGACTGATGCATCTAAATTTAAGGCGCTTGAATTTAAGCCGCTAACTCTTAAGCCACCAATTTGAGATAACACCTGAGGAATTGTGTTGGAAGTCGAGTTTTCGATTTCATCGCGCGTGATGACTTTAACGTTCGCTGGAACCTGATTCAGATTTTCTTCAAAGCGCGATCCCGTCACAATGACTGTTGATGGATTGGTTTGTGCGGATACTTGGTGGGCAAAACTGAGAGAGAGAAGGGCGCCACAAACGATGGCAATTCTTTTCTGTTGCAACTGCTGCTTCATGATTGACTTTCTGTTATCGATTGCCTAGCTAACTTCCCCGTTAGCTGGGTCGAACAGAATTTCACGTGCAGGAGCTCAGGCGTCAATAGGGCGCAGCATCGAAGAACTAAGCGCTTTCTTGGCGCGCGAAGATCCCCGTCCGCAAAATTCCACCTGTCTTGGCCGGTATCCGGGCTAGTAAATATCAGAATCTGGCCTTCCCATGCGATTGACGCGCACAGTGGCTTTGTCAGATTCCTGACGCCTTTGAAATGAATAAAAGACGCATTTACCTACCGTTGCGGGGGCAGCACACGTTTAGTGTTTCCCGTTTAACTTTATTGCATTGCAACAAAGCACCACGACCTCGCTATTCTAGCTGATCTGCGGGGCTCAAAGCCCCCATATCGCGCTTAATAAGGCAAAAAAGCCTACAATATGAGGTCTAGGAGCAAGCATTGATGACCGTATTAGATAAGCATCCCGAAAAGAACCTGATTCGCCTGCAGTTGAGCCAAAACTCGGTCTTAAAAAGCTTGGATCCGGCCGCAATGGCAGAGTTGGAGCGTCATTTAGAGATCTCCGACCTCAAAAAGTCCGAAATTTTGCTTCATCAGGGTGACCATCAGATGGAGCAGTACTTTGTTTTGGATGGCATTCTGAAGCGTATTGTTTCTAGTGCCGATGCAAAAGAAATGATTCTGCGTTTTGCCATCGAAAAAGATATTGAAACTAGCTATGCTGCATGGCGCCTAAAGACGGCTGCCCCATACAGTATTGCCTCTGTGACCAAGGCCCGCGTGGCTCGGATGCCCCTAAAGAAATGGGCGGAGTTCTTGGATCAACACAAGATCCTTAAAGAGAGTTTTGAGTTTGAGGTTATGCGCCTGATGAGCGAGATCATGGCCCACACGATTACTTTGCATATGCTTGATGCCCCGGGCCGGGTAGAACGTTTCCTGCGTAAATATGAGGATTTGTTTGAGCTCCTTCCTAAAAAGGAGCTGGCGGCATATCTCAATCTCTCCCCGGAGACCTTGAGCCGCCTTAAAACAAAGCATAAAGAGCTTTTTGTTTAAGCTGTTACCCGCCTGTAATTACAGGATTTAGAGGGAAATTGACCGAAGTCAATGATGAACCCCCTCCCCAAGCCTAATATTCATCTCAGCCTAAGCGGGGTCAAAAATCCCGCAGTGCGATTAATAACTAAATTGGAGACATTAGCGAAAGCTAAATTGCATTAGCTCTTATCGGGCAATTTGCGATTCTTGAAAAATTTCTATGACAACAGATAATCAAAACACACAGTTAACGGATGGTTTCCATCTCGTCATTGACGCCTTAAAGGCAAACGACCTCGATACGATTTTCGGTCTGGTTGGTATTCCAATTACTGACTTATGTCGTTTAGCGCAGGCTGAAGGCTTACGTTTCATTGGCTTCCGTCATGAGCAGCATGCAGGTAATGCTGCAGCGATTGCTGGTTACATGACACAAAAGCCAGGTATTTGTATGACTGTTTCTGCTCCTGGTTTCTTGAACGGTTTAACAGCGCTTGCTAATGCAACTGTGAACTGCTTCCCGATGATTTTGATCTCTGGTTCAAGCGAGCGTGAAATCGTTGACTTGCAACAAGGTGACTACGAAGAGATGGATCAGCTCAATGCGGCTAAGCCATATTGCAAAGCTGCTTATCGTATTAACCATATCGAAGATATCGGCATCGGTTTTGCTCGTGCAATCCGCGCTGCAGTTTCTGGTCGTCCAGGCGGTGTGTATTTGGACTTGCCAGCTCAGTTGCTTGCGCAAACTATGCCTGCTGACGAAGCTAAGAAATCAATCTTCAAGGTAATCGATCCAGTTCCACGTCAGATCCCAGCGGCCGATGCGGTTGCTCGTGCATTGGATGTGTTGAAGGGTGCTAAGCGTCCATTGATCCTGTTGGGCAAAGGCGCTGCTTATGCTCAAGCTGATAAAGAGATTCGTGATTTGGTTGAGAAATCTGGCATTCCTTATTTGCCAATGTCTATGGCCAAAGGTTTGTTGCCAGACAATCATCCACAGTCTGCTTCTGCAGCACGTTCATTTGTATTGGCTGAGGCTGATGCGGTATTGTTAGTTGGCGCACGTTTGAACTGGTTACTTGCCCATGGTAAGGGTAAGACTTGGGGCAAAGAGCCTAAGAAATTTATTCAAATTGATATTCAAGCAAACGAAGTAGATAGCAACGTACAAATTGCCGCTCCTTTGATTGGTGATATCGGCTCTTGCGTAGGTGAGCTTTTGAAGGGCATCTCTGCTGTTCCTAAGCCAAGTGCTGAGTGGATTGCAGCAATCACCGAGAAGAAAGACAAGAACACAGCGAAGATGGCTGAGACCTTGGCTAAAGAAGCAAACCCAATGAACTTCCATGGCGCATTGCGTGTGATTCGTGATGTGATCAAGAAGAACCCAGATGTGAACTTGGTAAACGAGGGCGCAAACACACTCGACTATTGCCGTGCAATCGTCGATATGTATAAGCCACGTAAGCGCTTCGACTCTGGTACCTGGGGCATTATGGGTATCGGTATGGGTTACGCCATTGGTGCTGCTGTAACTAGCGGTTTGCCAACAGTAGCCGTAGAGGGTGATAGCGCGTTCGGTTTCAGTGGCATGGAATTGGAAACAGTTTGTCGTTACAACTTGCCAATTACAACTGTTATCTTCAATAACAACGGTGTATACCGCGGTACTGATGTGAACCCAACTGGCGGTGCTGATGTTGCTCCAACAGTATTCGTTAAAGATGCTCGTTACGACAAGATGATTGAAGCATTTGGTGGTGTTGGTTATTACGTAACTACGCCAGCAGAGTTAGAAGCAGCGTTAACAGAAGCGATTGCTGCCGGTAAACCAGCCCTCATCAATGCTGTTATTGATGAAACTGCAGGTACTGAGAGTGGACGTTTAACAAACTTAAACCCATCCACAGCAGCTGCTAAGAAGTAATCCAAGATAAATTTAGAAGCAAACAAGAAAGACTTAAGGAGAAACAAACATGACTAAACCATTAGACGGTATTCGCATTATTGACTTCACACACGTACAAGCAGGTCCTGCATGTACTCAGCTGTTGGCTTGGTATGGTGCTGACGTGATTAAAGTAGAGCGTCCAGGCTCTGGCGACGTAACTCGCAGCCAATTGCGCGACGTTCCAGGCGCTGATGCTTTGTACTTCACTATGTTGAACGGTAACAAGCGTTCTTTGACTTTGGATACTAAGACTCAAGAAGGTAAAGAAGTTTTAGAGAAGATGATCAAAACTTCTGACGTAATGGTTGAGAACTTTGGTCCTGGCGCCTTGGATCGCATGGGATTCTCATGGAAGCGTATTCAAGAATTGAACCCAAAAATGATCATGGCCTCTGTAAAAGGTTTTAGTGATGGTCACTCATACGAAGATTTGAAAGTGTATGAGAACGTTGCTCAGTGCGCTGGTGGCGCTGCTTCTACAACAGGTTTCTGGGATGGTCCTCCTACAGTTTCTGCTGCTGCTTTGGGTGACTCTAATACTGGTATGCACTTGGCAATCGGTATCTTGACAGCGTTGATGCAACGTGAAAAAACTGGCCGTGGTCAAAAAGTATCTTGCTCAATGCAAGACGCTGTATTGAACTTGTGCCGTGTGAAGTTGCGCGATCAACAACGTTTGGACAAAGTTGGTTACTTGGAAGAGTATCCACAGTACCCACACGGTTCATTCACTGACGTAGTTCCACGTGGCGGTAACGCTGGTGGTGGCGGTCAGCCAGGTTGGGTATTGAAGTGTAAGGGTTGGGAAACAGATCCAAACGCCTACATCTACTTCACCATTCAAGGTCACGCTTGGGAGCCAATTACTAAAGCTTTGGGCAAACCAGAGTGGGCAACTGATCCAGCGTATATGACTGCTGAAGCTCGTCAAGACAAGATTTTTGACATCTTCGCAACTATTGAAGACTGGCTCAAAGACAAGACTAAGTACGAAGCTGTGGACATCCTCCGCAAGTTCGATATTCCATGCGCTCCAGTTCTCTCAATGAAAGAATTGGCTGCTTCACCAGACTTGCGTAAGAGCGGTTCTATCGTTGAAGTTGACCACAAAGTACGTGGCAAGTATTTGACAATCGGTAGCCCAATCAAGTTCTCTGATTTGGAAATCGAAGTGAAGCCATCTCCAGTATTGGGTGAGCACACTGATGAAGTGTTGGCTGACCTTGGCTATAGCGCTGATGACATCGCTAAGTTGCACACAGCTAAAGCAGTTTAATAAAAATAAGAATCTGCTTAACCGCAGTTTCTTGTAGTTATCTTTAAGGCGCTCCTTGTGGGCGCCTTTTTTATTCTATAGACTGGTCCCATGAAGACAAGTATTGATTTACACCAACTAGTAGGGTGTGTAGGTGATGCGATCATCGTGGCTGATGCTCATGAAAAAATTGTTCTTTGGAATCCTGCTGCCACTCGTATCTTTGGGTATTCGGAGCAAGAGGCTCTTGGTCATACGCTCGACCTCATCGTTCCCGAGCGCCAACTTCAAAAACATAATGAGGGTTACAGCCACTCCATGGAGACCGGTACGACTCGGTATGGAACATCACTTTTGAAGGTGCCTGCCAAACATAAAGATGGCAGTACGCTTTCAATTGCCTTTACTGTAGGGATGCTATTTGACGCCTCTGGTAAGGCCAATGGAGTGGCGGCAATCATTCGTGATGAAACCGAGCGCTTTGCCCAAGAAAGGGCCCTCAAAAAGCGTCTTTCCGATCTTGAAAATCCCCAGACTTAACCTCACATAGCGGTATGGTGTCGCCAATAAAGGTTTAGACGGGATCTGTGCCCAAATATTGGGCACGCATCATTTTTCCCTATTCCCCGCTGGTAAAATTGCCTCAATTCAAAATTTTCATTCTTATTAGGACTTAAATCATGGCAAAAGCACTAGAAGGGGTCAAAATCCTCGACTTTACGCACGTTCAATCAGGTCCAACCTGTACTCAGTTACTGGCTTGGTTTGGCGCGGACGTAATCAAAGTGGAAAAATCTGGCGAAGGTGACGCAACACGCGGTCAGTTGCGTGATATTCCTGATGCCGATAGTTTGTATTTCACGATGTTGAACCACAACAAGCGTTCCATCACCGTCAATACCAAAACCCAAAAAGGCAAAGAGATTCTCGAGCGCCTCATTAAGGAGTGCGATGTTTTGGTGGAGAACTTTGCACCTGGCGCACTTGATCGCATGGGTTTTTCTTGGGAGCGTATTCAAGAACTCAATCCAATGATGATCATGGCTTCTGTAAAAGGCTTTGGTCCTGGCCCATACGAAGATTGCAAGGTGTATGAGAACGTAGCGCAATGCGCGGGCGGATCAGCATCAACTACTGGTTTTGATGATGGCCCTCCGATGGTGACTGGTGCGCAAATCGGTGACAGTGGTACTGGCTTGCATTTAGCATTAGGCATTGTGACTGCACTTTATCAACGCACTCACTCTGGCCGTGGCCAGAAAGTGTTGGCAGCGATGCAAGATGCGGTATTGAACTTGTGCCGTGTGAAGTTGCGTGACCAACAGCGTTTAGAGCGCGTAGGTCTCATGCAAGAATACCCACAGTTCCCGAACGGTGAGTTCGGCGACTCTGTACCCCGTGCAGGCAATGCTTCTGGCGGTGGTCAGCCTGGATGGATTGTTAAATGTAAGGGCTGGGAAACTGATCCAAATGCTTACATGTACGTCATCGTTCAGGCCCCAGTTTGGGAGGCGATTTGCAAAGTAATCGGTCGTGAAGATTGGATTACGGATGTGCGTTTTGCATCTCCAATGGCGCGCTTGCCACACCTTATGGAAATTTTCGGCGAGATCGAAAAGTGGACTATGACGATGACTAAGTTTGAAGTGATGGATGTATTAAATCAATACGACATTCCATGTGGTCCGATTCTTTCTATGAAAGAAATTGCTGAAGAGCCTGCATTGCGTGCCACTGGTACCGTGGTTGAAGTAGATCATCCAATTCGTGGCAAGTACCTCACTGTTGGTAACCCAATCAAGATGTCTGATAGCCCAACTGAAGTCACTCGTTCACCATTGCTTGGTGAGCATACTGATGAGATTCTTCATGAGTTGGGTTACACCACTGATGATTTGATTTCTCTCCGTCACGATAAGGTGATTTAAGATGCGGGTTGCTTTGATTGGGAGTGCGGATTTTGGTAAAGCGGCATTAGAGGCTTTTTTAGATCGCGGCGATGAAGTGGTTGCCGTTTTCTGTCCACCTGACAATCCCAAATCAAGCAAGCCGGAAGTTTTGAAAGAAGCAGCGTTAGCAAGGGGCTTGACCCCCTTGCAGTTCGTCTCTCTGAAGGGTCCTGAAGCTGCTCAAGCCATGATTGATAGCAATGCCGACATCTGTGTGATGGCTTATGTCATTCAATTTGTACCGCAAGAGCTCTGCAAGATTCCTAAGCACGGCACTATTCAATATCACCCATCTTTGTTACCTAAGTATCGCGGTCCAAGCGCTATCAACTGGGCAATCGCACTAGGTGAAGAGAAAACTGGTTTAACGATCTTCCGTCCATCCGATGGCTTAGATGAAGGCGAAGTGATTTTGCAAAAAGAAGTCGCCATTGGGCCGAATGACACATTAGGCAAGATCTACTTTGATCATCTTTTCCCAATCGGCGTTAAAGCATTACTAGAAGCTGCTGACCTCGTGGTCGCCGGCAAGCATCAAGAAATCGTTCAAGATGAATCACAAGCTAACTACGAAGGTTGGTTTGATGCGAACGCTGCACAGATTCATTGGGCGACACACATCAGTCAAATCTATAACCTGATTCGCGCATGTAATCCAGCGCCAGGTGCTTGGACTAAATTCGGTGAGCAAAAGGTTCAGATTTACGATTGCCACAAGCATGTATCGGCTACATTTGGTGCCGTTAAAGGCAAACCAGGCGAAGTCACGCAGATAACCTTAGATTCATTCTTCATCACCTGCCACGGCGGACAGATTGAAGTCCTCAAGGCCAAGGGCGCCGCCGGTAAAGTCACTGGTGCGGAGTTAGCTAAAGAGCTGAATTTAGAAGTAGGGCAGTTCTTCGCGCTGTAGCCTAGGGTATGACAGCACGCCTGATTGTGTCGCGTGTATCAATGATGGTTTTGAATCCGCTTACTGGATCAATAGTTTCGCTATAAATCCCCCTAGCTAAACTTGTGTTCAAAATCATTTTTTGGTCATAAGGGGTTTGGCGTTCTGATTGACTTCGCTGCTCCTCTTGTTGGCGAAGTTTTATGCAGCTCGGTGCGGCGGCTGAGTATTTGCTTGTGCATTTAATAGCCAGGGCATCTTCATGCATCCCTGCTTGATCAAATGATCTTGCTGCTTCAAAAGTCATACACTCCGTTGCTTCCCAAGAAGATCCAGCGCTAAATCCAAATAAAACTGCTGAACCACCAATGGATGTAGATCCCATGCAGGGTGCTGTTGGAAAGTTTGAAGGAGCAAATGCAGTCGCTACTGGAATTTTGGGTGAAGCGTAATTTGATGTAACAGTTGTATTTCCTGAGGTGTTACCAGCAGATGTTGACGCTCCTGTTGCGGCGTTTGATGTGCCGCCAAGACCGCCACTGCCGCCAAGACCACCGGCACCCCCTTGAGATGTAGATGCGCCAGTAGTTGATACAGAATTGCTAATAGGGGTGCTTGTTATGGCGCCGCCTGTAGTTCCGCCAGTCGTGTCAATCGTAACTTGGGCATATGGTTTGTTGAATACAAAGATCATCAAACTTGCTAATGCAAGTTTTATATACATAACTAAAATTTTCTATGGAGGGTGAGACCTGCTCTAATTCGCTAGAGAGGACGACTGTTATATGGAGTAAATAAAATTAAGTGCAGTAACAGTTGCCCGCCTTAATCTTGGTACAGCTTACTCTTTAAGTGGGGAGGTAGATACCACTTATTTTTGCTAGGTCAATATACCGTGAATCAAGGCCTCAAATAGCCTTTTGATTGAAGCCTAAATCTCTAGGTTATCTATCAAGCGTGTCTTACCAAGCTTGGCTGCCGTCAGAATGACAAGTGGCTCACCAGCTTGTAGTTGATCATTGCTTGCAGGTGCTAAATCACTTTGCTGACGAATAGCGATGTAATCAGGCTCCCAGCCACGTTTCGCTAAAGAAGCAACAGCTGCTTTCTCAATCTCGGAGATGGACTGGCTGTTGCGATCCTTGAGTTGTAAAACACGTTCACGTACTTCTTTCAAAGCCTTTTGTAGTTCTGGCGCTTCAGCACGCTCTTCAACTGATAGGTATCCATTGCGTGAGGAGAGGGCGAGGCCATCCTCTGCACGAATCGTTTCGCCAGGAATGATGTCGACTGGCAAGGCGAATTGCTTGGCCATCTGACGAATAATCATCAGCTGTTGATAATCTTTTTTGCCAAATACGGCAACTTTAGGTTGGACACAAGAAAAGAGCTTGAGTACAACAGTGCAAACACCTTTAAAGAATCCAGGCCGGAACTCGCCCTCAAGGATGTCGCCTAACTGTTGCGGTGGATCAACTCGGTACTCTTGTGGCTGCGGGTAAAGATCGCGCTCAGTAGGTGCAAACAGGATGTACACACCTTCTTTTTCTAGCTTATCGATATCAGCCTGCATGGTGCGAGGATAGCTATCAAAATCTTCGTTAGGGCCAAACTGCAAACGGTTCACAAAGATGCTGGCCACTACTGGGTCGCCATGTTGTCTTGCTAAGCGCATTAGAGAGAGGTGGCCCTCATGGAGGTTGCCCATGGTTGGCACAAATGAAGCGCGGTTTTGGCCGCGCAAGTGGTCACGCAACTCCTGAATGTCGCTAATGATTTTCATGCAACAGGGGTATAGGCAAGGCGTACGTAAATTGGAGCATATGGCTCAGCTTGGGTAATTTCTACCAAAGCCTCACGTGAAAGCTCAAGCATTGCAATGAAGTTCACAATCACCACTGGAATGCCCTTACCAGACTTAATTGCGTCTTCAAATAACTCGCCGAATTCTACGAATTTAGTACTTTGCAAGCGGCGCAAGATACGTGTCATGAAGTCGCGTACTGACAATTCTTCACGGGTAATGGTGTGGTGCTGCGTGAGCTTAGCACGATGTAAAACATCACGCCAAGCGGCTTGTAAGTCTTCTACATTGACATCAGGCCATGCAATCGCAATGGTGGTATCCACATAACCATGGGCCACCTGGAAGTCACGTCCTTGCTGTGGAATTTGATCGAGCTCTTGGGCGGCAAGTTTCATACGCTCGTACTCTAAGAGACGGCGAACTAATTCTGCGCGTGGATCTTCTACTTCCTCTTCGCTATCTGCCTTCTTCATTGGCAAAAGCATGCGAGATTTGATTTCAATCAACATGGCGGCCATGAGCAAATACTCGGCGGCTAGTTCAAGATTGTGATGACGAATTTGATCGATATAGCTCAGATATTGTTGAGTAACCTGCGCCATCGGAATATCCAGAACGTTGAAGTTCTGTTTGCGAATCAGGTACAGCAATAAATCTAGCGGACCTTCAAATGCTTCTAGAAAAACTTCTAGTGCATCAGGCGGAATATAGAGGTCGGTAGGAAGTTTAAAAAGCGGTTCACCATAAAGTTTGGCGAACGCTTCCGACATGCCATCAGTAACTGATGGAGTGCTATCTAGTAAATCCGATATCGGCTGAGCGCTTGGCTCATTGCCAGAGTTAGTCATTCGAATACACGTAAGCGCGCTGCTTCAATTTCGCTGCTTTGGCGCGACGCTGATCTTCAACGCTCAAAGGCTCTTTATCCCACAAGAGGGCGCGACCAGCTTGCTGTTCAGCCTCGAGGTTTGGGTGCTCGGATTTGAGTTCATTTAAGAACTGGGTGAATTCAGATTGATATCTTGCCATTGCATTTCCTAAAATACTCAATAAATTCAATAACTTATGAAATTAATTCGAAAAGTTATCTAGGGACTACAACCGCCATTATAGGTGCTTTTTAGGGGGCTTTTTACAAGTTTGCAGCCAGCAAAGCCTCAATTTGTGGGGCCTCAACCCGTGTCATAAGGTGCTTGTATGGCTTGATAGGGTTCTGGCTGGAAAGGGGGGTATTGATGTCCTCCCAGGACAGTGGTGGCAAGGAGAGGAATTCCTCGACTCCAGCAGCAACTTGGGGAATAACCGGCTTCAGGTAAAGGCTGAGCATGCGGAATGCTTCCAGGGTTATGCTGCAAACGCGCTGCAGATCTGCTTCACGTTGTGGATCTTTAGCAATTTCCCATGGCTTGTTCTCATCAACAAAACCATTCACCTTGTCTGCAAGTTCCATCACAGTGCGCAGTGCTTTAGCGTACTCACGCCCCTCGTAGAGTTCAGCAATTTTTTCGCTAGCGGATGCAATTTCTTTTAGGAGGGGATTACCCATTGCTTCATCAGAAACAACGCCTCCAAAACGCTTCACCAAGAAGCCAGCACTGCGGCTTGCAATATTGATGTACTTACCTAATAAGTCGCTGTTAACACGCGCAACAAAGTCTTGAAGATTTAAATCTAAATCTTCCATGCTGTCATTCAGTTTGGTTGCAAAGTAATAGCGGAACCACTCTGGATTAAAGCCACACTCAATCACGCTGTTAGCAGAGATCAGTGTGCCGCGTGACTTACTCATCTTCTCGCCGTCAACCGTCAAGAAGCCGTGTGCAAATACATTGGTTGGCGTACGGTAACCCGCAAATTGCAAAGTGGCCGGCCAAAATAAAGTATGGAAATACAAAATATCTTTACCGATGAAATGGTATTGCTCAGTAGTTGTATCTGGCTTAACCCATTCATCAAAATTCAGGCCTTTAGCCTGGCAATAATTGAGGAAACTAGCGTAGTAACCAATAGGGGCATCAAGCCAGACATAGAAGTACTTGCCTGGTGCATCGGGGATCTCAAACCCGAAATACGGGGCATCGCGGGAGATATCCCAGTCGCCCAACTTGCTTTCGCCGGGTTGACCAACCCATTCTTTCATCTTGTTGCGAGCCTCAGGCTGCAATGGTGTTTTGACTTGGGTCCAGTCGCGCAAGAACTCTTCGCAACGCGGATCAGATAACTTAAAGAAGTAGTGATCAGAAATCTTTTTAATTGGTGTTGCGCCGCTAACGACTGAGAACGGATTTTTCAGATCGGTAGGTGAGTATGTCGCACCACACTTTTCACAGTTGTCGCCATATTGATCTTTGGCGCCACACTTAGGGCATTCACCTTTGATGAAGCGATCCGGTAAAAACATTTCTTTAACAGGATCGTAGGCTTGCTCAATGGCTCGCTTTTCAATCAAGCCTGCATCACGCAGCTTGATATAAATACTTTGCGCGAGTTTTTCATTCTCTGGACTATCAGTGGTGTAGTAGTTATCAAATGAAATCAGGAAGCTGTCAAAGTCACGCTTATGTTCTTTCCAAACATTGGCGATCAATTCTTTTGGTGTAAGACCTTCTTTTTCGGCGCGCAACATGATGGGGGTGCCGTGAGTGTCGTCAGCGCCAACGTAATGCACTTCATGACCACGCATTCTTTGGAAGCGAACCCAAATATCGGTCTGTACATACTCCACCAGATGGCCGATATGGATCTGACCATTGGCATACGGTAGGGCGGAGGTAACAAGAAGGCGGCGTTGGGAACTGCTCATGTAATGCGAACTTAAATAAGAAGGTTGGTAAGGTTAACTGGGGTGTAGCTCTCAATTATGCTGGCTTATGCAATGATTTTAGTCTGCGGTTAAAGTAAAGCTCCGTGAAGTCCTGATAAATCCCGATAAACTTTCATTTAGCCCGACCTTAGAGAGTATTTTATGGCAGCAAAACCCACCATTCAGATGTCCTGTGCCTCAGTGCCCGTGGTGCATGAGGTCGAGGTCATGGATGAGATGGGGCGCCTTAAAAAGACCCATATCCCTGGCGAGCGCCCTTTAACTATTTACTTAGATAAGCGTGAAGTGGTGACTCTTATGACTTTGGGTAGCGCTCCTGAGGCTTTGGTCTTGGGTTATTTACGCAATCAGCGACTAGTTGAGTCTCCAGACGATATTGAAAGTATTCAGGTTGACTGGGAAACTGACTCGGCTGCGGTTAAAACCCGCCGAAGCACGGTTGATATTGACGCTTTAACTAGCAAGCGGGTAGTGACTACTGGCTGCGGTCAGGGGACGATGTTTGGCGGCTTAATTGAAGAGATGTCCGAGATTCAGCTTCCCGAAGGGCCTTCATTATCCCAAGAGGCAATTGTTGCCTTGATTGATTCTATCCGCATCCATGACACCATTTATAAGAAGTCTGGCTCTGTCCATGCTTGTGCTGTTTTTGAGCGCGATGGCAATGAGGGCGTCCGTCTTTTGCATTTCATTGAGGACGTTGGTCGCCATAACGCAGTTGACTCGATTTCGGGCTTAATGTGGCTAGCCAATAAACCGGGCAGGGATCTCATTTTCTTTACCACTGGCCGCCTGACCTCGGAGATGGTCATCAAGGGCGCTCAGATGGGCATTCCCTTCCTGTTAACCCGCTCAGGGGTCACCTTGATGGGGTTGGAGCTGGCTCGTAAAACCAATCTCACCATCCTCTCCCGCTGCTCGGGCAAACACTTCGAGATCTATAACGCACCGGAGAGGGTCGTTTTTAGCCAAAAACCCCAATAAATTCGTGGGCAGGTAAGGGCGAAGGTTTTACAATTCGCCCATGACTATTAAATCTGACCACTGGATCCGCCGCATGGGCGAGCAAGGCATGATCAGCCCATTTGAACCTGGGCAAGTTCGCCAAGACGCCTCAGGCAACAAAATCGTAAGTTATGGCACTTCAAGCTATGGCTATGACATTCGTTGTGCAGACGAATTCAAAATCTTCACCAATATCAATAGCACCATTGTTGATCCGAAAAATTTCGATGAACAATCTTTTGTTGATTTCAAGGGTGACGTTTGCATCATTCCTCCGAATTCATTTGCACTAGCAAGAACGGTGGAGTATTTCAAGATTCCACGAAGCGTCCTTACTGTTTGCGTTGGCAAGAGTACCTATGCGCGTTGCGGCATTATTGTGAACGTCACGCCATTCGAGCCCGAGTGGGAAGGTTATGTCACTCTAGAGTTCTCAAACACAACTCCGTTACCTGCCAAGATTTATGCAGGCGAGGGTTGCGCACAAGTACTCTTCTTTGAGAGTGATGAAGTGTGTGGTACATCGTATAAAGATCGCGGTGGTAAGTATCAAGGTCAGCGGGGCGTTACCCTGCCTAAGACCTAAGCCATTACGGCAGTGCGTAAATTATTTCCGTTTAATCGCCGTCCCGCGAGAATTAACTTAGATGAATATCGCGCAACACTCTCGCGTACTGAAATTGCTCGTCCAGAGAACAATTTTTATCACTGGCTACTAGGCACTAGCTGGGGCAGCTTCATGCTGCTGGTTGTCTTGGTTTATCTTGGAGCCAATCTCCTATTCGCCTTTGCCTATTTGGCTTGTGGGGATGGAGCAATTACCCATGCTCAGCCCGGCTCTTTGCTAGATGTCTTTTTCTTTAGCGTGCAAACCATGGCAACGATTGGATACGGTCGTATGACGCCGATAGGTAGCTGGCCCAATGCAATCGTAACTTTTGAAGCCTTCTTTGGGATTGTGTATTCTGCATTAACCACCGGCTTGGCTTTTGCGCGCTTTACGAGACCCACTGCTGGTGTGCGTTTCTCTAAAGTGGCGGTCGTTGGCAGCCATGATGGCATACAAACATTTAAGTTTCGAGTGGCAAATGATCGCAGCTCACACATTGTTGAAGCGCAGTTGCGACTTTGGTTGATCGCTGAAAGCATGACGGCCGAAGGTGAGCGTTATCGCCGCTCAGTAGAATTGCAGTTACACCGCTCTGAGAGCCCAGTGTTCTCATTAACCTGGACTGCAATGCATAGTGTTGATGAGACAAGCGCCCTAAAGGACTACTTGGGCAAAGAGGCGATTGAGCGTCAATGGCATTTACTGATTACCTTTACGGGTTATCACGAGAGCTTGGCCAATCAGGTCTATGCTCGCCATGTTTACTTGCCTAAAGATGTGCAGCAAAATGCGACATTCATCGATATAGTCACAGCATTACCAGACGGCGATCGAGTAATTGATCTAACCAATTTTGATAAGTGGGTTCCGAATATATCGGACAAGTTAGTAGGGGAGTATTTATGAAATTTCGTTTCCCAATCATCATCATTGATGAGGACTTCCGCTCCGAAAATATTTCGGGCTCGGGAATCCGTGACCTCGCTGAGGCGATTGAGAATGAGGGTATGGAGGTTATTGGCTTAACTAGCTATGGCGACCTTACTTCTTTCGCTCAACAGGCTTCTCGCGCATCCACTTTCATTGTTTCAATTGATGATGAAGAGTTCGATTCCGATTCTGAAGACCATGATCTACCTGCCTTAAATAACCTACGTGCATTTATTACTGAAGTTCGTAAGCGTAATGAAGATATTCCAATCTTCTTGTATGGCGAGACTCGTACTTCGCGTCATATGCCGAACGACATCTTGCGTGAGTTGCATGGCTTCATTCATATGAATGAAGATACGCCTGAGTTTGTTGCGCGTCACATTATTCGTGAAGCAAAGGTGTATTTAGATTCTCTAGCGCCACCATTCTTCCGTGCGTTAACTAACTACGCTTCTGAAGGTTCATATTCTTGGCATTGTCCAGGCCATTCAGGTGGCGTTGCATTCCTAAAGAGTCCAGTGGGGCGAATGTTCCACCAGTTCTTTGGTGAAAATATGCTTCGTGCTGACGTTTGTAATGCCGTGGAAGAATTGGGCCAACTCTTGGACCATACAGGACCGGTGTTGCAGAGTGAGCGTAATGCTGCCCGTATTTTTAATGCCGACCATTTGTTCTTTGTAACCAACGGAACCTCAACATCAAACAAGATTGTTTGGCACTCCACTGTAGCGCCAGGCGACGTTGTACTGGTAGATCGCAATTGCCATAAATCAGTCATTCATTCCATCACCATGATGGGCGCTATTCCTATCTTCTTGATGCCTACCCGTAATCACCTGGGCATTATTGGTCCGATTCCGAAAGAAGAGTTTGAATGGAAAAACATCAAGAAGAAAATTGATGCTAATCCGTTTATCAAAGATAAAAATGTGGTGCCCCGCGTCATGACGCTCACACAAAGCACATACGACGGTATCGTATACAACGTTGAGATGATTAAAGAGATGTTGGATGGCAAGGTTGACTCTTTGCATTTCGATGAAGCTTGGCTGCCGCATGCTGCCTTCCATCCTTTTTATAAGGATATGCACGCTATTGGTTCAGATCGCAAGCGCACCAAAAAGAGTTTGATGTTTGCTACCCAGTCAACTCATAAGTTGTTGGCCGGTTTATCACAGGCATCTCAGGTATTGGTGCAGGATGCAGAAGATGCGAAGCTAGATCGTGATTGCTTCAACGAGGCTTATTTGATGCACACCTCTACCAGCCCTCAATACGCGATTATTGCCTCATGCGACGTCTCTGCTGCCATGATGGAGTCTCCTGGAGGTACAACTCTGGTTGAGGAATCCATTGCGGAAGCAATGGACTTCCGTCGCGCGATGCGTGAAGTGGATGATAAGTTTGGGGCTGACTGGTGGTTTAAGGTTTGGGGTCCAGATCATTTAGCAGAAGAAGGAATTGGTGAGCGCTCAGATTGGGTGTTGGAGCCTTCTGCCGCTTGGCATGACTTTGGTAAGTTAGCCAAAGACTTCAATATGCTCGATCCTATTAAGGCAACAGTAGTGACGCCAGGCTTAGATATTGAGGGCAACTTTGGTTCTATGGGTATCCCAGCCAGCATTGTTACCAAGTACCTTGCAGAACACGGTGTGATCGTAGAGAAGTGTGGGTTGTATTCGTTCTTCATCATGTTCACAATCGGCATTACCAAGGGTCGCTGGAATACTCTTGTAACCGAGTTGCAGCAGTTCAAAGACCACTTTGATAAAAATGCGCCTTTGTGGAAGGTATTGCCTGAGTTCGTAGCCAAACACCCACGCTATGAGCGCGTTGGCTTAAAAGATATTTGCCAGCAGATACATGAGTTCTATAAGAGCCGTGATGTAGCACGTATGACAACAGAGATGTACACCTCAGACATGGTTCCTGCGATGATGCCTTCAGAGGCATGGGCAAAGATGGCGCACAAACAAGTCGACCGTGTTCCGTTAGACCAACTTGAAGGGCGCGTAACGGCAATGTTGGTAACGCCGTATCCGCCAGGCATTCCATTGCTTATCCCGGGTGAGCGTTTCAATAAGCGCATTGTTGACTATCTCTACTTTGCTAGAGACTTTAACGAGCGGTTCCCTGGATTTGAAACGGACATACACGGTTTAGTGAAAACTAGTGTTGATGGAAAAAGCGAATACTACGTCGATTGTGTCAGACAAGAGCGCGACATTACTCTTTAATTCAGGTTGTATCTCGCAATACGATGCCCCGCAAATGTGGGGCATTTTTATTTGACTGGCTTGTCCAATTGAAAAGTTACCGGGGCATCTTCATCCACTTTGGCTGAGGGTGTGTCTGGTTTATTGTCTTCGCTCGTGAAGTTGAAGTCCTGGCTTTCTATGGCTGCAGCAGGCTTATCCAAAAAGGTTGTCACCAAGGCTGGGAAAGCAATCACCACCGCAACCATCACTAATTGCAGCGCTACCCAAGGCAGGGCGCCCCAGTAGATGTCACTACTCTTGACTTCTTTGGGCGCTACGCCTCTGAGATAGAAAAGAGCAAAGCCAAATGGGGGGTGCATAAAAGAGGTTTGCATATTCACGCAAAGCATGACCCCAAACCAAACTAGAGCGGCGCTGGCTGCAGCTTGTGGATTGCCATTCATGGAGGCCAAAAGCACTGGGGCTAATAATTTGACGGCTACTGGTGCCAGCATTGGCACAACAATGAATGCGATCTCAAAAAAATCTAAGAAGAAAGCCAAGAAGAAAACAAATAAATTCACTACGACTAGAAAGCCAACCCAGCCACCAGGAAGATTGGAGAAAAGCTCTTCAACCCAGAATCCACCATCCACTCCTTGAAACACGACAGAGAAACAAGTCGACCCAATCAATATAAAGACCACCATGGCAGTAATGCGCATGGTGTTTTGATAAGCCTCTTGTATTAGTCCTTTAAGATTCGGAATACTCGCCCTGCGAATCCACGCTAGTAATAGTGCGCCCATTGCACCCATCGCTCCAGATTCTGTCGGTGTTGCAATGCCAGTCATGATGGTCCCCAGTACTAAAAAAATCAGCACCGCAGACGGGATGATTCCCATGAGACATTTTTTCCAAAGGGCCCAGCCCCTCAGGGTGAGTTCGCTCTCTGGAACTGGTGGCAAATAGTCGGGGTGTATGCGACTTAAGAAGAAGGTGTAGAGCGCAAAGAGGGTGATCTGTAGAAGTGATGGACCCCATGCGCCCAAATACATGCTGCCCACATCGGCGCTGCCACTTTGGGTTTTCAATTGATCAGCAAGCACGATGAGAACGAGAGATGGGGGTACTAGTTGTGTAATGGTTCCAGAAGCCGCCAAAACGCCTGTAGCGTAGCGCATGTTGTAGCCGTAGCGCATCATCACCGGCAATGAGATCATGGCCATAGCGATCACCTGAGCGGCTACAGTACCGGTGATTGCGCCCAAAATAAATCCAACAATGATGACTGAATATCCGAGGCCACCACGTACGCGCCCAAATAGTTGCCCCATAGAGTCCAGCATTTCTTCAGCAAGTCCGCAGCGCTCCAGGATAGCGCCCATGAAAGTAAAGAAGGGAATGGCTAGCAATAAATCGTTGGCAAGTACGCTGCCAAAGATACGTTGAGGAATGGCCTGTAGAAACGCCATCCCAAAAAAGCCTTCACCAATTGCAATCAGCGAGAAAAATAATCCTGCCGCCATTAAAGAGAAGGCAACCGGGAAGCCGATTAACATAAAGACAATCAGCCCAGCAAACATTAAGGGCGGCATCCACTCTAATGGAATCATTGCATCGGCTTTTCATAACGAAGGTCTTCGGCGGGTAGGGTAATTTCACCTTTAAGTGCGCCGATACGCTTAATGATTTCAGATAAGCCTTGTAGGCTCAGCATGAAAAATCCAAATGGAACCACAAACTTAATGGGATAGCGCGCTAATCCGCCAGAGTTCAGTGAATGCTCCATTACTATCCAGGATGGATAAAAAAGAGTGGTCCATGATAGCCATGCAAACAAAATACAAGCTGGCATCAAAAAGAAGATTAAGCCAAAAAGGTCAATCCACAAGCGGCCACGATCAGAAAGTTGGGAATAAATTAAATCAACCCGGACATGCTCATTGCGTCTCAGTGTGTAAGATGCGCCAAGCATGACTGCAGCAGCAAAGAGGTACCACTGCAGCTCAAGTGGCCAGTTGTTGCTGACGTCCAATCCATAGCGAAGAAGTGCATTGGCTGCTGACACTACGCAAGACAGCAAAATCATAATGCTGGCTGCCTTACCCAGAAGCTGGTTTACACGATCAATACCCGCAGAGAGTTTGGACCAAAACCCCATGCAGTTTAGAGGTCTGCGCGACCCCGTTTGATGGCTGCAAGAACTTGTGCGGGGGCAGTGCCGCCAGCATGTTGGCGTGATTGGACGGAGCCATCCACTGTAAGCAACGCAAATACATCGTCACTAATGAGCTCAGGACGATTATCTAAGCCACAAGCAAAGCGGAGCTCAGAGAGGCTCAAGTCAGTGAGCATGCAGTTTCTGCCAACACAGGCCTTAACAGCATGTGCTACAGCTTCGTGTGCATCACGGAAGGCTAAGCCTTTTTTAACCAAGTAGTCAGCTAAGTCTGTTGCTGTTGCAAAACCTTCTTCAGCAGCCTTCTTCATTACTTCAGCTTTGACTTCAATGTGTGGAACCATGTCAGCAAAGATACGCAAGGTATCTTGCACGGTATCTACAGCATCAAATAAAGGCTCTTTATCTTCTTGGTTATCTTTGTTATAGGCAAGCGGTTGGCCTTTCATCAAAGTCAACAAAGAAATCAAATCACCATAAACACGACCAGTCTTGCCACGAGCTAATTCAGGAACGTCAGGATTTTTTTTCTGCGGCATGATTGAGCTGCCAGTACAAAAGCGGTCAGGTAGATCAATAAAGCCAAAGCGTGGGCTCAACCAAAGGATAAGCTCTTCAGAAAGGCGCGATACATGCATCATCAAAATCGATGCAAAAGCGCAAAACTCAATCGCAAAGTCACGATCAGATACTGCGTCCAAGGAGTTATTGCAGATGCCATCAAACCCAAGCGCCTTGGCTACTTGCTCGCGATCGATTGGATAGGTAGTGCCCGCCAAAGCCGCAGCACCTAAAGGCAAACGATTAAACCGAGCACGCAAATCTGCCAAACGACTTGCATCACGACTAAACATTTCATAGTAGGCCATCAAGTGGTGACCAAATGTAATCGGCTGTGCAACTTGTAAATGGGTGTGACCAGGCATGATGGTGGATGCATGCTTCTCAGCCAAATCCAACAGTGCCACACGTAAAGATTTGAGAGTCACGGCAATGTCATCAACGCTACCACGCAACCAAAGACGTAGATCAGTTGCTACTTGGTCATTACGTGAACGACCAGTATGCAGGCGCTTGCCGGCATCGCCGACTAAGGCGGTAAGACGAGCCTCAATATTGAGGTGAACATCCTCAAGGGCGAGTTGCCAATTAAATTGACCAGACTCGATCTCGCTCTTAATTTGTGCCATTCCCTTTTGAATATCCGCCAAATCTTGGGCGCTAATGATTTTTTGGGTCGCCAACATCTCAGCATGGGCTAGGGATCCAGCGATATCTACCATCGCAAAGCGTTGATCAAAGCCGATAGAGGCTGTATAACGCTGTACTAGTTCGTCAACGGGTTCGGCAAAACGGGCCGACCAAGCTTGGGCTTTGTTGTCTAAGGAATTATTTGATGAGCTCATAAACACAGTATATTGGTGTAGGTCTTTGATTATTTTAAATGTTATGTCCCAAACCCTGAATTCCACCCCCTCGGCAGCCCCAAAGCGCCTCGTAATCGCCTCCCGTGAAAGTCGCCTAGCCATGTGGCAGGCTGAGCACGTCCGAGATTGCCTTAAAAAGCTCTATCCGGACTGCGATGTCCAGATTTTGGGGATGACTACCCGCGGTGACCAGATTTTGGATAGAGCCCTCTCTAAAGTGGGTGGTAAAGGTCTTTTTGTAAAAGAGCTAGAAACTGCCCTAGAGGATGGTCGTGCAGATTTGGCGGTGCATTCCTTAAAGGATGTCCCGATGGTGATGCCAGAGGGGTTTGATCTTTCTTGTGTCATGGCAAGGGAAGATGCAAGAGACGCTTTTGTTTCCAATGATTACGCTAGCCTGGAAGATCTTCCTGCTGGAGCGATTGTTGGTACATCCAGCTTAAGACGCGAATCTGTTTTGCGCGCGAAATTTCCTCACCTCGAGATTCAACCCTTACGCGGTAATTTAGACACCCGCATGGGTAAATTGGATAAGGGCGAGTACCAAGCGATTATTTTGGCTGCTGCTGGTTTAAAACGCCTTGGATTGGAGTCACGTATTCGCGCATTCCTACCTTACGACCCTTACACACCTGCCGCAGGTCAGGGCGCATTAGGAATCGAAACACTCAGTAAGCATCCCAATATCAAGCAGTGGCTTGCTCCATTGAATGACTTGCCCACTTTGTTTGCAGTTTCTGCTGAGCGCATGGTATCTCGTCAGTTGGGTGGCTCATGCGAGGTGCCGTTAGCAGCTCATGCTGTCTGGGATCAAAATCAAATGCAGATTCGCTCATTTGTCGCAAGCACCGATGGCAAAGCTATTTGCCTTGCTAGCGGCAGTGCGCAAGTAGAGTCGGTTGCGGATGCAGAAGCCCTAGGTCTTGCAGTTGCAAAAGATCTGCTATCGCAGGGTGCTGCAGACTTAATCCCAAAGATTTCTAAATAAACCCAATAGTAGCGATGAGTACTAAAACGATCGTCGTTACCAGACCTAGTGGCCAAGCGCGCCAGCTTATTGAGGTGCTCACTCGCGCAATCGAAGCGAGTGGAGTGGGAAAGCGCAGTCTCCCAGAGATACTGTCATTACCTTTGCTAACCATCGTTCCAAAGTCAGACGAGCATTTAGCTGACCATATTGCAACTACATTGAGTAATGCCGATCTGGCCATCTTTGTTAGTCCCAATGCCATTGAAAGCGTGATGCGTTTATTGGAGCGAGACTGGCAAGACTTTTCTAAAAAGATTATTCCGATTGGTGTGATGGGCGGCAGTAGCCATCTAGCATTAAAAAACCACGGTATTGGTTTAGAAGAAAACCCAACGCCTATCATCATTCCTAAAGATAATGAAAATTGGGACTCTGAGGGTTTATGGCAGGAGCTTGGATCCCTTCAATGGAATTGGCAGAATAAGAAGGTAGTGATCTTTAAAGGTGAGGGTGGCCGTGATTGGCTGGCTGATGTATTAACAAAGGCTGGCTCTGCTGTAGAGGCCATTTCAACATACAGTCGTGTACCTTTAGATTTAGATAATCCCGCTTGGCATCTCGTGCGAGAAATGGATTTGAGTAAATCTCTCTGGCTGCTGACTTCTTCTGAAGCGGTGCGTTATTTAGGTGAGGTGATGAACGACCAGTTTATCCAAAACTTAAATAGTGCTAGCGCGCTATGCCCACATCACAATATTGCTGATGCAGCTGAGTTAATTGGGTTTGGTGAAGTCTTTACCAGTGAGCCTGGTGATGAAGCTTTGATTAAATCTACTTTAGCTTGGTTAACAATCTAAAAGCAAAAGCGAAGAACTAAAACTTCACAGCATTCAATAAAGCAGGTAAGAAAATTTCATTGACCAAGATAGGGTGACCCTTTAATCGATAGAGGGTGCGTCGTGCCCATAGAGGCGAACTCAAACCAGGAAAATGTTTAGAAGACTTTTTCCATAATTCACTACTTTTATCTAAACGAGCAATATCTCGCGGAGGTTTTGCTTTTGAGTGCTTACGGGTTTTGGCAAATAACACAGCTCCTAGAGGCTTTGTGCCTAGACGCAGGACGCCATGATTGCTGCCGCTAGAGCTTAAGGTGGGAATGACGCTATGCGCCATTACCAAAGGGGTTCCGTTGGCGCAAAGAAGAACTTCACGCACTCTACAGCGCCTAATCTTGAAATGAAAATAGCGACTTTCGTCGCTATTAAGTGATTGAGGGCAGTCACGCAAAACCTGCACTTCTAGTTTTTGCCCAATTGCTTTCTCAATTTTTTGGGTGAGAGACCCGGTATCGCTTAACCATGGTTGCCACTCGCGTGGCGCCCGATGGATTTCACCGGAACCGACTCGATTCCATGCAGAACGGAGACGATTGCGGTGAATCATTTTTAGCTACCGCTAAAGTTGCGACGTTGACCACCAGCCTTTGGCTTCGCAAAACGCGGACCACCTGCTGGACGTGAGTCAGCAGAACGCGCAGGACGTGAGTCAGCAGAACGCGCAGGACGTGAGTCAGCAGAGCGAGCTGGACGTGAATCGCCTGAGCCGCCGCCACCAAAGCGAGACTCTGAACGAGCGCCTGAGCCATAACGACCGCCACCACCGCCAGAGCGATTACCGCCAAAGCCACCACCGGAACGACCGCCACCACCGCCTGAGCGACCGCCACCAGGACGACCACCGCCGCCACCAAAGCTTGGCTTGGCTTGTGGCTCAAGACCAGCAATGACTGAGGCAACGATATCTTGCTGTGTAAAGCGTTCGATATTGCGGATCTTCGCACGATCACGATGTTCAACCAAAGTGATAGCAACACCATTGCGACCTGCACGACCAGTACGACCGATACGATGCGTATAGTCTTCTGGTTTCATTGGCAAGCCAAAGTTAATCACGTGACTAATACGTGGTACATCAATACCGCGAGCCGCTACGTCAGTCGCAACCAAAATCTTGGTATGACCTTTACGCAAAGACTCAAGGCGTCGCATACGCACAGCTTGAGGCATTGCACCGTGAAGGGCAGTAGCTTCGTAGCCATTGGCGCGCAAAGTATCAGCAATTTTTTCACTCTCAACTTGAGTGCTGGCAAACACAACCGCTTGATCCAAATCGGCATCAGCCAATATGTGCTCAAGCAACTTATGCTTGTGTGACATGCTGTCAGCCCAATGCAGCTTCTGTTCAATGTTGGCGTGCTTTTCACCTGCGTGAGCAAGTTCAATGCGCTTGGCATCTGTAGTCAACTCGTTTGCTAAAGACATAATCTTCGGCGCAAAAGTTGCAGAGAACATCAAAGTTTGGTTACGGCCTGCACAACGCTTATCAATAGCCTCGAGGTCATCAGCAAATCCCATGTCGAGCATGCGATCGGCTTCGTCGATAACGAGTTGTTTTACGTCGTCTAAGCGAATTGCCTTGCTGTCGCACAAGTCGAGCAAACGACCTGGGGTTGCAACAACTAACAATGCACCTTTTAACGCCTGGATTTGCTTGCCGTAAGGCATGCCACCCATAACAGTTGCGATACGGATACCTTTCATGCCGCGAACTAAATTCACTGCATCGGCGGCAACCTGTTGAGCTAATTCACGAGTAGGGCAGAGCACTAACACTTTAGGTTGTGCGCGACCTGGTACAGGTGAGTTATTCGGGTTGTCTTCGATGAGTTGATTAATCAAAGGCAATAAGAAGGCTGCGGTTTTACCGCTACCGGTTTGGCTGCTGACCAATAAGTCACCACCAGCTAGGGCTGCAGGAATAACCTGAGCTTGCACGGAAGTGGCTTGGGTATAGCCCAATTCAGCAACGTTTTTAAGGAGTGATGCCGCTAGGGCAAAATTCTGGAATTCATTTCCAGCGCTCTTTGAGTCGTGTGACTCGTGTTTAGTTTCTTTAGAAAAAGTCATGCTATTACACATCCCCTTTAAGGGATGTCTCCGTATGTTGCACCCATGGTTTTTTATAGGGTGCGATGGTCAAAGGCATCGACCATCAGACAAGCGGCAGCGCGTTTTGTGACTTCTGTGTTTATGACTTCTAAACGGTACGCTGAAATAGAGCTGGGGGGCGATGAATCAAATTGCTTAAAAAAGCCTCTCATTATGACAGTTTGAGCGCTCAATTACAAGGGTTTTCCCGAATTAATTATATGATTGAGTGATGGAATGGCTCCCTTACGGTCTCTTATCGCCAGCGAATGCCGGCATTGTCGATTTCTCAGGCTACTTGCTCGGGACTTTACTGATTATTTTATTGCCGGGCCCAAACTCACTTTATGTTTTGACGATTGCCACACAAAAAGGTTGGCGCGCCGGCACTTGGGGCGCGTTCGGAATTTTTATTGGTGATTCAATGTTGATGATTGGTGTTGCATTAGGTGCCACATCGATTTTGATGGCGTCCCCGATTGTCTTCGCTCTAGTTCGTATTGCAGGCGCGCTTTATTTGGCTTGGATGGGATGTGGTTTATTGCGAAGTGGTATGCAGCGCTGGTCACTTGGTCACCGCGCGAAGACTTATGAAATTCAAGTGAGACTCATGCAGATGCATCCTATGTTGGCTGCATTGACTTTATCGTTAACTAATCCGAAGGCAATATTTTTCTTTATTGCCTTCTTCTCTCAATTCATCCGTCCAGATATTTCTAATCCGGCCTATACATTTTTATACCTGGCGATAGTCTTGCAGCTTATGAGCATGACATATTTAGGTTGCCTGATTTGTGCAGGTCAATTTTTCTCAAAGTATTTTGAGAGTCACCCTCGTTCTGCCGCTGTGCTATGGATTACAGCCGGCTTCCTGTTTATTGGATTCGCAGCACGACTGATTTACATCTAAATTTCTTATCTAAGACGCTTGAGTAGTCTCTCGGCGCTCTTGCCGTAAGGTGGGCGAGCGGGTTTAGTGCCCTTGAGAAGGTTGGTGCCCAGAAGACCGCGCACCTCAAGAATAGGTTTTTGATGGCTAAAGGTATCAAAGCCTGATTTACCGTGATAAGAGCCCATGCCGCTAGCACCAACCCCACCAAATGGGAGAGACTCTACCGTGGCATGCAAGAGTGTGTCATTAATAGTGACGCCGCCACTACGAGTCTCTTCTAAAACACGCTGCATATTCTTTTTGTCTTTACCGAACCAGTAAAGGGCTAAAGGATTCGCTTTGTTGTTGATGTAATCAATGGCTTCGGCTGTGTTGTTGGCCGTCAATATTGGCAAAATCGGCCCAAAAATTTCTTCATGCAATACGCGTGCCTCAGGCGGAACATCGACGAGAGCGACCGGCTCAAATCTTCTAGCGCCTGCGGAGGGATTATTTAGCAAGGCAACTGCTTTTGCACCACGATCGATTGCGTCAGCCAGCAAATGTTGCCAGTATTGCAATTGTTCATCATCAATCGGTCCCGTGAGTTCTTCGGGATTACTAAATTGGGCTTGCGCTGCAGTTTGTAGCTCTTGGATAAATTCATCGCGATTGGCTTGGTTGATCAGTACGTAGTCAGGCGCAATGCAGGTCTGTCCGCTATTGAGTAGTTTTCCGTAAATAATGGCCGCGGCCGCTTCCTTAAGTTTTGCTGAGTCATCAATCATGGCTGGGGTTTTACCGCCCAACTCCAAAGTAACGGGCGTAAGATTTTCTGCAGCAGCGCGCATTACTTTTTTACCGACCGCTTCTGATCCTGTGAAAAAGAGATGGGCAAAAGGTAGTGCGGCAAATTGTTCGGCCACATCAACGCCTCCAGTGCTCACACAAAATTCACTTGGGTGAAAGTATTCCTGAATCAAGCTTGCTAAAAATCCTGAGGTGCGGGAGCTACGCTCAGAAGGTTTTAGCCAGACGCGATTACCGGCAGCAAACGCAGCAATCGCTGGAATTAGCGCTAGCTGAACTGGGTAATTCCATGGACTCATAATGCCAATTACGCCCAATGATTGACTTTCAATCCAAGCCTGTGACGATCCCATAAAAGAAGGTGTTTCCATTTGCACGGGCTTCATCCATTCCTTTAGATGCTTGCGCGTATATTTGCAGGCTTGGTAAACCATCTGGAATTCAGCGAGACGAGATTCAATGGGGTGACGCACACCAAAATCTGCAGCCAGGGCTTTACAGATTTTTTCTTCATTTGCTTCGATCATCTTTTCAATGCGACTAATCCGCTCCAATCGCACCTCAAGTGATGGATTGGGTTCTGTGGCGTAGGCGGCTTTAATTTCGTCGAGTTGGATTGTGAAGCGATTCATAGGGGATTATTAGTTGGCAGACATTGAAATAAGGCATTAGGATAAAGCCATGGAAACAAATATCGATAAAAACGAACCCCCTTTAGAGCGTGCAACCCTCGGCGGAGGCTGTTTTTGGTGTCTTGAGGCGGTTTATCAGCAAATTACTGGGGTGAAATCAGTAGTTTCTGGTTACGCCGGTGGCGCTAGGCCTAACCCGACTTATGAGGCAGTCTGCACTGGCGTTTCAGGGCATGCTGAGATTGTGGATATTTTGTTTGATCCACAGATAGTTTCATTCCGAGATCTACTGGAGATTTTCTTTGTGATTCATGATCCAACCACCTTGAACTATCAGGGTAATGATCATGGAACACAATATCGTTCTGTGATTTTTACGCATAGCGAAGTGCAAACTCAGATCGCCCATGAGGTAGTCAAAGAGCTTGAGGATTCAAGAATTTATTCGAATCCAGTGGTCACGCAGATTGACGCTGCGCCAACTATTTATCCGGCGGAAGATTATCACCAGAATTATTTTCAGCAACACCCTAACCAAGGGTATTGCATGGCCGTAGTTGCCCCTAAGCTTGCTAAATTTAGAGCGAAATTTAAATCGCTGATCTCGCCTCAGTACTCTTAGACAAAATTATTAAGGGGCTAAGCGATTTACGTGCCATTGGTTTCCTTCTAACTTGTAGTGCATGCGGTCATGCAGTCTGGAAGGGCGACCCTGCCAAAATTCAATTTCAGTAGGGCGTAGGCGGTAACCGCCCCAATGCTCTGGGCGAGGGGGCTTGTCACCAAATTCTGCTTTGAAGCGCTTTTCCGCTTCTTCTAAGAATTCTCGATTGGGGATAGCAGCGCTTTGCGGGGATGCCCAGGCGCCGATTCTGGAAGCAGGCGGGCGGGAATGAAAATATTCATCACTCTCAGCGGCACTCACTTTTTCAACGATGCCCTGAATACGCACCTGGCGCTCCAGTTCATGCCAATGGAAGAGGAGGGCTGCCTGTGGGCGGATTGCTAAATCACGGCCTTTTTGGCTTTCATAGTTGGTAAAAAAGGTAAACCCGTTTTGATCTGCGCCTTTTAGTAAGACAATACGGGCTGATGGATTTCCAGCTTGATCTGCTGTCGCCAGGGTCATGGAGTTGGGTTCTGGGCACTCCGCCTTCATTGCTTGTTCAAACCAGAGTTGAAAAAGCTGAAAGGGGTCCTGAGGAACTTCGGTCTCTGATAGCTGACCAAAGGTATAGTTTTTGCGGAGTTGAGCAATGGAGTCCATTTATTCAGTATAAAGAGAAGCTATGGCAGAAGACAAGGCAGAAGGCAGTTTAGAAGATCGTCGTTTTGGCGGGGTTTCCAGGCTCTATGGACCGGAGCTGCGCGAGCGCTTTCTGAATGCGACTGTAGTGGTGGCAGGTCTAGGAGGAGTTGGCTCTTGGGCTGCTGAAGCTTTGGCGCGAACTGGCATAGGGCATTTGGTCTTAATCGATTTTGATCATATTGCCGAGAGCAATACCAATCGACAGTTACATGCTTTCGAAGGGCAGTACGGTAAAGCAAAAGTTGAGGCGATGACACAACGCATTCTACAAATCAACCCAGAAATCAAACTTACTTCTTGTGATGAATTTTTAGAGCCTGAAAATCTAGATCAACTCATTCCAGAAAATGCATTGGTATTGGATGCCACCGATTCAGTGCAAACCAAAATTGCCTTATCTGTTTGGGCTGTTAAAAATCAGCGTGCTTTAGTGATGTGTGGTGCTGCAGGTGGAAAGTCTGATCCCACATCCGTGCGTTGTGATGATCTCTCGCGTACCGAACAAGATGCTTTGCTAGCAAAGGTGCGCCAAGGACTAAGACAAGATCACGGCTTCTCCAGGAATCTCAAGAAAAAGATTGGCATTCGCGCTATCTACTCTCATGAACCACGTGCTGGCGCCTCTAGCGGAGGCTTAGCCTGCTCGGGCTACGGCTCTACAGTGATGGTTACTGCCGCTTGTGGCTTAGCGGCTGCCGCGGAAATACTCAATCTGATTGCTGCTCAGTAGCTTTTTGTAAAAAGTACATTAAATCCTTAAGGGGATTCCCTGTAAGAATTTACTGATTCTTTTGCAGTCGCCAATTATTTATTGCAAACCCCTCATTGATTTAAAAGACATTTTTATTTATGTCTGCTTAGATTTATTCAATTCGTCACTTTAGTAATTTTTCGCCTCTAGTGCTCATCATCAGTCCTCCCTAGACTTTGCTCCGTTGGTAAGTCGCCAACGACAAATCGAAAGGAGGTCTCTCTTGCAGACTGAACACAATGGCTTAAAGCGCCACCTTAAAGTACGTCACATTCGTTTGATGGCCTTAGGCTCAACGATCGGCGTGGGCTTATTTCTTGGATCGGCTAGCGCTATACAAATTGCTGGCCCATCTATTCTTTTGGGTTATCTGCTCGCAGGCTTGGTGGCCTTCATTGTTTTGCGTACCCTCGGTGAGATGGCGGTACACGAACCTGTAGCAGGTTCTTTTGCGGCCTATGCCAATAGTTATGTTGGTCCGCTAGCCGGTTACATGGTGGGGTGGGGCTATTGGACGTATTGGATTGTGGTCGGCATTGCTGAAGTCACGGCCGTAGGTATTTATATGGGGATATGGTTTCCAGAGACGCCGCAGTGGATCTGGGCGCTTTCCTCAATTGTGATGATGGGCTTAATTAACCTCATTGCCGTAAAAGTATTTGGTGAATTTGAGTTTTGGTTTGCGCTCATCAAAGTAGTGGCCATCGTTGCCATGATTGCGCTTGGCGGCTCAGTCATCTTGTTTGGATTTACAAATAATTGGCACCCCATCGGCTTAAGCAATCTGTGGCAACACGGCGGCTTCTTCCCAAATGGCATCAGCGGTATGTTGCTGTCACTGCAAATGGTTTTGTTTGCTTATGTTGGAATTGAGATGATTGGCTTGTCTGCAGGCGAAGCTGAGAATCCACAAAAAACGATTCCCATGGCCATCGATTCCCTGGCATGGCGCATTTTGATTTTTTACATGGGTGCCATTCTTGTGATTTTGGCAATCTTCCCTTGGAATCAGGTGGGTCAACAAGGCAGTCCATTTGTGGTGATGTTTGAAAGATTGGGCTTACGTGAAGCAGCTGGGTTAATTAACTTTGTTGTCATCACCGCTGCGCTTTCCTCATGTAATGCGGGCATCTTTAGCGGTGGACGTTTGTTGTATTCCTTATCGTCGAATGGTTACGCCCCTAGATCATTTTCAAAGCTTTCCAAGTATGGCGTTCCGCATCGTGCTGTGATGTCTACGGTCGGAGTCTGTATGACTGGCGTTGTGCTGAATTATTTCGTGCCTGATAAAGCCTTTCAATACATGATGGCGGCAGTGACATTCATTGGTTTGATGGTCTGGATCGCCATTCTCATTACGCAGATTAAATTCCGTCGATCTCTATCTCAATCCCAAGTAGCTCAGTTGGCATATCGCGCTCCTTGGTGGCCGTATTCCTCGTGGTTTGCTTTGGCATTTATTGCTTTGGTGGTGGTGTTGATGGGCTTTCATGAGGATGCACGGATCGCATTAATAGTGGGTCCGTGTTTATTGTGCGTGTATCTCGTGATGTTTTATATCGTGGGTTTACATCGCAAAACAGCAACTAAGTGTGACTTTAAATAATAGGGGATAGCAATGATTATTGGCGTGCCTCAAGAGGTAAAAAATAATGAGTATCGGGTCGGTCTAACACCCGGCAATGTGAGTGGGCTATGTAAGCAGGGACATTCCGTCCTTATTCAGCGAGGGGCTGGGATGCAGATTGGTCTGAGCGATGAAGCATATCGACTTGCTGGCGCTAGCTTAATTAATAGTGCAGCAGAGGTGTTTCACAAGGCAGAGATGATTGTGAAAGTCAAAGAGCCTCAGGCACAGGAGTGCGCCATGTTGCGCGAGGATCAAATTTTGTTCACGTATTTACACTTGGCTCCCGACCCAAAGCAAACAAAAGCTTTGCTGCAATCTGGTGCAACTTGTATTGCCTACGAAACTGTCACCGCTATGAATGGCGCCTTGCCCTTATTGGCGCCTATGAGTGAGGTAGCAGGGCGAATGTCGATCCAGGCAGCTGCATCGCATCTTGAGAAAACGCATGGTGGCTTAGGTGTGTTGATGGCGGGAGTGCCTGGGGTCTCCCCGGCAAAGATTGTGATTCTCGGTGGAGGTGTAGTGGGGCGCAATGCTTTACAAATGGCAGTCGGTATGGGTGCAGATGTGTGCATCTTTGATCGTGATATTGATCGCTTGCGTCAAATTGATATGTTCTATGGCAATCGAGTGAGAACTTTTTACTCCGATAGTTTGCTGATTGAGCAAGAGGTTTGTGAAGCTGATGTTGTGGTTGGGGCAGTTTTACTTCCAGGCGCTGCAGCACCAAAATTGGTTACACATGAAATGATCAAGAAGATGAAACCCGGATCGGTGGTGGTTGACGTGGCAATTGATCAAGGCGGTTGTTTTGAAACCTCTAGACCTACAACTCACGCAGACCCAACATTTGTGGTGGATGGAGTGCTTCATTACTGTGTTGCCAATATGCCGGGCGCGGTTGCAAGAACATCCACTTTTGCCTTAACCAATGCAACCTATCCTTTTGTCGAGGCTTTGGCTAATCGTGGGTTGATGAAGGCGCTTTCTATTGATCACCATTTGCGTAATGGCCTTAGCGTTCATAAAGGAGTTTTAACTTCAGAGCCGGTTGCACAAGCTCAAGGGCTGGACTGTGCATCGGCTGAGGAGTTATTGGTGGCATAGGGACGTCTAAAAAGGTGGTCCATTGAGTGCGGGATTTAAACTATCCCTAAAACGCAGAATATTGCGAAACTGATTGGACTAACTGACATGGATTTTTCAGCATTAACCCTCTCTGCTGGGGTAGTTGCCTTAGCGGAGATGGGTGATAAAACCCAACTACTTTCTTTGATGCTTGCGGCTCGCTATCCAAGGCAAGCAATGTCAATCATTGCCGGTATTTTTATTGCCACGATTGCTAACCACGCATGTGCTGCATTGCTGGGTCATTGGTTGACGACTTTGGTATCTCCCGATGTCATGCGCTGGATTTTAGGATTGAGTTTCTTGGGTATTGGTTTATGGTTGTTGGTGCCTGATCATATTGATGACGCCGCTGGATCCAAGGTGGCAGATAAAGCTCTACAAGTATTTCTGCTAACAACGGGCCTGTTCTTTTTGGCCGAGATGGGCGATAAGACACAAATTGCCACTATTGCGCTGGGTGCTCGTTATGAGGATGTAGTCTCGGTAACGGTTGGCACCACATTGGGGATGATGTTGGCCAATGCCCCGGCTGTTTGGATTGGTCAGAAGTTCACTAAGCGTATGCCTATCAAGTGGGTACATGCCATAGCGGCCATTACCTTTATTACTATTGGCATTGCTACCTTGATCTGGGCTTGATATAGGCAGCATACCCGTCTGCCAGCCTAGACTTAAAATAGGCTTATGAAAACTGATCTCCCGCAGAGCTTTCGTCGGCTCGAATACCATCCTCCTATCTACACTTTCGATCAGGTCGAGCTTGATATTGCCCTAGACCCAGCCAGAACGATTGTGAAAAGTCGCATTGAAGTTCTACCAGGGAAAAGCTTTGAACCAGGGGCTCCCTTGGTATTGGTCGGACATGAACTTGAGTTCGTCAGCTTGAGGATTAACGGCGAAGCTCACCGCCATTTTGAATTAACCCCTGAAACGCTCACGATTCATTCTTTGCCAAATGAAGGTAAAGATAAATTCATTGTTGAAATTATTTGTGTTTGTGTGCCAGAGAAAAACACAAGCCTAATGGGTTTGTACGTTTCTAATGGCAACTTCTTTACGCAGTGTGAGGCAGAGGGTTTTAGAAAGATTACTTATTTCTTGGATCGCCCAGACGTCATGGCGCGATTTAAAGTAATACTGCGCGCTCGTGAAGCAGAGTGCCCAGTCTTGTTGTCTAACGGCAACTTGATTAATACGGAAAAACTTCCAAATGGTTGGCACAGTGCGACCTGGGAAGACCCATTTCCTAAGCCTTCTTACTTGTTTGCCTTGGTGGCAGGTAAGTTGGAGTGTATTGAAGAGACCATTACTACCAGTAGTGGCGCTAAGAAGCTCTTGCAGATTTGGGTTGAGCCGCATGATCTGAAGAAGACCCGTCATGCCATGGACTCTTTGATTGCTTCAATCCATTGGGATGAAAAACGCTTTGGTCTGGAATTGGATTTAGAGCGCTTCATGATTGTGGCTGTTAGTGACTTTAATATGGGCGCGATGGAAAACAAGGGCTTGAATATTTTCAACACCAAGTTTGTCCTTGCGCAACCAGAAACTGCTACTGACGCTGACTTTGCCAATATTGAAAGCGTTGTAGCGCATGAATACTTCCATAACTGGACCGGTAATCGCGTGACTTGTCAGGATTGGTTTCAGTTATCTCTGAAAGAAGGCTTGACGGTATTTAGAGATCAAGAGTTTTCTGCTGACCAAATGGGCAGTGAATCAGGTAGGGCGGTAAAGAGAATTGAAGACGTCCGCTTGTTGCGTCAGCTCCAATTCCCAGAAGATGCAGGTCCGATGGCGCATCCAATTCGTCCTGATGAGTACCAAGAGATTAATAACTTCTATACCGTGACCGTGTATGAGAAGGGCTCTGAGGTAGTTCGGATGTACCAAACCCTGCTTGGAAGGGATGGTTTCCGCAAAGGGATGGATTTGTATTTCAAGCGCCATGACGGGCAAGCAGTGACCTGCGATGATTTCTTGATGGCGATGGCTGATGCTAATGGCAAAGACCTGACTCAGTTTAAGAATTGGTATAGCCAAGCAGGCACTCCACGGGTGAAAGTGCAAGAGCATTACGACGCCGCCAAAAAACAGTACCAACTCACGCTGACGCAAAGTTGTGCGCCTAGTCCAGGTCAACCCGAGAAGAAGCCTTTTCATATTCCATTGAAGATGCGCTTAATTACCAAGGCGAACGATCAAAAAGAGCAATTGCTAGAGCTGACCCAAGAGAGTCAGACATGGACCTTTGACAGTATTGAAGAGCGTCCAGTGCTATCGATTAATCGCAATTTCTCGGCACCGATTAACTTGGATTTTGAGCAGTCTGAAGCAGATCTCTTAACGCAATTCTCCAGTGATGACGATGCATTCAATCGCTGGGAGGCTGGCCAAAAGTTAGCAATGCAAATGATTCTGAATAATCGTTTGCCTGATGCCCAACTCATTGAGGCCTATCGCAATATCCTGCTTGATCCTAGCTTGGATCCAGCCTTTAAAGATTTAGCCCTGACGCTACCTGCTGAGTCTTATTTGTATGAGCAATGTACGAGCGTGGATCCGCAGAAGATATTTACTGCACGCCGCGCCTTCCGCAGAGAAATTGCTAAGCAACTCCAACTGGAGTGGGCTGCTTTGTATCAGCAGATGCAAACACCTGGACCGTTCAAGTCAGACGGAGTGGATTCTGGAAAGCGCGCACTTAAGAACTTGGCATTAAGCATGTTGCTTGAAGCGGCGCCGGGAGTGTGGGCGCCAATGGCTGCTAATCAGTATCAAATTGCTGACAATATGACCGATCGTTACGCTGCTTTAGCTGCGTTGGTGGTGCATGGTGCAAAACCAGCCAAAGAATGTTTAATTGATTTCTACAACCGATTTGCCAATGACGCTTTAGTGATTGATAAGTGGTTTGGATTGCAATCAAGTCGCCCGCCTGTTGATGGTCTTGACTCTACGTTGGAAGAGGTGAAGAAGTTGCGCGAGCATCCTGCGTTTAAGTTGAATAATCCCAACCGAGTACGCAGCGTTATTCATGCCTTCTGCGCAAATAACCCGGCAAGCTTTCACCAGGCTGATGGCAGTGGCTATGAGTTCTGGGCCGATAGCGTCTTGGCGCTTGATCCCATTAATCCTCAGGTTGCCGCTCGTCTTGCTAGAGCCCTGGATCGCTGGCGCTTATTTGCTCAACCCTATCAAGATCGCATGAAAGCCGCTCTGGAGCGGGTTTCGGCATGCCAGACACTCTCTCCGGATGTGAGAGAGGTGATAGGAAAGGCGCTGGGTAACTAAGGACTAATGGAGCTTATTGCTGTACGAAACACCCAAGCGAACCGCAAGCTTTTCTAGGCTCTTATCGAAAGTCCAGAGCCGAGCGTTTTTTGAGAGCAGGGTTGATGCAAGAAGCGAAACGTCGATTGCGCCACATCCAGATTCTTGAAGCTGATGCTTTTCAATAAAGTCTAATATTTCAGTAGGGGTAGCCACAGTTGCTTGCTGCAATTTTTTAATATAACTTAAGGTATTAGAGCGTGGGGCAGGTGGTGAACCACATGCTAATTCAATTAAAACTAGGGGATGGCAAAGAATTTGGTCGTTTATCAAAAGGGATTCAAACGATTCATTTGATTTTCTAAAGTGGGCCACCCAAACAGATGTATCAACTAAAACCATGGTCATGATCACTGACCATCCTTCATTTTGCGACGAGGAATACTCTTCATCTGCGGGGCTTTTCCACCCAGCGCTGCTAATCTCTTGGCTACTTGAACTCTTATGAAGACATTAATTGCCTCCCTGAAGAGGTCTGCTTTATCCATTTCGGGATCAGCAAGATCCAATCCCCTCTGGTAAAGGTCGTCATCAATGGTGACAGTAGTTCTCATGGTTACTCCTCATCAATAATGATGCATTATAACATCAAAAATAACATCAAAGTTAGTGGGGTTGGTTGTAAAGAGAGTGGTTTATTGAAGAAATAGTCAGTTTTTCAGATTGGCATTGAGAACAGGGCAAAATAGATCCTAATTTCAATAGAGCTTTGGAGAGATACCTTTGTCCTCAAGTACCCATATTAATTTCAAGCAATATTTAACATCTGCAAAACCTGCGGGTGCGGCCATTCCCGCTGGATTGCAAGATTTACTGACCGCTGTAGTCAATACCTGCTCAACACTAAGTCATGAAGTGGCTCAGGGCGCGTTGATTGGATTGCTCGGCTCAGCAGGCACTGGCAACGTACAAGGTGAAGTTCAGCAAAAGCTCGACATCATTGCAAACGATTTGCTGATTGAAGGTGTCAAGGGTTGCAAGTCTCTAGCTGGTTTGGCTTCCGAAGAGATGGAGTTGCCAGTTCCCGTTCAAGGAACGGGAGATTACTTGCTCTTGTTTGATCCACTCGATGGCTCATCCAATATTGATGTGAACGTTTCTATTGGAACGATTTTTTCTGTTCTAAAGAAGCAAGACCCTAACACTCCTTTACAGACTTCTGATTTCTTGTTATCAGGTCGCCATCAAGTTGCTGCTGGTTATGTCGTGTACGGTCCACAAACCACGATGGCATTAACCTTAGGTGATGGAGTAGTGATGTTTACGCTCAATAAAGTCACGGGCGAGTTTTTATTGATCAAGGATTCGGTAACCATTTCCCACTCAACTAAAGAGTTTGCAATCAACATGTCCAATATGCGTCACTGGGCTGACCCAGTACGTCGTTATGTTGAGGAGTGTCTTGCTGGCGTGAGCGGTGCGCGTGATAAGGATTTCAATATGCGTTGGATCGCCTCTATGGTGGCAGATGTTCATCGCGTTCTCTCCCGAGGTGGTGTGTTTATGTACCCATGGGATCAGCGTGAGCCACATAAGCCTGGTAAGTTACGCTTGATGTACGAAGCTAACCCCATGAGTTTTTTGGTTGAGCAGGCAGGTGGTGCATCTACCAATGGCACAGATCTCATTATGGATTTACAGCCAACCGATTTGCATGAGCGTGTTTCTGTGATGTTGGGTTCGAAAGAAGAGATTGATCGTATTCAGCACTACCACTCATAAGTTGATCAACCTATCCAAATAAAAAACCCAATCAGCTGATTGGGTTTTTTATTGTTCTGCAGTTATTTCAGAGGACCATCTATTTTGCCCTTAAGGTTTTACCTTTTCTTTGAGGTAGGCAAGTGATTCTTCTACTTGATCAATGAGGATGAGGCAGATATCGCCAGCAGAGAGATCATCAAGAGCGGTATCAATGGCTTTAAATTCGCCATGAATCTCTTTAATTTGTTTTGCCTTGGTAGCTTCAACAAGACCTTCTTGAAGTAGCTTTAATACTTCGCCATCTTCGCGTCCACGCTGGCAGGCATCTTGATAGAGGATGACGTTGTCAAAAGCATTACCTAAGATACGGGTGAGATCGCGAATATCTTCATCGCGACGATCGCCTGCACCACTAATCACCACATGACTCTTGTTCGGCTTCATTGCTTCGATGGCGCTGGTCAAGGCGCGCATCGCATCTGGGTTATGACCATAGTCGGCAATGACAGTTGCGCCATTGTGCTGGAATTGATTGAAGCGACCCGGTACTGAGTTTGCATTGCTCTCAAAGCTGTGTAAGCCACGCGCAATCTTTTCTGCATCCAAGCCTAAAGCCCAGGCTGCGCCGATTGCGGCCATCGCATTTTCCACCTGGAATCCAAGAACACCATTTTGAGTCAATGGAATTTCACTGACGGGAAAGCGGAACATCACACGTGCACCTTTGGAGGCAACGATATAGGTGCCGTCAAAGTAAATAACCTTTTTGTTTTTAGCGCGATGTGCCGCAATTACTGGATGGTGCTGGTTTTGAGCAAAGAAAATGACTCGACCAGAACATTTATCACCCATTTTCGCAACCATTGGGTCAGCTGCATTGAGCACTGCTGCTCCAGTAGTTGCAACGTTTTGCACGATCACACGCTTAAGAATGGCCAAGTCCTCAACACTGGTAATGTAATTGAGGCCTAGGTGATCACCTTCGCCAATATTGGTCACAACCGCTACTTCACAACGATCAAAGCCAAGGCCCTCGCGGAGCATGCCGCCTCGAGCGGTCTCTAATACTGCTGCATCTACGTCAGGGTGCATCAATACATTGCGCGCGCTCTTAGGGCCGCTGCAATCGCCAGTATCGATTAAGCGATGGTTGATGTAAACGCCATCTGTGCCAGTCATGCCAACACGCAAACCTGTCTCAGTAATCAAGTGGGAGATCAGGCGAACAGTTGTGGTTTTGCCATTGGTACCAGTAACCGCTACGACAGGGATGCGTCCATCATCGCCTGGAGGGAACATCATATTGACGATGTCCTCACCAACAGGACGACCCTTGCCATAGGAGGGTTTCAGATGCATGCGCAAACCAGGCGCTGCATTGACTTCAACAATGCCGCCGCCTTGTTGTTCAAGTGGCTTATAGATGGATTCACAAAGAATATCTACACCAGCAATATCAAGCCCAATCATTTGGGCGGCAGCTACAGCACTTGCTGCTACATCTGGATGAACATCATCGGTAACGTCGGTTGCAGTGCCGCCGGTACTCAAGTTGGCGTTATTGCGCAGTAGAACGCGTTCACCAGTTTTAGGAATGTGTTGTGGAGTAAGGCCAGAACTTGCTAAATGTGCCAGTGCAATATCATCAAAACGAATTTTTGTCAGAGCGGTGGCATGACCATCGCCGCGCAATGGATTTTTGTTTTCAATTTCCACTAATTCGGCAACGGTATGAGTGCCATCACCGACCACCTGGGCCGGCTCGCGACGCGCAGCCGCAGAAAGACGATTACCCACTACAAGTAAGCGGTAGTCAGCACCTGGCAGATAGCGCTCAACAATGGTTTCACGACCAAAGGCTTGAGTCACGATAAACCCAGCGCGTACCTCTTCTTCTGTTTGAATGTTCGCAACAACACCTTTACCTTGATTGCCATCTTTTGGCTTAAGCACAATAGGGCCACCAATTTTTTGCGCGGCGCGCCAAGCATCGTCAGCAGTCGTTACCACTTCACCAATTGGAACGGATACGCCAGCAGCAGCGAGTAAGTTTTTAGTGAGCTCTTTATCTTGTGCAATCGCTTCAGCAATGGCACTGGTATCACTGGTTTCTGCAGCTTGAATACGTTTTTGTTTGCTACCCCAGCCAAATTGCACCATGCTTCCCTCGGTCATGCGGCGATACGGGATATTGCGTTGTACTGCTGCATCGACGATAGATCCAGTGCTAGGTCCTAAACGGACATCCTCATATAGCGCTTCTAGTTCGGAGAGTGCTGCAGCCAGATCAAATGGTGCATCGTTGAGAGTTGCTTGAATTAATGCAAAACCAAAGTCAAAAGCCATCCTGCCAACGACTTCTTCGGTGTATTCAACAACGACTTGATAGACGCCGGTGTCTACGGTTTGAACAGTACGACTAAAGGTGACCGGGCAGCCTGCTTGTGCTTGAAGACCTAAGGCTGCATGCTCTAAAGCATGCGCAAGTGAAAGTACTTCATTGTGGCCGCCGCGGCGCATGCTGCCAAGCTGTGGAAAGCGTTCACGAATTTTGATTTCAAACTGAGGAATGGAGTCGATTGATCGCTCTGATGCGTCACAAGAAACAATGGCCTCTAAAGCGGTATGACGGCTCCATAAATTTGGGCCGCGCAACATGCGAATACGGGTAATTTCCAATTAAGCCCCTGTAGCAGTAGTGGCGTCAGGTACGAAAGTTTCCGCACCTGCTTCGATAACATTAAACGGAATGTCTAAAGCCCAGGCTGCAGCAATAGCCGCACCTAAATTCATAGTCTTCCAAGGAGTAGAGCTGTTTGCCTCTGAGTGGCGTGGCACAGGAATGGATTTCTGATCCAATTTGCCGGACTTCAGAGTAATTTGTTGTTTACCAATCGTCACTGCACGACCACCATTCAATAGGTGTGTCTGGACGATTTCAGATTCTGGATTCTCACTAAAGAAAATCACTTCGCCATCGCACAGTTCCGCCATTTGAACGCACATTGCATCATCAGCGTTGAGAACGGCTACGCCTGTCGGCAGTACAACATCCACTTGCGTACGAACAATGCTAAAGACTTGATCTTCATCGTAGATTGCATACTGCGGGAAGTTGGCTTTGGGATCGACATTAAGTACTACACCAACCTGGCAACGATCGTAGGCTAAGCCTTCAATCAACATCGATAAATGGTTGTTCTCAATGACTACCGCTTCTACAGCGCGATTGAGTAGGGTGCGACGGGCATTCTCCCAATTGGATGCATTGGAATTCGGTATGGCGCGATTACCAAAGAATAGGCCCTTGCTGCAAGACATGCCAACATAGACGTTGGTTAGGCGCAGGAAGTGCGCAATCATTTCTGCAACAGGAGTTTTGCCACGTTCGCCACAAATACCAACTACCGGGATCCGGAAATCAGTGCCAGGAGGGAAGAGGTGATTTGCAATCTCCTTACCAACGGGCTGGGGTTTGCCGCTAGCGGGTTTTAAGTGCATCAGTAAACCAGGGCCAGCATTGACTTCAACAATAGCGGCATTTTGGTCTGCTAATGGCTTGCCAATATCTTGTGCTACTAAATCAACACCAGCAATTTCTAGGCCAACAACACGAGCTGCTAAAGCCACTTGACTGGCTACATCTGGGTGAATTAAATCAGTGACATCAAATGCAACATTACCGTTACTTTGAATCAATACTTTTTGATCAATAGCAGGAATGCTTTCGCCAGTTAATTGTTGACGCGCTAGTTCAAGCTCTACTGCAGAGTCAATTCGAACAGGATTCAAAGGATGCTCTTCAGCAGTGCCACGACGTGGATCAGAGTTAATCTGAATTTGAATGAGTTCATAAACGGTGTGCTTACCATCACCAGTAACCCAAACCGTTTCACCCTTTGCAGCAGCAACAACTTTATTGCCAACTACGAGCAAGCGATGTTCATCACCAACAATGTGACGCTCAACCAAGACTTCGCTACCTTCATCAATCGCAACTGCATAGGCAGCTTCAATTTCTTGTTGGGTATAGAGATTAATAAATACGCCGCGACCATGGTTGCCATCGATCGGTTTCACTACCACTGGCAGGCCAATATCTTGTGCTGCTTCCCATGCATCATCTGGGCTGGTTACGGTTCTGCCCTCAGGTGTTGGTACGCCGGCGCTACGCAGCAAGCTCTTGGTTAAATCTTTATCTCTCGAAATCGTTTCAGCAATCGCACTTGTTTGATCGGTCTCGGCTGTCCAGATGCGACGTTGCTTAGCGCCATAACCCAATTGCACTAAGTTGCCTTCGGATAAACGAATCGAAGGAATGCCGCGCTCTTCGGCAGCATTCACAATACAAGCAGTGCTAGGGCCTAGTAAAAGATCATCGCCAAGGTCACGTAAATTCTCAATGATGGTTTGTACAAGAGCAACGCAATCGCTATTGTCTTGCGCTAAAGCTAAGTAAAGGTCGCGTGCATATTTAAGGGCGGTCAAGGTGACCTCTTCATTGATTGCACTAACCATCACTTTATAAACACCACGACGATCACCGTCACGCGCTTTACCAAACCCACCAGGAATGCCGGCTAAATTTTGTAGCTCAAGCGTAAGGTGCTCCATGATGTGAGCGGGCCAAGTACCTTCCTCTACGCGCTTTAAGAAACCGCCAGTTTCACCATAGCTGCAACGATGCTCAACCAAGCTTGGCATGGCTTTGACAAGACGATCGTAAAAGCCGGGAATGAGGTTAGAGGGGTAGTCCTCTAAATCGCCAATATCGACCCATACCTCTATTACGGGATGGTAGGTCCACATATTGGGGCCACGGAGATGCTTAACGCTCAGAATCTCGATGGATTTATCTAGTAATTGGGGCATATGCAGTGTTGCGATGGCCGTAGCCAAGGATTTGGCGTTGACGCGTCAGACAGTCTCTCTGTTTCTAGTAGTTATTGAAAAACTCACAAAAGTAGCAAAAATACATAAAAAGGCCTATACAGACAATTTAACGGCTTTTGACCCCCTAAAGTTGACAGGAGCAATAAATCTAAATAATTCAGCTCCACTATACTTTTAAGGTCAATGAAGCCACAAATCTTACCTTTTGCCCCCGCGCTACCAAGCTCTTGGGAGGCTGTTTTAGCGAATCAAAACACCCCAGTAAAGAGTCCCGATGCCCTGCTGGCTTGGGTTGAGCTCGATCTGGATGCGGATTTACACTTTGAAAAAAGCCTGCTTTTGCTTAGTGAAGACGGCTTGTTTTGGACGGATGGCAAGGCATTTGAGTCTTGGCAGTTGGGTCAAGGCGCCCATTTAGTCCATGGTGATCATGCAGGAGTGGGGCATTTAAGGTTGGAGACTGCCGATAAGTTACTCAAGTCTTGGAATTTCACTTTAGCTGTGAATCCACAGGTGCTTCGATTGCAATCTAGCTTTAAGCAGCTTAATCGTGGTGAAGAGATTAGTAGTGGCGAGGTTAGTGAGTACGACAAGCAGGTATGCCCAGCTTGCTTGAGTCCTAAACCAGCAAACTCTGAGAGCTGCCCAACTTGCGATCCCGAAGATGACGCACCGCCATCGACCTGGACATTATTCAAGTTGTGGCGTTTTGCCCGTCCATACAAGAAGCAATTACTGCTCGGTTTTGTATTAACTCTGTTATCTACTGGCGCTACATTAATTCCACCGTATCTCACAATGCCGTTAATGGATCACGTGTTGATCCCATATGAGAAGGGTAATCCGATCGATTTCCATTTGGCCAGCATGTATCTCTTGGCTTTGTTTGGTGCTGCGATCGTTGCATGGGGTTTGGGTTGGTGGAAAACGTATTTACTAGCTTTAGTGAGTGAGCGTATTGGCGCTGACTTAAGAAACACTACCTTTGAGCATTTACTCAAACTCTCATTAGAATATTTTGGCGGCAAACGTACAGGCGACTTGATTGCGCGTATCGGTGCAGAGACTGATCGTATCTGTGTTTTCTTGTCTTTGTACGCACTCGATTTTGCAACCGATGTGTTGATGATCACCATGACAGCAGCAATCTTGGTATCTATCGATCCGTTGCTAGCTTTGGTTACATTGGCGCCATTGCCATTCATTGTCTGGATGATTCACGTAGTGCGTGACCGCCTGCGTTTTGGCTTTGAAAAGATTGATCGCATCTGGTCTGAAGTGACCAATATTCTTGCTGACACGATTCCGGGTATTCGTGTTGTGAAAGCATTTGCACAAGAAGATCGTGAGCTCAAGCGCTTTGTAGATTCCAATAAACATAATCTACAGATTAATGATCGCGTGAATCGCGTCTGGGGATTGTTTTCTCCTACGGTGACGTTGCTGACAGAAACAGGCTTGTTGGTAGTGTGGGGCTTTGGTATTTGGCAAGTGGCGCATCAAAAAGTCACAGTGGGTGTCTTGATTGCATTCTTGGCATACATCGGACGTTTTTATATTCGCCTGGATTCGATGAGCCGCATTGTTTCGCATACGCAAAAAGCAGCAGCTGGCGCTAAACGGATTTTTGATATCTTGGATCACGTCTCTAGCGTTCCAGAACCTATTAATCCGGCGCCATTGGGTGAAGTCAAAGGCCGCATCTCTATGCGTGGCGTGGGTTTCCGCTACGGTAATCGTGCTGTCACTAAAGGCATTGATTTAGATATTGCTCCTGGTGAAATGATCGGCTTAGTGGGGCATAGTGGCTCAGGAAAAAGTACTTTGGTGAACTTGATTTGCCGCTTCTACGATGTGAGCTCGGGCTCCATTTCTTTAGATGGGCGCGATATTCGCAGCATTGCCATTGCCGACTATCGCAAACGCATTGGTCTCGTGCTGCAAGAGCCATTTTTATTCTTTGGCACGATTGCTGAGAACATCGCCTATGGTAAGCCTGACGCTACTCGTGAAGAAATTATTGAAGCGGCACGCGCAGCGCATGCCCATGAATTTATTCTACGCCTGCCTCTAGGTTATGACTCCTTAGTGGGTGAACGTGGACAGTCTTTATCGGGCGGTGAACGTCAGCGTATTTCAATTGCACGTGCCTTGTTGATTAATCCAAGCATTTTGATTTTGGATGAAGCGACATCATCTGTAGATACGACCACTGAAAAAGAAATTCAGCGCGCATTAGATAACTTAGTTAAAGGCCGCACCACGATTGCGATTGCTCACCGTCTCTCCACTTTGAGAAAAGCGGATCGCTTAGTCGTCTTGGATAAAGGCGAGATTGTTGAAATTGGTTCTCACGAGCAGTTAATGGAAGCTCAGGGCGCTTATTACACCTTGTACCAAGCTCAGCTACGTCATGCAGCAGAGCTCGTTGAGGGTGGTGCAATTGGCGAAAGCTTGGAAGAAGAGAAAGCGGAGCAGCAAGAAGAAAAGCTAGAAGAAGCTGAAAAAAAAATTGGGGGTGGAGTATGACGCAAATCAATCAATCCACTCATCAGCTCGAGCGTGATGCCCTAGGCCGCCTAGTCTTTATTGATAAGAAGGGTGAGCGACATGTAGGCGTTCATCCCGTAAGAGCTTTTCCAATTACCGCTCCTGGCGCAGGCATCGGCATCATGAATCAATCTGGCAAAGAGCTTTGCTGGTTTCCAAACATGGCTGCGATTTCTGAAGCAGAGCTTGGATTGATTGAAGAAGAGTTGGCCGAGCGTGAGTTCATGCCCGTCATTGAAAAAATTACCAAGGTCTCAACTTTTGCCACTCCAAGTATTTGGGATATCGAAACAGATCGCGGTCCAACACGTATACGCCTCAAAGGCGAAGAAGACATTCGACGTATTGCGGGCAATACCTTGCTGATTGCCGACTCCAATGGCTTGCAGTTCTTAATTAAAGACTCCACACAGTTGGATAAAGTCAGTAAAAAACTGCTAGATCGCTTCCGTTAATCAACGCTGATCTTCCTTCAAATTAAGGGAAAACCCTTAACTCTAATTTTCCGCAAAGACCTTACAAAAATGTGCATTTTTCGTGCATTAAAAGCAGTTTTTTGTCTCTGATGTAAGTACACTGTCTACGGTCTTTGGCTTGAGTTATCAGGGTTTCTACTAGATTTCAGAAGCCCGTGTGATTCGATTGTGAAATTATTGATGGCAGTCAAGTTTTACTGGCACATCTTGTTTAAAAATCACTCACACAACAAATAAGCCAAATTAAATTGGTTAACCATTTTGGAGACATAACTTATGAAGATGAAGTTAAAAGGTGCTTTGATTTCTACTGCCTTGGCACTTGGTGTTGCTGGCGTTTCACCTGCATTTGCAGCGTGGGAGCCAACCAAGCCAGTTGAGTTCATTATTCCTGCTGGCCCTGGTGGCGGTGCTGACCAAATGGCACGCATGATCCAAGGCATCATCACTAAAAATAATTTGATGAAGCAAGCTGTTATTCCTGTGAATAAGGGTGCAGGTGCTGGTGCAGAAGGTTTCCTGGCAATGAAAGAAGCGAAGGGCGATCCAAATAAGATCGTGATTACGCTCTCCAACTTGTTTACTACCCCTTTAGCAACTGGCATTCCATTTAGCTGGCAAGACATTACTCCAGTAGCGATGTTGGCGCTTGACCAATTTGTGTTGTGGGATAACGTTGAGAAGCCATACAAGACTGCCAAGGAATATATCGATGCCGCTAAAGCAGCAGGCGGCAAATTCAAAATGGGCGGTACTGGTTCCAAGTCTGAAGACCAGATCATTACTGTAGCGATTGAAAAAGCAACTGGTGCTAAGTTCACTTACATCCCATTCAAAGGGGGTGGCGACGTAGCGGTTCAGTTGGTTGGTAATCACATCGATTCTTCTGTGAACAACCCAATTGAAGCGGTTGCTCAATGGCGTGCAAATAAATTACGTGCATTGTGCGTATTTGATGACACACGTATGCCATACAAAGAGAAGGTTACTGATACTCAATCATGGTACGACGTACCAACATGTAAAGAAGCAGGTGTTCCAACTGACTATGTCATGTTGCGCGGCATCTTTATGGCTCCTGGTGTAACTCAAGAGCAAGTTGATTTCTATGTCGATTTGTTCAAGAAAGTTCGCGCTACTCCAGAGTGGAAGAAGTTCATGGCTGATGGTGCATTCAATCAGACATTCATGACTGGTAAAGAGTTCAGAAACTGGCTCACTTTGAATGAAGCTTTGCACAAGCAGCTGATGGGCGAGGCAGGATTCTTAGCTAAGTAATTTTGTGAAAATAAGATAGGACCTCCAGTAGGGGGTCCTATTTTTTAAGCAAGTGCGTTAATCAACTTTATTAAAAATATAAAAATGTCTGAACATACAAATAATTCAAATCAAGAATCAGCTATCAGCGTAAGAGCAATGGACATCATTACTGCGCTCGTTTTCCTAGCAATTGGCATAACCGTGATGGTTGGTAGCTTGAAATTAGGCGCTAGTTGGGGTGTTGACGGTCCAGAAGCGGGATATTTCCCTTTCTACATTAGCTTGATTATTTTGCTTTCAAGCACAGTCACTCTTTACCAGGCTGCTATCGTTAATAAGAAAAAAGAAACCGAGTCATTTGTTGGTCGTGAGCCATTGAAGCAGGTCATGGCTGTACTTTTGCCGGCAACAGTGTTTGTGTTGGGCGTGCAATTGATTGGTATTTATGTTTCTGCAGCCCTCTACATCGCGATCTTTATGGTGTGGTTAGGCAAGTATCCAATTTGGAAGGCGGTTGCTGTGTCTGTAGGCGTTAGCGCTGCCCTCTACCTGATGTTCGAGTACTGGTTCCAAGTTCCATTGCCACACGGTGCATGGTTTAACCCGCTCGAATTCTTGGGTGTGCAATAAAAAAGAATAACTATTAAAAAAGATTAAATAAGGAGTTCAAGTTGGAAGAAATTAGCGCTCTATTCAACGGCTTTGCCGTTGCAATGACACCCTTTAACTTGCTGTTAATGTTGGTTGGTGTAACACTCGGTGTGATCATCGGTGTGTTGCCAGGCTTAGGTGGTGCAAACGGTATTGCGATTCTGTTGCCGTTGACATTCACAATGCCACCAACTTCCGCAATCATCATGCTCTCCTGTATTTACTGGGGTGCGTTGTTCGGCGGAGCGATTACATCGGTGCTCTTTAATATTCCTGGCGAGCCGTGGTCTGTTGCGACAACCTTTGACGGTTATCCAATGGCCCGTAATGGTAAAGCTGGCGAAGCATTGACTGCAGCCTTCACATCTTCATTCGTAGGTGCTTTCTTTGCGATCGTGATGATTACCTTCTTGGCACCATTGGTTGCGAAGTTTGCACTCCAATTCGGTCCGCCGGAGTTCTTCTCGGTCTACCTGCTGACCTTCTGTAGTTTCGTGGGTATGAATAAGGGATCGCCATTTAAGACCATTTCAGCAATGATGTTGGGCTTCGCTTTGGCAACCGTTGGTATGGATACTGTTACTGGCCAGTTGCGCTTGACATTCGGTAACCCAGAATTGATGCGCGGCTTTGACTTCTTGATCGCTGTGATCGGCTTGTTCGGTATCGGTGAGATTCTCCTGTCTATGGAAGAAGGCTTGGCATTCCAAGGTGCAGCAGCGAAGATTCGCGGCAAAGTGGTTTGGGAAACTTGGAAGCAATTGCCTAAGTACTGGGCTACTTCATTACGCAGCTGCTTAATTGGTTGCTGGATGGGTATTACCCCAGGCGGTGCAACACCTGCTTCTTTCATGGCTTACGGCGTTGCTAAGCGCGTATCCAAAGATGGCGACAAGTTTGGTACCGGCAAGATGGAAGGTATCGTTGCTCCAGAAACTGCAGCTCACGCAGCTGGTACTGCAGCACTTCTCCCAATGTTGTCACTCGGTATTCCTGGTTCACCAACAGCAGCGGTATTGCTCGGTGGCTTGTTGATCTGGGGCTTACAACCTGGTCCTTTGCTTTTCGTAGAGAAGCCAGACTTTGTTTGGGGCTTGATCGCTAGTATGTACTTGGGTAACTTGGCTGGCTTGTTCGTTGTATTAACTTGCGTGCCACTGTTTGCCTCCATCTTGAGAATTCCGTTCTCAATCATTGCTCCAGTCATTATTGTGATTTGTGCGGTTGGTGCATATACCGTTCACAACGCCATGTTTGACGTTTGGTTGATGATGGGCTTCGGTATTCTCGGTTATGTCTTTAAGAAGCTGGACTACCCAATGGCTCCAATGGTCTTGGCCTTGGTATTGGGTGACCGTGCAGAAGATTCATTCCGTCAATCCATGTTGTTCTCACAGGGTAGCTTAGATATTTTCTTCTCTAACCCATTGGTAGGCGGCATTACATCTTTGGCTTTATTGCTCCTCTTCTGGCCATTGATTGGCAAGTTTGTAGGCAAGAAAAAGTCTGCAGCAGCATAAGTAACTCGCTAGAAATAGCGATTTCAAAGGAAAAAGGGGCGTCAGCCCCTTTTTTCATGGGAAAGACGAAAGAAATACAAAATTCCGATAAAATTCCTACATCATGAATCTCTACAAAAATCGCCTCATTCACTGGATTGCTGCTTTTGCAATCGCAATGAGTGCGCTTGCGCCAGCTGTTTCTCAAGCAGTCTCGCTTGCGAAACATGGTCAAGGTTTTGCGATGGAGATTTGCTCTGCTGATGGCAATAAGCTTCAGATTCAAGTGCAAGGCGATGAGCAAGAGGTAGCAGAACAAGCTCAGCCATGCCCATATTGCGTAGCGCAAAATAGCATCACACCAGCCTTTAATACCAACCTTACATTCCAGGCGCCGCAAACTTTAGCATTGTTGCCACAACTTTTCTATCAATCACCCAAGCCACTTGCAGTTTGGGTAACGCCTCCCTCAGCAGCTCCACCAGTAAACGCCTAATTAAATTTAGGGCATAGCCTAGCTATGTAGTTGGCAACGATTCATTTAATACGTTGCCGCATTATCAAGTGGAGCAGTAAATGTTGTTTCAGCAAAAGAAAGTCAGTGCATGTATTGGCATGCTATTTGGATCGGTACTTATTAATGCACAGGCGCAAATTGCGCCACCGCCAGACTACGACCAGAAGTTAAAGAGTGTGACCGTAACAGCCACCCGCTCAGGTACCCCATTGGATGAGATTCCTCTCAATACAACGGTTCTCACTAAAGAGGCTCTAGAAGTAGCCCCAGATCAAACCATTGATCAAATTTTAAAAAATGTACCTGGCGTTATTTTGAATGACCAGCCGTATTACCAAAAGGATCCAACGGGTCAAAGTATTAACGTGCGCGGCCTTGGTAATGCGCGTACTTTGGTGTTGATAGATGGATTGCCAGCTAACGACGCCTTTTATGGAACGGTACAGTGGAATTTAGTGCCCATGTCCTCAATTGACTCTGTGGAGTTTATTCGCGGTGGTGTTTCCAGCTTGTGGGGTAACTACGGCATGGGCGGCGTAATTAATATTAAGACCAAAACCCCGGTTAATAGCCAACAGGAGGTCTCTGCAAGTTATGGTGCGTTTGGCGCTGGTAACGTTGCTGCCTCAAAGGATTTGATCGCCTCTGAAAATCTTCAGCTGCGATTCTCAGCTGATTATTTCAATACCGATGGCTATCAAAATATTGCAACAATCTCACCGGCCTCACCAGCTAACATTAAGAATGGCCAAGGGCCAGCATCTTCACATAACTCTAACGTCAGAATGCAGGGTTACTTTAAAGCGACGCAAGATACCAATGGCTTCTTCCGCGCGGGTTATCACACGATGTCTGATCTATCTTCGGGATATGCATTTGCAACCAATATTACGCAAGAAACAGATTTGGCGGGCGGTACAACAACGCGCCTAGACGATAAGTCAAAAGTAGACGTCAATTTCTTTTACGAAAACACGGGCTTTAATAAGCAGAATGGCTCCACTACTACTAGCAGGTCAAATAATATTCCTGCCAATACACCATATATCAATGCAACCTATAAGGACCCGTACAGCACAGTGGGGGCGTCAGCCCAGTACACCCAAGAAGTTACAGGTTTAATCAATCAGTATGTCTTAGGTGTTGATGCGCGCAATATTGCTGGATCAAATTTAACAAATAATTTAAATAACAACGGCACTTCAGCTGCCGTGAATTATGCGCAAGGACAACAAACATTTTATGGTTTGATGGGGCAATTAAAGTCTAAGGCCGAATCTTTCCCGCTAGAAACAACATTGGCTGCTCGTGTGGATCAATGGAATAGTCAGACTCCTACCAACTACAACGCAGGATCTAATGGCGCAAACCCTTCATATCAAAATGTGCCCAACCAGAGCAAGACGCAATTAAGTCCTACCCTGGGATTGCTATATAAGATGAGTAAGGATTGGGATTTACGTTCTGCCGCTTATCAAGCATTTCATGCGCCAGGCATGAATAACACCTTACGTTCTTATGGCTCATCAAGTGGTTACAGTTTTGCCAACCCAAATCTAACGCCTGAAACGATGACAGGCTATGAGGTGGGCACTGACTATCGATGGAAGGGTGGCTTTGCGCAATTAACTGCATTTAATAACTATATTCAGAATGCAGTTGCAACCTATAGCCTTTCAAGTCAAAGTTCAAGCGACGTAGCCTTGGCTAGAAGTCTGTGTGGTGCTACAGGCAACCCTTTGGCTGGAACTGGAAATGTTGGAATTTGTAACTCAAAAAATATCAGTTACTACACTAATAATCAAAACCTCTTAAGTCAGGGTATCGAGTTTCAGTTTCATCATGATATCAACTCGAAGTGGGCTACAGACGCAAACTATGCATTTACCAGCACTAAGTTAACAATGAGCGCTACAAGTGATCCGATTAATAAGCAGGTTGGCGGTGTTCCGCAAAACATTCTAGGCGGTGGCTTAACTTATTACCCGGTACCTCAAGCTAGCCTAACAGCCACAGTACGTTATGTAGGAAGCTCTTGGTTAAATACTTCCAATACTTTGCCGGTGGCTTCTTATGCGGTTGTGGGTTTACGCGCAAACTATGAGCTCACAAAAAATGCAACGATTTATGCCTCCGCAGTGAACTTGTTTAATCGTCAGTACATTACCTTTGGTACGGGAGGTAGCTCAACTTCCTATACTCAAGGTATGCCACAAGCCATCTCAGTCGGCGGGCGTATTATCTTTTAATGATGATGAAAATAAATCTCTTGTTTAAACCCTCAGCATTGCTTTTCGCACTTCTTTTAGGTGCATTGGGTGCTATTGGGCAAGTGCAAGCGCAGATGGACCATTCTTCAGGGATGGCAGGCGCCATGAAGACTAAGTCTAATGATGTTTGTCAGGGCGATGGATTGCAGTGCGCAAATGCTGCTACCCCATTCTTTGCTCAGGATGGAAGATTATTATTGGCATGGACGGCTAATGGCGTGGTTTCTGTAGCTCAATCAATGGATTTAGGCAAAACCTTTTCACCTGCAGTCAAAATTGCTGAGCATGGAAAGTCGCTTGATGTAGGCAGTGATGCTCGTCCGCAAATTGCTTCCGATGCAAATGGCAATATCTTTTTAGCTTACTCGTTTTTTAAGGACGCTAACTGGAATGCGCAAATCAATACCACTCGATCTACGGATGGCGGCAATACATTTATAACGCCAGTATCCTTAGTAAAAGATAGCTCTAGTCAACGCTTTCCATCGGTTCTGATGAATCCTAACGGCAATATTTTTATCTCGTGGATCGATAAGCGCCTTGTGGCTGCAGCAAAGCAGGGTGGTGAAAAGCGCTTAGGTGGTTCTATTGCCTATTCATTTTCCCAGGATGGCGGTAAATCATTTGAGGCAGAGCGTTTTGCAAACGAAAGTAGTTGTGAGTGCTGCCGAATTGGTGCTGCGCTTGATCCGCAAGGTCGGCCGGTCATCGTTTATCGAGCTATCTTTGCTGGCGGCATCAGGGATCAGGCCTCCCAGGTGATTTCGGGTAAGGGGGCAGGCCCCGTTCGTAGGGTTGCGGATGATGATTGGAAAACAGATGCCTGCCCACATCATGGGCCATCGATAGCGGTATCTGGGTCTGGAAAACTCCATGTCGCTTGGTACACCCAAGGCAGTAAGCGCTCAGGAGTGTTTTATGCCAACTCAATCAATCAAGGCGCAAGCTATTCCAAGCCAAGTCGTATTGGCGCGGAGGGGTCTAATGTTGCAAGACCCTATCTATTTGCGATGGGAAAGCATGTATGGCTGGTATGGAAAGAGTTCGATGGCAAGAAGTCATCTATATATTTAAAAGAGTCATCTGATGATGGAAATTCTTGGAATTCACCGAGAGTATTAGCAAGTACTGAAGGGTATAGCGATCACCCCTTGTTGCTGTCTCATGGAGATGCAGTCTTTCTGTCTTGGTTAACGCGTGCTGATGGTTATCAGCTAATCAATGTTGGGCATAAAAAATGAAAAAGTATTGGATTGCTTTGTTCCTGAGTTTATTTATGGTCAATATTGGGATGGCTGATACCAATACTCTGAAGCCATATCAAGCGGGGGATTGGAGTTCTCTAGTAAAGACTGCTAATGGTGCCCCCGTAGCAGTTCATTTTTGGGGTGTGACTTGCCCGGCCTGTGTAAAGGAGATGCCGCAATGGGGGAGCTTCGTAAAAAGCAATCCTACTGCTAAGGTAATTTTTATTCAGGTGGATGATGTATCTGTTGATTCAATTAAAAAGATGTTGAACAAAGCAGGGTTAGAAAAAGCTAATAACTTTTATGTGGCCGCCCCATTTGATGAGCGCTTGCGTTATGAGATTGATCCTAAATGGCATGGTGAGACTCCTACAACAATCATGATTGATAAGAGTGGCAAGGTTACCCGCAAGACAGGATTGATTGATTTTCAACAGCTACAAAAGATGTTAATGGCGAAATCATCATTCGCTAAAAATTAGTTTTTTACCTATTTATTAAGAGGAGAATTTAAATGAAGACAAAACAGTTACTAGCGTTATGCGTTTTTTTAGGCATAGCTTCTTTGGAAGGTGCATGGGCGCAGGGCGTCACCAAGAGTGTCACCACTAATGACATCAAGATCGAAAACGCCTATACCCGTGCTACTGTTCCTGGACAGCAAGTGGCTGGTGGTTTTATGAAGATTGAAAACAAGGGCGTTGCCGATCAATTGGTATCCGCAAGCTCGCCAGTTGCTGGTGAAGTGCAGTTGCACGAAATGGCGATGGATGGCAATGTGATGAAGATGCGTCAAGTAAAAGATATCGCCGTGCCAGCAGGTGGCGCTGTGGAATTAAAGCCGGGTGGTTTGCACCTGATGTTTATGAACATTAAGGCGCCATTGACTGCTGGTGAAACTGTTCCAGTCAAACTCAAATTCGCAAAAGCGGGTGAAGTTGAAGTAAAAATGCCTGTGAATGCCATGGGCAACACAGGCGCCGGTCATGGCGGAGCAATGAAACACTAAGATTCGTATTCAGTAGTAATGCTGAAGTAATAAAAAAGCCCCTAGTTTTACTTAGGGGCTTTTTCTTTGGCCGAACAACTTAGATTTTTAAATCCAAATCCGTTACCGCACCTTTGCTGGCGCTACTTGCAAGGCTTGCATATTTAGCGAGCAGGCCGCGTGTATAGCGAGGCTTAGGTTGAACCCAAGCTGCGCGACGCTTCGCAATTTCTGCTTCATCAACGTTGAGTTGAATGAGTAACTTATGAGCATCGATCGTGACTGAGTCACCTTCATTAATCAGGGCGATTGTGCCGCCGACATACGCTTCAGGGGCAACGTGACCAACTACCATACCCCATGTGCCGCCAGAGAAGCGACCATCGGTAATGAGGCCTACGGACTCACCTAGACCTTGGCCAACGAGGGCAGAGGTTGGGGCGAGCATCTCACGCATACCAGGACCACCCTTAGGGCCTTCATAGCGAATCACTACAACGTCACCATCTTTAATCTTCTGCGCCATGATAGCTGCCATCGCATCATCTTCAGAATCAAAGACGCGGGCTGGGCCAGTAATGGATGGGTTCTTCAAGCCAGTAATCTTGGCAACACAACCCTCTGGAGAGATGTTGCCTTTGAGGATGGCCAAGTGACCTTGCTTGTACAAAGGATTATCTAAAGTACGAATCACTTTCTGATCAGCGCGTGGCACTGATGGCACATCTTTCAGTACTTCAGCAATTGTCTTACCAGTGATGGTCATGCAATCACCGTGGAGCAATCCGCCGTCGAGCAAAATCTTCATCACTTGTGGAATACCGCCGGCCTGATGTAAATCGGTTGCCAAGTAAGTGCCAGATGGCTTCATATCCACGATTACTGGAACACGCTTACGAATACGTTCGAAGTCATCAATGGTCCAGTCGATTTCTGCTGCGCTAGTAATAGCCAAGAAATGCAATACCGCATTGGTGGAGCCACCAACAGCCATGATGACGCTCACTGCGTTCTCAATAGACTTCTTAGTAATGATGTCGCGTGGACGCAGGTTATTTTTAACCGCTTCAACCAAGACACGTGCAGACTCAGCTGCGCTTGCAACCTTCTCAGCATCAACGTTAGCCATTGTGGAGGAGTAGGGAAGGCTCATACCCAAAGCTTCAAATGAGGAGCTCATGGTGTTTGCTGTATACATGCCGCCGCAGGAGCCGCTACCTGGACAAGCGTGCTGCTCAACGCCTTTTAAATCTTCTTCGCTGAGTCGGCCAGAAGTAAATTCACCAACCGCTTCAAATGCAGAAACAATATTGAGTTCTTTGCCTTTGTAATGGCCTGGCTTAATTGTGCCGCCATAAACATAAATGCCAGGAACGTTTGTACGGGCTAAAGCCATCATGCCGCCCGGCATATTTTTATCGCAACCACCAATTACAACTACACCGTCTTGCCAAAGACCATTGACGCAAACTTCAATACTGTCAGCAATGACTTCGCGTGAGACGAGAGAATATTTCATACCCTCAGTGCCCATGCCGATACCATCAGAAACTGTCGGCGTACCAAATACTTGTGCTTTTGCACCCGCCGCCTCAAGAGCCTCAACTGCAGCATCAGCTAATTTTTGCAAGCCACTATTACAAGGAGTAATAGTGGAGTGACCATTCGCAACGCCAACCATTGGCTTTACGAAATCCTTTTCTTCGTAACCCATTGCGTAATACATCGAACGATTAGGTGCGCGAGCGACCCCTTCGGTGACCATGCGCGAGCGTTCATTTAGGCGTTTCATGCTTATTACTCCAGAAAAGGTTGGTGTCGAAAGGCTCTATTGTGCCGTGAGATGGGTTTGAGGGTGCTCCAGATTGAGCGCTAAACTCTATCGACCCAAAATGTTGCAATGCAATACAAATATACCAATGAAATCATTGATTTAGGTCTAAATATTAGCTAGATAGCTAATAGCTTCCTGAAAAGCACTGCAGTACATTAGCTCATCTATTACTTTTTCCTTTGAATTCAATGACTAAAGTCGGCCATATCTACCTAATTGACGATGATGAATCCATGCGCATTTCTCTCTCAAGAATGCTGCGGGAACTGGGCTATCTAGTCGAAGACTATGCCTCTGCAACCTCGTTCTTAGAGAAGTCTGTGCCGGTATCCCCAGCAGTCATTCTCTTGGATATGCAGATGCCGGATATGACGGGCCTAGACTTACAGGAGAGGCTCCTCAAATTCGGTCGTAAGACGCCCATCATCTTTGTGAGCGGACAAAGTCACCCCCATCAAATTGTTCAGGGCCTGAAGAAGGGTGCGGTTGATTTCTTATTCAAGCCATTTAACTTAGAAGAGCTCCTTAAAGCGGTTGCAGATGCAATTGACTTTGATAGTCGCCAACTCAAGCGCGTTTCTTTGGATGTGGAGGCCAAGAAGGATTACGAAAGCCTAACCCCGAGAGAGCGTGAAGTATGCGGATGGCTCGTTAAAGGCCTTTTAAACAAGGATATTGCAGTAAAACTGGGAACAACCGATGCCACGATTAAGGTTCATAAAGCCCGAGTGATGGACAAAATGCATGCGGATTCAGTTCAGGTTTTAGTGAAGAAGTATCTTGAGTCCAACCTTGAGAATCATCCTTTAAATAATTAGCTTTGTGGCTAATTACCCTTGTACCATTTTGGTATTAATATCAATCTTGTTACTTCCACTTGAGATGCTCGCTGCGCAGTGAATAAATCAGACAAACTTCCAGAGATTCGTAAAGAAGCATTTACTAAGGCTAGAGAAAGTCTTGGTTTAAGTGCGAAAGATTTGTCTGGCATGGCTTGCTTATCTACTCGTCAAATTGAGCAGATTGAGAATGGTGAGAGCAGCAGTTTCTACGGTGCTCAAGTTAAATTCACGGCGGCAAAAAAAGTTGCTGGTTTATTAAAGCTCACTCCAGAAGAGGCATTTGATTTTTCTGGCATGACGCAACCTGTAAAAGCAGTTGAAGTGGAAGAAAAATTGCAGGAGGAGACAGCGGCCTCTGCAGCAGAGAAAAAAGCAAAGCCTGGAAAAGTAAAAGAAGTAAAAGAAAAACCAGAAGAAAAAGAAGCTACTCCAGTAGCGAAAGTTGCAGAGCCTAAAGTTGAAAAAAGCAGCTCTAATAAAATATCTGAAAGTATTCTTGACTACAGTGTGAAGTCAAAAGCTCCAGCAGCTCCTAAAAAGAAAATCATCCTGCTATTAGCAATTGCTGCAGCAGTGATTTTTTCCGTGGTGAACTTACGCCCGCTATTTTTTCCTGAGCCAGTTAAAGAAGAAGTAGTCATCATTCAAGAAGTTGCGCCAGAGACCCCGTCAGTCAGTGCGCCTGCTGAGCCGCCTGCTAATGCTCCTGCTGTCGGCCCTGCGCCTGCTGCGCAGCCTGTCACAGCAGCGGTCTCAACTGAGTGTCCGCCTGCGGATGCTTCAGCCCTGATCTACAAACCAGACGCGCCTAAAAAATCAGGTGACATGGTGTATTTGCAATCTAAAACTGCGCAAACTGTTTGCGTGGTCGATGCTGCCGGTAAGACTCAAAACAAATTGCTTGAGCCTGGCGTTGGAGCGAGTGTATATGGCAAGCCACCGTTCAAGGTGTTAACTGGTGGATTAAATCAGGTAGATTTGTATTTCCAAGGCGCAAAGGTGCGCACTGGCAATACGAGCAGCAAGACAATTGTTTTGGAGCCAGCTGAAATTGTTCAGTCTGTAGCTCCCTCTACCTCTACAGACTCTCAATTACGTTAATCCAAATAAAAACAGCGGCTAATTAAGCCGCTGGTTTGGGTAATGCATTTAATCGATCGTTAAACTGCTGCGTTATCGGTTTCACCGGTACGAATACGAATCACTTGTTCAACTGCAGTAACGAAAATCTTTCCGTCACCAATCTTGCCAGTGCGTGCAGCTTTGGTAATAGCTTCGATAGCGGCTTCAACGCGGTCATCAGCAACTACAGCCTCTACTTTTACCTTAGGCAAAAAGTCGACTACATATTCAGCGCCACGATAGAGTTCGGTATGACCTTTTTGACGGCCAAAACCTTTAACTTCAGTCACGGTCAGGCCTGTAACGCCTACTTCAGCCAAGGATTCGCGTACTTCATCGAGTTTGAATGGCTTAATGATGGATGTAATTAATTTCATTTATTCCCCCTAATGCGTTAATCATACCTAGAACTTGAATAGCTTGCCAAAAATGGCTATTTTCAGGCTGTCTAGGCTCTAAACTGTGATGTGATTGGGTAGCGCCAATCCCGGCCAAAAGCACGGGTCGTCACACGGACCCCTGGGGGTGCTTGGCGGCGCTTATATTCATTAAGTTTAATGAGGCGCGTGACTTTTTCAACACTTTCCGCCTCAAAGCCTGCAGCAATAATTTGGGCGATGGATTGGTTTTGTTCCATGTATCGTTCAACAATGCCGTCCAATACTTCATAGGAAGGCAGGCTATCTTGATCTTTTTGGTCAGGACGCAACTCTGCTGAAGGGGCGCGGGTCAAAATACGCTCCGGAATGATTGGCTTAATACTATTGCGATAGGCGCACAAGCGATACACCAAAGTCTTGGCAATATCTTTAATGACTGCAAAGCCACCGGCCATATCTCCGTAGAGAGTGCAGTAGCCAACTGCCATTTCACTTTTGTTACCAGTGGTTAAAACGAGTCGACCAGTTTTATTCGACAGAGCCATGAGCAGTGTGCCGCGCACACGTGCCTGAATGTTCTCTTCAGTAGCGTCAACATTTAAACCTTTAAATTGCTCGGCTAAGGATGCCTCTAAAGCATCAACTGGTCCGCTAATCGGAATCTCATCGTATTGCACGCCTAGGTTCTGTGCCATCTCCCGCGCATCGATCCAAGAGATATCCGCTGTATAGCGTGAAGCCATCATCACGGTACGTACTTTATCGGCGCCTAGGGCGTCTACGGCAATTGCCAGTACCAAAGCAGAATCTACGCCGCCAGATAGGCCAATAATCACGCCAGGAAAGCGATTTTTGGTGACATAGTCACGTACGCCCAAGACCAGTGCTTGGTAGGCCTGCGCCTCAACAGACTGGGGTGGGGTAATCAAACCCTTTTCCAGTTCACCGGATATAGAGGTCGTAACCATACCCAAGCCGGTTTCAAACTGGGGCATTGCCATCACAACTTCACCTTTGCTATTCAAAGCAAATGAACCACCATCGAAAACCAATTCATCTTGACCGCCAACAGCATTGACATAGACCAGCGGCATTTTAGTTTGGGCAATATGGCCACGCAATACATCAATACGTAGCGCTTCTTTTTTCAAATGATATGGAGATGCATTGGGTACCAGTAGTACTTGTGCGCCAGCGGCATGCGCTTGTTTAGCGGGGCCAGCATGCCAGGCATCCTCACACAGAATCAATCCGTAACGAATGCCGTCGCATTCAAATACACAAGTTTGATTGCCGGGTACGAAGTAACGCACCTCATCAAATACTTCATGGTTGGGTAATTCTTGTTTTGCATAGCCTGCAATGACGTTGCCGTTTTGTAAAACGGACGCATAGTTTTGCAAGCCAGTCGATGTCTTTTTGGGGTGTCCCACGATAACGGTCAGACCAGAGTACTGAGCGAGCTCTTTCATCAAGAGTTCAAGCTGCTCCTGCGCTGCTTCAATAAAAGCAGGGCGGAGTAATAGATCTTCTGGGGGATAGCCGGTGAGCGATAGCTCGGGGGTTACTACGAGTTTGGCACCTTGAGAATGGGCGTCTAGAGCGGCCTTGTGAATCAGTTGCGCGTTGCCAGCCAAATCACCCAGTAATGGGTTGATTTGGGCTAAAGCAATTTTCTGTGAGCTCACTCCGATTCACAAAGCCTTTTAATAATTTAAAAAATTACTTGTTCTCTTTGTTGTAGCGATCGATGCCCTCAAGAATTTCTTGATGAGCTTCCGCAATGCCACCCCAACCTTTAACTTTTACCCACTTACCTGGCTCGAGATCTTTGTAGTGCTCGAAGAAGTGTTGAATTTGGTTCAAGCGTAATGGGTTGATGTCTTCTGGTTTTTGCCAGTGAGTGTAGATAGGTAAAATTTTGTCTTCAGGGACGGCTAACAACTTAGCGTCTTGACCGCCTTCATCTTCCATTTGCAAAACACCAATTGCGCGGCAGCTAACAACCACACCTGGGATCAATGGAAATGGAGTAATCACGAGAACGTCAACAGGGTCGCCATCACCAGCAATCGTTTTATTGATGTAGCCATAGTTACATGGATAGTGCATTGCAGTACCCATAAAACGGTCAACGAAAATTGCGCCACTCTCTTTATCTACCTCATATTTGATTGGATCCGCATTCATTGGGATTTCAATAATGACGTTGAAGCTTTCAGGGATCTTTTTACCTGGCTTGACTTTGTCGAGACTCATAAATACTCCGAATAATGATTAGTAAATACCCTGATCCTATAGAGGGGGCGCAGGGGTGATTCTGTTACATACTGGAACTGCTTAAAGACCATAGTTTAAAGCTTTCGTGATCCCGGTCTACCTAAGTGCAGGATATGCAAAACAATAAAGATTAACAAACGATTAATTTTAGGGAGTTCAAGCATGAGTAATGTCACTTTAGGCTTGTATTTTGCCTTGGCGTGCGGTGTCCTAGCCGTAATTTACGGTTTTGTGATGCGCGGCTGGATCTTGAAGCAAAGTACGGGCAATGCCAAGATGCAAGAAATTGCGGAGGCAATTCAGCAGGGTGCGGCGGCTTATTTGTCGCGCCAATATAAAACGATCGCCGTTGTTGGGGTAATCCTGACTATTTTGATGGCACTCTTCCTCGATTTTGCGACTGCCATTGGCTTCGTTATTGGCGCAGTTCTTTCTGGCGCCTGTGGATTCATTGGTATGAACGTTTCAGTACGCGCAAACGTTCGTACTGCAGAAGCAGCTACCAAAGGAATGAACGAAGCCCTTAATGTGGCATTTAAAGGTGGCGCGATTACCGGCATGTTGGTAGTGGGTCTCGGTCTTTTGGGTGTTGGCTTGTTCTTCATGTTCCTCGTATCGATTGGCGCAGGGCAGGACCTCTCTTCTGTATTGCATCCACTGATTGGCTTGGCATTCGGCTCTTCACTGATTTCGATCTTCGCTCGTTTGGGTGGTGGCATCTTTACTAAAGGTGCGGACGTTGGTGCGGACTTGGTGGGTAAAGTCGAAGCAGGTATTCCGGAGGATGATCCGCGCAATCCTGCGGTGATTGCTGATAACGTTGGCGATAACGTTGGTGACTGCGCAGGTATGGCCGCGGACTTATTTGAAACGTATGCAGTGACTTTGATTGCAACCATGGTGTTAGGTTCACTCATGGTGACTGGTGCACCAGTGGCTGCGATTATTTATCCATTAGTACTCGGTGGTGTTTCAATCATCGCCTCCATCATTGGCTGCTCATTTGTCAAAGCAACGCCTGGCATGAGAAACGTGATGCCTGCTTTGTATAAAGGCTTGGTCATTGCTGGCGGTCTATCGCTGATTGCTTTCTACTTTGTAACCAACTTCATCATGCCGGACGATGCGTTGGGTATCCCAGGCAGCCAATGGCGTTTGTTTGGTTCAACCGTAGTGGGCTTGTTACTGACAGCAGGTTTGGTATGGATTACGGAGTACTACACCGGCACACAGTTCAAGCCAGTTCAACATATTGCTGAAGCATCCACCAAAGGTCACGGTACTAACATCATTGCTGGTTTGGGTATTTCGATGAAGTCGACTGCTTATCCAGTGCTATTTGTATGCGCAGCGATTTTTGCAGCGTATTGGTTGGCTGGTTTGTACGGCATTGCGATTGCAGCAACTGCGATGCTGTCGATGGCAGGGATTGTGGTTGCGCTTGATGCCTATGGTCCAATTACCGATAACGCTGGTGGTATCGCAGAGATGGCAGGTTTGCCACAATCTGTACGTGACATTACCGATCCATTGGATGCTGTTGGTAACACTACTAAAGCAGTTACCAAAGGTTATGCGATTGGATCTGCCGGCTTGGCATCGCTCGTGCTGTTTGCTGACTACACCCATGCTTTAGAGGGCATTGGTCAACAAGTGTCATTTGATCTGTCAAACCACATGGTGATCATTGGTCTCTTTATTGGCGGCATGATTCCTTACTTGTTCGGTGCGATGGCAATGGAGGCGGTTGGTCGTTGCGCAGGAGCAGTGGTTGAGGAAGTGCGTCGTCAGTTCCGCGACATCCCCGGAATCATGGAGGGCACCGCTAAGCCTGAGTACGGTAAAGCGGTAGATATGCTGACTTCAGCAGCGATTAAAGAGATGATCATTCCTTCACTCTTGCCAGTGGTTGCCCCAATCGTAGTGGGTCTCTTACTAGGACCTGCTGCATTGGGAGGCTTACTCATGGGTACGATCGTGACCGGCCTGTTTGTGGCGATCTCGATGTGTACCGGTGGTGGCGCTTGGGACAATGCGAAGAAATACATCGAAGAAGGTAACTTCGGCGGCAAAGGTTCTGAAGCGCATAAAGCTGCAGTAACTGGCGACACCGTAGGTGACCCTTATAAAGATACTGCGGGTCCTGCTGTTAATCCGCTGATTAAGATCATTAACATTGTGGCATTACTCATCGTGCCATTATTGCCAGTGATCTCACGTTAAGTAATACAAACGCAATAAACAAAAACGCCTAGCAATGCTAGGCGTTTTTTATTTTGAAAGCACTTGACTATGGTAGGCCATTGGCCTACCATAGTGTTAATGGATTTTGAATGGGATTTGGCTAAAAGTAACTCATGCCAGATCTCTCGAAATTTTGATTTCGCATATGTGATATCAATTTTTAAAGATCCTACGATACTTATTGAGCATGACCAAAGGTGGGATTACGGGGAAGAGCGGTATCGCGCAATAGGAGCAATTGATAAAAGGGTCTTCGTAGTTGTGTTCACTAGAAGAGTTAGGGCCATCAGAATTATTTCAGCAAGGAAAGCTAACAACAGGGAGGTCAAGCGATATGAAAAAAATAGTACGAGTTAGCGTTGATCCAAATAACCCAAAAAGTTTCCCCAAGGGAGTTGTAAATAAGAAGCTATTGGATGCAACCTCTGAGCGCCTCATAAAGTTGCACCAACAGCAAGACGATGACGAAGCTATGCAAGATGCTGCAAAGTATGCAAAGCGAGTTCGTGAACGGATTGGCTTGTCTCAACAAGAGTTCTCAAATCGCATAGAAGTCTCCTTGGAAACTATCCGAAATTGGGAGCAAGGGAAAAGAAGTCCAACAGGCGCAGCAAAGGCGCTGCTAAAAATATTGGATCGTGCGCCTGAGGTGGCTTTACTCGCCTTGAGCGTATAAGAAATCTCAAATAAAAAAGCCTAGCATCGCTAGGCGTTTTTATTATTGCAACTCTGAAAACTTATTCCAATGTTTCCAAGTAGCGCTGCGCATCTAATGCAGCCATACAGCCTGTGCCAGCACTCGTAATTGCCTGGCGGTAGATGTGATCTTGTACGTCGCCAGCCGCAAACACGCCAGGGATGTTGGTAGCAGTAGCATTACCTTCAAGCCCTGAGTGGGTCTTAAGGTAACCATTGTTCATGTCGAGCTGACCAACAAAGAGTTCAGTGTTTGGCTTGTGACCAATGGCGATAAAGGCACCAGTTACAGCGATGTCTTCAGTGCTGCCATCTTGTTTCTTGATGCGTACACCAGTAACGCCTTTTTCATCGCCAAGCACTTCATCAAGAGTGGCGTTCAATTTCAACTCTACTTTACCTTCAGCCACTTTTGCCATTAAGCGATCATTCAAGATTGGCTCAGCACGGAATTTGTCACGACGATGAATGACAGTTACTTTTTTTGCAATGCCTGTGAGGTAGAGTGCCTCTTCAACAGCAGTGTTACCACCACCCACTACGCACACATCTTGATTGCGGTAGAAGAAGCCATCACAAGTTGCGCAACCAGAAACGCCGCGACCCATGAAAGCCTCTTCACTTGGTAAGCCGATGTATTGAGCAGAAGCGCCAGTACAAATAATTAAGGCATCACAGGTGTAAGTTCCAGAATCGCCAACCAAACGAATGGGTTTCTCTTTTAGGGCTGCTGTATGAATGTGATCAAAAATGATTTCAGTATTGAAGCGTTCCGCATGCTTCAAAAAGCGATCCATGAGCTCAGGACCTTGAACGCCATCAGCATCAGCAGGCCAGTTTTCCACGTCGGTCGTGGTCATTAACTGACCGCCTTGAGCCAGCCCAGTAATGAGGGTAGGGTTCAAATTGGCTCGGGCAGCATAGACAGCGGCTGTATAGCCAGCAGGGCCTGATCCGAGGATTAGAACTTTGGAGTGTTTTGGGGTATTTGTAGTCATATTCAAATTATAGATTTGCTTGATTACAATCGGTAGAACATGGCAAGAACCACATATCCGAAGTCCAAGGCTCCATTGAGCCCCGAGCCCCCAGAGAACGGCGGGCAGGGCAGGATGCCCCGCCTCTTATTAGAGGCCCGCTGGTTCATCTCTCTAGGCCTTTGCCTGGGCTTATTTGCCATTTTGCTGACCTATTCAAAGGCAGATCCAGCCTGGTCCCATGCCAGTTTTGAGGCCCCCAAGAACCTTGGCGGCCGTTTTGGGGCTTATTTAGCCGATTTAATGCTGTATGTCTTTGGTATTTCCGCCTTTTGGTGGGTAGCCCTGTTTGGACGCCGCGTACTCAATGGCTGGCGTGAGCTTTGGAGCATTCCCCTGCCGCTGGATCCAGAAGCCAAGCCAGACTCCTTATTAATGCGCTGGCTGGGCTTTGGCCTGACATTAGCGTGCAGCATGGGTCTTGAGTCTATTCGGATGCATTCGCTGTCCTGGGAGCTTCCTAGACCGCCTGGGGGCATTTTGGGAGAGCTGATTGGCGACCCATTACAAATGTCCCTTGGCTTTACCGGTTCAACCTTGGTTTTGCTATTTGGCTTGTGTGCCGGCCTTTCATTGTTTTTACATTTTTCCTGGTTGGATGTCGCTGAAAAAGTAGGTCGTTTCTTAGAGGTGTCTTTCCATCGTATCCGTGAGCGTCGCGATAGCGAAGAGGATCGAAAGTTAGGCGAAGCTGCCGCAGAAGAGCGCGAAGAGTTTGTAGAAGAATTCCGTGGCCGTGTTGAAGTTGCTGCGCCAGTGCAAATTGTGCGTGCACCTGTTGAGATTCCAAAGAGTGCTCGAGTTGAGCGTGAGAAACAACAACCATTATTTGTGGATATCCCCGACTCTGAGTTACCACCACTCGCATTGCTTGATCCAGTGCCAGAAGCAAAAGAAACTATCTCTGCTGAAGTATTGGAATTTACTTCCCGTTTGATCGAGCGCAAGTTGGCCGAATTTAATGTTCAAGTAACCGTCATCGCTGCGTACCCTGGTCCGGTTGTAACGCGCTACGAGATTGATCCAGCAGTTGGCGTGAAGGGTAGTCAGATTGTGAACCTTTCACGTGACTTAGCCCGCTCATTAGGCGTAGTCAGTATGCGTGTAGTGGAAACCATTCCTGGTAAGACCTGCATGGCTTTGGAATTGCCGAACCCTACGCGTCAATCTGTTTACTTGTCAGAGATTCTGACTTCACAGGTCTACAACGACAATCACTCATTACTGACGCTGGCTTTAGGTAAAGACATTTCCGGTAGCCCAATGGTGGCTGACTTAGCGAAGATGCCACACTGCTTGGTTGCGGGTACCACAGGTGCTGGTAAGTCAGTTGGTATCAATGCCATGATCTTGTCATTGCTCTTTAAGGCTAAGCCTGATGAAGTGCGTTTGATCATGATTGATCCGAAGATGCTGGAGATGGCAATCTACGACAAGATTCCACATTTGTTGTGTCCAGTAGTGACGGATATGAAACAGGCTTATAACGCGCTGAATTGGGCGGTTAATGAGATGGAGCGCCGCTACAAACTCATGAGTAAGTTTGGTGTGCGTAACTTAGCTGGCTTTAATAAAAAGATTTTAGAAGCAGAAGAAAAAGGTGAGAAGCTCACCAATCCATTTAGCTTGACACCGGATGATCCGGAGCCAATTTACAAAGCGCCAGTCATTGTTATCGTGATCGACGAGTTGGCTGACTTGATGATGGTCTCCGGTAAGAAGATTGAAGAACTGATTGCGCGTATTGCACAAAAGGCACGTGCTGCTGGTATTCATTTGGTTCTAGCAACACAACGTCCAAGCGTTGATGTGATTACTGGTTTGATTAAAGCCAACGTACCAACCCGTATTTCATTCCAGGTGAGCTCGAAGATCGATAGCCGTACGATTCTGGATCAGCAGGGCGCGGAAGCGTTGCTCGGTATGGGTGACATGCTCTACATGGCACCAGGTACCGGCTTGCCAGTACGTGTACACGGCGCCTTTGTATCCGATGATGAAGTACATCGCGTAGTTGAGTGGCTCAAAGAGAAGGGCGAAGCCAACTATATTGATGGCGTACTCGAAGGTGCTGATGAATCCAATGTCGATGCATTGACCGGTGAGGGTGGTGGTGAAGCCGACCCACTCTATGATCAAGCCGTTGCTATCGTTCTCGAAAACAAGCGCCCATCCATCTCGTTAGTGCAGCGTCATTTGCGTATCGGTTACAACCGTGCTGCGCGCCTTCTTGAGGATATGGAAAAAGCAGGCCTCGTATCCAAGATGGGTAACGGTGGCAATCGCGAGATTTTGCATCGCCCTTCAGAGTAAGAATCCATGCCAAGATTTCTAATTTCAGCAATTCTTGCGATTGCAAGCATTCTGTTTGCAGGTGCAGCGCTCTCACAATCTGAGAGTGGTGCTGAGCAATTACGTCAATTTGTACGTAACTCTAAAACTGCCGAAGGGGATTTTGTGCAACAGCAGTTGCGTGCGCCTAAAGCGAATGAGCCGCAAGATAAAGGCTTGAAAGTTCTGCGCCAAACGCAAGGCCATTTTGTATTTCAGCGTCCAGGTCGATTTATTTGGGAAACGCAAAAGCCTTACGAGCAAAAGTTGATTGCTGATGGCAAGCAATTAATCTTGTGGGATAAAGATTTAAATCAGGCAACCTTTCGTCCGGCAGGGCAGGCTTTAGCATCAACGCCAGCAGCCATTCTGTTTGGCGAAACTTCACTAGACCAGCACTTTGATCTAGTTGAAGGTGAAGAGCGCTTGGGAATGAAGTGGGTTTCACTGACCCCCAAAAAAGATCCTAATGTAAAGAGCAAAAATGATCTGCCTTATACAAAGATCTCTATTGGCATGGCTAATGGCTTGCCAAAGGCTCTTGAGTTAACTGATGGGCTAGGAAGTGTGGTCCTGGTTACCCTGGATAAGCTCCAGCTCAATGTCAATTTGCCTGCCAATCGCTTTACCTTTACTCCGCCTGCAGGGGCGGAAGTCTTGCGCTTAAACTAGAGCCACAATATTCACTAAGCACTAAAACAGAACAAACCAAACCAGAGCAACATATGATTGATCCGCAATTACTCCGTAAAGATATCGCCGCAGTTGCTGCGCGTTTAGCTACTCGTAAGTTCCAGTTAGATGTTGAGAAATTCAACGCCCTGGAATCAGAGCGCAAATCTTTACAAACCCGTACTGAAGAATTACAAGCCAAGCGCAACCAATTATCTAAAGCGATTGGTATGAAAAAAGGTAAGGGTGAGGATGCCTCAGTTGAGATGGCTGAAGTTGCACAAGTAAACACCGACATGGAATCTGGTTCTGCCCGCTTAGCAGTACTTCAGGCAGAAATTTCAGATTTCTTGATGGGCATCCCAAATCTTCCGGATGAATCCGTACCTATCGGTAATGACGAAACTGAAAACAAAGAAGTAAAGCGTTGGGGTGAGCAGCCCATTTTTGATTTTGAGATTAAAGACCACGTTGATCTCGGTGGTCCATTAGGTCTGGACTTTGAGGTGGCAGCTAAGATTAGCGGTTCACGCTTTGTAGTACTCAAAGGACCAATCGCCAGATTGCACCGTGCCTTAGCGCAGTTCATGATCGATACGCATGCCACAAAGCATGAGTACCAGGAAGTCTACGCACCCTACATGGTGAACGCTGCATCCATGCGTGGCACAGGCCAGCTGCCAAAGTTTGAAGAGGATCTATTCAAAGTTCCTCGCCAAATGGGTGGTGAGGATGAGGGTGGCGAAGCCAAAACAGAAAACTTCTACCTAATACCAACAGCAGAAGTGCCGGTGACTAATTTAGTCCGCGATGAAATCGTGAATGCTGATAACTTACCAATGAAGTTTGTAGCTCACACACCATGCTTCCGCTCAGAGGCTGGTAGCTATGGTCGTGATGTGCGCGGCATGATTCGTCAGCATCAGTTTGACAAAGTAGAATTGGTGCAAATTACTAAGCCAGAAGATTCTATGCAGGCCTTAGAAGATCTCACAGGACATGCAGAAAGAATCCTAGAGCTTCTAGAGCTGCCTTATAGAAAAGTGTTGCTCTGCACCGGCGACATGGGCTTTGGTAGCACTAAGACGTATGACCTAGAGGTTTGGGTGCCTTCACAAAATGCTTATAGAGAAATTAGCTCATGCTCTAGCATGGGTGATTTCCAAGCGCGACGCATGCAAGCTAGATTTAAAGCTGGCCAAGGCAAACCAGAATTAGTACACACCTTAAATGGCTCAGGCTTAGCAGTGGGCAGAGCATTGGTAGCCCTGCTAGAGAACAAGCAACAAGTAGACGGTAGCATTGCGATTCCGAAAGCGCTGCAACCCTACTTGGGTGGCTTAGAAGTGCTCAAGCCCATTTAAAGTTTGAGCAAATGAATAAGCTCTCATTATTTCTAACCCTTATTTGTGCGGCATTGATTGCTCCAGGGGTTTTAGCGACTGAAAAAACCTATCGATGCGAGGTTTTGAGTGACGCTTATATCAAAAGCAATGGAGAGCTAGATATCGTTAAAGATAGCCCCAGAATTGGCCAAGAATTTGCAGTGGTCAAGAAAACAGGGGAAGTGGTTGGTGATGTGATGGATTCTTTGGGAAAGCCCAAAGTCATCGCATCTGGAAGTAGCGGTAATGCTTACAAAGTTATTTGGACGCAAAAGTCTGCAGGTAAGAACGGTGCCTTTGTGGATTATCTGAGTATTGAAGGATTTGCAAAAGACGGTAAGAAGCCTTTTGGATTCTTTTCTGGCGCACTGCTAATGACAGGCGTTTGCGACCAATAAATCAAAAAGCAGTAGGCAGAATCAATGTTTCAGTTTTAGCCTAGATACACCGGAGAGGTGGCAGAGTGGTCGAATGTACCTGACTCGAAATCAGGCGTAGGGTCAAACCTACCGAGGGTTCGAATCCCTCCCTCTCCGCCAGTATTGACCTGGAAGCCTTTATCTATATGGCTCTATTAATTTGATGGCTCTCTACCCACCAGCCTACCCACCAGTAAAGCATTGCTTGCTTTTAAATTTCTATCAATACAACCTAGTCTCTAGATAAGATATCGCTATGGACGATCTTGAATTTGTAGGGAAAATTATGGGCATGAAGACTCTCAAGCAAATGATTGAGAGTAAGGAGGTAATGCCAGCCTCAGAACTAGCAAAAATGAAGGCCGAGGAAGAGGCCCAAGAAAAAGCATTTGCAGAGGCGGTCCAATCAGAGCAGTCACATCAAAAAACAAAGATCTGCACCGGTAAGGTCAAGGGCAGGGCACTTTGGACGCGTGAGCGCTTTAACGAAGATTGATCTAGCTTTAGGGTTGTTGTAACGACATCATATTCCTACAATTTGAATATCAATTCTTTATTTTGATTTCAGATTGAAAGGCGAATATGACACCCAGAACGCTAACCAGACAGGAAATGTATGACCTAGTATGGTCAAAGCCAATGACGCAGCTTGCGGCAGAATTTGAATTGTCTGATGTTGGCTTAAGAAAGATCTGTAAAGCAGCAAAAGTGCCCACGCCTGGCCTCGGATATTGGGCAAAGTTGGCAAATGGCAAGAAAGTCATTAAGACTGAGTTGCCAACGCTGTATCCATTCCAATCTCAATTTGTCCATATCGGCGGGGGTTCTCGCAGTCGGTATGGTTATTTCGACGAACCAGAGAAAACGGATGAGGAGTTGGCTCAAATGGAGTTGCCACCTCCTCCAAAATTCGATGAGACGATTGATGAGGTGAGGTTGAAGATTGAGGCTCTCGTTCCCTTAATCCCTATTCCCAAAAGCATTAGCAGGCCCCATCCAATTACTGAGAGATTGCTGGGCTACGACGCTGATATCGCAAAAGAAAAATACTGCTTTTATAAGCCTAGGTATCAACATCCTGCGGGACTAAGACTGTTGTCAGCACTTAATAGTTTCTTTACTTACTTCGAGAAGTTGGGGTTCAGGGTAAAAGTGCACGGACCTAGAACGCAATCTATGAGCGTCGACATGGATGGTAGCTACCACTACTTCAGATTCGTTTGCTTTGATGATGGCAATCACTTTTATCGCAGGAAGAGCTCCCCCGGAAAGGCTTATGGCTTTAGTTGGACAAGCGACCAAAATCGAATGTCGGAGAACAAAGACTATCGAGAATATGTAGATATCACTCCGGAAATCTTAAGAGACCTCGCTATTGAGCTATTGATGGATATTGAGGAGCGTAAGAGAAGTAATATCGAATGGTTATATCAACGTCAAGTTGATAAGAAAAAGGAAGCGATTGCGAATATTGCAGAAAGAAAGGCTAAAGCTACACTTCGCCGTCAGCAGGAGACTGATCGAATAATTGAAAATCGTTTGAGATTAATGAGTCAAGCCTTAAAGGACATTAGAAGGGCTGAAAAAATTCAGGAATTAATTGATGCCCTAGATAAGAAGGTTGAAGCTGCGAGCAAAGAGATTCCTGGCTACAAAAAATGGCGTGCGTGGGCCATTCATCAGGTGAACTCAACTGACCCACGAAATATGTCCATTAAGCGCACAGGGCGGTGGATTCAAAGGTTTAATTTGAAGTAGAGCGAACTGAGAGTTTCAAGCTAATGGGTTTGGATTTGTTATGTTGATATGAAGCACTTCTTGATTCAGGCGGTTGAGGGCTTCGAATTAAGGGTGCGACAGAAATTCTTAGAATAGTGACTTGAGAAAGTAACTGGTTTATGATACTGTACATACATACAGTACTAATTGATTAAATGGGCCAATATTTGCCATAAATTTATGAGGCTCATTCTATGAGCCTTTAAGACTCAATACTGCATTCATCCTTACAACTATTGGATGAATGCATGTCAACAATCCGTCAAAAACTAGTATTTCTAACTGGTCATCGCATTACTGCGAATGCCTCAACTGAAGAGATCGGCAGCTTAAGTAAGATTGGCGCAGCCATTGCTTTTG